>JANNYC010000215.1:0-20169 GCA_031409895.1 Planctomycetota bacterium
CCGGCACAACGCAGCCACAGCGCTCCGGCGACCAAACGACTTTGCCCGGTCGATCCGCGACGACGCTCCCGCAAAATCCGCGCTAATCTCGAGAAGTGAATCCATCGCGTCGTCATGTGGGATCAATCACCAAACGATTGATGGTCCTGCATTCCATGGGCATCTGCCACAGACTACTCTCGTGGGTTTGCTTTTGGCCGCGATTGACTAATATGGAGAACGCCATTTTGCAATTCCGGTTTCGAGAACCCACACCATGACTTCGCATCCAAAAAAACGAACGGCAAAATTTTCATTCGCCCGAGTCTCTTCATTGCCTAAACGGCTTGTGCAATCGCTGCTTTTGAACAGCGGCGAACAAAAAACAGCCGAGTTAATTTCCAGAAGCACGCTCGCGGTAGACGTCTTGGAAGATCGAACTCTCTTGGCCGCGATGTTGCCCGATATGTTCGCATGGGCGAGTCAATCGAAAGGCTACTTGCACGACTACCGCGTCGAAGGAAGTTTGCTCCGCTTCACGACTGCACTTGCCAACCAAGGGACCGGCCATTTGGAACTGCGTGGCGGCGCGGTCCTGGCCAACGGGAACCAAGAAGTCTTTCAGCGCATCTTCAACGACAACGGAACTTTTGCCGATCGTTTGGCCGGGCAGTTCACCTATCACAGCAGCCACGGGCATATCCATTTCGATGGTTACGCAATTTACAACTTGCGTGCTAATGTCGATGGACAAGTCGGCGCGGTCGTGCGCTCCGGTGGAAAAATTAGTTTTTGCCTGCTCGATGTGGCCAAGTACGTTTCCAGCGCCGGCTCTGCTCGCTATGGAAGTTGCGGACAAGTCCAAGGCGTCACCGCTGGCTGGAGCGACGTCTACAACCGAACTTTGCCCGATCAGTTGATCGATATCACCGGAATCGCCGACGGAAATTATTTTCTTGAAGTCGTCGTCGATCCCGACAATCAACTGGTTGAATCCAACGAAACGAATAACATCACCGCCATTCCCGTTACGATTGCCGGCGGGCCAGGTGCGACGGGCGATCGGTTCGAATCCAACAATTCCTTTGCAACGGCGACGAGTTTGGGTGTCGTCACGAGTCGAACGGAAGTGGGGCTCTCGATTCACACGACCACAGATCGGGACTTTTACCGATTTGATGCGGCGTCCAACGGCGTTTTTAGCGTCGATTCGCTGTTCAATCACAGCTTCGGCAATTTAAGCATGTTCGCTTACAGTTCCAATCAATCTTTAGTTGCCAGCTCAACCAGTGCCGACGACGATGAGCACATCGAGTGGAATGCGGTCGGCGGGCAAAGTTACTTTGTCGAAGTCCGCGGCGCTAGCGGTGCAATTAACGGCTACTCGCTCGATTTCGACGGTCCCGGTCTCGTTTTCACGCAAACCGTTCCAAGCACCAATGTTCCGATTTCCATTCCCGACGCAACCGTCAATGGTTCGCCGGGCACGACCGTCTTCAGCAGAATCCAAGGCCCCGATGTAACGCTGACCGATTTGAATCTGGTCTTCAACGATTTTCGCCATACTTGGATTGGCGATTTGAACATGACGCTGACTTCGCCGCGAGGAACCAGCGCGACGATTTTCACTTCGGTCGCGCAACCAACTGGCGGCTTGCTGGGCGGCCAAGCACCTTTGATCAATACGCGGCTCGACGATCAAGCGTCCAATAATCTTTCGAACGCCGTCTCTCCCGCAACTGGTTCGTTCAATGTTCAGTATTCCAGCGTCGTCAACAATCCGTTCTCACGATTCAATGGCGAGAATGCCGAGGGCCTGTGGACGCTGGCCATCACCGATTGGGGCTTGGTCGACGTGGGAACTTTGCAAGCCTGGAGCCTTGAGTTCACCGGCGCGTTCAACACGCAGCTCGATCGATTTGAACCGAACAACGAATTCCCCCAAGCCATCGACTTTGGCGTGTTGGGCGAACGCTTGGAAACAAATCTGTCGATTCATAGTGGAACGGATCGGGATTACTTTCGATTTATCGCCGGCGCGGACTCGACTGCGGACATCGATCTGGCGTTCACTCACGCCAGCGGCAATCTCGAATTGGTCGTTTACAATTCGCAACTCGTCGAGATCGCCCGCTCCAATGGCAACACGAACAACGAGCAATTGGCAATTTCAGTAGTCGGCGGCGAGTTGTATTACGTCCGAGTCAGTGGAGTTGGCGGCGCGACGAACTCGTATCAGCTTGATCTGAAAGTCGCCACGACGATCGGCGAGTCGGGATCCGTTTCCGTCGATCATCAATGGCGTCAAGTCACCTTTAGCCGACCAATCGTCAACCCGCTGGTTTTCACGTCGGCAAATTCTGGATTCGAATCTCAGCCTTTTGTGACGCAAATCCGAAATATGACCAGCACGGGATTCGAAGTTCGGATTGCCGAGTGGAATTATCTCGACCGCATTCATGCTTCTGAAACAGTCAGCTATTTGGCCATCGCAGCCGGTCGCCATGTGCTGGACGACGGAACCGTTCTCGAAGCCGGTACAAGTTCCACCACAGCGGGCCGCTCGCGAACCGTGAACTTTGCCCAAAGCTTTTCCACGACGCCGATCGTTATCGCGCAACCGGTTACCGGCTCAAGTCTTACGCCGGTCATTCCACGAGTTTCCAGCACGCGCACCAACAGCTTTTCCATGCGGCTTTACACGGAAGAAGCGGTCGGCCGAACGCTCGTCGCGGGCAGCTTTAATTGGTTGGCAATCCGGCAGCTTGCCGGAACGACCGGTGCCACCAAGTACGAAGCGGTTCGTACTCCAACTGCCGTCAACGGAGGCGAATATCCGGTGACCTTTGCCAACAACTATTTTGAATCCCCCGTCGTATTGGCCGGCGCGCAGACTTTATTGGATAGCGATCCGTTCGACGTGCGCATCACGCATGTCACCGGCACCGGCGCTCGATTTTATCTGCAAGAAGAAGCTTCGTTGGATGCCGAACTCGTTCACGCCAACGAGAGCCTCGGCTACTTCGTTTTGAGCCCCGGCAAACTTTTCAAGCGTCGCACCGCCTCCGCCCCACTCGTTGCATCGTTTACCGTCGCCCCGACGATGAGCTTTTCCACGGCCGTTCAAGTGAACCTGTATTCCCGCCCCGCCTATTCCATTATCCCTCGTTCGTCATCGCGCAGCCTTATCGAATTCTCATCGCGCGCGGTGCAAATCGTCGCTGACAACGCTTGGCCTGACTTCGATTCGATCGAACTAACAAATGCTGTACGCAGTACTAAATCTGTTCAGACAACTCAATGGGTTTCAATACCCGCGCAACTCGACTCGCGCTCCAAAGACTCTTGAATCCTCCAGGCTCGTCCTGGTGATCGTTAGGCTCGTTTCTAGATCTGCGGCTGCGCCCGAACTACTTGTCCTTTTTCGGAAACGTCCATCCGCGATCTTTGCCGGTTTCCACTTGGCCACCGTCATCGCGTCGATCAAAGCCTACCGAGTAGACCAGCAGCCCCTCAGGCAGAACCCGAACGATCAAGTCCGTTCCGGTGTATGGATCGCGCCGGGAAACTTTATCCGAAACCAACTGCTCGATTGTCGCGTCTGCTGGCGCGCCTGCTCCCTTCCATGCGTTGACGATTTGCAAACAACGCTGCGTAGCGACGTGACCGTTGACGGTTTGCCGCGCCGAAAGGAGTGATGGCTGCAATAGCATCGCCATGACGGTTTGCCAGCCGTCAGGCACTTCGTGAAATTGATACTGAAATTCTTCGTGATTCGCAGAGTCGATTTCTTGTTCCCAGAGGTCAAGCACCGCATTTGCGTGAATCCAAAGGGCAATTCCCTGGTCGGCAATCGCGGCCAAGCTGTACGCTCTCTCTTGCACGAGGGTGGCGTAAAGTTCTTTTTGCGGATCGAACGAGCTAAGTTCATCGGCGATTCGTCGATGACTCTCTGGAGATAGGTTTGAAGTCTGTAAAACTTCGTTCAACGCGCTCATCAGAATTCCGCGCGAAGAAAGCACTACGATCAGGTCGGTCATTAGCCGTGGCTGTTTCACCCTCCCGCACAACCTTAAGCCATTGACCCCGATAACGACAGCCTCATCGGGATTCCCAACATGAACGAGATGCTTCATGCGAATGTTCATCACCCGCGCGGCATTCCGCAAGTTGTTCACGTGTTCAAGGGACTGCGTTGAGAAATCTTGTGGTTTCGCGTCGTAATCCAAATTCGGAACATAGTGTTCGCAATTTACCGCACGTTCGATGGTTGCGAACAACTCTGGGTGGGCAGCAAAAAGTTCCGTTAGCGTCGCGGCAATTTCGTCCGACATTTCGCCTTCGTAAACTCCCGGAATTTTCGCAAACTCAAGTTCAATCGCTTGGATGCTGAGCATTGCTTGCCGAATGAAAAAATCCGCGTTGGCTTCGTCGGCGACTTCGGCAGGCTTTAGTTCTTTCAAATTGGTCGGCATGCCATTGCGTTTTATCAAGGCAGCTCGCGCGTGAAACCGCTCCCCTTCGTACCAAGCATATCCCCACCCACAGAGTACGATCAGTGCCAACACAAGCGGCAGTCCAATCAATACAGTTCGAATTCGGAGAAATAAGATCATCGACATTCATTCCTAATGTTTTTCGAAATTCGCTTCATCGCTGGGATTGCCTCGCTGGTTTCGCCTCGGAAATCTCTTGTTCGGCGTTGCTTTCTCGTTGATAGAAATCACCGAGCTGATCATTGCACGACATGATCAAATGCGTGATTCGCCATTTTTGGTAACCTAACGACCCTGCCGCCAGAATCGACGTTAGCAACAAAACGCCCAGCGCTCCGGCAAAACGCCGCCGCCATTGTGCTTGGGATCGAGCATTTTCAACCGTCGAAAGCAAAGTCGCGCGCAGCGACTCCGGCGGATCGGCACGACCGGCGACAAGCAACCGTTCGATCGGCTGAAGTTCATTTCGTTCCACGTTCTTTCCTCTCTTCGATTTCGGTACGGCGATCAAAGAAATCCCGCAAGCGTTCGATCGCGCGTTGGTATTTGGTCGCGACGCTGCTCGCCGGGCTGCCGACAACCTCTGCGACTTGCGCAAAAGTCATTTGGCCATAAAGTTTCAGCGCTACAATCTCAAGATCATCCGGTTCAAGCTGTTCGAGCGCGAACTTGGCCAAATCCGAAGCCTCCAATGCGGCAGACGACGAAACAACTTGTCCCGCAATTTCATTTGGCTCAAGTTGTATTTGACGCTGCCGCTTGCGGCGTGAGAGCATTCGATTGACTTCGTTTCTGGCCATGCGAAACACATACGCATCGACATCATCCGCCTTCCAAACTTTCCGCTCGGCCCGAACGATACGCAAGAACACTTCTTGCAGCACGTCGGCAGCATCCTGCCGATTGCCTAGCCGCGCAGCCAAGTACGCGAAAAGCCGTCCGCCAATTCGGTCGTAAAGCTCAGCGAACTCAGATGGGGTCTGACGCATTTTTCGGCCAATGTTCGACACGAATGGAAAAAACGCAAATCCGAAAAATGGGTCTGACCCCCTCGAACCATTAGTTTGGGTAGATATTAGTCAGACCCTGGCCAGCCCGGCGTTTGTTCAAGATTCTGCAATTTATTCCCAGAAAGTTTATCGTGCTCTCGACCTTTCGAAATTTCTCGCGTGGATTTTCGTCTCGAATAATTGCAATGGATACCGACGCCACTTATCGCCAACGGACCCTGAATCTCATAGGATGCACTTGCTCATTCAATTCCGTCAAGCAATCCCAACAATAATATTTAACCCAACTCGGTGCCACATGAAGTCAGCGATCAAGTCTTTCGTCCTAACGCTTGCGTTAATCGGTTTTGGATGCGATTCACTCCGTGCCCAGGAATCCGAAAAGAAAGTGACGCTGGACCAAGTTCCGGCCTTAGTAAAGGCGGGCATCGAAAAAGCAACTGGCAAAGGGAAGTTGATTGACATTGGCGAAATCAGTTTGAACGGTAAGACCACTTATGAAATCGAATTGCAACTGGACGGCAAGGAACTGGATGTCGTCTTTGACGCCAAGGGAGCTGAACTCAGCCGACAAATCGAAGGCGACATCGCAGCGAATGAGGATGAAGACGAGGGCAAGGAAGGTGAGGACGAAGACGCCGACGAAGCATCTAGTGTCAACTTTCAACATTTCTTCGATCTCGAACACCGCGAATTTTCGACCACGGGCCGCAATCGATATTTCGTTTTGGAACCCGGCTATCAACTGGTCCTAGAAGGCAAGGACGGAAAACACGCGGCCCGATTGGAAATCACCGTGCTGGACGAAACCAAAGAACTTGGAGACATTCAGACTCGCGTGGTTGAAGAACGCGAAACGGTGGACGGCAAATTGGTCGAAGTCTCACGTAACTTTTTTGCGATCTGCAAAAGCACGAGCAGCGTATTTTACTTTGGCGAAGAAGTCGACATTTACAAAGACGGCAAGGTCGTCGAGCACGAAGGGGCTTGGTTGCACGGCCAAGATAAAGCGAGTGCGGGCATGATGATGCCCGGCGAATGCCTGATCGGTGCGGCCTACTACCAAGAGAACGCTCCCGAAAAAGCCATGGACCGCGCCCGAATCGAATCGGTCAGCGCCACATTGAAAACCCCCGCTGGTGAATTCACGAATTGCCTGAAAGTCTGGGAAGAAAATCCGCTCGACCACGACTCCGAAACCAAAACCTTCGCCCCCAACATCGGACTAGTCCAAGACGAAGGCCTGTTGCTAGTCAAACACGGTTTCATCAAAAAGTAGCCACCGGAATTTGCTTCCTGCGCGGACTCTGGTGAGGTGGCACTGATATACGATTGCTCGTCCCTTGACTAAAATTGTTTGCAGTCAGTTATTCTCAATTGAGGCTCTTCAAATGACGCGGGAATATCAAGTGCTTTTCCAAGAAGTTGAAAACGGTTGGATTATGGCCACGGTGCCTGATCTTCCCGGAGCGGTTTCTCAGGGAAAGGATATGACCGAGGCACGAACCATGATTAAGGAAGCAATCGAATTGATTTTGGAAAGCTATCGTGCCAACGCTAGGAAAGACGCTCCCGGCAATGCGATTTGGGAAAGCCTCAGCGTGGATATACCTGTCGCATGAAACGTCGCGACCTGATTCGACATTTGACAGCTCACGGATGTCGGTTGGACCGCGAAGGTGGCAACCATTCGATTTACCGTAATCCCGTCAATGGACGATGTGCTGCAGTGCCCAGGCATAGGGAAATTAAGTAGACCGTATCGCGAGCAATTTGCGATCAACTTGGAGTACCACGACCGTGAGCAGATCGTCGCCAGCCATTACTTCTCGAGGCAACGAACGATAAGTTCAGAATCGATACACCCGTTCCTATCGGTTTCCGGTGTATCCCAAGTCGTCGTTGCCCGTTCGCGCACGCGCCTCAAGCAGTTCCTTCACCGGACGCAAGCCAATGGGCGCATTCCGCGCCAAGTTCGGCTTCGGCGCGCCGCTCGTATTCGGACGATTCTTCATTGGTCAAAGTGTCTCGCCAGCGACCATTGATTCCTCGATTGATGAATACTTCGGCACCCGCGTCCCAAAATGCTCCGCCCAACGGAACGCTCTTGGTCGCATTTCGCTTCATCCATTCGAACGAACAATGTTCGAGAATCGCATCCCAGCGTGAATCCTGAACCGGAATATCCAAAAACTTTGCGACGCGACGGATTTGGCCCGGCAAATCTCGCTTGAGATTGCCAAAGTGCACCAACATCACGTTCGGCAGATTTCGGATCTCCCACCAACTCCGGGTGTTTTCCCAAAACGACCAAAACGGATAGCCGTCGCGTTCTAGCCAATCGTGCCAGTATTTCCGAATGTCGCTTGGCGGCCGTTCAAGCGGCGGCCCGATTCTGCCCGGGGTGTCGTTTAGGGCACGGTACCACGTTTCGTTGGCATTGGCGTGGTGATTGTACAAACTCCAGACCACGTCCCGGCCGTCGCGCGCGATGTAAATATATTTTGCCTTGGGCGAAAACCGCAGTGAGTCAACTGGCAGATGTGTCTTGATAAAACGCCGGTGCGTTTGCGCCTCAACCACGGGCAGTTTGACCGCTTTGGGCGGCACCCGCAAATCGAGCCACGGCGACATTTCCGCGACCTCAAGGTCCGAATTGCCATCGAACAGCAACTGGGCAATGATCTGCTGCATCCAAGTCGTACCGGCTTTGGCGTAGGTCGCAATGATGATATCGTCGTTTCGGAATTTGAAATCGTTCCAAATCGTTGAGTCGAAATGATGGTTATGCAGTTCGCGTGTCTTGATCGGCCATCGAATATCGTTGCTCATCGATTCTCTCTATTGTAGCGGTTCCCGAAGACTGACGTCGATCAATATACCAAAGTTGCCTCGGATCCTTGAAGTCATTTAAGGGGCGGGTCCAGTTCATCAATAGAATTGAGCATAGGTTGTTCGTGGCTGGAAAGAAAATGAGTGTAAGAATTTACCGGATCCACAGGCAGATTCTTTTTGCTCGCTGCCAATCGCTCTGTCTACTCGGAACGAGCGACTAGTTTGACTCCGTCGATGACTAAGTCGCTGGGGTACAAGATGATTTGTTGCCCTTCCTTTAGGCCCGACAAAATTTCCGTGTCTTGTCCGTTCCGATGGCCGACGGCGACCGCTGTTTTGCGTGCGATATCATCTTTGTTCACGAATACAAACCACTTGTCTCCGCCGCGAAATAGGGCGCTGGATGGGACTTTCAGAATGCGCTCGTCTTGCCAAACTACAATGCGAGCTTCGACTCGAAATCCGTCGCCTAGCGATGCGACGGCAGCTTGTCCTTCTTTGAAATCGGCAATGATGTTCACGCGTTGTTCTTCCACCCCCAGAGCCGAAATTTTAGTGAATGCGGCTGGCTCGATCATGCGAACGGTCGCGACCAGCGGTACTTCGCCTCCCCAGTGTTCCAGACGGACTTCGTCGCCCGGCTGAATTTTCACTGCGTCGGTCGAAAGCACATCGACGACAATTTCCAAATCGCGCCGGTTTCCAACCTCTAACAATGGCGAACCAGGGGCAACGACTGTGGCACTCTCCTGAAGAACGCGCAAAACATGCCCGTCGATCGGAGCGAAAATCTCAAACTGAGGCTGTGGAGCCGACCCGACCGTCGGAGTTACCCGAAGCAAAGCTGCTTCGGATTGTTGCAATTCGAACTTTGCAATCTCCCCATCAAACTTGGCGGCCCGCAACTCCTCGGATCGTGAGCGGGCCATCCCGGTTACTTCTTCATATTCACGCTGAGAGATAGAGTTTTGTTCCCACAATGGCTCGGCCCGAGCCATATTTTTGTCCGCAAGTTCCTTTTGAATGCGGGCTTGTTCTTGTTTGGCAGCGCCACGTTCAATCATCACGCGAGCCCCTGCCACGCGGGCTTCGGCCTCCGCAACTTGCCGCGCATCCAACAAGTTAGGATCGCTGGGCTGAAGCGTCGCCAACAGCGTCTTGCCCGCTTGGATTGGATCGCCGGGTTCAAGTTCAATTCGCAAAAGCTGCCCTGCAACCGGGCTCGAAACGGTGTACCGCTCTTTGACTCGAGTCATGCCGTCTTCGTCGACGGTGACGTTCATTGGTCCGACGGCGACAGTCGCCAAATCGACGTCCACCGGTTTGGGCCAAAGGACATAGATCGTGCCGATTGCCGCCAAGCCCAAAACGCCCATCCAAAATGTCCAACGCACGAGTCGATTCAACGGTTGCTTACTCCCGAGTCTTCAATACTGCTACCAAGTCCAGTCGATCGATTCGACGTCGCACAATCAACCCAGAAACGAACGCCGCCAGCATGACGACAACGGCCGCCATCGCGAACGTCGATCTCTCCAAAACCAGCGGAATACGATAACTTTCGGTGTCGAGCCCTTGGACAAAGGTCGCGCACAAACCGTAGCCGATCAGCCAGCCGATGGGGATCGACGCAATCGTAAGCACCGCCAATTCGCCCAGTAAGATACCGGATACTTCGGCTCTCGTGAATCCAATCACACGTAATGTGGCCAATTCTCGCCCTTGTTCGGAAAGCGAAATTCGCGCGCTATTGTAGACAACGCCAAAAGCGATGATCACGGCGAACAAAATGTTAAAACTGCGCATCATCAAGATATTTTCGGCAATCGTGTCTTGAAAACTTTGCAGCGTCGCGTTCTTGTTGATTACCCCACTGACGCGCGGCGTATTTTTCAACGTCTGATACAAGGCGTCCTCCATCGACTCATCGACGCCCAAAAAAGCGCCCGAAATGACATCGGATTCGCCAAGCGAGCGATGCAAGGCCGACAAGCTCATATAAGCGTTCGCACCCCCGTACTCCGTGACGATTCCCGTAATTTGCAAGTTCAACGTCGGCCGTTTCCCTTCCAAAACTCGAATGCTGACCAAGTCGCCCAGCTTGGCGTGCAGCAACTTTGCAAGCTTGTCAGAAACCACCAAGCCATCGTCGGGCAATTTAAACGGCCGTTCGGCGACATCCAACAATCGAAACATATCGGCACTCGAATCAATCCCCAAAATCGCCACGCGACGAAGGTGTTGGTTGTGCGAGATTTTTGTCGAAACCGCGCGAAAAGGCTGCACGTTGCGGACACCCGGAAGATTGGCCAAGTGATGCACGGTTCGAGGCGACGAAGGCTCGGCAAGCACCACCGACAATTGCTGCCGCTGTGCCAATCGAAACTGAAAATTCATGATGTAGTTAATCGCATCCAACCCAAAACTTCCCATCATCAAGATGGCGACTGACATAGCGATCCCGATGATGGCGGTGATTGCTTTGGCCGGTCGCCGCTCCAGTTGCCGGAGGATCATGCGAAAGATTTGGGGGATATACCGGCCCAAACCGATTCGTTCGATTAGCGTCGGACCGTAGTTGGCGGGTGGTTCGGGTCGCATCGCTTCCGCTGGCGGCAACTTGATCGCGCGGCGAACAGCGTAGAGTGCTCCGGCCGTCGACGCCAAAACGCTGATCGCCACGGCTCCCAAAATCGCGCGAGGCTCAAGCCGAATTTGAAAATCCGGAAACCGATAAAACTGAGCGTAGTTGAGGACTAATCCTCTTTCTAACCACGAACCGCCAATCACGCCAATGACCGTGCCGACAAAGGAAATCACCAGCACAAATTTTAGATAATGCCAGCCAACCGACATTGAGCTGTAGCCAAACGCCTTCAGCGCGGCGACTTGTTCACGCTGTAATCCGATCAAACGGGTCATCACGACGTTGAGCAAGAACGCCGCGACTCCCAGAAAAATCGTCGGCGCAAGTCGCATCATCGTGCTAAGCTGCCGAATTTCGTCCGAAATATATTGATGTGACGTCTGCTGCATTCGGCCATAAGCGCCTAGGCCACCATATGGCTCAAGCAATGCGTCGACTTGGTCAATGATTGCCTGTTGATTTGTTCCAGGCGAAATCGCAAGCGAAATGTCGTTGAAAGCCCCCTCCATGTCGAAGGCTGCTTCGAGTTGGCGTTGCCCCATCCAAAAAACGCCGAATCGTTTATGGTCCGGCAGCAGACTTCCCGGCTGAATCTGAATAATGTATTCGGGCGAGAGTGCCAAGCCGACAATCTGCAAATCTTGCTTGTGACCGTTGATATTGGCTACAACATTATCTCCCGGCTGTAGGTTGTGGGCTTCAGCGAACGATTCGCTCACCAAGACTTCGTCGGAGCGACTCGGATCGATCCAGCGACCGCGCCGCAAATACACGCCGTTGAGCAAAGGCTGTCCGTTATCCGGAACCGAAATTAACCGGGCGATCGCCGGCTCGGTCATCCCCGCGACGTCCAGCGAAACGTGTGCAACAATTCGCGGACAAACTCTTTCGACGCCAGGAATAACCGCGATTCGCGCGGCCATGTTCAGCGGAACTCGTTTGGCCGAAGCGAACAAATGGGCAAAGCGGTATCGTTCGTAATAAGTGTCTTTGGCATAAGTTAAAGAAACGATCGCTCCGACCGCCATGACAAACATGGCGACCCCCGCCGACATCACTAGCGCGATTGCCAAAGCTTGCGAGCGCACATGCCACAAGTCGCGAAAAAGTTTGCGATCGATGGCCCGCATGTTGGTTTACCACAGAAGTTGTGACGGCGAACTCTTGTTCGTGTTTCGATCGATATGCGAAATCCGGCCGTCGGAAATATGCACTACGCGATCGGCCATTGATGCGATAACTGCATTATGCGTGATTACGGCTGTTGTTGTTTTGAGTTCCCGATTGACTCGCTCGATTGCTTCCAACACGACGACGCCCGTATGTACGTCAAGCGCGCCGGTCGGTTCGTCGCACAACAAGACGCTTGGACGTTTGGCGATCGCGCGGGCAATTGCGACACGCTGCTGTTCGCCGCCGGACAACTGAGCTGGAAAATGATTGCGACGAGGGTACAAATCGACCAGTTCAAGTGCTTCGACAGGCGACATCGGCTGACTGGAAATCTCAGTGATCAGTGCCACGTTTTCCAGCGCGGTTAAGCTTGGAATCAGATTGTAAAACTGAAACACGAATCCAACATGCTCGCGGCGATAACGGGTCAGCGCGGCATCGCTGAACTTGGTCAAATCGTGATCGAGATAATTGACCGTTCCGGCGGTTGGTACATCAAGTCCGCCCAAAATATTGAGCAGCGTCGACTTGCCGCTGCCGCTCGGTCCCAGCAAGACGACGAACTCGCCGCTCGTCAAATCCAAATCGACGCCTCGAAGCGCGTGAACGTCGACATCGCCAACGTGATAGACTTTGGTCAGCCCGCGAGCCGAAAAGACCGCTTGTGCGGCGGACGTCTCGGATTTTTCGTCGGCTTGTGCGTGCATCTGTTGCTCGGGTTACTCGTCACGTCAGTATACCCCGCAGCGGACGGAGAGGGATTCGAACCCCCGGTACAGTTACCCGTACGCCGGTTTTCAAAACCGGTGCCTTCAACCAGACTCAGCCATCCGTCCCAATTTCGTTGGGATGAATTTACAACTTTCAGAGCAATTCGAATAGACGTTTCGCTGTCGGCCGACAAACAAAAGACATGTGGGCCAGAAAAAAGTTCACCAGTCAGTATTTCGCATACAATGAACGATCAAATCCGAATCAGTCTGGTTTTCGCGGAGCTTTCATCGATCCATGTCGCGACCTATAAAACCCGCTGGCGACCTCTGCCCTCAACAACGCGAGCAATGCGCGCTCCAATGCAAGTACAATCATTTCCAAGCTGACGATCTTGAGATTCATTCTTGGGAACTCAAGTGCCTCGACTGCGGCTTTCGGCAGACGATTGGTTTTCGCAGCGACGAGGAAGATGTAGACTGGTCGGACGGCAAACAAAAAATCTGTCCCTTTTGCCAGGCGACCGACGTGAAGCCAGGAAAAAATCCCTGCGAGTAGTGTCGCAGCAAACTGGGTGGCACGCTCTGAGTCTTCGAAGGGCGTGGCAGTTATGTCTGCCTAGTCACACGCCTCGAATCTTTGCGAGTATTATGGCAGCAAACTGCGTGGCAGTTATGTCTGCCTAGTCACACGCCTCTAGACTTCGCATCCTTTGAACTCTCGTGCAATCATTTTCCCGCGTCATGGTGCATAGGTATCGTTGGATCAATTTCGATTGCCACGGGTCGAATTCCAGCGTACCATCTCGCGCTTGACCATTCCCAATCTTCTGGTTTCATGACCAAGCCTTTACGAACGGGGTTGTCGTGAATGTAGTCGATCATCTTTTGTAGAGTCGAAATCTCGAGAACATTTCGATCGTAACCGCCGCCTGGTTGCCAAAACCGACGGCGCACACGATTTCCTTCATGAACCGTGATTTTCGATAACCATCTGGGCGAGTTTGTCTCCAAGTACTTGATGGCCTTTCGAGCGACCGATTCCTTGATTGTGCCGGCGATTGGTCCAAGCTTTGTTCCTGGGATTCGTGGACAAACTAAAAGATGAACATGGTCGGGCATGATCACATACGCCCAAAGATCGATCGACGATTTTTGGCGCGCTGAATTTAGAGCATCGATCAACCATTGCCTTGTGCGATCTTGATTCAAGAATGCGAACTGTTGAAAACAGGAAAAGGTCAGCTCATGCGGGTCACCTGCTACGTCGAATCGCCTTCGCTTTTTTTGGTAATACGATCGCCCAGATTGAGAATTATGAATTTTCATTATGGCCCTCTCCTGGAAGTTGGCTGGACATTTTGGGCTTTGGTGTGCAAGCCGAACTGCCACGCCCTTCGAAGACTCAAAGCGTGCCACCCGGACTGCCACGTCAAGAGAAACTTGCGATCCAAATGGATAAGTATCAACGAACCGTCCATTGTCTTTCACTTACGCAAAAAATTCGACTGCGTTGCGGAAAAGTTTTAGGCCATCGCCGACAGGTTGGAGGCCGTCTCGGGTCCAGCGCGGATGCTGGGTGGGTTGCACGAATCGCTCTGGATGCGGCATCAAGCCAAACGCGCGGCCGGTCGGATCGCAAAAGCCGGCGACTGATTCCTGTGAGCCGTTGGGGTTGAAGGGAAATGGCACTTTCGAGGAGCCGTTGGTTTCGGTGGAGTGGTCTGGAGCAACGTAGCGGAGCACAAGTTGCCCTTGGGATTCGAGCTTTCGCATCGCGGCAGAATCTCGCGACATAAACTTGCCTTCGGCGTGCGCAACGGGCAAGAACATCGACTTGATACCGCGCAAGAATACGCAGCGCTCCGACTCGGCTGCCAACGTCACCCAGCGAGCTTCGTAGCGACCATTGTCATTCCAAGTCAATGTTGCTGGAGACTCGGCTAACGGATCCGCGAACAACAAGCCAGTTTTCAATAGGACTTGAAAGCCGTTGCAGATTCCCAACAACAAATTTCCCAACGCGTGAAATTCGTGCATCTGGTCGAACAAGTGATGCTGAATTTTTGCCGCCATGACTTTGCCAGCGGCCACATCGTCGCCGTAACTGAATCCGCCAGGCACGCACAGGATTTGAAACCGTTTCAGCAAGTTTCCATCATCCAACAAACGATTGACGTGAATCCGCTCGGTTCGAGCGCCAGCCGTTTCGAATGCGTACGCCGATTCGAGGTCGCAGTTGGTGCCAGGAGCCCGCAGAACTAACGCGTTGGGTTTTGCCATAAATCCTTCGCTCAATTCCAATCCAACGGGGCTTGCCACGCTCGCTTCAACTGCTCAATCGACGCGTGAACGAGTTCAAGTTTTCCGTTTCGGGCAACCACTGCACCGCTGTCGGTGACTTCTCCCAGTCGAGTCAGCGCGACGCCGCTGAGCGTCGACACAAACTGGCCTTCATGTTTCGGATCGATCTCGACCAGAAACCGTGAGTTACTTTCGGAAAACAGACGAACGACGTTCGCAACGCTTGCGTCGGCAGACGAATCGCACAGCGGAAGCTGACCGACGTCGACTGTCGCACCCAAATCCCCGGCGAAAGCCATTTCGGCCAAAGCGACCATTAGTCCACCTTCGCTCAAGTCGTGGCACGATCGCACCAAAGATGCGTCGATCGCGCGGTGGAGGGATTCGAATGTGTGTCTGGCTTTTGCTGCATCGACTGTCGGAACGCGACCGCCGGAAAGGCCCAACGCCAATACCAAATGCGAGCCTCCCAAGTGTTCGCCGGTCTCGCCGATCAAGTAAATCGCGTTGCCGGGTTGTTTGAAGTCCATCGTCACGCAGCGGCGAACGTCGGGAACTTGACCCATCGCGCTGATTAGCAGCGTCGCTGGAATGGAAATGACTTGTTGCCGTCCCGATGCATCTGTGAATTTGAATTCGTTGTGCAAGCTGTCTTTGCCGCTGATGAACGGCGTCCGCAATGCAATTGCCAGATCGTGGCAAGCCAGCGCGGCGCGAACCAGCGAACCAAGCGTTTCCGGTCGATCGGTTCGCCCCCAGCAAAAGTTGTCGAGAATCGCGATCCGATTGGGATCGGCTCCGACAGCCACGCAGTTGCGGATAGCTTCGTCGATCGCGCTGGCCGCCATGTGGTACGGATCGAGATCGCCGTATCGTGGATTCAGGCCGCAAGCGACCACGAGCCCGCGCCACGAATCAAATCGCGGTCGCAGCACTGCCGCGTCACTGGGCCCATCGCAATTCGCGCCAACCAGCGGCTTGATTACGCTGCAGCCTTGGACTTCGTGATCGTATTGGCGAATCACCCAGTGTTTGCTGGCAACGTTGAAGGTGCCCAGAATGTCGAGCAACGCTTGCTTGGTGTCGACAAACGAAAGGTCGGCCGAATCGATGTCCTCGATTGCGGGCAGCGAATATTTTGCCGCACGCCGCACTGGCGGTCGGCCTGCGTGCAAAAAATCCATCGACAAATCGGCGACTCGATTCGAGTCGTATTTCAGCGTCAGCCGACCGGTCGGTTTGAACTGGCCGATGATCGTGGCTTCGACACCTTCGCTAGCGCTCAACTCGTGGAGCCGATCCCATTTGTCCGGCGGAACAGCCAACACCATTCGCTCTTGGGCTTCGGAAATCCAAATTTCGGTGTACGAGAGGCCGCGATATTTGAGCGGGACTTTGTCCAACCAAACTTCCGCGCCGATCTCTTCGCCCATTTCGCCCACGGCGCTGGAAAACCCCCCTGCCCCGCAGTCAGTCACCGAGTTAAACAAGCCTTCATCGCGGGCTTGCAGCAAGACATCTTGAAACATCTTTTCCGTGATCGCGTTTCCGATTTGGACGGCTCCGCCCGAAGTCTGATTGCTGGACTCATGCAACTCTGCCGAGCTAAAAGTCGCGCCGTGAATCCCGTCGCGTCCAGTCCGCCCACCAAGCGCGACGATCCAGTCGTTCGGCTGCGGATGCTTAAAAGATTTGTCGACGGGCAGCACGCCAACGCTGCCGCAGAACACCAGCGGATTTCCAGCATAGCGCTCGTCAAAACAAATCGCGCCGTTAACAGTAGGAATTCCCATCCGATTTCCATAATCGCGAACGCCAGCGACGACACCTTTCATGATGCGTCGAGGATGAAGCACGTTCGGCGGCAATTTCTCTGCAGGAAGATCTGGCGGCGCAAAGCAAAACACATCGGTGCTACAAATCGGTTTGGCACCCATCCCGGTTCCCAGAATATCACGAATGACTCCGCCGATGCCCGTGTTCGCGCCGCCGTACGGTTCCAGTGCCGACGGCCGGTTGTGCGTTTCGACTTTGAAGGCAACATTAATTTGGTCATCAAAGCGGACGATGCCCGCGTTATCGCGAAACACGCTTACGCACCAATCGTTGTCGGCCAATTGCTCGCGAACCGTTTTCGTCGCGGCAAAGATCGTTTCCTTCAGCATGTTGCCAAACGAACGCGAGCCATTTTCGTCGCTGTAGTCGATCGCCCCTGCCAAAGTCTTGTGGCTGCAATGCTCGCTCCACGTTTGGGCAATCGTTTCCAGTTCCGCATCGGTCGGCTCGCGCCCTTGCTCGCGAAAATGCTGCTGAATCGTAGCCATTTCCGCCGCCGACAAGCTTAACTGTCCGCGCTCGTTGATCTGTTGTAACTGCGCGGCGTCGGCGTTTTGCAATGGAATCGTTTCCAATCGAAATGCGTAGTCGCTGCCGATGTCGATTCTGCGCAAGCCAAGCGGGCCAACGATGACTTGTTCGATCGAATCGTTCGCCAAGAACTTTTTAACCATCCCGCGCAGCTCGTCGGGAGCAATCGCTTGAATCCAGTACTTGCGAAAAGTGCGAACTGCCGTGACGGCGAGCCCGAAATCTCGCAATGACTCTTGGGCGCTGTCGGCTTCTGGGTCGGTCACACCGGGCTTCAAGAGGACATGCACGATGGTCGGCAAGTCAGCGCGATCGGTTTTCGACGAAGCATCTCCAGCGTTCAAGATTCGAAATTCTTCGACGACCGGATCGACAAGTATTTTACTAACCGCGCCAATAACGGCCGCTTGTGTTTCACCAGTTTGGATCAGAAATCCGCGTGCACCGGAAATGCGCAAATCACGATGACCTTTCGTGTCGCGGATATCGGAAAGAACTTTGCCGCCGATTCGATCCGGCAAGCCCGCGCGCGGGAGAATATCGACTTGCCAAACAACCGAGTCGCCCATCGATTTGTTTTTGGAATCCACAAGCGTTGCAACTTCGGCTGAAGCGTTGTTCATGTCATCCTATGCGGGAACATGGACCAAGCGATTTGAATTACACGTTTGATTCCGATTCTAGCGCGCGACGGCGTGCATCGACAGGGGACGCGGATGCTTTGCGGCCAATCGTAGGCGCGAAATTGAGAACAGCGAAATTGTCAGCTTCCCGACGAATTGGAGTGTTTTGTGACGTGTTCAAGGAAATTCGCTGGGTTAACGATTCGGACACCGCGAAACGGATTTAAGACAAGCAAATCCAGATCGCCCGTTACAAGAAAAACAGCTTTTCCATCGACGGCCAGTTCCAAAAGCCTGTCGTCTTTGGAGTCGCGGCACGCCTTGATCGATGACGTAATCGTCACCTGCTCAGTCTCTTGGACCAATGCAACCAGAAAACGCTCCACTTCTTCCGACGTAATGTACCGGCGGAATTTTTCGCGGCTCAATACGTTGCTCAGTTCCCAAATTAGTGATTGGGAAATCAAGACTACCCCGTGGTCCAACGCGTGAGCGAACCCTAACGCGGGCACGGACGCGCTAGTCAACAGCGCACTAATTAGAACATTTGCGTCGAAAACGCAACGAAGGTTACTGGTCATCGAGCATTGATTTTAGCAATTCCGATGTCAGACCCCGGTTCCGCGCATTTTGGCTAATTTCTGACATGAGGGTCGTCAACGACTCTTTCGAACGGGTCGCGTCGCGAAGTCGTATGTTGACCAAGAGGTCTAGCTTCCGACGATCAGCGTCCGACGCCAATCGATAAGCATTTGCGACGTCAGAATCGACGGTGATCGTAATTTGGTCATTCATCGTTTTAGGACTCCTCAAGTGCGTAGCTTTCATTCTAACGTCCGCCAAGCTCACAAAACAGACAATAGTTGAACGAATCAACCATGTTACACGCCAAGTTTATCAGCGATTTTTGCTGGAGGACAAGCGACAAGCACTCGAAATTCTAAATCGGTTCGTGGCAACCACTCGATATCCCCAATCGAACACTCGGCTCAAAAGAGGTGTGATCGATAGCATGTACAGCGGATAGGCCCACCAAATTCGGGACATGAGGTAGCGATAAGCGTCCGCGCCGCTGACTTGGCTGCCGTTGGCCAGCAGCAATCGAATATCGCGCAGCAACTCGTCCGGAGAAACATGGAGCTTTTGTTGTACCCAATCGCTTTGGAGGGGCGCGATCTCAAAGCCCCTATTGCCAAGGGTTCTTTCGAAATGCCGAACCCACCGGCTGCAAAAGCCGCACGAAGCGTCGTACAAAACCCAGCCCAGCAGTGTCGCTTTGTCGTTCACCGCCGATCCTCATTCGCCAGTGAAGTCCCTCTATACACGCTAACTTCCGAACCATCGGCCAGAAAAGCCGAAACAGGCGGTGCATCCAAAGATTTCACGAATAGGCTTCCGTACAATCGCGCCACATCGCAATCGAGTCGCGCGTCGTTGGCGGTCCAAATTCGCCATCGCGCATGATCGATTCGGTACTCAACCGTCCTACCGCTGCGCCGATGAGTATAGCCCCAATAATGTTCCGTAATGAATTCTTCCTCGCTGCCCGGTTCGGTTTCGCGAGACTCGCCGTGCACCGACATTTTCAAAGAGTTTTCGCGACCTTCAAACCGCCAGCGGTAACAGACATCTAGTCCATCGTCTGTCGGTCGCTGAATATCGTGGCCCATCGGCAGCGTGACGTAGTTCTCGCCGTAAATTACGCGTGCGACCCAAGCGACCGCGCGGCGCGGTGCCAGTTCTTTGATAAAGACGACTCCGCGCCGCCAACCATCGGCGGCATTTCGTCGGACGTAGAATCGCAGATTGACTTCGTCGAAGTCGCGGTGAAAGGGAATCGCCCACCCGCACACGCGCGTATCGAGAAAGCGAAATCCCACCACGCTGACCAGCGTTCGTCCGTGCCAGTCATCTAGTTCCGACCCAGCAGGCAAGTACGGCACAAGCACACTTGGCTCAATTTCAAAATTCAGCATCGCCAAGTACCGCCACTGCGCGGTGAGAAACGGCGTGGCCAAATTGTTC
>JANNYC010000216.1:0-36308 GCA_031409895.1 Planctomycetota bacterium
CATTGTTGGCAATGCTCGGCACGCTCGAACAAATCGACGTCGCTGCTCTAAAGACACTCATTGCTAAAATCCATCTACCAATTCCGCTTTTCAATACCGGATAATTGTGTAGATACCAATGGGGTAAACCCGGCCGCTCGCTCAGAGGCGAAGGCAGCGAGAATAGAGTCGGTCCCAGGCTGTCACGTTCCCGCCGAGAGTTTAGGCTTTAGTAAATGGTCACTTTTAAAAACTTGTCCGTGATCGTCGCCTGCGCTGATATTCGGACTGGGAGCAGTGATCACTGCCACCCCAACCGACGAGCAGGCTTGGCGATCGGTGGGGAAGGACGCGGCAGTTGCCGATCGGCCCAATATCATTTTCTTCATCGTGGATGATTTGGGTTGGCAGGATACGTCCGTCGCGTTTTGGGAACGACCGACGGAATTCCAAAAACATTTTCGGACACCGAACTTGCAGCGCTTGGCCGAAAACGGGATGCGGTTTAGTTGCGCACATGCTTGTGCGGTTTGCACGCCGACGCGCGTCTCAATCTTGACCGGACAAAACGCGGCCCGGCATTGCGTGACGAATTGGATCTTGCGGACCGATCAGGAGACGTCGGGGAAGACCGAACGGCTCGAGGCACCGCGCGATTGGCGCCGCGCAGGTACCGACGCCGTAGTAACCCTGCCGAAAATTTTGCGGCGGCAAGGCTACGCGACGATTCATTGCGGCAAAGCACATTGGGGCGCGGTGGGAACACCGGCCAGCGATCCGAAAAATTTGGGCTTTGATGTGAATATCGCGGGGCACGCAGCGGGGGCTCCGGGAAGTTACCAGGGGATGAAGAATTTCGGGAACGCGGAGCAACCTGCATCGCCGAGAGGGGGACAAGCACAAATTGCTCCGGAGACTGCGCAAATTGAGCCAGTCCCCGAACACCGAAAGGGTCAGACCCCAATTGCTCCGAAGACTGCGCAATTGGCGTCAGACCCTGGGCAAGGCGATCAATCGGATTGGGGAGTGCCCGGATTGGAAAAATATTTCGGCACCGAAACGCATCTGACGGACGCGCTCGCCGAGGAAGCGGTGTCTGCACTCGATCGAGTGCCTAGGGACCAGCCGGTGTTTTTGTACTTTGCCCCCTACGCGGTTCACACCCCGATCGAGCCGCACGAACGATTCATGGCGGACTACGCCGGACGCAACTACGCGGATACCGATCGGTCGATTCCGCCGGTCGAAGCCCAATACGCGAGCATGGTGGCTGGGGTCGATGCGGCGCTGGGGCGGCTCATTGCAAAACTAGAAGAGCAGGGGAATGCCGAGCGAACCATCATCGTGTTTACTTTGGACAACGGCGGCTTGTCGGCGCACGCGCGGGGCTTGACGCCGCGCGGAACTGAGCGGGACACCCATTGTTGGCCGCTGCGCGCGGGAAAGGGATCGGCTTACGAAGGGGGCACGCGCGTGCCGCTCGTTATCGCTTGGGCCAAATCCAATCCCAAACATCCGTTGCAACAAGCAATTCCGATCGCGTCGGGACCGCGCGGCGACGGCTACCAACCCCACAGTGCGATGCAAGTCGGCGAACTAAAGATCATTTATTTCTACGAACCACACCAATGGGAGTTATACGATTTGCAGACGGACATCGGCGAGTCGCGGGATTTGGCGGCAACCGAGCCAAAAAAGTTGAAAGAACTTGCGGCGTCGTTGATCGATGAACTGCGAGAGAAGGGGGCTTTGTATCCGATGAATCGCGAAACGGGCGAAGCTGAACCGCCGGTAATGCCTGGTGAACCCAAGTAGCGAGCGGCGGGTTTTATCCGCGCCGGATTGTCGGATGGAAGTAGCGAGAAAACCCGCCAGGTAAACCCGGCGGCGCGATAGATAGATTGATCTGCCATCAATCCCACTTGTCTGCACAACGAATTGGTTTTCGAATAGGCTAATTCAGGGACAATGCCGAAAGGGGACAGGTATCCCGGCGCGCCGGGACTCCGATGACTCCGCAAATTGAGCCAGTCCCTGCGCAAAATGGCGTCAAACCCTAAGTTTCAACTTGCGGGCACTTTTATGGCGATCGCCGATTCTCATATGACTATTCAAGCGCCCACGGGAACGCAGATTTCGTGCAAGAGCTGGCTGACCGAGGCGGCGCTGCGGATGCTGATGAACAACTTGGACCCGCAAGTGGCGGAACGGCCAGAGGATTTAGTCGTGTACGGCGGGATCGGCAAAGCGGCTCGCAATTGGGAGTGCTTTCACAAAATTGTGCAAACGCTGCGCGAATTGGCGAGCGACGAAACGCTCTTGATTCAATCGGGCAAGCCGGTCGGAGTGTTCAAGACGCATCCCGATGCGCCGCGCGTGCTGCTGGCCAACAGCAATTTAGTCCCGCATTGGGCGACTTGGGAACATTTTCATCAGCTCGATCGCCTGGGACTGATGATGTATGGACAAATGACGGCTGGATCGTGGATTTACATCGGATCGCAAGGGATCGTGCAGGGGACTTACGAGACGTTTGTATCGCTGGGGAAAACGCACTACCAAGGGGACTTGGGTGGGCGATGGATTCTGACGGCTGGCTTGGGCGGGATGGGCGGCGCGCAGCCGCTGGCCGCGACGATGGCGGGGGCGTCGATGTTGGCAGTCGAGTGCGATCCAACGCGGATCAAGAAGCGTTTGGAAACAAAAAATCTCGATCGCATGACCGAGGACTTGGACGAAGCACTTGCATGGATGGAGCAATCGTGCAAAGCCCGGCGGCCGATGTCGGTCGGGTTGCTGGGAAACGCGGCTGAAGTCTTACCGCAAATGGTCAAGCGCGGTGTGCGACCCGATGCGGTTACCGACCAGACTTCGGCGCACGATCCGCTCAATGGATACTTGCCGGCAGGCTGGACATTGGAACAAGCCGTGCAAATGCGGCGACAAAGTCCCGACGAGGTGGTCCGCGCGGCGAAACAATCGATGGCGGTTCACGTGCGCGCGATGTTGGACTTTCATCGCAGCGGCGTGCCGACTTTCGATTACGGGAACAACATTCGGCAGATGGCTCGCGAGACCGGCGTGCCGGAGGCGTTTGAGTTTCCCGGGTTTGTGCCGGCTTATATTCGACCACTTTTTTGTCGCGGCATCGGACCGTTTCGCTGGGTAGCGCTCTCGGGCGACCCGCAAGACATTTACCGCACCGATCAGCGAGTCAAAGAATTGATGCCGCACGATACGCATTTACATCAATGGCTCGACATGGCCCGCGAGCGGATTGCGTTTCAAGGGCTTCCTGCGCGGATTTGTTGGGTCGGATTGGGGGATCGCCATCGATTGGGCTTGGCGTTCAACGAGATGGTGCGGCGCGGCGAAGTCTCTGCACCGATTGTGATCGGTCGCGATCATTTGGATTCTGGCTCGGTGGCAAGTCCGAATCGCGAGACGGAAGCAATGCGGGATGGTTCTGACGCGGTCTCGGATTGGCCCATTCTCAACGCGCTGCTGAACACGGCTGGCGGAGCGACTTGGGTGAGCTTTCATCATGGCGGGGGCGTGGGGATGGGCTTTTCGCAGCACTCGGGCGTCGTGATCGTATGCGACGGGACGACCGAAGCCGACCGCCGCATTGCCCGCGTGCTTTTCAACGATCCCGCAACAGGGGTGATGCGTCATGCCGACGCGGGATATCCGGAAGCGATCGCTTGCGCTCAAGAACACGGACTGCGGTTGCCCATGATCGATTGACTGGATTAGGGCGCGGTTTTCGCCCAATGCGCTCTAGTTTCTGCGGCGAACTGTGTTGCCGTAGAAGTGCCCTAATCGATTCGGTCGATGCAGAATGTCCATCGAGCGAATGGATTGACGATTCGTTCGCCCGTTGCTCGCGGAGGTCGCATTCACGGAGGGCGAGCCGTCCCATACCGAAACCGCCGCTGACGGAGGTGTCCACGACTGGCCACCGGTTACTTGCGCGGCGGGTTGCTCAGCCTGTACAAAGTTGAAAATCGTTATTGACGAAATCATTGTGAAAATCAAAAAAAAACGCAAACAGTAGACAATCGTCATGTTAGCCATCCTTCGAACTGAACTAAGCGGTTGTGCGAGCGGGGACACTTAGAGGGAATCCACCTTCAAGAATCAAGCAAACAAGACTAATTCATCGATTGCCCAACGCAAGACCTTTGAACATTTTCTGCCGCCTATCCCGACGCGTTTTCAACGCAAACCCACAGCGCAAGTAAGTGAATGTCCTGGTTGAATTGCCCGGGATTTATTCACTTGCTTGCGCCGCGTGCTGGTATTGGGCCGTTTTTCAACGGGCGGCTAAATCTTCGCCCCCGCAAGCGGGGCCAGGGAACCAGAGATGGAAAGCGATTATCGGTTGAGACTTTTCCCAAAATTGCGGAAGCGAAACGCCGCGCTGATCAGCGTAATAAATTCCGTTCTACGATGCCGTCTCGCCATTTAGCATCGTCGTTTGGCTAGTCGCGCGCTGCTGGCCTTCTTCGCAATCGACGGGGCTTGCGGTAAAACGACTTTTCGAATTGCGCTATCACTCGGTCCAAGATTCTTTCATTCAATGAACAGGTCATTTTTTTGAGCCAACCATGATGCACTGGGTGATCGACCGGAATCCGTGGGACGTGGGACGGCTGCTTGAGTTTTATCGCAGCGGCGGTTCCGTCGAGATTGCCCCTGAGTCTTTGAACGATGTCCGCGCGTCGCAACAAACGATCGACGCAATCTTGCGTTCGGGAAAAACGGTCTATGGTGTCAACACGGGTTTCGGGTTGCTTGCGAATCAGACGATTGCGCCGGCGGATTTGAATCGGCTGCAGCGGAATCTCGTTTTGTCCCACGCGGCGGGAGTTGGACCGCTTTTTGACGATGAAGTCGTGCGGCTGATGTTGTTGCTCAAGCTGCGAAGTCTCTCGCGCGGATATTCCGGCATCCGGCCGGTGGTGTTGGATTACCTGTTGCGATTTCTCAATGCAGAGCTTTATCCGTGTGTTCCCAGCCAAGGTTCGGTCGGCGCCAGTGGCGATTTAGCTCCGCTCGCGCATATGACTGCGGCGCTTCTTGGCGTGGGCCAAGTCCGGCAGCGTGGCAGTTCGTTGAGCGCGCAGGATGCACTAACGCAATTGGGGTTGCCGCCGCTGGAACTTGCGCCGAAAGAGGGTTTAGCGCTGCTCAATGGAACGCAGGCTTCGACGGCGCTGGCGTTGGTCGGCTTGTTCCGTGCGGTGGACGTCTTTTCGGCCGCAGTTGTCGTCGGCGCGATGAGTGTCGATGCGGCCCAAGGTTCCGACGTCCCGTTTGATCCGCGCATCAGCGAGGTCCGGTTGCATCCAGGGCAGATTTGGTGTGCGGCGGCGTATCGTGAATTGCTCGCCGGCAGCTCCATTCGCCAATCGCACGCGAAATGCGACAAAGTCCAAGACCCCTACTCGTTGCGCTGTCAGCCGCAAGTTATGGGTGCGTGCTTGGATCAGATTCGTTATGTCGCTCAAGTCCTGGAGCGGGAAGCCAACGCGGTGACGGATAACCCGCTTGTGTTCGCGGAAAGTGGCGATGTTTTGTCGGGGGGCAACTTTCACGCCGAGCCGGTGGCAATGGCGGCTGATTCGCTCGCGCTGGCGATCGCTGAGATTGGCGCGCTGTCCGAGCGGCGAATTGCGATGCTCGTCGATCCACGCTTTAGTGGCTTACCGGCGTTTTTAGTAAAAGATGGTGGGGTCAACTCGGGCTTTATGATCGCGCACGTGACGGCCGCAGCGCTGGCAAGCGAAAATAAGTCTCTCGCGCACCCAGCATCGGTCGATAGTCTTCCAACGTCGGCCAATCAAGAAGATCACGTGAGCATGGCGACGTTTGCGGCGCGGCGGCTCTTGAATATGGCGGCCAACACTTGCTCGATCGTTGGAATTGAATTGCTTTGTGCGGCCCAAGGGATCGACTTTCGGCGTCCGCTGAAATCGTCGTCCCGCCTGGAGCGAGCTCATGCACGACTGCGGCAAGTTGTTCTTGTGTACGAAACCGATCGCTGGATGGCGGGCGATATCGAAGCGGCGACAGCTCTCGTTCGTGACGGATCGATCTACCAAGCCGCAGAACTCGCTTGGCCGTTGGCTTAGAACCGAACCAAGCCTCTAGGGTCTGACGCTCGCGCCCTGAGCTTTTGTTTTCAGCTCTCAATGAAGACGAACACAACACGACCGCGCATTGAACAGAATGCAGCGTGCTAGCTGCAAACACCTTGACGCAATCAGCGGGAAACGGCTAACCAAGTGCTTGGTGCACAGCGAATGCACGACCAAATTCAAGGGAGCGAGCCGATGAGCGATATTGGACAAGCGGATCGTTCCGCAAGTGACGGCGCGAACGCGGCGCGAAATCCGTACCCCCAATCACCTTGGGATATCGCCAATATTCTCGAGCAGTGCGTCGCCGGCACGTTGAGTTTGCTCGCGCGGATTGTTCGAACGCTAGGCTGGATGATGTTTCGGCCACGGCGTTTGGCCGAGCAATTAGCGAGCGAGGAATTCCAAAAACCATTTTGTCCTCCATTGGCATTTCTGACGTTAGGAATTCTCTGCGGGTTTGCGCTCTTGCAAAATGTCTGGACGTTGTCCCCAGGATCAATCGAGCGTCTTAGCGAATCGGAATCGGGTTGGGTGATTTGGATTGCTCAATCAATGGTCGACGAATTTCGCGGGTTGTCGCTATCGACGATTATCGTGCGGACGATGCCGACGGTGCTCATCACGGTGTTATTGGCAGCAGTTGCTGCGGGGCTTTTGGCGGGGCGGACCCACGCCAAGCAGCTTGCCAGTGCGATCTGTTTAGTGATTGGTTTTAGATTGTTTTTAAGAATGGGGCAGGGGCTGTGGCATTTGGCAAATGTCCGATTCTCGGAATCCGGATCGGAAAGTATTCCCGCGAGCGAGCAATTCGAGTCGATCATGCGGGTGATCACTTGGGCATATTTGGCTGCGATGGTCTATATTTTGTTTTTTGCGGGCGTGCGATTCTTGACGGCCGTTATGCAACATACCAATCGAGCTTGGCTGCGGACTTGGCCGGTGGCAGCAACGTCGGCTTGGGGCGTATCGGCGCTTCTGTTTTTGGGAACATTTATCGCGCCCACAAGTGTCTGGAACGTGCATCAGATGGAACAGATTGATGCACACAATTACTTGTTGAAAGTCTATCCGCTCGGTGGAGCCATGCTCGATTTTAGCGACGAAAAGCATTTTTATTTGGCCGCGAATCTCCTGATTCGAAACGAATCGGAGCGCCAAGTTCTGGTTGCTTTGCCACGGCAGATTTTGATTGGCCAAGTCGATGAGCCGGTCGATTGCCATTACGAGTCGGAACCGATGTTGGACGGAACTTGTTTGATGGACGCCGGTGCAGCAAGAGTTGTGCGGGCAACTTGGCGTCTGACTCAATCGCATCTAACTAGCATCATGCAAGAGTCGGCAGTACCGCTTGTTTTTCAATTGGGTTCGGTCGACGACGTGATGAAAGCGGATGTGCAGACGTCTACGATGCAAATTGCGGTCGATCCGAATCTGCTGGCCGAATTATCGGCAAAGCCACTTACTCGTTTGGCAGCCGAAGCGGACAATACACCGGTGCGCTGAGGCTTTCGCGTGGCCGTGAAGCTAAACAAGCTTCGACGACGGTTTGTCCGGGAGGGATGCCGACTGCTTGGAAAGCAGGTGGCACGTCAATCGGCTGCAAGTCTTGCACCAGACGACTTTGCTTGGCCGTCCGGTCAATCAATTCGACTCCGCTACCGCCCATGGTTCAACCAAGCGGATAGAATGTACGCCCCGTTCGAAGTTCAACCAAAGCGTTCCGAGAACTGACGAAATGAATCTAGAGAATCAAAAGTTCGCTTGGTACCGACAGCTCAATCGGTATCATTGGTTTGTGTTGGCGGTCGCCGGTTTGGGCTGGCTGTTCGACACGATGGATCAGCAGTTGTTTGTGTTCGCGCGGGCGCCGGCGATGCGCGAGCTGCTGGCGGTCGGAGGGGTCGCGCCGGGCCCGGATGCGGTGAATTATTGGGGTGGCATTGCGACGGCGATTTTTCTGATCGGTTGGGCAACTGGGGGATTGTTTTTCGGCGTGCTCGGCGACCGGATTGGTCGCTCGCGGACGATGCTGCTAACGATTTTGGTTTATTCGATCTTCACCGGAGTCTCGGCGTTTTCGCGCAATTTTTTGGACTTTGCCATCTTTCGGTTTCTGACTGGCTTGGGCGTGGGCGGCGAGTTTGCGGTCGGGGTGGCGCTGGTGGCCGAAGTCGTTCCGGCGGCATCGCGGCCGTATGCGCTCGGCTTTTTGCAGTCGCTTTCGACGATCGGCAACATCACGGCGGCCCTGGTGAGCATTGGTTTGGGCTTTGCCGAAGAGTCCGGTTCGTTGGCGAGTTGGAGTTTGTTTGGTTTTAAGCTGACGGCGTGGCGAGCAATGTTCATATTGGGAACGCTGCCTGCGATTTTGGCGATCGTGATTCGCGGGCGGCTCAAGGAACCGGAGCGCTGGCAAGCGATGGCAGCCGCGAACGATCCGAGCAGGCGCCTCGGTTCGTACCGGGAGCTTTTTGGAAATCCTAAATGGCGCAAGCGAGCGATCGTCGGCATGTTGCTTGCGACGTCTGGTGTGATTGGCTTGTGGGGGATCGGTTTTTTTGTCGTCGATCTTGCCCGGTCGGTGTTTGGGTCCAACTTCCGGCAGACGGCGCGCGAGCAGGGCGACTCGCAGTGGGATCGGGACTTGTGTCGTTTGGCGGTTTGGGATCCGGCGTCCTGCGCAAAGCAAATAAAGTCCGTGCAGCCGGGCGATATGCTTAATTCGGATTCCGACAATCCAGATGCCGAAGTGATCTGGAAGCAAATTCAGGCGATAAGCTCCGCAGGAAAAGAAATTTCGCTCGTCACGGTTTTGGGGGGCTTGGTGGGCAAACAGCCGCTGAAGCAGACGGAGCATTTGACGAGTTACATGGCGGGCGAACCGGAATCGCGCGACCCGGCCGAACTTGGAAAGCAAATTGTTGCGCGGAGCCGGGCGATCAACGGACGACTGTCGCGATGGATCGGGATCGTTTCGATCATGCAAAACTTGGGCGGTTTTTTTGGGATGTACTTGTTCGGGTTCATCACGCAGCGGATCGGGCGGTTGCGAGCGTTCGCAATCGCGTTTTTCTTTGCGGCGGTGACGACGGCTTTTGTATTCGCTCGGCTCAAGCACCTGAGCGACGTCTTTTGGATGGTCCCGATCATGGGCTATTTTCAGTTTTCGTTGTTTGGCGGATACGCGATCTATTTTCCGGAATTGTTTCCGACGCATTTGCGCAGCACGGGAACATCGTTTTGTTACAACGTCGGGCGATTTCTCGCGGCGACCGGCCCGCTCACGATGGGCTATTTGGCCAGTTCGGTCTTCAAAGAAACTAGCGAACCACTAAGGTTTTCCGGGATTGCCATGTGCAGCGTATTGCTGTTGGGCATTTTGGTTTTGCCGTTTGCCCCAGAAACGAAGGACCAACCGCTACCCGATTGACGATCGAGTGATCAAAATAGTCGCTTCGCCAAATCACAATCTCTTTTCAAGCGGGATTCAACCATGGGACGAATATTGATTGCAGGAATTTTAGGCGGGCTTGCCATGTTCGCCGGAGGCGCGATTAGCCACATGTTCTTCGAGTTCGAATCGCGTCAGTTCGCACGGATGAACAATGAAAGCGCCGTGAAAGATTTCATTACGACACAGGGCTTTCGGTCAGGGATGTATGACTTTCCAACAGTGTCAGCGGATTACGATCGAATGTCGCAAGCCGAAAAAGACGCCGATGCAAACCGACTCAATAGCGACTTCAAGCAGGGGCCATCGGGATTGCTCATCATTGCTCCGACCGGAGAAGACAAGATGGGACTAAAACAGCTTGGCGGAGAATTGATCGCCAATATCTTGGCGGCGCTGTTGGCCGCTTTTATCACGGCGCATTTATCTATGGCTGCGTCGTTTAGCCGACGTTGGCTGCTGATTGTCTTGATGGCACCGATAGCATGGCTCTCGTTAACATTGTCGTTCACGCTGTGGTATCGGTTTCCGATCGCGTTTATCCAAGACGGATTGTTCGTTGGGCTGATCGAATGGACGCTCGCTGGAGGAGTGATCGCGGCGATCGTTCAACCCATCATGCACAATCGCCAAATTTAACGCGGTCAGCCTACAAACGATTGCGCCGCAAGTACTCGTGACAGTCGATGCATTTCAGCGTCATGTCAAAGTACCGTAGCGTGCAACCTTCCAAATTCTTCGCTTCGGCAGCTTTTATCAACTCCTCGGCGGCGGCTTTTAGTTGGTCGCTATAACGGTTGTAATCGGCCGTATTGTGCACCATCCACAATTCCCCTTCGGTGACGTTGCGAATCTCCGTGGCCGCCGTGTTGATCGTGTCAAAATTTTTCATGGACAATCCTTCGACGATCGCTTGGGAAAAATTCAATTTGGTGCGCATATAATCGCGCCGCGCGACCCGATCCTGTTTGGGGATTTCTTCCTGGGAACCGGCCCAAACCGAACCGATCAGCAAAGCCCCAGCGGTCAAAATTAAGAGTAACGGTTTCAACATGCGAGTCTCCAGTATCTTGTGGGTTGATTGACTGTTCTAAAGTTCCGACGGCCCAGAATCTAGCGGACTGGACTGACCGCCCAAGAATGATCCATCCGCAAGTGGCATACCAGCCGCCAAGTATATCGAATTTCTCGAAAAGCCAACCCCGTTGTGGCCAATCGAACAAACAGAGAAACTCGAATGCCGCAGTTTCGCACATAGCGGATTGGCACGTGTGCGAAACGGCTCGCGGCCTCGTTCACAGGCTCCAGCCTGGGAACGGACAGCTAACGAGGCTCCGCCTCAAACTCGGCTGGCCGAGCCAGAAATGCATCTGGTTCCCAGGCAGGAGCCTGGGAACCAGTGTCGTAATAGTATGATCTTGGTTTCACTCAATAGGTCGACGAGGACTGAATGCAGAAATGGAATCGAGCGCTGGTTGGCTTTCGGCTGCTGACATCGACCGATAATGGTCGGCCGTACGGGCTGATCGACGATGGCGTTGTCGGCGTCGATTCGGGGCGAATTGTTTGGGTTGGGCCGCGCAAACAATTCGAGCAGATGCAAGTGCATGCCGAGATCGTCGAAGGCGATAGGCGCTGCTTGTCGCCAGGCTTGATCGACTGTCACACCCATTTGGTTTACGCAGGTCACCGGGCGGCAGAATGGGAGCAGCGGCTTTGCGGTGCAAGCTACGAAGAAATCGCGCGAGCAGGTGGCGGGATCGCGTCGACCGTCGCCGCGACACGTGCGGCCACGGAAGAAGAATTGTATGCGTCGTCGCGCGACCGGGCGGAACGATTGCTGCGCGAAGGCGTGACGACGATCGAAGTCAAATCTGGCTACGGGCTTGATTTGGAGACGGAATTGAAGATTCTGCGCGTAACAACGGACTTGAGCAAGTCGATGCCGATCGACGTTTCGCGGACGCTGCTCGCGGCGCACGCGGTGCCACTGGAGTATTACGGTCGCGGCGTCGATTATATTCGGCATATTTGCGATGTGATTCTTCCGGCGGCGCGGCCCTTTTGCGAAGCAGTTGATGCGTTCTGCGAAACGATCGCGTTCAGCTGGAGCCAGTGCGCCGAAGTTTTTGCCGCAGCGCAGCGAGTAGGGTTGGGAATAAAGATCCACGCCGAACAGTTGACGCATACAGGCTCGGCTGCAGCCGCTGCGGCGCTGGGGGCGTGGTCAGCAGATCATTTGGAATATTTGCAGCCCGCCGAAGCCGCCGCGCTCGCGCGTCACAAGACTGTTGCCGTGTTACTTCCCGGTGCGTTTTATTTCCTGCGCCAAAATCAGAGGCCGCCGATCGCGGCATTGCGAGAGCATCGGGTCGAGATGGCTGTTGCGACTGACGCGAATCCGGGAAGTTCGCCGGTCGGTTCGCTCCTTTTGATGATGAACATGGCTTGTACATTATTCGGCTTGACCCCCGAAGAAGCGTTTCGCGGCGTCACTCGTTCTGCCGCGCGCGCGCTCCGGCTTGAAGAGAACGTCGGCAGTATCGAAGTCGGTAAGCAAGCGGACTTGGTCGTCTGGGACATCGACTCACCCGCCGAGTTAGCGTACGGTATCGGCCGGAATCCTTGCCGCCAAGTTTACAAGCGAGGCGAACTTGTGATCGACAACGGTTGATGCGAGGCTACTACCGACATGAAAAAGATCCTATTTCAACATGCGCTGATCGACGGGCGATTCGCCGCAAGCGTCGGACTTGAAATCGACGAACTCGGTGCGATCGTGCGGATCGAAACTGGACGAAGCGATTCGGACGCAGAACAAGTCCGTGGCATCGCGATTCCCGGAATGATCAACGTGCACAGTCACGCTTTTCAGCGCGGCATGGCCGGTTTAACCGAGTATCGAACCGCTCAGCACGATAGTTTTTGGACGTGGCGCGAGTTGATGTATCATTTTTTGCGCTGGCTAACGCCCGACGACTGTTATATCTTGGCCCGGCAGTTGTATTTAGAGATGTTGCAAGCCGGTTACACGTCCGTCGGCGAATTTCACTATTTGCACAACGATCCGCTGGGAAAGCCTTATGAATCGCGCACGGTGATGGCGGACGCTTTGACCGCCGCGGCGCGCGACGTGGGGATTCGGATGTGCTTGTTGCCGACGCTCTATCAACGAGGCGGATTTAGCAAGCCTCTGGAGGAAGGTCAAAAACGGTTTGGCATGTCATTGGATGATTGCGTTTGCTTAACCACCGAATTGCAGCAGCGACACGTTCAAGATCGGCGACTGAATTTCGGTTTTGCGATTCACTCCCTCCGCGCGGTGGATATGCCCATCGCAAAAAAAGCAGTCGAAGCAATTCGCGCAGCGATGCCCGGCCGCCCGCTTCACATACACGCCGCCGAACAGCAGCGCGAAGTCGACGAATGCTTGGCTGCCCACGGCCACCGGCCGGTGGCGTGGGTTTTGGAGGAGCTTGGAGCGGACGAGCAATGGTGCTTGATCCATGCAACGCACATTGATTGGACCGAGTGCAGCCAATTGGCCGGCAGCGGGGCAGTCGTGGCGCTCTGTCCGACGACCGAAGCCAATTTGGGCGACGGCGTATTTCCGAGCGAAGCCTTTACTCGCGCTGGTGGCCGCTTCGCGATCGGTACCGACAGCCATATCGGCTTGGACCCGCGCGGCGACTTGCGATTGATCGAGTACGCGCAGCGACTCACGCAACAAAGGCGCGTCGTGTTGGGAAGCGACAATCTTTCATGTGGTCAGTTTCTCACTGCGGCGGCGTGGCGCGGTGGCCGACAAGCACTCGCGATGCCGGTCGGTAGAATTCAAATCGGCGATCAAGCAGACTTCATCGTGATCGACGATCAGCATCCAAACTTCGCAGGCTTGCCGCCGGAAAGTTGGCTCGACAGTTTTGTGTTTTGCGAGATCGGAAATCCGATTCGCGACGTGATGGTTTCAGGGGATTGGGTCGTGCGCGATGGACGACATGCGTTGCAAGAACTCTCGCGGCACGAGTTCGGAAACACGGTGCGAAGCATTTTGAGCAAGGCATGAACAACGGCGCAATCATACGCCGGGGTTTGACGCATTTTTTCTCCAATGTTCGACGCGGTTGGAATTAGGACAAATCCGCAAAATGGGTCTGAGCCCCTCGACCCAATCAAAAAAAGACCGGTGAATGCAGCATGAAACGACCAAGCCCTTGAAGCCGAAATTCAGCGATGAAACAATGAATGATCGCTTCGGCGCTGCCGTGGCGATTCTTTTTTGGTTTTTGAGATTCAAGCAATGAGAATTGAACCGCTCGACGATAAAGTAGTGGTCAAACGTGTCGATCCCGAATCGAAAACGGCGGGCGGGATCGTCTTGCCGGGTTCAGCCAAAGAAAAACCTCGGCAAGGCAAAGTCCTTTCGGTTGGCTGCGGTCGATTGGCCGGCGATGGAACTCGACAACCACCCCAAGTTGCCGAAGGTGACCGCGTTCTATTTTCGACTTATGCGGGCACCGAAATCTCCCTCAACGGAGACGAGCTGTTGATCTTGAGCGAAAACGAAATCCTAGCCGTCATTGATTAGCCCTGTCGAAACCTTTCGGAGATTTGAGATGAAGCGAATTCGTATTATCGGACAGATGCTCTTGCTGTCTTGCGTTTGGCTTATTCCCGATCTCGCATTACCTCAGCAAAAACAGAGCAATGACGTCACGGCTTCCAACGCCTACCAGCTCGACGCGATGCGCGGCAAAGCGATCGCGTTTCTCAAAGCCAGCCAAGCCGACGATGGCTCATTCAGCGCGCAACTAGGGCCAGGCGTCACGGCGCTGGTGACGTATTCCCTCATTCGCAGCGGCGTGCCCGTTAGCGATCCCGACGTGGCTCAAGCTCTTAAATTCTTGGAACAACAAGTGCAAAAGGACGGCGGCATTTACAAGGGCGAGCAGTACCAAAATTACGAGACCAGCCTTGCGATCATGTGCTTTCACGAAGCCGATAAGGACGGCAAGTACAAGAAATTGATCGACTCAGCCACGAGCTACGCAAAAAAAATTCAATGGGACTCCGACGAAGGGATCGATCCAACCGACCCACGCTATGGCGGCCAAGGCTATGGAAAAAACAAGCGACCCGATTTATCGAACACCGGGATGTTCATCGACGCCCTGGAGACAATCGGTGCGGATAAGAACGATCCGGCCATTCAAGAAGCTCTCAAATTCATTTCGAACACGCAAAATTTAGATACGCCGCATAACTCGACTAAATTCGGCGCGCTGATCAACGACGGTGGCTTTTACTACACGCCCGCCGGTGAAGGCGAAAGCAAGGCCGACAAGACCGATAACGGAGGCTTGCGCAGTTATGGCTCGATGACCTACGTGGGCTTCAAGAGTTTGCTTTACGCTGGCGTCAGCCGCGACGATCCGCGCGTCCAAGCCGCCCGGCAATGGATCGCCGACCATTACACTTTGGAAGAAAACCCCGGCGTGCAACAACAAGGGCTCTACTATTACTATCACGTCTTCGCCAAATCGCTGGCCGCGTATGGCGAGCCGCTGCTGGTCGACAGTAAAGGCGTCGAGCACAATTGGCGTCACGACATGATCGAGACCTTGTCAAAACGCCAAAGCCCCGACGGCTCCTGGGTGAACACCGCCGACCGTTGGTACGAAGGCGATGCCTCTCTCGTCACCGGCTACTCCTTGCTCGCGCTGTCCTATTGCGGCGAAAAATAACAATTGAGGCATGAGGCTGTGAAAAAATTTGTAGGGTGGGCAAGCGATTTTGAGTGGACGTCAATTCGCTGGCCGGTTAGCACCCGATTGTTAAGCCAGTGCGGCCGAGTCTTCGAGTCCCACCATCAGAAAGCACCAATATACTCGTGCAATGCTAGGACTCGAAGACTGGGAGCTTGCAATGTTCGGTGGAATGCAATTGGATCGACTCCAAGAGCGCTGCATTTCGCCATGAGAACTGTGGAAAAAAATCAAATGGAATGGCATCGTGTGAATTCCTATTGGCTTATCCTCGGCAGCCCGCTTGCGGCATTGCCACTGTTCAGAATACCGGGCAAAATCACGGCGATTTTTGCTTGTCCATTGACATTTTCCGCGACATCGAACATTATTCGCGATCCAGTATTTGAGGAGTGAGGGCTATGAAAATCAAAGTTGGCGATATGGTTCGTGTCCTGTCGGGCGACGATCGCAGCAAGAGCGGCAAAGTTATTTCGGTCAACCATGACAAAAATAAAGTCTTGGTCGAAGGGGTCAATCTCGTTTACAAACACGTGAAACCCAGCCGGCGCAATCCCCAAGGCGGACGTCTGCATAAAGAGATGCCGGTTCCGGTTTGCATCGTCGCGATCGTCTGCCCCAAGACCGGCAAGCCGACGAAGGTCGGTTATCGATTCTTGGCGGACGGCAGCAAAGAACGTTTCGCGCGCAAAAGCGGCGCAGCCTTGGGTGCGAGTAATCCCCCCAAAGCCAGCCGAGCTAAGCAAAAGGCGTGAGGCGTGAGTCTACAGGCTTGAGGAAAGAAGCAAAGCGTTTTACGATCCGTTCGGAACTTGATCGGTAATTCCGGAGGCGCTTATGTGGTTCGGCTCCAATACTTCGGATGAAGAACTTAAAACGGCGCTGGGCGAAGTGAATGCCGCCAGCGCGCTGCTCTTGGACGTGCGCGAACAAAAGGAATGGGACGAAAAACACTTCTCCCAAGCCAAACTTGTTCCCACGACCGTCATCAAAGAACTTCCGCCCGACGCACGCGAAATTCCCGGCGTTTCCAAAGCCAAACGCGTCTACGTCCACTGCGCCAAAGGTGGCCGCGCCAAACAAGTCTCCGCACTGATGGGCGAAATGGGCTACGACGCGGTGCCGCTGGTCTGCGCGTTTGATCACATGACCAAGCAAGGGTTTCGGGTGGGGTAGAAGAAGTTTTCAGTGTTCAGTCAGAAAAAACTTCTTGCTGAAAACTGAACTCTGAACACTGAACACTAAACACTAATCTTTCATCTCATCACACCTAGTTGGTCGGCGGTTTCCTGCACGACCGGCTCCGCAGGTGGTTGCGTCGGATCGGAAATGCGGACGGTAACTTCGTCGACTTGGGCGAGACCCAGGCCGGTCAAAGCGAACGTGATGTTCAAGTTGCCGTCGGCGGGGGCCCCTCGATAGAGCGAGAATTCTTGCCACTGACCGGACTGCGTGATGCGTTCGGCCAGGCTTGCGCCGCCGAGCGAATCGATAATGGTGAGCCCTTCCAGCGAACCTTGAATCGGCGCGACGACTTTGGCCCAGCCGTGGATTCGGACCATCTGCCCGGATTTGACTGGAATGTTGCCGGACGTGATCCAGACCGGCGACGATTCGACGATTTCCAAATTGGGTCGGCTGCTCGTTGCCGATAGGCTCAGGCCGAATTTTCCGCCAACCGCTGCGGACGGAGTCAACTCGACGCGCGTCTCAAAATCTTCTTCTTCTGTCCGACGATTGACCCAGCCGTTGTCGATCATGTGTTGCAAGTTTTCGAAATCGCCGCCAGCCAGAGCGTTGGGTAGCCAATTAGCTTGGCCAAGTTGAGCGGCAAGTTGCCAGTGATTGGGAACAAGCAGCGGATGCACGAGCAAGGCGCTTGCGGCAGCGGATTTGAATGGCGTCCGAGCTTCAGCCAAAAATTGCTTGCGGGCCAAGCTCAACCGCTGTTCGGCTTGGTCGACATATTCGTCGGCGGTGATCGCGTTGCTGCCGGCGATCATCGCATCGGCGCGTTGCAGGAACGTGATGGCTTCGTTGATGGCTCCACTGGCCACGTTGGCGCTGCGTTCGAATTGTCCCATTTGCCGATCGATCAACTGCACGATCGCCAGCCAATTGCGGACCATGTCGATGCGAAGTTGCGAAAAAGTTTGGCCGTCCGGTGAGCGATAGGAGTTGGCTAATCGATTGATGACGACCGGGCTGTCCGTCACGACGACCACGGCCAGAGGCGGGCAGTGCTCGATCTCGATTTGCGCGCCGCCGTGAATCGTGGAGATCGGCAGCGGGATCATCCCGGACGAAGCCAGCCAATACGCTCGATCGGTGGCCGACGCTCCAACATCGACGAAAGAAATCTTGCTGATCGGCACATCGCCCGCTGACCATTGTTCGAATTGGGTCGGCCGCTGAATCAAGAGCAGCCGCGCGCGTTCGGTCTGCAAGGCGGTGACTTTTAAGCTCTGGTCGGCCAAGGGTAGCGCGCCAGCGACCGCTCCACCGGCTCCCCAAGCTTCGCATTGCGAGATGCGGACGTTGAGCCACTTGAGAGTTTGCGCTCGAAGCAGCGTGACCGGATCTGTGGCATCAAGTCGGCTGCGCGACAGAAATCGCAAGCCGCGCGCGCCGCCAGCGAGTGCTTCGTAAAAAGCGGATTCAAGTTGTTGCGGCTCAAGCGGCGTTGGCGGTACGCGATCTGACAGCGCGGCGATTTGCGCGATGACTTCGGCGGGAAGTTCCGTGGGAATCGCGGCCCAAATGGGAACGGTCTTGCCCGCCAACTGTTGTCGTTGCGCCAGCCATTGTCCGTATTGATTCAAGCGAAACCCGCCGCCGATGGGATCGACATTCGTCGCCAGAATGTTGACCGTCTGGCCGTAATCGATCCAGTTGGATCGGACGTCGGCGATGATTGGCCGCCCTTTGCGCGGATCGGAGTGATGGATTTCCTTGACCAACTGCTGCACGTTGTCGAAATCGCGCCCGGTCAGATTTCGTCCAACGCTCCAGGCCAGTACGCGATCGAACTCAAGTCCGATAGGCGTTAGTCCGGCGCTGGTCGGCGGTGGACAAACCAACCACAGTTCCAATAGTTGTGCGGCTTGCAACTGTTCAAAGGTCGCCGCCGATCGAAGTTCGATCACGTTGAACCCGATTTGCTTGAGCCATTCGAAGGGTTCGCCGTTATATTGGATCGCGCGCGCGAAGAACGGTTGCCCGCCAAGTTCCATGATGTTGCCATCGAAACGGATCAGCGAATCGGATTGCAAGGCGGTCTCTTGCATCCCGACCAACCGCAAGGCGCTATCGGAAGTGTTTGGTTCAGCGATGAGTTCCGAGGTGCCGTTTTCTGTGGCCGAGACCGAGCCGAGGATTCGCAAATCGTCGACCCAAACGTCGCAAGCGCCTGGTCCGGTGTAGAGATTGAGCACGATGAGATCGATGAAAGCGCCTTCGGGATCGACGGCCGAACCGAACTTGGTGCGCAGGGCCCAAAGTTGTTTTTGGAGAAGTTGCTCGAGGCTATCTTGGCCGGTCCCAAAGCTCAATCGTTGCCAATTTCCCGCGTTGGTGTACTTGGCACCTTCGATCATGATTTTGACTGGTCCTTTGCCATCGGGGGCTTTGGATTTTGGAATCACGATGCGAGCGAGCATGCGCACGCCGGGGCGATTGGATTTGATCCAAAGCTCCGGTTGTAGCTCGGGGATCAGATAGGATGGCTCAATGGCTTGGGCCACCATGATCTTGGTGCCGTGCCCGGTTTGAAAGCGAAACTGTTCGGAAGTTTGACCGCTGCGCTTTTCGTCAGTGGTTCGGCGTTGAGTCCAAGCAGATGTGGGAATGGCGCAATCCGTTTCGCGCAATTGCCAGCTTGGCGAACCTTGCTCGAATCCGATTTCGATTTGAGCTGACGACGGCGCGGCCGCGATGAGGATGAGCGAATGGGCCAACAGCGAAAGCGCGATGGGTCGGCGGAGTAGCCGAATCGCGGCGATCGTCGAGCGAATTCGCGGGGCGACCAACATGAATTAAGCGACCAAATTGAGCGCCCTTGTTTTGGCGCGTGTCGGACGAAACCAGTTTTTCAACTGGGCTTTTAGCAGCTTATTTGTGGCGAAACCACATCAATTGAGTTGCTTTTTCGCACCAACTGTCGGCGTTGGTTTTGGCGGCATCGAGTTGCAAGCAGCGGTCGGACAAGGACTTATGGAAAATGGGAGCACCGCGCGAACCACTTGGCACGTGGTCTGCGATAATGGGCTTGCATCACCAACACACGAGGAAGCCATGACGACCCAGCCCCATCATCTTGACGAAGCCGCCACTGACACATTGCCCAACGACTTGAGCGAATTGATTCTGCGAGTGCAAGCACTGCCGGAAAATTGTCGCAACAGCATTGAGCCGACGCTGGAGCGCGTTGTGGAATTCACCCGCCGTCGCCGCCGCATTTTGAACTTGATTCAAGACGCACTCATTCAACTGCGGCTCGATATGAAATATCTCGTATTTGATTTGGAATCCACTCGTCGCGAGCGTGACGAATACCGCCGCAAACTGGAAGGCGAACAGATATAACTTCGATACGCACATTTTTGGCACCTTCATGGGCCAAACCAACTGCGTGTTCGGCGGAGGAAAACTTGGGATTTCTCCGCCGACTGCGTTTCTTGAGGGCGGCGGAAGGGAATTTCAAAGATTGCGACCTTCGGAGGATTTGAATAATATGGAGAAGCCCTCCATAGTTGAAACTTGCCCCCTTGGATTCTTGATTTTGAGGCCGAATTGAACGCCGAACAATTCGCTCAGCGGCTGGTTGAATGCCATCTGCTGGAGCCGGAACAAGTTGAACAAGCGTTTTCGGCACTTGGCGACCGCGAAGGTGGTCTGGACCGGCTGAAGTCTTTATTGATTCAGCGCGAGCTGGTGACCAATTGGCAAACGCAGCGCATCGAGCAAGGAAATCGCCGGGGCTTTTATTACGGTGACTGGAAAGTTTTGTATCTGGTCGGCGAAGGAACTTTCGCTCGCGTCTATCGGGCAACCCATCGCAAAACCGGCGAGGTAAAAGCAGTCAAGGTGCTGCGGAATCGCTATTCCAACGACAAAGAAACGCAACTGCGGTTCATGCGCGAAGCCCGGACCGTGATCAAGCTGCGCCATCCCAACATCGTTCCCATTCACGAAGTCGGTGTCGAACACCATCGAACGTACATGGTAATGGACTTTATTGAAGGGCAAAACCTGCGCGAATTTGTTCGCGTGCATGGAAAAGTCAGATTAAATGTGGCGCTCAATATCGTGCGCGATGTCACGGCTGGTTTGGAGTACGCGACCTTGCGCGGCGTCACCCATCGCGACTTAAAACTTTCAAACGTGCTGCTGTCGAGTACGGGGCGAGCCAATTTGGTGGACTTTGGTTTGGCCGTCGTCGACAAGAGCGCCGAGGATGCACCGGGCTTCAATCCGCGCAGCGTGGACTATGCCGGGTTGGAAAAGGTGACCAACGTCTCGCGTGACGACAAACGCAGCGACTTGTACTTCCTGGGATGTCTGTTGTACCACATGTTGTCGGGACACCCGCCGTTGTTTGAAACGCGGGAACGAATGCGCCGCATGAGTGCCGAGCGATTCCGCGACATTCCGCCGATCACTAATCACATCGAATTGCCGCATCGCGTTGTGATTCTGTTAAAGCATCTGATGGAAATCGATCCAGAAAAGCGAATCCAGACGCCAGCGATTGCCCTACGAGAAATAGATGACGTTATCGCAACCGTTAAAGCGGGCGATACGAAGCGCTACAGTGAGAGCTTGTCACAGTCGGAGTCGGAAGAATACGCGCGACGGACTAGAAAATACACGGAAGGGATCGGTTACACCGTCATGGTGATCGAATCGCGACTCGACGTTCAAGATCAACTTCGCGAGCGGCTAAAGCGGCGCGGATATCGGGTTCTAATCATGGGCGATCCAACACGGGCTCTCACCCGATTCGAAGACTTGGACGTCTCGGAAGCTAACCCAGCCGACTGCGTCATTTTCAGTTGCGCGGGTTTGGGTGCCGCGTGTTTGGAAGCGTTCAATTTCTTTGGCGAACATTCGCGGATGAAAACGATCCCTGCCATTCTGTTGGTCGACGAATCGCAAACGAACTTATTGAAAGCCGCGAATCTGAGCGAGCACCGAATCTCCGGGACCATGCCGATCAAGTTTCGCGAGATACAGGAATCCTTACGGCAATTGTTGCGGATCGAATCCGCCGAGGACGTCGAAGATTAGGACGACGTTTGCCAGTCCAGCTTGGATGAGGGGCCTACTTGCGAATAAACGCTGAGCCGATCATGGCGGCCAGTCCGAGGGGGACTAAGCCGAAGAATATGTTTCCGACAAAGCGGCGCTGCCGCGCGAGTTTTCGGTTGGCGGCGACCTCGCTTTCTCGCCATTGGCCTGGAGGAAAGCTGATCACGTATTCCTGCCAAGTCTTCCAAAACTCCGGTAAACTTTCCCCGTCGACTTTTGCAAAGAACCACGCGTTATATTTGTCGATTTCGGCTTGTGGAGGTTGCGTCCGCAATATCGAGGCGTAATACCAAAAACCTCCGCCAGTCACTAAACCAATCAACAGTGCGACGAAGCCTATCGCAAAGACGGCTCGCGACATGACGGATGAATCGGCGCTAGCTTTCTGATTTTTGCGGTTAGGGTCAACAATGGCTTGTAATTGTCGCAGGCCGCGCAACGTCGGAACTTCCACGGACGCTTGACATTTGACGCACGCGATCGATCGCCCCGCTTGCCCCGAATCGACTTCGTTGGTCGCGGAACAGCTTGGGCACGGAAAAGCGAAACGATCGGCCATCGGGATTCAATTTTCCGTTGAATTTTTCTCTAGAGGTACAGCGTGGCGTATCGACTGCCGATTCGACCGCTCGCTGTTATAGCGGTTTTAGCGTCCCGAAGCAGTCGTTTTTCGCGAGTTGCCGATCCCGCACAGAAAAGATAAGCGATCCGACTGCAATTGGCATACCGTGGAAAAATTTTGTTCGGATCGCCCGGAAGGCTTGTTGAATACGGAAAAAACGCTGGTTGTGTGCATGCAAACGATTTTTACGCCACGTCGATTTTTGACTGGACCGTGAAAATCCAATAGTTACAATTAGGCGACCGCACATTTGTCCACCAAAAGCCCTTGGCGTAGGCCATCGGACGAATGAAAATCGGGGTCGGGTTTCCAGATGGAAACCGCTTCAGCGAACAGGGATTGACGGATTCCTTTCAGCGATTGCCGCAGGGCTTTTACCCGTGCGACGGTTGGCGGCGCATGCATGGATCAAAGATTGCGTCCAGAAATTGTCAAGGATTTTTTGAATTCAACGGTCAATAAACTTCCAGGTTTGTTGTACCGACTTTTTAATCGTAATCTTTTTCCAAATTATTTATCGCCGTGGTCCGGAGCTAAACCAGTGTTAATATTCGTTGCCCGGCGATGATCGATCGATTCACTTCCCGTTTGATGCCTTGTCTCCTTTAGTCACTGAATAGGCCCTGAGAATGAGTTTATACGACACAATTCTTGAAGATTTTGAAGACGATGCCACGAGAACCCGAGCTACGGACGCTCCGTTTGACGCGACGGTCGTGGTAGAAGAAGACGATGACGTCGAAGTGGAACTCGTTGAACAAGAAATCTCCGCCGACGACGAACCCAAATCCGACAACGATCTTTTGGCGGGACTTGAGGAAACCGATACTTGGTCGGACGATCCGGTTCGCATGTACTTGACGCAAATGGGCGAGATTCCGTTGCTCACCCGGCAACAGGAAATTTCATTGGCCAAGTTGATCGAAGATACGCGTCGCTGTTTTCGCACCAAACTGCTCGAATGCGATTACGTCACACAGGTCGCCTACAAGACTTTGCGACGCGTTCACTCAGGCGAACTGCCGTTTGATCGCACCGTCCAAGTCTCCGTGACCGACCGATTGGAAAAGGAACAGATCCTCGGACGCTTCCCGCATAATTTGGAAACGCTCGACGTTTTGCTCAAGCGTAATCGTCGCGACTACCTCACCGCGCTCAACCGCACGCTCCCGAAAAATAAGCGCCGCGCCGCTTGGGTCAAGGTGTCGCGCCGCCGCCGCCGAACCGTTCGCTTGATCGAGGAACTCGGCCTTCGCACGCAACGGATCGAAGCATTGCTCCGGCCGATCGAGGACTTCTCGGCTCGCGTTAGCGAATTGCAGAACAAGGTTCATAAGCTTAAAAAGGCCAAGAAACCTTCCCACGAAGTCCATCCGTTGCAACGTGAATTGCGAGGCATCCTGCTGACACTACAGGAAACCCCGCTCAGTCTCCGCAAGCGAGTCATCTACTTGCGCGACGTGTTTTCCGAATACCAACAAGCCAAGCGCGAATTGTCGGAAGGTAACTTGCGACTGGTCGTCTCGATCGCCAAAAAATATCGCAACCGGGGATTGAGCTTTTTGGACTTGATCCAAGAAGGAAACGCGGGTTTGATGCGGGCGGTCGACAAATTCGAATATCGCCGTGGCTTCAAGTTCTGCACTTACGCAACGTGGTGGATTCGCCAAGCCATCACTCGCGCAGTGGCCGATCAAAGCCGCACGATTCGCATTCCGGTTCACATGGTCGAAACGATGTCCCGCGTTCGAACCGTCTCCCGCAAATTGTTGCAGGAACTTGGACGCGAGCCGACGATCGAAGAAGTTGCACGCCGCGCCGAGACTACGATCGACGAAGCCCGTCGTGTGCTTGCCATGAGCCGGTATCCGATCAGCCTTGATCGACCTGTCGGAAACAGCGAGGACAGCCAATTCGGCGATTTGCTCCCCGATGGCGAAGCCGTAAACCCGTCGCTTGGTGCCGCGCAAGATATGTTGCGAGGGCGAATCGACAAAGTCCTGAAAACGCTCAGCTATCGCGAACGAGAGATCATCAAATTGCGATACGGATTGGGCGATGGCTACAGCTACACGCTGGAAGAAGTCGGTCACATCTTCCGCGTCACGCGCGAACGGATTCGTCAAATCGAAGCCAAAGCCGTCCGCAAACTGCAACAACCCAGCCGCAGCCAAGAACTCGTTGGCTTCCTGGATTAGCTCGCGTTTCGAGAAATTGGCGATTCAAAAATACAGACTTGCCGAATGCTCTTCGGCAAGTTTTTCATTGCGCGGTGTTAATGAAAATCACTTCGAGCGCGCGTTCGAGCTGCGGATCGCGTTCGAAGGCGTAGGGCAAATCGAATGGGATAAAGTGATCGGGTTCGACGCCGCGACCTTCCAGGATTTCGCCGTCGACTTCAATCCCTTTCACCGCCAGATACAACAAACTATCGGGGGAGATCGTGATCAATGTGCCTGCAGTCACGGCCCCAGCGGTGCACGTGCCGATCACGGGGCCAATTTGCGATTTGCGAAAACCGTACGCAATCAATTCCTTGCCGCTGCGCGTTCCCTCGTTGACCAGCAGCGCAACCGGCTTGCGCCAGTGAGCGTTGAAACTCGACCGCTGACCGTCGCGATCGACGGAAGTCATTGTCGGGATTTGCCGGTTGAACAGTTGGAGATTCTCCGGGTCGGCGCCACCCCATCCATCGCGCAAGTCAACGATCAACGCATCGGCGGATGCAAACGATCCGGTCGCGATCTCTTCAACGAGCAGGTCTTGGAATTGTGGGCCGGCGTAAGACCAAATTCGGACGTAAGCGATTTTCTTGCCGCTTGCGTCAATGATTCGCATGGACTGTTTCATTGCGTCAAGCAAAAACGCTTGAGGTTGAATCTCAATCGGTGTCAGGGTCACGCTTTGGCGCGATGCGGGATTGGGCGTCGTTTGAACTTCGATTGAAACAGGCACGCCAGCTTTGTCAAGGAACGATCCAATCGGTTGAAACGGCTGGCCATCGACGGAGACGATGCGTTGGCCGCGTCGCAAGCCAGCTTTGGCCGCAGGTCCGCCGTCGATCGCGCCACTGATGAACCATTCGTCGTTGATTCTGCGCGTGAAAAGGCCGATTCCGACATAGTTGACTTTTCCGTCGGGAAAATGGGGCAAGATATCAACACCAAGCGAGCCTAAGGCAAAAATGTCCGCCAAGTGGTAATATTCGACGTCGTCGCGCGTGTAGAAGTTCGTGTGCGAAGTGTGCAACCGCCCCAGCATGGCATTGATTACGGCCGCAAGTTCCGTGCGGTCGCGGGCTGCGATTGCTTGGGGCAAGAATTCCGTTTTGGCTTGGGCCCAATCGACGCCGCCAAAATCTGCACGGTAGAACCGCTCGCTGACCGCTGCGCAAACGCCGAGATAAATCTGTTCGTTCGAGGTGGGCTTTCGAGTCGAATTGATCAAGCGAAATTCGTCGGCGACGAATCGGCCGTTTTGCATGTGCCCGCTTACCAACGCTTTTCGGATTTTGTTGCACAAACCGTCGTCGGCATGTGCATCGCCATGATCGTCGATTTTCGTCCCATCGACAAAGTACGTCGATCCATCGATGCGGATTGCCAAGTCGCAACCATTGGCGGTCATGCCGAACTGACACTCCCCGCAAGCGGCTTCGACGATTTGACGTGGCACGGGGAGCGCTGGAGTGGGAGTATCCTGTGCGCAAGCAGCGAAGCAACCGGTTGCACAAAATAGGACATAGAGGACGAATGGGACAAATAAATGCGCGCGCTCGGGACCAATGCGCATTTGATTGGCTCTTGTGCGTGCGGGATTAGATTTCAGTTTTCGTTTGTCGTTTTGAACTCTCAACTTTGAACTCTCGACTTTCAACTCAACTCAATCCAAAAAATCTTTATCCTTGAGTCGGGCGGGGACGTATTCCTCGGTGACGTAGCTTATGTCTTTGCTGATTAGCGCTTCGACTTCGAGTTTGAAATCGTTGTCGATCATCTTTTGGATTTCGCGTTGCCATTCCTTTTTGTGCTCAAACCAAGGATAAGCCGCAATTTGCTTGGCACGCTTCTTGTCGTTGTCATTTAATCGAATGGTCACGCTCGAATTTAGCCCACACCGATCGTAGTCGATACTGCGCAAGCCGATATAGCGGGCGGCGGGAATCGCCATGCGGCGCGATTCAAACGCCAAATTGATCGAACCTTGTTTGAGCACGCTATAAATGTAGTAGCCCCACGGATCGTTATCGAGCAAACAGTAAATCGGCAGCTTGAGTTCGTTGTGCAAGCGATTGAGCATGCGGCGCACGCCGCGCGACGGCTGACCGCCGCCGTGCGTCAAGATACATTGATGATTGCGCCAAAATTTGTCTTCATTGAAGCGTTGCCAAACCGTGTCTTTTTCGACATGCAGCACAAATTTTGCGGTCGACTTTTTGAATTGGATGCGTTCAGGTTCCACAATCGACGGGATGGCATAGCCGCCGGAGCCCATTCGCGAACAATCGATTTCGTCGCCGGAGTCGATCAATACGATCGGCCCGACCATCGAGCCTTTGGTTTGCGCGTATAAATGGAGTTCCTCACGCAGGGCATCCAGCGTGACTTCCACGTCCTCGATGATCGGGTCGCATTCTTCCTGATTAGTGAACGTCTCTTCCTTCGTCCCCTCAATGGTATGTTTCAGCAAGTAGTACAGACCGCGGATGCTGGTGGATTTGCCTTCATTGATCAGTCGTTTGCAGCCGCTTCCCACCAGAATCGTCTGCATGTACGACTTGGCTTGGGATAAGTTGAATAGCTCGCGGCGATTGGTACCTCGCCCCATTTCGATGATCTTTTGCGCTTTGTTAAAGCGGACGTTGGAAAGCGATCGGCTGGGGATTTCCAAGTGCGGCGGCTTAGATTTTTGGGCGGATTGGACCACTTCGCTGGCCATGTCGACGAGTGCACCGATGGTTCGTTTGTCTTTCGGCGTGAGCAGAACTGGCGTGGAGGATTTGGCGCTGCCGTTGTTTGAGGATCGTTTTTTCTTGGCCATGATTTGGGTTGAATCAAGATTAAATGGACTTGGATTCGGCGACGATTATTTTTTCTTCGGACTGCGGCGTTTGGGCGAGGTTGCGGCGGCTTCGTCGAACAACACACCTTGTCGTGGAGTCCCGTTGGCGGAAATCGAAGCGACTTCAATCGGAGGTCGCTCGACGATCAGTACATTGTCGGCATTGAGTTCGTCGTCTTCAACTCGCTTGCCGTGTTTGTCGAGTTTGGTGTCGGCTTCCTTGGTTTTCTTTTGAGCGACTTTGAGAAGTTCTTCGTAAAGCTTTTTGCGGTTGGCTCCGCTGATGTCGCTGACGGCAGTGGCGACTTCACCCAAATAGCGAAGGAAGATGTTTCGCCGTTCGCCTTCTTGTTGGATGGTCGAGCGACGGCGAAGAAAGATGCCAAGCTTGCGCCCGACAGCTTGAACGCCGAGTCGAATTTCTTTTTCGATTTCCGAATAGGCCGCGATCGCCTCTTTGGATTCGCTCGTGAACGGAACCCAAACGCTGGCGACGTGAACCATCAAGGTCAGCGGCCCGCTGGGGAGTGAGCCGCGCGACTGGCTGACGCCGTAACTACGCCAGTTGAGCGACGAGATCGTTTTCGTAATCGCGCAATCGCCCGTTTTGAATTGCAAGGGCACGCGATTGGCGTATCGGAGCAACTGCATCGTTTGCGTGTCGGTCACGCTGACGTCTTGCATCGCGGCGTATAGATCGTCGATTTCCTTCTTTTTGACGCGGGCAGGGCTTTGACGAGTTCCCAAGCCGGAGGCTTGCACGATCCGCTCGACTCCTTCCGCCCCCAAACCATCGAACGTGGTGCTCAAGAATTGCTTGATCGTTCGAGCGTCGGTTTCGCTCAAGAGCGTTACCAGTTCGTCGCGGCTAACTTTTTTGGTCGAAACAGTTCCGCCGTAAGCCAATGCGACTTCGATCAAGAACGGATTTCCACGATAGACCGACGGTGGCCGCGTCGCCGCGCAATAGAACTCCGCCGGAACAACGTGATACAAACCGCGCAACAAGAGCTGCTCTCCGATCGCCGAAATGCAATCCGTGGACGGCGCGCTGATCTTGGTTTCTTGAATCGCCCGATAAAGTTTGTCGACGTCGCTCTGGGCGATTTTTTTAAGGTTGGCCCGCGAACTCAACTTGGCCGTCTCGCAGATCTTGCGCGCCACTCCGGAACTGACTCGTGAAAAATTGCCCGTCAAGAACGCCGACAAGGATGTGCCGGGGGGCTGGTCCTTGATCATCGTGAGCAAACGGCCAAGCTCGACGCCGTACGGATGCGGTTTGATTTCCTTGGGCTCGAGCGGAAGTTCCTTCGTGCTACCCTGATAAGTGCGCGAATTTCCCTCGGGGTCGGTGAAGTGAACCGTGACGTGCGGATTGGCGATCGCCGTCTGTTCGATATATTCATCGACGCTACCTTTACCGCGCTTATACGCCGCCTCCATCTCGATCGTCACGCGCGTGCCGCTGTTGACCGGTTCGTTTGGCCGAGTGGGACTGTCGGCGGGATACTCGGTCACCCATTGGATGTCGTACTTTTTGCTAAAGACCGTGCCCTTCTCGCCCGCCGGAATGTCCTCGCCTTCGCCACGCCCGTTCATGATGTCGGGATGGTTGGATTTGGTGTTGAGTTGAATCTCAAAATAGTGTGCGGGTTTGCTCTTGTGCGTTTTGGAGACGATACGCACGGGCTTGCCGGTAGTAAGCTGGCCGTACATGCCAGCTGCGCTGATGCCGATTCCTTGTTGGCCGCGACTCATTCGCAGCCGGTGGAATTTTGAGCCGTACAAGAGCTTGCCGAAGATGAGCGGAATCTGTTTTTTGACGATGCCTGGTCCATTGTCTTGCACAGCGACTTTGAATCGACCTTCACTGGCGGGTTCGATCTGCACCCAAAGCTCCGGTACGATGCCCGCCTCTTCGCAAGCATCCAGCGAGTTGTCGACGGCTTCCTTCACAGTGGTTAACAAGGCTTTGCGCGGGTTGTCGAAACCAAGCAAGTGCCGGTTTTTCGCGAAGAATTCGCTGACGGAGATGTCGCGCTGCGCGGCGGCCATCGTCTCGGCGGTGACGCGCCGTTTGGGTTCCCTGGTCGTCTTTGTGGTGGAATCTGACAATCGAGTACTCCTTTACTTGGCGACGACAAAACTCGCGGCTTCTGCGCAGAAAGGTCAATTTGCCAAAAGTCTCACGTCTGTTCAGTTTGCGTAAAGTGACTCGATTTTAACAAAGACCCCGTTTCGATTACAGACGGTTGTGACGGTTGGAACGGCGCTGTTTTCGATTTGATGCGTGCGATTGCGCAAATCGCTCATACGATTTTTCCCGATTGGCCGACTTACAACCAACAGCCAGGGGCCCAAGGAAGGGCTTTTCGTCACGGTCGCGCAACGCGGTTAAGTTGGATTTTCGCCAGCCAATCGCTAGGTTCGCCAACGACTGGCAACTGACCAATTCAACTCATCGCGGCGGCGATGACATTTTGCGACAAGGAGCGTCCGAATGAAGCGGCACTTATTTTGTTTGGCAAGCGCGCTGACTTTAGCGCTCGCAGTCCAAGCAGTCGGTCAAGACGGCAACCAGACACCGTTGGCGTCAAACTTTCTTTACAACTACTACACTCAACCTGGCGCAAGTCAGGTCACGGCGGGAATGTACCCGGCCCCGCATGGAGTACCGGCGAATGTCGGCCATACGTATTACACGTATCAGCCGCTGATGCCGCACGAACACATGTATGAACATCGCCGGAACTATTATCAGTACTACGAAAGTCCAGACGCGTTCTATCGCGACGACTGCGGAAAGGCGTATCCGGGCGGATACGGCTTGAACAAGACGAGCGTCGTTTGGCAAAACGGTGCGTCGCATGTTGGGCCTTCGCCATTTAGCTGGACTCGTATCAATCAACTTCACTATTCTGCGGCCAGTCGCCACTATTGTTTGGGCAGCGGCGGTGGAGCCCACGGAATCAGTTTGCGGCATGGTCACGGCGGTGGCTGCGCGGGTGGCGATTGCTCTGGCGGATCGCAGTGCGCCGGCGGTTGCCAATAAATTTTGCGTGTGAATCAAACCCAAGTCATCGTAGCTCAGGAATCGAACATGAAGAAATCGTTATTTGCTTTGGGGCTCGTCAGCGTGATGACGGCACAATTGGCGGCTCAAGATTGCGCGACCTCCGGAGCCTCGCCACCGTGGGGCGGTTACTCTGGTCCGGTGACCGCGCAGTGCGTCGGTCGTACCGGCTATCCTCAGCCGCGCGATACGCTGATCCTTGCACATCAAGATCACTTTAGTCCAAACCCAGTTTACGCGTATAGCCGAACGGGCGTTGACGCGACGCGAATGAACACTTGGAATCAGCAGCAGGCTGCCGCGCGCCCTTGGCACGGCGATTACAGCTATTGGCGCTGGGGTGTTCCGACCGCACTCGTGGTTCCGCCAACCGCAGTGTTTCAATCAGAATACAACTGGGGCGTCGCTCAAACCAAGAGCACTCCAATTTATCACCAATTCGGTCGCAACTATTCCGACGTGGGCGGCGGTGGCGGCATGTTTTCACCCAAGCCGTATTGGCCATCGAGCACGAATCAATTCGGTATCTATCCGGTTCGCGCGCCTCACTAAACGCGACACCGGTCCAATAAGAACCGCGACACGGCTGGCCTCAACGCCGGCCGTGTTCGTTTCTTGCCGCTGGCACCCGTTGTCCATTCGACTTTAACGACCTCGTTCTGACGACAAGCGAAAGACATTCCAGCCACAATACCCTGAAAAAGCCGTGCTTTCTGCGTCTCCAATCCGTTGGCACGGCGTATGCGTTTTTGTTGTCCCCATCGGAACAAGGAGCATAAAAAAAGTGATTGGAATCGAAGTTTTGCTGGTAGTCGGAAGTGTAATTATTTTCAGTTTGGCCATCAACATCGCCCGCAGCAACCAGCATGCGCGCCGCGTTCCTTGCTCGCCGTTTTAATGTCTCCGAGTCTATTTCTGTTTTTGGACTTCCGAGAACAATACCTCAAAGTCGTTTCTAAGCGGCGATTGGTCCCAACCCGGCGGGACGGTTTTCAGGTAGAGCAGAAATTTTTTTGCGTCCTGCGTTTTGCCGCTTTGAATCATGAGCCGCGCAAGTCCAAGTTTGGATTCGAACCAAGCCTCGCTGCGCGGTTGACTGCCGGCCGCGACTGCTCGCCAAGCGGTCATCGCGCGATCAGCCCACATTCCTGTTGTGTCGGTGGACAACATTCGCGCCAAGCGGACTTGAATATCAAGTAAGCGAGGATGCTGCGCGGCCAACAGCGTAAATTGCTCGAAAGCACGGTCGTGATCGCCAAGTGCCCAAGTACTTTCCGCCACGGCGATCTGCCAGTGGGCTTGGGTGGCGATGTCGTTTGCCGCAATGTGGCTTTTGACTTGATTAAACTGGTCGATCACAAGTTGCGAAATGGCGGCGCGATTCTTTTCTGTGGCTCGCAATTGACCCGTTACCAGCCAGTTTTCGTAATCGTTCGGTTGCAGCGCGCCGACGTCTGCGGCAGGGATAATCGCGCCGGTCGTTGCCCGGCACAACGCTCGCCACGCGGTTGCCGTGTTAAGCCAATTGGGCGCAGGCTGCGGAGGCGAATCGATCAATCCATCGAGCGATTGCGTCGCAACTTCGGCGTCTTGTGCAAGGAATCGGAGCGCGATGATCGTTCGCGTCAACTTTAATTGCCCCAGCGCTGAGGCATTGTCTGAAGTCGGGTTTTCGTTGGACCGTTCGATCCATTGGGCGATGGCGCGGTCGATGTCGGTTGCTCTCGCCGCAAGTTGATCCGGCTCGGCTGTCGAAGTTCGGGACAGTTCGGCCAAAGCCGCCATGCACGCAAGCTCGACCGCTTTTTCGAAATCCGAACTGATTGGCCGCACGCTGGCTGCGACCGAGAATGCTTCGCGCCATTCGTTTTGGTGATTGAGCAGCGGCGCGAGCCATATCGCGGTTTGGTCGGACGATTTGTCGTTCGGCCACATCGCCAAGTGTTCGCGCAATAAGCTGACATAATCCGCCAAGAGCTTCGGCTCTTTCGGCAGCATCTGGGCCAAATTCCAGCACGCCGACAAGTGCGCAGTGGCCGCTTCCGGCTGATCCTGAAAGGCGGCGGCAAGCAAACGGAACCGGTCGGCGGCGTCTTGGTGCACGCCGCGCTGCTGTTGGATTTGTGCCGCGCGAAAGGCAAGCCCAGCAGCCGCGTCGCGATGGTTTTCCGCCACGGCTTGGTTGCTGGCCAAATCGAGCATCCGCAGAGCTTCGTCGGCTTGGTTCTTTCGCAGCAATTCGTCGACGAGACGAACAACCAAACTCGCGCTCGATGCATTCGCGCCGGACGTACCGGCCAGCAACAACAAATTCGCTCGGCGCGTCCAATACGAACCGTGATAAGTCTCCAAAACGCGAATCGTTTGTTCGGCGCGCTGTTGCCATTTCTGGCGCTCGGCCTTGTCCGCAGTTTCCGCCCCGACCTCCAAGAACAATTGCACGAGGCTCAAACAAAGTTTGGGATTGGTCGTGTAGAAGGACGCGACTTGCGGCAGCCAAGATATCGCTTGGTCGGCTTGCTTTTGCACCAGTGCCAGTTGCAGGCGCTCACTCCAAAACTCGCCCCGCAATTCCGTCGTTAAAGCTTGTTCGTCGATAGCGGCAAGCAACGTATGAGCGGCATCGAATTGTCCCAACCGTCGCTGACACTCGACGCCCAAAATCTCGATTTGAACTTGTAGCGGATCGCCGGGCTGAACGCGTCGACCGAGCTGATTCAGTCGCTCGCCGATTTGCGTAAGCGCATCGACCCGCGTCGCATTTTCGTCGTCACCGTAGAGCAACGCACTATTGAGATGGCACTGCGCAAGCTGAAACTGGATGTTGTTTTGCAGTGTCAGCAACTGAGCAGTGGAGAGTTCGTTGTCGCGACGTTGTCGCTGGCGGCGTGGCAATAAGTCATCTGCAATCAACCGCTGGGCAGCTTCAAGTTCGCCGACAGCATCGCGCAATGTTTTCGCGGCAAATGATTTAAGATCAGCCTGACCAGTGGAGATTTCCCATTCTTGGCGCAAGCTTTGTCCACGAGCCAGAAGCGTTAGTGCGTGTTGCACAACGATAACTTCGCGGCGCGGATGGTCGGGATGCTCGCGGAGAAAATCCGCCAAGGCATCGCGAGCTTCGTCCCAAGCAGCTTGTTGCCGGATCATTTCCAGCGCGTTGGCCCGGGCGACTAACGATTGAGCCAACTGTACAACCAAATCGGTTTGTTCGAGCGGGTCGATCGCGGAAACCGCCAAGCGTTGGCGGCAGAACGTCGCCGAAAGTTCGTACAGCCGCCGTTCGCGCAATCCAGCAGCGAATCGCTGGTCGGCGGATTGACCGAATGCTTGCGACGGCAAAGCGAAACCAAACAGCAGCCACGCGATCGCTATTGCCGGCGAGCAAGCCTTAACGGCCAAACCGGAGTGAAAATTTGAGCGACCGAATTCAGTTGGTGTCATGGACGTTGGTTGTCCGATGTGTTGCTTAGTCGGCTGAGCTTTTCCGCAGCCAGATCGGCGTCGGCGGTGGCTGAGTGTTTGTCGACGATTTCTTGCAGCACGATGCGAGCTTCGGCGGCGCGGTTCAATTTAAGCAAATGCTCGGCAGCCTGAAGCAGCGCTCTTGCCGCTAGATCGAATCGATCGGCGAACAGGACCGGAACGCGCATCAAGTGCAGCACGGCCGCTTCCTGATCGACTTGGCCCAATGCATTTCCAAGCACGAAATGCGGTCCGGCCCGCAAGTCCTCGGGCATCGCATCGACGTGCGCCGTCCACTCGGCGAGGGTTGCCGAATCGACCTTGACGGAGGCGCGCCATCGTTGGGCTTGGGCCAAAGCCGCGATTCGGGGCTCCTCGGATTTCGACAGATTCGCCAAAACTTTCAACGCCGCGTCGCGATTCGCGTCCGCAAGTCCGTGGCTGGCCGCGATGAGTTGCTCGATGATGTTGGAGCTGCCGAGCCACGTCGGAATTTTTTTTGCGATCGCGACGTCGACTGGTGACGAAGTCCAGGCGAGAGGAATGGCGCTGAAGTATTGCGTATAAGGATCGGACGCGACGAGAGCGAGAAATTCATCGGCGGCTTGCGACCAGGCCTTCATCTGCACTGCCGATTTCACTCGCCCCGCGAGGAGTCGCCGGCGCATCCAAGCTGGTGTCGTGGCTTCGAGACCTTTGCCGTAAGCCGCGAAGGCCAGTTCGTATTTCCGCTCGGCCAAAAGCAAATCGCCCGTCGCGGCAAGCTCGTCCAGCGAAGTTCGCATTTGGACGACTTGCGAGAAAGGAATTTTTTGCTCGCGCTCGCCGACTTTCAATACAACCCGTTCGGCGTTGACGTCAACAACCAAGCCCGTTCGCTGAACGAGTCCACCGTCGGCGTTTCGGACCGTGACGGTGTCTTGTGCTGTGATCGGTCCTGATGCCAGCGCGGCGACCAGTGCCAGTGCAATCGCCGCGAGTCGTCCGAACGGTTTACCAAAAACCCAACGCAACTTTTTCGCCCCATGCAATAGGAATTGCCCCGATTGGTGCATTCTATCGCGTGGCTCGGCTGCTGGCAGTGCGGATGGACGCTGACGGCATTTCTTTTTTGGCCAGTGGCTTTTTCGCGCGGTGCAATTAGCCTACGCTAGTGGCAACAGTCTCTCCGTCCAAAGCAACTTGCCCCCGATTTCCGGCGGGCATTAATCCAACGATTCGCATTCCATTTGGGAGCCCGATTATGTTCGCCCGATCTTGCACACTGCTCGTTCTTTGTTGGATGTCTATCACCCTGTCGACAACCGTCGTTGCGGCACAAACCAAGCAAGAAACCAAACGCTCGATCCAAGTCGATGATTTATTCCGCTTCAAGCGAGTTGCCGGTCCGCAAATTAGTCCCGATGGTCAGCAAGTCGTATATTCGGCAACGGAAATCACCGACGCAAGTCAAAACAAGAGCATCGCCAAACTCTGGCTTGCGCCGACCGATGGCAGCGCGCCGCCGCGAGCGCTTACTAATTCGACTTTCAAAGATAGCAATCCCCGTTGGTCGCCGGATGGGAAATGGATTTTGTTTGAGTCAAGCCGTGCGGGGAGTTCGCAATTGTGGGCGATCTCGTTAGCTGGCGGCGAAGCCCGTCAGCTCACGACAATCAACACGGAGGTATCGAGCGGGTCTTGGTCGCCGGACGGCACGCACATCGCGTTTGTCTCGGCGGTCTACCCAGAGTTCTCGCAACTTCCGTATGAAGAAAGCAACAAACGCAATCAAGAAAAAATGGACGCGGGAAAGAGCACGCCGGTTAAAGCCAAAGTCTTCAACCAATTGTTCTACCGCCATTGGGATAGTTACGTCGAGGACAAACGGCAGCACTTGTTCGTGATGGAAGTGGCGAACAGCGGCGATGATTTGACGGTTTCGGCTCCGCGCGATGTGACGCCAGGGGACCGAGATGCGTATCCGACCTCGACGACTTTTTCCGCGAGTCAGGATTTTTGTTTCTCCCCCGACAGCAGCCATTTGATCTTCACTGCGGTCCCGGCCAAAGACGAAGCGTGGAGCACGAATTACGACTTGTGCCAGGTTTCGATCAACAATACATCTCCCGAGTGGTATCCCTTGACGGCAGACAATCTGGCCGCCGACGGCTTGCCCGTATTCGCGCCTAGCGGCAAGTCGTTGATCTATCGCCGCCAGCGGCGAGCCGGATTCGAAGCGGACAAATGGGAGATCATGCAAGTGGCGTGCGACGGCACGGGCCGGTTTGTCGGACAGCCCAAGTCATTGACGGAAAAGGTTGACCTATCATTCGACGAAGCAGTTTGGCAAAACGATTCGACGCTGATCGTGTCCGCCGAAGTCCAGGCTAACAAACCGCTAATGGTGTTGGAAACTGGAGGCAAAATCACCAACCTGGATGCCCACGGGACATAC
>JANNYC010000217.1:0-18504 GCA_031409895.1 Planctomycetota bacterium
ATCTAAAATCCGACCCGATTCATCGGGTGCCAATCTTGAGCATCCTTGCTCGTTCATGTCACGACTCCTTGCTGGTATTGGTTTTTGACGAAACGCAACACTAGCAGGAGTCGTGATTTATGAAAACTTGAACGGTATTGCTGTTAAACGAGAGAGCGAGGGAGTTCATGGAGAGAATTCTGAAGTCGCATGGATACTGAACCGCTAATCAGCCACTATTTTGCAGCGTGGCAATACGTCACGCAAGACAGTAAGTTGTGCGCTTGTAATCGGCGAACCGTCAAAGGACAACTCCTCAAGTTTGGTAAGGTTTTTGACGCTGTCGAAATCGACTACAACATTATCGCCAAACACTACCTTTCGCAGGTTCGGCAAATCTAACAACATCGAAAGGTCACGGAGCTTTCCATCGTCGTCGACAAGTGGCATTTCGGATTCTCGTGGAATTTCGCTGCGGCCCATGCCCCGAACGCGATTACGAAGATAAATCTCTTTAAGCTTTTTAAGACTAGAGATTCCATGCAGGTTTTCGATTCGGCGTCCATCAAGCGAGATCGATTCCAAATTGACCATTTTAGAAAACACGGACAAGTCTCCAATTCGTTCGGCCTCGATGATGGCGTCGCTCACACTTGAGAGCTCCAAAACTTGTGAACCGTATACGCCTGCCTTTTCGGACGTGACATAAAGCAGCCGAAGTTGATCTAAGTTACAAAGCGGCGCGAGATCAAGATCTTTGGAACCGTATAAACAAATGGTCAATTCGACCAATTTGCTACGTCCTGATAACGCTTGCAGTTCGCTGATCGATTTCGCCCTGATCTCCAATTCCTTCAAATTCGAAAGTCGACCTAAGGGCGAAAGGTCAATGGATTTTCGCTCCAACAAGATATGCAGCGTCTGCAAGTTGGCGAACGCATGGATGTTTGACAGGTCTAAATCTTCCCAAATTAGCAACTTCCGAACACCCGGCAATTCAGATCCAAAATCGAGATTGCTAACCGAAGCATCGGGTTGAATATCGATGCATCGAACGGTGGACAGATAATCCACGGGAATCCATTTTTGGAGCCAAGGAGATCGGTCACGGTACATCGCGTCAAAGTCATCATTTTCAAATTCGTAGTAGGCACTGGCGTTGTTATCCTTTAGCCATTTGACGACGCGCCGCTGGCGTTCGGCGCGATTTACGTACCAGGCGAGTGGTATCGCGAAAAGCGCAATCAGAACCAGCAGCGTGCGTAGGCTGAATCGGAACCAGCGCCGCCGAGGCCGGGATTTAGGATTTGGAATCGCGCCAGAATCGGACATTGTCATGAACTTGGGCCAAGTAAACGAACTGCGTAGCGTTCAGTTAATTGTATTTCGGCATCAGAGTGATTGTTGTTCAGGAACTGCTGTTTACGGGGCGTCCTCGTCGTTAACTAGAACTAAATCCGCGTCGAAATTGTTAATCTGGGCTAAATTTTCAGGGCTGTTATACAGAGAGTCCGAGATTCCGCAGACGAATTTTCGCAACCCCGGAGGCAACCGTCATTCAACGGACCTGGGGAGAAAGTCGGAACGCGACCATCTCCTGGCTGTTGCGAACCAGCAGGACATCGCCGACTAGCACCGGGTGGTTCCATGTTTTGCCTTCGATCGCTGGGAATCTCGCGAGTTCGGTGAACTTGTCGGGGGTCGCCGAGACGAGCGCCAACTCGCCATCTTCCGATAGAACTAACAGTAAATCCTGATCGGGTAACAGAACAAGCTGACCGTTGCCGTAACGTCCGCCCTTCCACTTGCGCTTGCCCGCTTCGAGGTCGATGCACGCGAGTATCGCGCCGTCGAAGCCAAAGGCGTGGCCTTTATGAATGACGAAGTCGTTGAAGTAGGGCTTCAGCGCCTTCGATGTCCAGCGTTCTTCGACGGTCCATCCGGCTGCGTCGTGTGCGACTTCGATGCGACGAATCCCAATTCCCCCCATTGCGTCAGCAGTAGTTATTAGGAGGTCGCCACCCGGAATCACGGCTGGTTGCACGATAGGTACACCGGGCCACCCGTGCTCCCAAAGCAGCTTGCCGTCGGCCGGCATAATGCTAGAAACACCTGCACCGTTCATTAGCAGGACCTGTGAAACTCCGTCAAGCGTCAATCCATGCGGCGAACTGTAACTTCCGCCGCGAGACGGACGGGACCAGCGCAGATCGCCGCTTGCGAGGTCGTAAGCGACGAGCGCGCCGGAGGTGGCAATGATCACCATTTTGTCCATCACCAAAGGCGAGCTAGAAAAGCCCCAACCGGGAACCTTTGCGCCGGTGTCGGACGCTGCATTGCGCGACCACACGACGGCGCCGCTTGCTGCATCCAGCGCGTTCACGATCCCCGTCGCACCAAATGTGTAGATGCGACCATCGCTGAGAGTCGGCGTCGCCCGCGGACCAGCTCCAGCATTCGACTCCCAAAACCTTGTCGCATCGCGGTGCATCCAAACCGGCTTGCCCGAGATTGCGTCGTAACAGGCAACGACCTCGTCGTCGCCGCGCTGCTCTTGGGTGTAGAGAAAGTTGCCGCCAACCGCAAACGACGACCAACCCGGTCCGATCGGCCGGCGCCATAATTCGATTGGCGGGGACGCAGACCAGTTAGTCTCGATTCCCACGCCGCGAACGATGCCGTCGCGCTCAATTCCGCGAAAGCCGGGCCAGTTCGCATCTGTCGTTGTTGCAGGGAGAGACGACGGAAGCGCTAACTGCTCGGCGGCGTGGGCGAGAAGTCTCTCTTCTGGGCTCTGCGACCACCGCCAATGGAGATCCGAATCGGCATCACCGTCGATGCCGCCAGTTCGCACGAGCGTGAACATTGCACAAGCGAGAATGATGGCGGCGGCCATCGAAATGCGTCGTAGTCCATTCGAGAGTCCACGGCTGACCACCGCTGAAGCGACCAACGCGAGGCTCAAGAATGGGATTGAAGAAATAGGGAGCATCATCCCCATCATTCCGTTTGCGATAGACCCGTCAACGAATCGCGACGTGACAAGCACCGCGATCACCATTAGGACAATGACGCCCAGCCGTTCGGTCCAGGGCGCGCGGCTGAAGAAAAGCCACCACACGATCAAGGCCAGCCCGCCTCCAAGCCCCCCAAGGATTGCCACGCCACCGGTTCCGGGCACTACGATCGGGACGACGAATCTCACGAGCCACTGCGCTATGACGATGACGATACCGGGCCATAGTCGGAGCGGCTTCCTAATCTTCGGTTTGTCGCTCTGAGTGATAATCATCCTGGTGTTACCTATTCAAAAGGCCGTTTGTTTCAAGGTTACTTTTCGGGGCATCGATGTCGATTCGGACATTTTTGCGCAGGAACGCCCGAAGCTCCGGCGAGACCGACGACAGCTCGCCTCCAAAGTGTCGGTGCGCGGCGAGTTCGATCAGGTAGAGGGAAGCCTCCGTACCCAGCACGCTTTCCGGACTGTGTCCGGCCGCAGGATCGATCAGCAGGCTGAGTGGCTTGCCGAGTCGGCGCGCCTCGCCGACGTAATGCACGATGCTCTTGAGCGGCACACGATCGTCGCGGGCGCCGGCCCAAATGTAGGCAGGCGCTTGCAATGCCGACAGTGCAGCGAGCGGCGACTCGCGCTGCATCTTCAGTCGCCAAGCGGCATCTTCGTAGGGAAAACCCAGTTGTGGGAACCGCAGCGGCAACGGCAGGCCTTCCGGACGCAAGGCATCGCTGTCGTGTTCGGCCTGCCATTGCTTGAGCCAACCATATTCAGTCGGCGGCGCGCCGGCGAAAGCGAAGCGAAAGCGCGCCGGATGATGGCTTAGCGCCAGCAGGCTGGCATAACCACCGAAGGACATCCCCATCACCGCCTGCCGCTCGCGATCGCCAATGCCCTCGGCCAGCAGGAAGTCCAGCCCATCAATGATATCCGCCAACACCCGACCGTTGCCGACATCGCCATTCGCGGAGAGCACGTAGTTCAGGCCGTAGCCTGTCGAGACGCGGAAGTTTGGAACGAACACCGCATAGCCGCGGTTGACCAGTAGCTGGATGCCCCCGTTGTACTCGTCATACATCCGCGAGATCGGACCGCCATGTAGAAAGGCGATCAGCGGGGCCGTGCCAGGAACAATACCGCTGGGCAGCAGCACGTAACCATGCAGTAACATGTCGTCGCTGGCGCGGTAGCAGACCGGTTGCATCGCCGCGCCTGGAGGCGGCATGCATTGTGCGTCGTCTTCGGACCTGAACAGCGGCTGCAGCCGGTTTTCCTCTGGTTGATAAATGTAGTAACGATCCTGCGCGAGGTCACCCTGCTGCGCCTGCACCAGCCACAGGTGACCATCGGTCGTGGCCGAAAGTTGCAGATTGGTTTCCGGCAGTTGCTGTTCAAGCGCGGCCAGCATCGCGCGGGTGCCGCTGTCGTTGCCGTACCAGCAGCGCCGGGCGTCGTGGTAGGCGATGGCGAGCCAATCCTCGCGGGCAGCACTCCAGAGCAACGCGTTGGCATCGGCGACGCCTGTCGGGTCGCGATGCATCGTCTCCCAGCGCCCACTTTCCTCTCGCCAGCATCGCAGCGAAAGCTTGTCCTCGTCATGCCGCGACAATAGCCACAGCGTATGCTCCGCCTGGTTGTAGCCGACCAATCGGCCCTCTTCGCGGCTGCCGCAACGCAGCAACTCATGCGGTCCTGCAACGGTGTATTGACGGATAACCGTCTCGTAGCGCGGGCCGTCGAAGGCCGCGGTGAATGCCAAGTCTCCGTCTGCATTTAGCAGTGCGCTGCGCAGCGGCAAGGCAGCCTCGAGCAGCAAGCGTGTCTTCCCTTGTGCATCGACACTCAGATAACGAAAGCGCTCGGCACCTGACTCCACGACTTTCTCATGGATGATTGCGTACTGCGGCGCGCTAGGGTCGACCGCCCAGAACCGTTGCGATCGACGCGAATCCCATTTGAGGATGCGCTTGGAGCTGAGGCCTGCGCTCTCGATCACGGCTAGGCCTTGCTCATCGGCGAGCCACAGGGTGCGGCCGTCTCCGGACCAGACGGTCTCGACGCGTTGCAGGCCGGCGACGACCCGCGTTTGAACGTTGCTGGACAAGTCCTGCAGAATCACATCAACGCCTTGTTCGCTGCGTCGGTGAAACGACAAGTGACGGCCATCCGGAGACAACTTCACTCCTCCGATCTGCTGGGGGCGCAGGTAAATCTCGCGGGCGATCATCGAGGCTCGCGGCTGATTCGCGGTCTGTTTCATCGCCTTTTTCAAGGCAATCCGTGTCGCTGTGACCGGGTCGTCGGCCTTGCTGGAGGCGCCGAGCATGGCGGACAGCGCCAAGACGAGGACGACTCTTGGCAAGCCAATCGCTCGCACGTGAAGATTGGTTAATGACATCGTGCCTTCTGCGGTTCAAGGCATATCAGGCTTAGGAATGCTGGCAGGCCGAGCAGGGCACAGCTCAACAGCCATAGGCGCCGACGGGTCGGGCTAACCTGTGTACAGCGAAGCCAACCATAACCGGCCGCCAGTGAGATCAGCATCAGCGCCAGGACCAGCGGATAGAACAGCGGCACTTTGGGCAGCAGCTCGAAGCGCGGAGGCTGGGTCAAGCCCGTGTCCAGTAGATCCGGCAAGTGCGCCAACGCGTAGAGCGGCGGCGAAACCCACCACGACGCTACTGGAGCCGTCACCGAGCCGACGAAGCTTACGTGTTGCCCACGGATGTTGCGGCGCTCTCCGACTACCGTCGCTTGGCCGTCGGCGTCGACATAGACAACCTGCTCCCACGGGCTGGTGAGGGACTCGAAGCCGTCGAACTCCCGAGCGTCGGAGTAGAACAGCGAGACCAGCCAACCGTCCAGCAGTTCAACGATATCGACCTGGAGCGGTGCCGGTTCGCCTTCAACAAGCGGTAGTTGCCAGTCGAGTTTGGGGGGTGCGAAGGCCGACAGTGCTTCCCGGTCTTTTCGGTACGCAAGCAATCGCTGGTTGGTCAACAGCAGCACACGATCCAGGGCGCGGACCGGCCTGCCAACGAACCACTCGCCGGCGGGCAGACGGACGAGCTCGTGCTGACTCTGGGATTCGTCGTCAATGGCATACACCATTGTGCGGGTCATGCCGAACGCGGGGACTTCGGCGAACGCTTGCGGCTCGCTTATCCCGCCAGTTCCCCACCAGCCGCGCGTGTCGCCGCTAGTCGCGTCGCGGCCGTGGAACTGCATGCGGTCGTGGCTGAAGGTCCACTTGATATTGCGTTTGTCGTCCCACCAGGGCTGAGTGACATTGCCGAGCTGGTGGCGAACGGGGAATCGTTCGATGTCGGGCGACAACCCTGCCACCTCCAGCAACGGCAACTGTTCGCGCCACGCAGCGGCGCGAGGATTGCGGCTGCTCTCCAACCCTCTAGCGAGGGAGGCCCGTCTGAAGCTGCGCATCACGGCATCGATGTCGATGTCGGGGTCTGTGGACAGTATCGTTCTGCCGGGGCTGCGTCCGAGTAGGTTGACAAATGCGAGGCCTGTCTTGGTCAACTGAAAAACTAGCAAGAAGAACGCGAGCTGCAGCGGCAACGCGGTCAGTAGCAGCACGCCGTGCCGGGTGATTGGCGCGTCGCGGTTGGCGCGGAAGCTGTGCCGTGCGACTAAAACCAGCCACGCCAGGCAAGTGAGAACGGGTAGCAACAACCACCATACCGAGGCTAGTTGCAAGGCCAGCATCAACGGCGCCAACAGTACGGCCACGGCCGCCTTGTGGCGGCTGGTGCAAGCATGGGCCCCGGCCAGCCAGGCCATCATCGCGAAAACCAACGCATGAAAAACCGCGACGTAGTGGCAACTGTCTACGACATGCGTGGTGATTGCGTCTGTGGCAATCAGGAAGACGAGCAGTGGAGCAAGGACGGCCACGCTCAGCTGCGCCAGCGCCGACAAGGCCAGCGCGGCGAAGATTCGGACGGGCGATAGAGGACGGTGGATCAACCACAGCCAACGGCTGGTTTGGCGATAGCTACCAACTTGCAGCAGCGCCAGCGCCAGACCGAGCAACATGTACACGGCCAGCATCATGCCCTGATCCTCGTAACCGAGTTGCGGTACGTCGACGACACGCGACAACAGCAGCAGGGCCAGGCCATGACCCAAGGCGACGATCAGCGAGAGCCGACGGAAGCGGCGCCATTCCGAGCGAAACAAGTCGTTCATTGAAGTGAGATTCCTATGGCTGGTGTCGCGTGGTTACGGGCCAAAAAAGCGTTAACCGCCCGGTCCAGGTTCACGGCACCTCGGTAGTGGCGACTGGCACCCCGGGCGTCAAGCAGTTGACCAAAGCCTTCGTCCTGGTCCAGCACCAAGTAGTGGAACAATCCGTCGATGCGCTGCACTTGCAGCACGCCCGGCAACGTACCGGGCTCAGGCGGGACGGAGGGGAACTCGACGACCCACAGGCCGACCCGCTCGCAGAATTCGTCAGGCGGTGACATGTGCTTGAGTTCGCCGCGCTCGAGAATGATCAGGTTGTCCGCGAGACGCTCGATCTCGTCCATCTGATGCGAGCAGTAGATAATGGTGGTGTCTTCCTCATCAATGGAGTTCAGCACCACTTCCAGAAACGCGCGCTTGGCCACGACATCAAGACCCAGGGTCGGCTCGTCGAGGATCAGCAGTTCCGGATTCTGCGCGAGCGCCATCGCCAGATTGACGCCAGCACGCTCGCCGCGCGAAATGTCGGCGATCCGCTGCTCCGCCAATACATGAAAGTGGTCGATGATGTTGCAATAACGCCGTTCATCCCATTGCGGGTAAAGCCGGCGTTGCATTGCTACCAGTTCGTTCACGCGCAACCAAGTGGGCAAGCTATGTTCCTCGTTGACGAAACCGATGCGTGCTCGCTCGTGTTCCGTGAGCGCGGTACTGTCGTGGCCCAGAATCGTCGCTCTGCCGGCGTTTGGCGACTGGACACCGAGCAGGACGCGGAACAAGGAGGACTTGCCCGCACCGTTGGCTCCGACAATGGCGTGGATTCGCCCGTGCGGTATGCGCAGCGTCAGTTGGTTCAGAGCTTTCTTGCGGCCGTAGCACAAATCGAGTCTCTCGGTTTCGATCACGTATTCCGATACGGCCGGACGCGAAGGCGCGTCGTTGCGTGCAACTCGAAACAGGTTGGAAGCAGTCATGAAGTTTCCTCGTCAAGCGGTACGTTTGTTGAGACAGGGAGTCAGAGTGCCGCTGATCCGGTCGAGGATGTACTCAATTGGATAGTCCAACCCGACGACTTCAGCGCTGAATGTTTCAATCGCCAAGGCCAATCGCCGTTCGCGCTCGGCTTCGGATAGGCGTTGTCGAGGCACGGCCACGAACAGTCCCAGGCCCTGGCGTGCATCAAGCCAGCCTTCGCTGGCCAGTTCGCCATACGCTCGTGCGACAGTCTTGGGATTGACGGTAAGTTGAAGGGCTAGGCCGCGGACACTGGGAAGCTGGGCGCCCACCGGCAGCTTGCCGCTCGCGATCGACATTCGGATCCCGTCGCTGATTTGGCGGGTGATCGAACGCGGATTGCCCGGGCTCACTGATAGGAATAAGGGAACCGTCTTGGTCATCGCTTTACCTGCTGTGCCATGTGTTGTGGTACAGCAGGATACGGTGTGAGCTTCGCAATGTCAAATAAACGCACTCTGCGACACCAAGCAAAGGGTCAACTGGGCTACCAATCACCGCACCGTCGGTGGCAAATCAAAGCCAGTTTAGGTCTGAAACCGCGCCTTGCGAGCCACCGATCTTCTTGAACTGAGGCTTGGAGTTGCGGCTTTGCGAACTCAATTCCTTTAGAAACGAGACCCTTCAGCCGCCGTCCGGAGGCTGCCCTAGGAGCACCTTGGCGATTTCATCAAAGTGATTGCAGAGCGTCGATAAGTGGGCCTCAATTTCAAAAGTAATGAGTCGAGCCGTCGGCAGCCCCGAAACCACTTTCCGCACTAGAGAAATAGGGGCATTTGTATCCTGCTCGCCCTGGAAAAATGTCAGCGGCATTCGGACATCCTCCAAGCGAAAACCGAAGTCTCGGACATAGAGGCCCATGTCCCAGACTGGACCTTTCGTTCCCTGTCGCATCGCCTCGCGCATCGTCTGGTATTGGAACGCCGTGCGGATTACAACCATTCAAAAACGGACTGGAGGGTCTTAATTTATCTTTGTATTCCGACTGCCTTATCATTCACTGCATCGCCTTGCGCGAACAAATTATGTTGGCACCCATAAATCGATTCGCGCGAATGCAACCCCATCGCGCCCATTTGAGATATCCTCTCGCCGAATCAAACGCTTTTTCAACGGGCTGCTAGGGCAGCTTCTTGGATTTTTCGATCTTGCGCAAGAACACGGCGCCGGGCTGATTCGGGGGTGAAAAGCGAACGCTTCCGTCATCGCGAAACTCGACATTCAAGGAATCGAGGCCGCGCTCGGTTTCGAGCGACAAGTCAAAAGTCTTTTTTTCTTCGTCTACATTGCTCGATTTCCATGTCCCCTTCAATTCCGAATCTCTTCACCGGCGATCCCCTCAACGGCCAGCTTTCCCTCACGGGAAAAGACAAACGGTCGCTCGTTTTTTATTGCGATGGCAACCGAGTTCTGATCGAGAAATTCGATTGTCGCGCGCGTCGCTTCTTCCTCTTCCTCGCGAATCAAATCAATCTCAATCCGACCATCTTCGTCTTTGATAAGCTCCCAGTGACCCTTCATCTGCTCGTTTTCAGCCTCGTGTACAATCACCGAATGTTTGCTGCCGAATTCGACCGACAGCTTGCCCACTTCCTTGAGGAAATCGTCGTCGGCGTCGGTCGACAACTCGCCGAATTTGAGGTAGGTCCGCGTCTTGGCGACATTGACTCGCCATTTTCCCGAAATTTGCTTCTCAAAGTCTTGAAGCGCTAGTGCTGCGGTTCCCGCGTACACAAAGAACACAAATGCCACCGCCGGGATTAAACACTTTGCCATGATTAGCTCCTATTAAGTGAATTCACTGTGGACAGCTTTTCTTGAACGAGACATGACCGCTAAGGGAAGTTGTTCGTTTTTCAAGCCCGATTATTGCCGGGCTGCGGTAAAAGTCGTTGCCGTCCCCGCCCCAACACTTTTCACCATTGAAGCCGATTCATACACCGGCGAGTTAGTTGGAGGTTAGCCGTGGCTTGTTGAAAGCCTTCCAAGCGTCGTGAATGACGCTGTAAGTGCGCAGGCTTATTCATGTTTCAGAATGGGAATTGGGGTCAACTCTTGACACTTTACAACGCCAGGTGAGGTCGACGCTGTCGCCAAGTTTATGGCACGACGGATCCAAGTGGAATTTGCCGACACCGGCTTTCGTCACCGTCCGAGTCCATGAACACAAGAAGATAGCTCCCGATGAACAACCACCTGCGATTCCGTGGACGCGCGAGCAAAAAAGCGCTGCTTGGAGTGGTCAACGTCGCACACTTTGGAGGAAAAACCAAGTGAATAATAATCCCTTCGGCGTCGTCTCAAACCCTCGCTGAGAAAGTGTTGCCACTTGTCAAGAGTTGACCCCCTTCCTAAGCCATCCCGACAGCGTCAGCAACCTGATTCGCCGCGCCGAGAGGGCGATTGCCGAATCCTCACAAGCTGCAAACGAGATCCACCGGATCGACAAGCTACTCGATTGAAAATCGAAAACAGGGTCTGATCCAGTGTAGGTGAACCCGTGCAGTTTACTTTTTGCGTCGGCGGTACAGCATGATTCCAAATCCCGCGATGGCGAGAAATGCCAGGCTCGATGGTTCAGGTATGGAATTCAATTGAAACATTGCCGATCCGGATGCAGTAGCTCCTGTGTCTGCCGATGGATACGCTTGCGTGTAAGCGGTTGCTTGCCAAAAGTACTGGTTACCCGCCGTCAAAGAGCCCGTCAGGCTCCCTTGAAGATCGTTATAATAGTTTCCTGAAGTATTGCCGAGCGATTGCGTCGTCCCACCAAAGTTATATTGAACATTGTAAAACAAGTAGGCGCTATTTGTGACATCGTACAAATTCGCATGGAAATAATTAAAACCATCGCTATTGGTGAAACTTCCGCTGATCGAGTAGGCGTCGTTGGCGTTGGCCGTAAAGTACAAAAAGCCGTGCCCAAAGCTGTAGTCATCTAGGAAACCAAGCCGGGTTTGACTGAACGTGTTCGAAAGAGCCGTTGACGAATAGGCACTTGTGTGCGTACTCGAAAAACCGGGAAGCATGGCGAAAACAGTGGCCCCAGCCAGACTGCTCGAACTATCACTGACAAAACTCATTGTTGACGCATCGGACACATCGGCCCTCGTTTCAGCACTCGTAACGGTAATATCCGCTCGTGATTGAGACGTCACAGCCATCCCAACGGCGAAAACGCAAGCTACAACTAAAAGTTTCTTCATGAAGGCTTCCTCAACGAAAACGGGACGGTAAATTATTATTGCGAATAGGCGTTGGCCAACGGACCTAAGTCCGCGAACTTTTCACATCCTAATTTGCCGTTTTTATTAATCAATCCGGGACAGCAGGAATTTTGCGTCTCGTCGCCGCTTCAGTCGCGTCTAGAATCGCGCGGATTTCGCCCGGCATTGGGGGCAACACTTGACAAAGCCAGGTGAGTTCGAGGCGGTCGCCAATTTTGTGGCATGACGAATCCAAGTGGAATATGCGGAATCCGTTTATCGTCACGGTCCGAATCAACGAATGCAAGACGTGAGCGCACGGCCAACTGCGGTTTCTTAGATCCGAGTAGACAGTGACGCTGTTTTGAGTGGTCAACCTCGCACACTTTGGAGGAAAAACCAAGTGACGAATAATCCCTTCGGCGTCCTCTCAAAACCCTCGTTGCAAAAGCGTCATGTATCAAGAGTTGACCCCCATTCCGGAATTGATTCGGAAGCCAATCACCAAACCGCGAGAGAACAATTAGACATCTGGAGCGTCATCGTGCCCAAACGGGGACGACCTACTCTCAAGCCAGCCAGTGGGCATTATCGACGACTCATGCAAACTCGCTTTGACAAAACGAATTACCGTCGCTGAGGTCAAATCGAAACGGTGATCTCCATGATCAAACGCAGCCTTGGGTCAAATCGTCGAGGCCGAACGTATCACCGTTGACGCCGAGAACTCTGTTTAATGCTGATCACACAACCTCATGACTCCTTGGCGCCGTACACTTTTTTACTGAGCCGGTTTGACGCCATGGACCCACGACGAGCAGGTGTTCCGAATTGGGCCTAATGAATTCCAACCCCGTTCAATCCGAAATCTCCAAACAGCCCACGTTAATGACAACGCTTCAACGAGTCACGACATCGGTTCGTATCGTGGCAGAATAGCCCCAGTTTGCACTATTCGCAGGGAAAAAGCTGTTTGTCGATTTGTGCCAAAAGGCTTTTGATTTTTGGCACCGCAGCCAATGTCGCTTGTTCGCCGATTGCGGCCATTTCATCGGCACGCGTGAATTCGGTGATATCGAAATCAATAACATCCGGTTCGATGACGAAATCCGCTGGCTGCACGCCAACAGAATTCATATTGACGTTTTGAACGAGGTACGTGCGCATGATCGTCTGCAGCGTCGACGCCTGCTTCATGTTGGATGTCGGAGTATCCGGTTGATTGGTGGCAAATTCTTGTTTCATCCGCGCGGTTACGCTGACGGCGATGACAAAATTGCACCCCTTGGAAGCCAACACGTCCGCCGGCACGTTATTGACGATCCCTCCGTCGACCAAGGCTCGGCCGTCGCGATTGATGGGTGCAGAAAGGACGGGCAAGTTGATGCTCTCGGTGATCGCATGAACGGCGTCTCCCTGCTCACGAACAATGGCCTTGCCACTGATCAGGTCGACCGTAATCGACTGCACGGGAATCACGAGTTGCTCCAAACGAGCGTCTTTAAGGTACTTTCTCAGCATTGGATCAAATTGTCTTCGACGGTACTTGAATAGAAGATACCAGTAACCGCCATTCGGTAATTGGCGAAACGGCCAGGACGGCGTCAAGTCCTTTACGAAACAACCAATGTTGTAATCGGGTTCCAATCCCGAGGCATACAAGATGCCCGTCATAGCTCCAGCGCTGGTTCCTGCGATCATGTCGATGAAGATGCCATTTTGCTCCAGGGCTTTCAGTACTCCCAAATGAGCCATGCCTCGCGCCGCACCGCCTCCCAACGCGACACCAATTCGAACGCCGCGCAATTGATGAATGATTCGCTCGAACCCGTTCACCAGTTCGCGACTTCGATTCTGTGCCGGCGGATTGAACGAAAGTTTGAAATCTCGTTTGGCAAGCTGATTCAATTCAGGAACCAAAGGAGCCAACTGGCTACCGTCATTGAGCAACCACACGACATTGATCTTTTCACGCCAGTTGGGTGCGCGTACAAGGACTGACTTGAGACGATCGATCGATGCTTTCCAATGATCAGGCGTGACACACCAGAACACCATTTCGCTAACTTCAATGATGTTTGAAATCCTTGAATACTCGATGGTCGCATCGACATCGACTACGATTCGTCGCGAATCAGTCCAATGATTGATCTGGTCACGCACATCTCGTTCGGTTAGGTACGTCCCGTTTTGGATCAGGCAACGATACGGAACGTCCTTCATTGGCTGCCAATCCGATTGGTCATTGAGAACGCAGGGATTTTCGCCGAGTTGTTGGATTCGTTGGATGAGCTTCCGCGTCAATTCCCGAGTCGCTGGCGATTGATGAAAGATCGAAACCAGTCCTGGTCTTTTGGGTCGCCGATCCTTTAACACCAAGGATCGCACCGATTCGGCGACGCTACGCGTGAAATTCTGTCGGAACGCGTCGTGCTGCTTGGTCAAGGCAAGAGCTTTCTGGTAATTCAGACGCAGCAGTGTTGTTGGCTCGATCGCCACGACATCTAGCGGCAACGGCTCTCCCAAAGCGGCCGCCAAAGCGCCGAACTGACCCCCTGCAGTTTCCTCGCGCTGCGAAATGACGTTGCCTCGAATATCGAGCAAGGAGCTTTTTGCGCGGCCGTGAATTACCATGTAAATTGAATCAAATGGTTGATTGGCTTGATGCAAAAATTCGCCTGAATCAACTTTCATCAACTCGCATTCGTTGGCAATCTCGCGCACCACCTCCTCACTCAATCCTTTGGCACAATCGTGCATTTTTAGTAACAATACCTTGTCGTCCGTCATGATGGTTGTCCTGTAGTTATTTCCATTCCCTCAGCCTGCCAGCTAGATTTTGTTATCGTATCATAATGAGCCCCTTATTGTTTTAAATTTGTCGTCCACTGAACCAGCAATTCAAAATCGGACAACATGTATATTCCTCTGCCTCAACGCTCTCAACTGATTCGGCTCGCATTCGGGTTGTTGATTTTTTGTGCTGTCGTTGCTGCCGCATCGCTCGTTTACGAATGGTACAAAGTTTCTCGAACGATGCCCGATCGGGGATGGAATTTTCCGTTGTTGCGTCTGGTGGGGCTGGTTATTACGAATCTCATTTTTACTGCCGTTCTGGCCATTATCGCTGTATTGTATTTATGGGGGCGCGTCGCGAGTAACCTCCCGCAGCTTCAAGGCTGGCACCTCCAAAAGCCCGAGTCGGAGTTTAGCGCTGCGGACTCCAAAATTGGTTACACGCTGGATAACTACCTCGAACAGGAAATTCGAGTATTCAATGAGCTCGCTGCTTTTGTCAAAGGTCCGTGGGCAAATCAACAACCTAGAGCCTATTGCCGCTATTTTGCGGATTCGATTTGCAATCCAGAAAAAATTGTCGATCGCAATTGGAATCGTTCGTTCGTGTTGAAGGCGTTAAACCCGATCGGCGGCGTGCTGCTCTTGCACGGCCTAAGCGACTCGCCGTACTCCTTGCGGGTGCTAGGACAACGACTTCACGCCGAGGGATATACGGTGGTCTGGCTTCGATTGCCAGGACACGGGACATGCCCTCGGGCACTGGGCGATGTGTCATGGGAGGATTGGACCGCTGCGGTGAGGATTGGCATGGCTGGCTTGCGCGACCTACTGCCGGCCGGCACTCCGTTGATCGTGGGAGGTTATTCCAACGGTGGCGCCTTGAGCGTTCATTATGCTCTTTCGTCCATCGCCGATCCTGCATTGCCCAAACCGAATGCAGTCCTATTATTCTCGCCCATGTTGGGCATCAGCCCGCTGGCGAGCGTCACCCGCCTTTACCATTTGGTCGCCCGAGTCTCAGGCAACCAAAAGGCTCAATGGTCAAGTATCGACGCGGAAATTGATCCCTTCAAATACAGCTCGTGGCCAATGAATGCGAGTATGCAGGCCTGGGCGTTGACGCAAACTGTGGAGAAGAAACTCGCTGCCTTGGAAAAATCGAGCCGAATGCACGAAATGCCCCCCGTGCTGGCCATGCAATCGGTCGTCGATTCAACCGTCGTCGTTCCCAAGCTGATTACGATCTTGTTCGATCGCATGGTTTCGAAGTCGAATGAGTTGTTTTTGTTCGATATCAATCGCGTCGGTTGGCTGAGCAACTTGTTCAATCTTTCGTTTGAGCGAAAAGTGTTTCCTCATTTGAAGAGAATGGATTTGCCGTATCGGCTGAGCGTTTTGAGAAACGTGCGCCACGATTCGCAACAGGTTGCCGTGCATACACGCGACGGCCAATCATGGGTGGAACAAGCAACGCAGATATCATGGCCCGCAGGCATCGTGTCGCTTTCCCATATCGCCGTCCCCTTTCCACCTGAAGACCCGATTTATGGTTGCGCTGAAGCAACTGCTCAAAGTGGTCTGAATTTGGGCTCGCTGAGTTTGCGCGCCGAGCCGAGCGCCTTATTGATTTCGCCTTCGATGTTTGTGCGTTGCCGATATAACCCGTTTTACAAATTCATGGAGGACCACGCCGTGAGCTGGCTAAATGAAACCGTGCAACGCTCTCCATCGGTTGCGTAAAGGAGTTCGAATAACGACCGCATGAAACTCGTTGGCGTCGTCGCGACGACCCAGAACGACTTCATCTAAATGGCTACCGAAAGTAACGAAGGGATCTCAGTTGTCCCGGGCGTGGGCTGCTCGTGAGTTACGGCTGAGCTACGGCTGAACCACCTAGCGATCACCGGTTTAGCGATAATGCAATAGCCGTGCATGACCGAAATAATGCTTTGCAATTTCGCGAATGAGTGTACTGCGACTGAAAATGGGATGCGAAATCGAGCGATTTCGCGCACTTCGCTGTGCCCCCGCACAATGATTGCACGGCTACTTCGCGGGTAGAAAGCCGCAGGGATTCGCTACAATAACGTGGTTTTGGACATGTGCGACGCCATGAACATGACGCAAAGTCTCTTGGAGAAGCTGCTTCAGGTAATAGGAAGGCAAGCGACCATTTAAAACCAGCGTGTCACCATTGGCCTCGATCCGAATCGCTCCCGTCGCCAGTCGCCCGCGAAAGGTCGCATTGGTTTCGAGGCATTGAATTGCAAGCGTTGGCAGGTCGACCGACGCGTGGCCCCTAGCGCCAGGGGGTCGTTCGGCGAACGAAACGGCGGAGCAACTCAGTCGAAGGGGAGCAATCTTCATGCTTCACCGCAAAGAAAAAATGGCCAGCGACGATGCCAACAGTTGCAAATAGCATGCCAACGCCGGCAAAAGGCTTAATTGCGAATGACGTCAAATCCTCTGATTGGTATGGATTCGCGCAAAGAAAACCCTTCCGTGGATCGACAAACGAATTCCGTCGCTTACTCGGAAACCTCAGTTTGCGGACCGCAACCAATTAAGCAAGCCAACGCGATAATAAGCAATAGGACGCGCATAGAAAATAACATGCATGTTCACCAAGCCTCGACGACCGCCACTGCTTTCATTTTATGCGCCGCCCGCCGCTGGAGACCGGCTTCCCCAGTCGCTCGCGCTTCGCATATAAGAACTTCAGGTGATGTTCCAAATGTTTGACGTAGTCAGTCACCAATCAACTTCGAAAAGTCCACCGTCCCTTAAGGGAAACCGTGTCCGTGAAACCTAGACCACCCCATAGGCCGACTCGTCAGCGTAATGAAGCGTTGGATGGTCCTCGGCGATGATGCGCTTCATGCGGTCGATTGCGATGGCGTCGCTGTCACCAAGGTGGACCACCAGTTGCTGGATAGACCACTCGCCAGGCCCAGGGGTTGCCAATAGCTCATCGTGCGTCAGACCGCGGATGGCTGCAGTAAGCTCCTTACCCCCAGCAGCGAACTTGTCGAAAAGATTGCGGTCCATAAACGATTTCCATTGACTCTAGAGATCGTCATCACTTCGGTGCAAAAGCGGGCTAACCCACTCGCCCCCAATTCTTTTCCTATCCGCACACTAGGCGGGGCTGATGTGTTGTGATCCCGCGACCCACGTTTTCGCAATAGGTCACCAGTACGATTCTATCCAATCCTGTCCGAGCGGCGGTGAACGACATTGATTTCATTTTGCGCGCCGCTTCGTCGCAATGTGCTGTCGTACAAATGTCTAATCCTAGCCAATCGACCCCAGTTTACTCGCCGAAGGCGTAAAGATGCTTCTCGGTTCGCACGTAGATTTGGCCATCGACTAGCGCGGGAGTAGCTGCGATCAACTCGCCCAGATCGTTCCGCGCGAGAACTTTTAAGTCGTCGCCCGCGGCAAGGACTACCACAACACCGTTCCGCGACGCGGCGTATACTTTGCCATCGCCAGCCACCGGAGACGCAAAGTATGGCCCTTCAGCGCCCAGACGTCCCCGGAAAAGCAGACGCCCCGTTGTCGCCTCAAGGCAAGAGGCAATACCGCCGTCTCGGACCAAGTAGATCCTTCCCTGGTAATGCAGCGGCGATGGCACTTCTGGCAGCGCCCGTTTCTCCCGCCAAAGGACGTGGCTCGCCGTTACGTCTCCCATTCCTCCTGATTTGATTGCCACAAGTCCGTGTTCGCTCTGGCTTGAGAGTTCAGGACTTTGTTTGAGAAACGTGCTCCATTCCTCACGGTTTACCTGGCCGTCTTTGCTGGCGTCGATCACGTCGAATAGGAATTTGACCTTCAAGGCAGTTCCCTCCAGACCGGTTGCCTCCGGTCGCCGGAAAATGTCCAGGTTGTCCGGAAACTCGGCGTTGCTGATCTGGTCATCCCCGTCCTTGTCGGATTTTTTAAGGAGATCGTCGAAAGTTGGAAGTGGATCGCTCTCTCCCGGCTCTGTGCCGGACAATTGTCCGACCACGAACAGTAGCCCGTCTCCGTTCACTGGCGTTGAGCATGCCGAGGAACTCAGCTGAATAGACCAACGATTCGTTCCGTCTTTCAAGTTATGTGCAGAAATTCTCGAGCGGTTTTGGATTATTACTTCGTCAACTCCATCGTGTTGCCAAAGCGCGGGAGTGGAATACGCATTTCTTGGGCCCGGCACGTTGGCGAGTTGACAGACCTGATTCCAAATCGTCTCGCCGGTACGACAGTTGACTGCCATCAGCGAAGGTTCTGGCAGGAATTCGCGGTGCA
>JANNYC010000218.1:0-3808 GCA_031409895.1 Planctomycetota bacterium
GGCACCGCGAACGGCATTGATTACCAGCCCAACATTGCAGTTCTTACTTTTAATCCAGGCGAGACGACCAAAACGATTACGATCAATGTTTTCGGCGACACGACGGTTGAGGCGAACCAAACATTTTTCGTAAATCTATCCATGCCGGTAAATGCCACGATTACTGACAGTCAGGGCATGGGTACAATTCTCAATGACGATTTCTTTGTCGTTGAGATTTCGACGCAATCGTCCGCGCCATTGGCAAACATGGGTCAAGCTCAATTGCCGGTGACATCGAGGTTGCCAATCGAGGCGGGAAGATTCAATTCTTTGGCGCAGGTGTTGCCCGACCGCCTCGATTCGCGAGGATTAGCTGCACAACGTTCGGCGAAAAGTTGGCCAGGGGATTTTCTGGCTTTGCCGCGACATTCGGCAGAGTGGGCAATCGAGCAAGATGCGCGGGGAATCGAATCTCGCGAACTTAGCTCAGCAGTTTCCGAGTGGACGAACCAAGTCTCATCGCAAAAGATTTATGTGCTTTCCGACAAAGAGTTGTCGTCCGATTTCCTCTAGAGTTGAAATCCCAAGTTCAAGCCCTTTTCAACGCTTCAACCAACAGGCAACTTTCTAGTTATGCCCGTGGGCTGAACTTCGGGGTCAATCTTAAAATCGAGAATAGCCGAGGCGGGACTCGAACCCCCTGACGGTTCGCTGGGGAAATCGGCTGTCGCTGCGATGGGCGACGCCAAATGCGATGCCCTCGACTCCAAGACGGTCGAGATCGTGCAATTGTGGTGCCGGCTGACGCCTGGACAGAGGGTTGAAATCCTTAGAGCCCTACAGCGAATGGTTGGCGATCAGGTCGCCACAACTTAAAACCGCACGGTAATCGACCGCATTTAGCGTGCACTTCGGACAATCGCGAACCTCGTTTGGATTGGCCAACAGGGTTATCTGGGGTCATTGAATAGGCATGTTTTGGCTGCTCGGGATTGCGTCACCGAAATCACCAAAAGCAGTTTGTCCAAAACGGCTAAACGGCCTCCCACATTGGGCGGAATTTTCTAAGGATTTTTCGGCGTACGCGCGGGTCGTGAACAGTGTCCAATTTGTTTTGTTCACGGACCTGGATCATACGCAAGTTTATTTGAAAAGCCCAAAAGCGCGTTTTGTTAAGCTGGGTTAATATATTGGTCGTCGAACACGCCAATCAAACGCGCAATGCGATTTGGGTTTAAGACGCCACGCCAGGTGATTTGAGGCCCGCGATAAGATTCGACAAACCCTAACATTTTTCGGGGTGCGCTTGCCTGTGCTTGGGAAAGGGTGGCAAGACTTCCTTGCTGCACCAAGGCGCACTGAGGAAGCAAAACCGTGACTCCTGGCACATTGGTAAGTCGACGCGGGCTTTCGCCTAGCACGTCACACCGGAGCGTGCCTATCGGTTTTCGCCTCTCGCCGGACAGACTTCTCGCGCAAGATCTCCGAAATCGAGAATTGGCTTGGTTGCGTCTTGGCGAACACGCTACGATGCGTCCGGATGTCTGTGAAACGCTTTGGACCTAACCGCTGGAAGTCGCTACTCGAAAGATCAAGCGGACAGCGATTTTCACTTCGTATCGCCGGATCTTGCCCCCAAACTCCGGCTATCTGGCGTCGACAGTCCGGCTCGCGCGCTCGAACGCCCACAATTTTGGTGAAGCGCAACACGGCGCATGGAAAAGCGAATATCATGTTTTGCGATCAACTTTGCGTTACGCAAACCAATCCGGGGAAACCCGGCACCGACAATGTCGAACCCATTCTTCGATCACCCAATTCTCAACTCGCCGTACGAATGTCCCAAACGCCATTGGGAACTCGATGAGCACGGGCAACCGACTCAGCAGATCGTAGAGACTCGCCGGCGAGCGGAATTCATTACCCCAATTCCCAAGCCGAAGAAACGCCGGGCCGTTGACAAACAAAAGATGCTCACCCTCGATGAAGGGAAGGGGATTTCGACTCAAAAGCAACAATACGACGCAACGTCGATCATCAACGAAATCAGGGGACAAGTTGAACGATGGCGCGCGTGGCCGAATGCGAACGAGTGGCAAGTGACTCCCGAGACGGCTCGATTGTTGCAGCACTGGCGTCACCACGCGTTCAGTGGCGTTAGGCCGTTCTTTTGCCAAGTGGAAGCTGCTGAAACGGCGATTTGGTTGTCCGAAGTCGCGCCCCACTCAAAAGAGGGCAAGCGATTGTTGGAATACTTGGCAAACGCAAGCAACGAAGCCAATCCGGACCTAAATCGGTTGGCACTCAAGTTGGCGACCGGTGCAGGGAAAACAACGGTCATGGCGATGTTGATCGCTTGGCAAACGATAAACGCAGTTAGGCGCCCCGGAAGTAAGCACTTCACGCGAGGTTTCCTCGTCGTTACTCCCGGCCTCACGATCAAAGACCGGCTGCGAGTACTTCAGCCCAATGATCCCGACAGCTACTACGCAAGCCGTGAACTGGTTCCCAGCGACATGCTCGATGATTTGAATCGGGCAAAGATCGTGATTACCAACTACCACGCCTTCAAACTTCGTGAGCGAATCGAGCTTTCTGCCGGAGGTCGTGCATTGCTTCAGGGCAGAGGCGAGGAGATTCAAACGCTCGAAACCGAAGGCCAAATGCTTCAGCGGGTCATGCCCGATCTCATGGGCATCAAGAACATCATGATCCTAAATGATGAGGCACATCATTGTTATCGGGCAAAGCCAACGGAGGCGGATGATGAGGAACTAAAGGGAGACGTCAAGAAGGAAGCTGAAAAGAACAACGAAGCCGCTCGACTCTGGATTTCCGGGCTGGAAATCGTCAATCGAAAGCTCGGACTAAACCGGATTCTCGATTTGTCGGCGACGCCGTTCTTCTTGTCGGGCTCAGGGTATGCCGAAGGCACATTGTTTCCATGGACGATGAGCGACTTTTCTCTGATGGATGCCATTGAATGCGGGATCGTGAAACTCCCGCGCGTACCTGTTGCGGAAAACATTCCCGGCAATGACATGCCGATTTACCGCGACCTCTGGGAGAACATTCGCAAGGACATGCCAAAAACGGGACGGGGCCAAGGATTGGAACTCGACCCGCTCAAACTCCCCACTCGTTTGCAAACGGCGCTTCAGGCCCTTTACGGCCACTACGAGAAAACATTCAAACTTTGGGAGAAAACCGGAGTCAAGGTTCCTCCGTGCTTCATCATCGTTTGTCAAAACACATCTATTTCAAAGCTGGTGTACGATTACGTCTCTGGCTTTTTCCGCAAGAAGGAAGATGGAACCTCGGCGCTTGAGCAAGGTCGATTGGCATTGTTTCGAAATTTCGACGAGACAACCGGCAATCCACTTCCGCGCCCCAACACTCTTTTGATCGACAGCCATCAGCTTGAAGCCGGGGATGCTCTTGACGATAGCTTCCGCAAAATGGCATCTGATGAGATCGATCGGTTCCGCCGCGAAATCATCGAGCGAACCGGCGACGCTAGGGCTGCTGACAATCTCAGCGATCAAGAGCTGCTCAGGGAAGTCATGAACACCGTTGGAAAGCCGGAACAATTGGGCGGGGGAATTCGCTGCGTTGTCTCGGTTTCGATGCTCACGGAAGGCTGGGATGCGAACACGGTGACTCACGTTCTTGGCATTCGAGCATTCGGAACTCAACTTTTGTGCGAGCAGGTAATTGGACGGGCGCTGAGACGCCAGTCGTATGATCTCAACGAAGAAGGCTTATTCAACGTGGAATATGCCGACGTCTTTGGAATTCCGTTCGACTTCACGGCCAAGCCAGTTGT
>JANNYC010000219.1:0-4150 GCA_031409895.1 Planctomycetota bacterium
CGAAAAAAATAGAAATCGATCGACACGTCGTACGCTTCCGGCGCCCCTGCGTTTTCCACAACGACTAATAAAAACGACTCGCCCGGCTCGATGTATGCCGGTATCGACTTTGAACCAAAGTCGCATGCCCGGCCTCAGCAAGCGTTGGTGCCTACCAGCCGAATCCGCGTTGCTGTCTCGTTGACCGCTGCGACAGGGATCCGGAGCGGAGTCCCCTCGACACGGTTCTGCATCGAATCAGCGTCGGTAATTTTCACGAGAATCAAATTCGATGCCGGATTCAGCGCCGCGTAACCAGAGAAGCCCAGCAATCCGACGCCAATGACGAACAGGATATTCGCAGCCCAAAGTTTCAGGGTATTCGTTTTCATCGGTCACGCTCCCGGTTGTTTTGTGTATTGACAAGGAAATTGTAAAACCGAAATTCCACCTACGCAAATTGTTTTGGTCGTGAATCGGGTTTAGCTGCCTGCTGTTTGCCCATGTTCATTCGTGGTTTACAACTTCTCCGCCTGCTTTCGTCGCCATCGCCGGAATGAGCGTCGGATAGATCGTGTAACTGTAAAAGTGAACCGAGCCATCGGCCAGAGCAAAATGCGTTCCCCCCGGATGCAACGACCAGAAATGGAACAGGTGACATTGTTCATCAATCACTCCGGGTGAAAATTCGTAGGGACCTGCCGGACACATCTCTGCATAGTTGGCCCCGTCATTGATTTCGCTGGCACCGAGAAGCATATCGGGGGAACCGCTGCCCCCTTGTCCAAGTCCTGCGTACCACCATCCGTACCAGTTGTCGGCACTTGGCGGTCGTTCGCCGATCATCAACGTATTTGACAAACCATCCCGAATCTCGGCAGTACGGGTCTTCGAGTCCTTGAAAAAGATTCCGTCCTGGGTTTTGTAGTTCGTTCCGCAAACGCCCAGGTAGCTCGTCAGCGCCACCAACCGGTTGTCGTGAGTGAACTGCGCTTCTCCACTTCTCGGATCGGAGGGGCAGACGAACAAGTCGACGTAAGTTTGCAAAGTCGCGTGCGGCCCGCCAACAGGATGCGTTCCTGAAGCAAATTCGGCCACCGATTGCTTATACAAGTTGTCCTGTTCGACGAAAGCAAGGATTTGGCCCATCCATCCGAGACTGGGTCGTTGTGGATGGTCGGGTGCGTTGATGCCGCTGGGAAAGTGCCGATGTGACGATTCGTAAGCGAGAGTCGCCATCCCAACTTGCCGGATCTTGTTATTGCATTCCAATCGAAGCGCCGATGACCGCACCGATTGCACGGCAGGCAAAAGCAAACCCGCCAGGATTCCGATGATCGCCATCACGACCAGCAATTCAATAAGCGTGAATCCACGTGAAACATTTGTCCTGGTGAGGAACGATTCACTTCCAAATTGCGGATCGCGTCTTATTTTCCAGTTCGAATAGTCATTGGTCATCTCAGAAATCGTAATCAGGCATATTTTGGAAGAAACCGACGCCTCGATGGGATTGCAGTAGATCATTGTTTTGTTAACTGGGTTGTATTTCGCCGCACCAGGTAGTATCCATAAAAACAAATGACCACTCCAGTCAAGAGGAACCAAAACACAATCGGAACACCCGACGTAATAGAAACAAATTCTGGTTCTGGCAATCCAAAGGCCGATATTCTAAACGCCGAATTAGGTGGAGATGTTCCAAAGGAAACGTATTTTATGGACACATTTTCTACGTCACCTGCGCTGTTGACAATTCGTCGGGTTGTTCGTTTTACAGGCTGGGGAACAGACGCCAGTTCAAAGTCATATTCAATTGTTGTTTCTATTTGGAAGTAGTCTTTGTCCGGAAAAAATTTACCTTCGAAAGACCACGTCACGGGAAGAAAGTCGTTTTCTTTCATGAGAAACGTTGCGTGGCCGTTGCGTATTTTGGGCACCAATCGATTATTGTCCTTACCAACGCCGGGTTCATGTTCGGCGCTGGTAGGCGAACATTCAAACTCAATTTCAATGGCCGCACGGCCGTTATTGAGAACCTTTTGACTGTTAAGAATTCTAAATTCAGACGAGCTTGCAACAGTCAACCACGGAATGCTGAACATGAACTTCAATGCTGGGTGGCGCATTCGGTTTTCGAGCATTCGTTTATAGGACTGCAGTTCACTTGACGGAGCTTCATCATGTGAATACAGAGACTCGAGCAAATACTGGCCGTTCGGCAGCGATTTCAATCGAAAAATGTAGTCCTGGTTTAGCCCAAAAACTGAAACCGGCCTTCCGTCGCCCGGTGTTTGAATCATGACAAACTGTCCGCTTCCGACTTTGGTGTTCCCATGCTCCTTGAGGGCTGGTACTTCCTTACTACCTTTGTTTTCAATAAGGGAATCCCACTCTCCAGTTCTTGCCTGGCTTTCGCAGCGCTCCCATGCCGAAAGTAATTCGGCGACTTGAACCTCGTATTGCTCTTGAGCATTTGAGATTTCAGAATACGCCAACGATGTTCCGATGACAACAAGAAAATGCAGCGTTAAATGGCGTTTCTTTAGCATATTAACTTTCAATAACGCTGCGCAGATCCCAATGCCTGCACAGCGTTGTGCGTATTGAAAAACTCTAAGTCTTTTTGCACTTGCACTCAATGTCTTCCACCGAGCCAATATTCTGGCATGAACAATCCTCACACCCGGCTTTGGCGGTATCACACCCCCCGGCAGTACATCCGGTTCCGCTGAGTGTGCATGGACTGGGATTTGCCACGCATGCGTCGTGGCTGGTGCAACCTGCTGTCCCTCCTCCTCCGCCCACCGGTATCCAATCAGCAACCGCAACTGAACCCAGTCCGGCAAGAGAAACTGCCACAATTCCCAACCCGAGGGTCAGCACAAAACTGGCAAAAAACTTTTTCAAATACATTTCAATTCTCCTCTTGCGGCAATACCGCGTTGGCAACAACGTCCAAAACGAACCGACGCTGGTGGGTGTGATTGACAAAACAAACAATACGTTGATGAAAGAAGCCCGTCTTGTGTGGGCGAACCTGGAACTTGAGTTCAATTTGTTCCGACGGACCGACAGTTACGTGTGAATTAGAAAGGCTGATACAATTACAGGACGATTGCGAGCCTAATACTGTGACGATTTCAGAAGTGCAATTTCGCCATGGGATGGACAACGCGACTTGTTCCTCAACTACCAGATCGCCCACTGAAAACCTTACAGCAGGGATTGGGGACTTTCCCAATAACGATGCAAATTCAGGATGCGAGCGAAACCATGTTGAAAGCAAAATTAGTACCAGGCAAATCCCTACACCGAAAAAACGGCCCGTAAAAGTTGGGTTTGCACGACTGGCAAACAATTTCCGTAACGTTTCGCGAAATCGAAACAAGGGACGTGTTCCCGAGTATCGTGCAAATGCGAATAGGCCCGCCAATACCAAGGCGCTGTTCAACGGCAGTAGCCAGCGAGGGAGTTCAACCGAACCGAGGCATCCGCAGCCGGCGATCCCCAGCGAATAACGAATGGCCGAAACGGCGAGAAACAGACCAAACAATCCGGCAAGAACCAGCCACTTGATCGTCAGATCGCGGCCAAAAACAAGGTAGACGGCGGCACCCAATTCAATAGCGATGGCCAAAAACAGAATGGTTGTCGGATAACCCGTTCGCAAATCCGCAAATGAGTCGGTCAGTAGCAGCCACCCTTTTAGAACTGCCGCGACCATAAGCACTGTCGCTTGAACCCACACAAAATAGCGAAACCACCCCAAAGTCTTCGACTTTGGCACAGCATTTTCAGTGTGTGTGTGTGTGTGTGTGTGTGTACATGACCGTAACCGGACTTTGATTTGAAGTAATTTGAATCCTATCGCCCGGCCGATCCTGACGTCAACAAAATTCCGTTTAGAAAGCCAAAGTATTCAGGAATCTATTTCCAGGATTTTTGGCAGAATTCTGGCAGTACCGAAAAAACGGGACAATGCATTCAAAGACTGCGGGAATGACAGAGACCGCCCATGCCCGTAAACGGACGGCATTTTGATTTAACCGGTAACCGCGTGGCCAACCATGGGGCTAAAAACCGATCAAGCCGCCTGACGAGCGGGTTTGGGGGATTGCAGTTCGATCGGCAATGCGTTGTAAACGATCTTGCCGTAAAGCTCCATGTA
>JANNYC010000220.1:0-12555 GCA_031409895.1 Planctomycetota bacterium
TTCGAACCCGACATCTCTGACCGAAGGTGGCGCAAGCTTTTTAGTCTTCGCGGCGAATGACGGCATCAATGGCATCGAACTGTGGACTGTGTGATCCGCCATTGGCAGGCTGTTGAAAGTCGCCAACTTTTTTTGCGAGCCGCCGGGTTTACCCCGGCGGTCTTTGGGTCTTCGGTTTTCATAGCGACGAGAGACCGCAACGAAAAATCGGCGAGCCGAATGCGTGCTCCTTCGACTTGGGAAACTCGGCTGGCGATGGAGACCCTTGACGCGCAGCATTTATTGTCCGGCCTGCCGACGCTGATCGATATCGTCGCGGGTGCAGGAGCGTCGGACCCATTTGGTTTCACCAACGTGAACGCGACGTTGTTTTCCGCGCCAACGATGGCACTAACGGTGAAGAATTATGGAAGCGCAAAGGGACTGGCGGTGGAACGACGCTGGCGGCAAACATCAATCCAGGCTCGAACGGTTCGGATTCGGCGTTTCTCACGGCTGCGGGAGTGGACTTGTTCTTTACCCCGTCCACCGCAGTCAACGGAGCTGAACTTTGGTCTCTCACGAACCCGGTCTCTGCTGCATTTCAATTGTTTGCCGCTGGGCAGGTTGGGGAACCTAATTCGTTCGAGAGCCAACGACAGGAGTTCCGAAGCGAGTTGTGCGTGGACGACGAAACCGCACCCATTCTCCAGCCATCGAAAAGTAGTTTCCCCTACTCTCGCTGGGAGAAATTTGCCTGGAGGGACGAAGGAATCGCTCGCGCGAAGGCATGGCCAAATCGGCAAGACTTAATCACGCACCATTCCGCCGACGAACGGAACTCGCGAGGAATTGCGTCGTATCGCCACGTTGCCTTTGACCGTCGAACGGACCGATTACGCGTTCCAAGTTCAGGCCTGAGATTGATATCGATCGGAGAATGGACCTTGGTAGAGCTTGTCGCAATAGGTGACGATGACGGCCGTTAAGGCTAACATGGTCTTATGACAATAATCCATTTTTCGCAGAATGAACACGTTGGGATGAATCCGATTCGCCGGGCAATTCGATGACTGACGTTACGCGCATTCTTCAAGCGATGGGGCAACAAGGTGAAATGGCGGCGGATGAATTGATGCCTCTCGTCTACAACGAGCTGCGTCGATTGGCTTCCGCACGATTGAGCCGAGAAAAGCCCGGGCAGACTTTGAGCGCTACGGCCTTAGTCCACGAAGCATTCGTGCGGTTGACGGGCAAGTCGTATCCCCAAGGCTGGAAGAACGAATGCCAATTCTTTTTTGCCGCGGCGGAAGCAATGCGGCGGATCTTGATTGATAATGCGCGGCGGAAACGGCGCACGAAACACGGCGCCGGTTTGCAGCGAGTCGACTTGGACAATGCTGTTACCGTCTCTGGTGATTTCGCCGACGACTTGCTGGCGCTCAACGAAGCCCTTGAGAACTTCGAGGCCGAAGAGCCCGTGGCCAGCCAAGTCGTCAAACTGCGGTATTTCGCCGGTCTGACGATCGAGGAGGCCGCGCAAGCACTCTCGATTTCTGTGCGAACGGCCAACCGCCACTGGGCGTATGCCAAGGCTTGGTTGTACAAACGGTTGCGGTGACTTGGCGAACAATATGAAATAATATTTGGCACGAATGCGTTTCGGAAAGCGCTTATCGAGCAAGACACACTTTGTCGAGTTGCGTATGTCAGCGGCAAAACCAACAGCCAGAACGATATTTGACGAAGTCATCGATAATCCCTCGCCAGACGAGCGAGCGGCCATGGTCGGCCAATTATGTGGCCAAGATGCAGAATTGCGGCACGAGGTCGATAGCTTGTTGGCAGCGCACGATCAAGCCCGTTCGTTTCTAGAATCGCCTCCGATGGCCGGCACGCTCGATCATTCCGGCAGCTCATCGGCGGAACTTATCGGAACACAAGTTGGCCCGTTTCGGCTGATGGAGCAAATCGGCGAAGGGGGATTTGGCCAAGTCTTCGTCGCCGAACAGCAGCACCCAATTCGACGGACGGTCGCGATTAAGCTCATCAAACCGGGAATGGACTCCCGCGAAGTCATTTCGCGATTTGAGGCCGAGCGACAAGCGTTGGCCCTCATGGATCATCCGAATATCGCTAAGGTGATAGATGTCGGAACCACGACCGGCGGTCGACCCTATTTCGTGATGGAGCTAGTCCGCGGCGTCTCGATCACGGAGTATTGCGACAGGAACAACTTGAATCCCCGCGAAAGAATCGAATTGTTCGTCCCCGTATGTCACGCGATTCAACACGCCCATCAAAAAGGAATCATCCACCGCGATATCAAGCCAAACAACATACTCGTCACTTCGCACGATGGTCGTCCCATTCCCAAAGTTATCGATTTTGGTGTGGCGAAGGCAATTTCCCAGCCGCTAACTGACGCGACGGTGTACACGCGGTTTCACCAAATGTTGGGTACGCCGCTGTACATGAGTCCCGAACAAGCGGAGATGACGAGCGCGGCTATCGACACGCGAACTGACATCTATTCATTAGGCGTCGTGTTGTATGAACTGATTACGGGGTCAACTCCGTTTGATCGCAAGCGATTTGCCCAGGCTGCTTTCGAGGAAATTCGCCGCATTATTCGCGAGGAAGACCCCCCGCGACCCAGTACGCGATTGAGCGAATCGGGCGACCGGCTTCCGTCGATCGCAGCTCATCGAAGGATCGAACCCGCTCGTTTGTCGCGGATGATTCAAGGGGATCTCGATTGGATCATCATGCGGGCGCTCGATAAAGACCGATCGCGACGGTACTCGACTGCAGACAATCTGGCTAAGGATGTTGAGCGGTACCTTAATCATGAACCGGTTGAAGCGGGTCCGCCGTCTCGGCTTTATCGAGCGCGAAAGTTCATTCGACGCAATCGCGGCCCGATGATCACGGCCGCCATGCTGCTGGGGCTGATATTGATTGGATCATTCGTGAGTTTGTGGCAAGCGATCCGAGCGTCGCGAGCCGAGACCACGGCGATCGTTGAGCGGGATCAAAAAGAAATTGCCCGCAAGGAAGCCGTCACTGAAGCCGAGCGAGCGACTCGAGCTGTCGAGGCCGAACGCATAGCGAAAGATGCTGCAGAAAAAAGGCTGGGACAATTGGAAAAGGCCACCGAAATCTTGGCCTCCGTTTTTCAAAACCTTGATCCCGGAGCGGAAGAAAAAGAAGGCAAGCCGTTGCGGGCATTGATGGGAGACCATTTGAACGACGCTGCTGCCCAGTTGAGCGGGGACGTGATCGGCGACCCGCTCGTCGTCGCGAACCTCCAGCGAATCTTGGGAATTTCACTTTCCGGATTAGGGCATTATGAAAAGGCCAGCGATTTGCTGCAAAAGTCTGCCGACAATTTCACATCGCTAAACGGTCCCGATCATCCCGACACGTTGCTTTCGCTGGACAGGCTCGCCGGGGCCAAGCGCTTGGCGGGGCATCTCGATGAATCGATAGCTTTGCTCAAGCAAACATTGGAAAGGACCGAAGCGAAGCACGGGAAGGAGCATATGTCTTCGTTGTCTTGTCGGCAAAATCTGGCAGTGGCTTATCGCGAATCCGGTAAGCTCGACCAGGCAATTCCGTTGTTTGAAGAGACCCTCGAAATCTCCCGCGAAAGCTTGGGGCCGCTCGATCCACAAACCCTGTCAGTCACCAAGGGCTTAGCGCTTGCCTATCTGCGCATTGGTCAATTGGAAAAAGCGATCGAAACTGGGGAAGAGATCTTAGAACCGTCAAAGACCGTCTACGGCCCCAGCCACCCGCATACGATCGAAGTTATCGCGAATCTGGCAGTGGCTTACAGTACGTCCGGCAATCTCGAGCGGGCGATTTTGCTTTCGAATCAAGCCTTGGAACTCTCGAAGCTGCGGTTTGGACCGGAGCATCCGGAAACACTAACGGCTCAGAATAACTTGGCCAATATTTACCGGGAGGCAGGCAAAGTCGACGATGCACTTTTGCTCATCGAAGAGACGCTGCGACTCGCGCGCATTCGATACCCCGCCGACAATCCCCGCTTGCTTGGTACCCAAAATAACTTGGCCCTTTTTTATCTGGAGTTAGAGACGCCCGAAAAGGCGATCCCACTGTTTCAAGAAGTTTTGCGCGGCGCCACAGCCAAACTCGGCCCGGACCATCCGAATACGATCATCACACTCAACAATTTGGGCTCCGCGTTTCTTGAGATTCAAGAATTCGAAAAGGCCTTGCCGCTATTCGAACAAGCGGCAAAGTTCATTGAAATCCGCGACTTTCGCCATCAATTCACCGGGCGGATCCTTGGAAATCTCGCCAACTGTTACGAGAAGCTCGATCGGCCCGCGGAGGCAGAACCTTGGCTGCGCAAATGGGTATCGGCGGCAGAGAAAACTGAAACGCCAAAAAAACTTGCGTTTGCCAGCGCCGTTTCCACACTCGGGCGCAACTTGTTGCACCAAGAAAGGTGGGTCGATGCGGAACACGCCCTCCGCGCGGGCCTCGACATTTACCAAGTCATCGAGCCCGACAGCATTACAACTCTTTTCACTCAGTCGATGCTGGGCGAAGCACTGCTCGAGCAAGGAAAATATGCCGAAGCCGAACCGCTTTTGCTCGGCGGATATGAAGGGATGGCGGAACACGAAACCAAGATTCCTAAGAAACTTAGGAATCGGCTGATCCAATCTCTTCAACACTTGGTCCGGCTGTATGAAGCTTGGGAGCAGCCCGAAAAAGCTCGCGTATGGCAAGAAAAATTGGACCAGCAGAATTCGGGGGATGAAAAGAAATAACATCGGCCACTGAACCTGCTTTTGAATCCCAGGGGCTTGGAGATCGTCCGGCTTTGTTGTCAGACGAATTACGAAAATCCCCCACGCTTGCCGCAAATTGCTCTCCGCCCATCCCAAAATCGGGCCGTGACCATCCGCTAGGCCGCGAGCCAATCTCCTTGGGTTTGACCCGCGTTTAACGGTTTTTTCGTATTTGCGCGGAATTCGTGGCACGGTTGACCGTCGCGCGACGCTTAATCTTTTTGCAGAGGCCTAGTGGATGGAGGACATCTCGCCCATTCGGTCAAAGTCAATCGAATCGAGGTCGTTCTCAGAGGTTGGGGTATAGCCCATGTCATCGCCAAAGCAAAATTCGAGCCGTTGTACAATTCGCCACGCAGCTTCCAATGCCCGTCGCCGAATACGGGCTCAAGTCCATGCACCAACCTTTCTTTCGATCGAGCCACTCGAACCTCGCACGCTTTTGGCCGGCGCGCCGACGCTTATCGAGCTCGTGGCTGGCGCGGGTGGCTCCTCGCCGGCGGATTTCACCAACGTCAACAACACAGTGTTCTTTACGGCCAGTGATCCGGCCAGCGGCAAGGAATTGTGGAAGTCCGATGGGACGGTCGCAGGAACAGTTTTGGTTAAGGACATTCTTGCAGGCGCGGTTGGAACTACTCCAGAGAGTTTGGTCAACGTCAACGGCACCCTGTTTTTCGAAGCAAATGACGGGACCACGGGGCGCGAGTTGTGGAAGAGCGACGGGACTTCCGCGGGAACCGTGATTGTCCGAGACATTGCGGATGGCACGGATCAGTCCGCAAGCCCAAGTTCTCTCATCAACGTCAACGGCACCTTGTTTTTCACCGCCGACGATAATAGGGGCTTCGAATTGTGGAAGAGCGACGGCACCAAAGCGGGAACCGTCATCGTCAGGGATATCGGCACCGGTGCGCTTGGGTCCGTTCCAGTCTATCTGACCAACGTCAACGGGGTGCTTTTTTTCCAAGCCAACGGGTTCGACACAGGACAGGAGCTTTGGAAAAGCGATGGGTCTGCGGTCGGAACGGTGCTGGTCAAAGACATCAAACCGGGGCTTGAGTTTTCTCGTCCCAATTCCCTCAACAACGTCAATGGGACGCTGTTCTTCAAGGCTAACGAGGGCGTCTATGGTTACGAGCTCTGGAAAAGTGACGGGACGGCCGCCGGCACCGTCCTGGTAAAGGATATTAGCCCTGGACCTGCCGGTTCGTTTATCCACTCAGCCACCAACGTCAACGGCACCTTGTTTTTCACCGCCAATGACGGCGCCAGCGGTTCTGAACTATGGAAAAGTAACGGCACGACCGCCGGCACCGTACTAGTGAAGGACATCGTCCCAGGCGCAAGCGGTTCGACGCCGAGGTACTACAGCAACGTTAACGGGACACTGTTTTTTCAAGCCAATAACGGAATCAACGGCTTCGAATTGTGGAAGAGCGATGGCACGGCGGTGGGCACCGTTTTGGTGAAGGATATTCGGGCAGGGACAAACGGTTCCTACGCAAAGGTCCTTGCGAACGTCAACGGCTCACTATTCTTTAGGGCCAACGAAGGGATCAATGGCTTTGAGTTGTGGAAGAGTGACGGCACACCGGCCGGAACGGTTTTGGTCCAGAACATTCAACCGGGAACAAGCGGATCGGCTCCAGATTTTTTCACAAATGTCAATGGTTCGCTTTTTTTTCAAGCCGTCAATTCATCGAACGGTACAGAACTGTGGGTGATGGATGGCGGCGGAGAGCCGACGGTTCGTGGGCCGGGAGTGATTGATCCTGGGGTGACGGGATCTGGCGCTACCGGCGGGCAAGTGCCTGGCGCGGGAATCGCCGGTGCCGGTGTGGCCGGTGTTGGGGTCGCTCCGCCGACTCCGCCATCCAGTTTGGATTTGATCGATATCGTCGCCGGCGGTGGAGCCTCCGATCCGCAGCAGTTCACCAGCGTGGGTTCGATTACGTACTTCGTGGCGGGAACTAGCTCGACCGGTCGCGAGTTGTGGAAAACGGATGGAACGGCCGCCGGGACTGGCTTAGTGAAGGACATATTCGGCGGCGGTGGAAGTTCGAATCCGTTGTATCTCACCAACGTCAGCGGCACGCTGTTCTTCTCGGCCGCCACCCCCGCGACCTTCTTTTACTCGGACCGCGAATTATGGAAAAGCGATGGGACGTCCGCCGGTACGGTCATGGTCGAGGAAATCGCCGAAGACTTTGGGGCGATCATTCGATCGTCCAACCCAAGTTGGCTAACGAATGTCAACGGCACGCTTTTCTTTCAGGCGTATGACTATCATAACGCGATCGGGGGAGAGGGCGATCTCAGTGCGGGCGTCGAACTGTGGAAGAGCGACGGAACGGTTGCCGGCACGACGTTGGTCAAAAATATCAATCCCAGCGTAGCCCATTCCTTTCCAACCCAACTGATCAACTCGAAGGGAATCTTGTTCTTCTCGGCCAATAACGGCACGTACGGATACGAACTGTGGAGGAGCAACGGCACGCCGGGCGGAACCATTCTGGTCAAGGATATTAACACCGGTCCCGGCGGCAGCAATCCCGCAAATTTAACCAACGTCAAAGGGGTCGTGTACTTCAGCGCCAATAATGGCGCCAACGGCGTTGAATTGTGGAAGAGCACGGGAACGACTGCCAACACCGTCATGGTCAAAGATATTCGGGCGGGCTCTGCAAGTTCCGGCCCCGCCTATTTGGCGAACGTCAAAGGCAACCTGTTGTTTGCGGCCGATGACGGCGTGTACGGCTATGAACTTTGGAAAAGCAACGGTGCGGCCGGCGGTACGGTCCTGGTCAAAGATATCCGACCCGGATTGGACGGTTCGTATCCACGCTCGTTGACCAACCTGAATGGTCAACTGATGTTTACAGCGCTCAACGGAGTCAATGGCATCGAGTTGTGGCGGAGCAATAGCCAAGACGTGGGCACAGTGATGGTCAAAGACATCCGCGCCGGCGCGACTGGTTCCTCACCACAACACCTCGTCAATCACAACAGCACCCTATTCTTCTCGGCGGTGACCGATGCTCAGGGGCGCGAGTTGTGGAAGAGCACGGGATTTGGACCGGGCACGGTCTTGGTGTCGGACATCCGGGCGGGGACGGCAGGATCGAACCCATCATTCATCACGGGCGCCGGCACAACGCTCCTTTTCAACGCCAACAACGGAACCAGCGGCAAGGAACTATGGGCGCTGAAGAATCCGGTGGCAGCGGCGTTGTCGGCGGGAATGAGCGCAGCGTTGAGTGCTTCAAGTGTTTCGCAACCCCTCACCCTAACCTTTTCCTCGAGTATTGGGAGAGGGAACCCGAATTGGGCGAGCGGGGAGCGTCAGCTCCCTGATTCTGACCTCGCGAGCGCGCCCATCACCCTAGCCCTCTCCCAGAGTACAGGGAGAGGGAACTCGAAGGGGGCGACCCCTATTTGGCATGCCGCAACGTACTCCACGCGGCTGCGCCGGTTAAACGAAGAAATCAATAATCGCACGACGGCGAGCGACGATGTGAAGTCGCGGTTGACCCTGCGCAGGATTGGTGACTTGGCGTTCTACGAAATCGAATCGCTGAGGAGCGTAAACCACGATTCCATTGCCGGATGCCAGCGCGTTGCGGCTGATTGACCGAGTTCACGATTTAGGTTTTCCCAGGAACACTTGACCTGTGACCCCTTCGAAAGGTCGTTCAATGCCCAGGCAAAAGATCAAATATCAAACGATTTTACGAAAATCCAACCGCAACGGGCATCTCAATCATTTGTCACCTCCCGCGAGCCTCGGCCTCGAACCCCTCGAGCCGCGCAACCTATTGGCCGGGTTGCCAACGCTGATCGACGTCGTTGCGGGCGCGGGTGGCTCCTTGGCGAGAGAATTTACCAACGTCAATAACACGGTTTTCTTTACTGCGAATGACGCAGTAAGCGGCAGGGAGTTATGGAAGAGCGACGGCACGGACGTCGGGACCGTCCGGGTCAAGGATATTCAAGGCGGAGCCAACGGCTCGAATCTCTTCTCTCTGACCAACGTGAACGGGACGTTGTTTTTCCTCGCCAATGATGACGCCAGCGGCCTCGAGTTATGGCAGAGCGACGGCACGGACGCCGGCACCGTCCAGGTCAAGGATATTCGAAGCGGAGTTAACAGCTCGGATCTCTTCGGTCTAACCAACGTGAATGGAACGTTGTTTTTCGGGGCCAATGATGGCGCCAGCGGCCGCGAGTTATGGAAGTGCGACGGGACGAACGCCGGCACCCTCCGGGTCAAGGATATTCGAAGCGGAGCCTACGGCTCGAGTCCCTTCCTACTGACCAACGTGAACGGGACGCTGTTTTTCCGGGCCAATGACGGCACCAGCGGCGACGAGTTATGGAAGAGCGACGGGACGGAAGTCGGCACCGTCCGGGTCAAGGATATTCGAAGCGGAGCCAACGGCTCGTATACCGCTTGGTTGACCAACGTGAACGGGATGTTGTTTTTCCGTGCCGATGATGGCGCCAGCGGCCACGAGTTATGGAAGAGCGACGGCACGAGCGCCGGCACCGTCCAGGTCAAGGATATTCGAAGCGGAGTCAGCGGCTCGAATCCCTCTGAGCTGACCAACGTGAACGGGACGCTGTTTTTCAGCGCCAATGATGGCGCCAGCGGCGTCGAGTTATGGAAGAGCGACGGCACGAGCGCCGGCACCGTCCAGGTTAAGGATATTCAAAGCGGAGCCTACGGCTCGAATCCCACTGAGCTGACCAACGTGAACGGGACGCTGTTTTTCGCCGCCGACGATGGGACGACCTTCAGTGAGCTGTGGAAGAGCGACGGCACGAGCGCCGGCACCGTCCGGGTCAAGGATATTCGAAGCGGAGCCCTCGGCTCGGAGCCCCGCGATCTGACCAACGTGAACGGTTGGATTTTCTTCCGTGCAGACAATGGCACCAATGGCCGGGAACTATGGGTGATGGACGGCGGCGGAGAGCCGACCGTTCGTGGGCTGGGAGTGGTTGGACCTGGCGTGACGGGATCAGGTGTTACCGGCAGGCAGGTGCCTGGCGCGGGAATCGCTGGGGCCGGAGTTGCCGGTGTTGGGGTCGCGGCGTCGACGCCGCCTTCCGATTTGGATTTGATCGATATCGCCGCCGGTGCTGGAGCCTCCGATCCGCAGCAGTTCACCAGCGTTGGTTCGATCACGTACTTCGTGGCTGGAACCAGTGCGGCCGGCCGCGAGTTGTGGAAAACCGACGGAACGGCCGCCGGCACTGGCTTGGTGAAGGACATCTTCGGCGGCGGCGGAAGTTCGACTCCGTTGTATCTAACCAACGTCAGCGGCACGCTGTTCTTCTCCGCGGCAACTCCCGCGACCTTCTTTTACTCGGACCGCGAATTATGGAAGAGCGACGGGACGTCCGCCGGTACAGTCATGGTCAAGGAAATCGCCGAAGATTTTGGGGCGATCATTCGATCGTCCAATCCAAGTTGGCTAACGAATGTCAACGGCACGCTTTTCTTTCAGGCGTATGACTATCATAACGCGATCGGAGGAGAGGGTGATCTTAGCGCCGGGGTCGAACTGTGGAAGAGCGACGGAACGGTTGCCGGCACGACGTTGGTCAAAAATATCAATCCCAGCGTAGCCCATTCCATTCCAACCCAACTGATCAACTCGAAAGGAATCTTGTTCTTCTCGGCAGACGACGGCACAAACAGGTTCGAACTGTGGAGAAGTAACGGCACGCCGGGTGGGACATTCATGGTTAAGGACATCAACCCCGGCCCCGGCGGTAGCGACCCAACGGGCTTGACGAACGTCAAGGGAGTCGTGTACTTCAGCGCCAATAATGGGACCAACGGCGTTGAGCTTTGGAAGAGCACGGGAACGACTGCCAACACCGTGATGGTCAAGGATATCCGTCCGGGCTCTGCAAGTTCCAGCCCCGTTTATCTGACGAACGTCAAAGGCAACCTGTTGTTTGCAGCCGATGATGGCGCGCACGGTAGTGAACTCTGGAAGAGTAATGGCGCGGAGGGCGGGACTGTCCTCGTCAAGGATATCCTACCCGGATTGCCAGATTCGTTTCCACGCTCATTGACCAACCTGAACGGTCAATTGATGTTTACAGCGCTCAACGGGGTCAACGGCATCGAGTTGTGGCGGAGCAATAGCCAAGACGTGGGCACAGTGATGGTCAAAGACATCCGCGTCGGCGCGACCGGTTCCTCACCACAACACCTTGTCAATCACAACAGTACGTTGTTCTTCTCCGCTGTGACAGATGCTCAGGGGCGCGAGTTGTGGAAGAGCACGGGATTTGGACCGGGAACGGTCTTGGTGTCGGACATCCGGGCGGGGACGGCTGGGTCGAACCCATCGTTCATGACGGGCGCCGGCACAACGCTTTTTTTCAACGCTGACAACGGCACCAGCGGCAAGGAACTGTGGGCGCTTTCAAACCCAACTTCGAGCTCGCTACAACAGCTAGGGTTCGGACAGATTGCCGAGAGTTCGTCAACTGGTGGACAGATGTTGGGCGTCACTGCGGAACCGGATGAAATGGCAAACGCGGAAGACGATCCCGCGAGCGAATTGACCGTCAATCGCTTTAATCATGTGACCAACAAATACCGACCCCTCGCTAGCACTCGATTGCGGAACTCGAGCGATTCATTGATTTCGAGGATCAACGTTTCCTGGCCCCGATTGGATTGGCATCGATCGACGTACCGAAGCTCGAATCTGATGGCCACCGATCGGGCAACCAATCTGGAGTGTTTCGAACGCGTGCTCCGACTACACACGATTGACGAAATTGTGTTTTACGATCTAGTCCTCAGAGCGGGGTCCATATGGAAAAATTCGTAATGAGAACAAGCACATTTTCGTTCGAGTCAGAGAAACGACGCCGCCTTATCAGTCGAAATCGCATTCCACAAGTCTTTGAACCAATGCAAGTGCACTTTTCACTAGGCGCCGAGCAATTGGAATCGCGGATGCTTTAGGCCGGAATGCCGACGCTGATCGAGATCGTCGCGGGCGCCGGTAATGTCCAGCCCCGCGATTTCACGAACGTCAATAACACAGTGTTTTTTATCGCAGAAAGTGACGAGCATGATGGAGAGCTTGTTGGCGAACTTTGGACGACCGACAGGACCACTACCGGAACTGTACCCGTCAATGAAATTTTTCCAGAAGGTTATTCTTCGTACTTAAGCGAACTCGCCAACGTTAAAGGGACATTGTTTTTCACGGCAGCCGATGAAACCAGTAGCGGTGAACTGTGGAAGAGCAACGGGTCGGCGGGCGGCACGGTGCTAGTCAAAGACATCAATCCGGGAGCGGCGTCTTCCTCACCCAGCTACCTGATCAACTTGGGGGGTACGCTGATGTTCGCGGCCACCGACGGTGCGACCGGGGTCGAGCTACATCGCAGCAACGGAACCGCGGCCGGGACCGCACTGGTAAAAGATATTCGACCCGGCGCAACAGGCTCCTTTCCACAAAGGCTGGTCAACTTGAACGGCACGCTGTTCTTCACCGCCGCAGATGGCACGACCGGCCGCGAGTTGTGGAAGAGTGGCATCTTTGGGAGCACGACCGCATTGGTTGCGGACATCAACCCAGGTGCCGGGGGTTCGAACCCGACATCTCTGACCGAAGGTGGCGCAAGCTTTTTAGTCTTCGCGGCGAATGACGGCATCAATGGCATCGAACTGTGGACTGTGTGATCCGCCATTGGCAGGCTGTTGAAAGTC
>JANNYC010000221.1:0-1056 GCA_031409895.1 Planctomycetota bacterium
AATCACTTCGGGTTTGCCATGCGTTAGCGTTCCCGTTTTGTCCATCGCAATCGCCCTCAGTCTTGCCGGTACTTCGACAAACAAACCGCCTTTGATTAGGACACCATTTTTAGCGGCGGACGCGAGCGCGGCGACAATCGAGACCGGGGTCGAAATGACCAAAGCACAAGGGCATGCAATCACCAGCAATATCAGCGAACGATAGAGCCAAATCGACCAGGTACCGCCGAACAATAACGGAGGGATTACAAGTACCAGCAACGCCAAGGCCATGACTGCAGGAGTGTAGTAGCGAGCGAATTTCTCAACCCACTGTTCCGAGGGCGAGCCTTGTGATTGGGCGTCGCCGACCATGCGAACGATCTTGGCAAGCGTGGTGTCTTCGGACGACTTGGTCGACTCGACTTCGATTACACCGTCGCCGTTTATCGTTCCAGCAAAAACGTCGCTGCCAATCGCTTTGTCCACCGGGGCGCTTTCGCCGGTAATCGGCGCTTGGTTGACGGCGCTGGCACCTTTGACTATTTTGCCGTCCAATGGGATTTTTTCTCCCGGTCGAACGACGAAGACCGTTCCCAAGATCACTTCGTTCGGTGGGACTTCTTTTTCTCGACCTTGTTCGTCACGAATTCGTGCCGATGGCGGCGCCAATTTCATCAACGTCGCAATCGCGCGACGCGCGCGTCCGACGCTCCAAGATTCCAGTAGCAGTGAAACAGAGAATAGAAAAGAGACGGTTGCCGCTTCAAACCATTCGCTTACGGCCGCCGCACCGATAACAGCTACGACCATCAGCAGGTTCATGTCCGGCCGGAAACGAACTGCGGCCCGCCAGGCTTTTGGCAAAACAAGCCAAGTTCCCAGGACGATGCCAACCGAGTAAAAGATCACAGAAATGGCAGGCACGTCGATGGAGACACCCATTCCCTCGGAACCTAACGAATTTGCAAACCCTCCAGCAATCGCGACGTGACTCACAAATCCGGCGATCCCCAAGATGCCGCTGGCCGTCGTCAAAATCGACCGCCCGTAAGTTTGCCAAAAGCTACTTTCGTT
>JANNYC010000222.1:0-59703 GCA_031409895.1 Planctomycetota bacterium
GACGGTTCCGCCGTTGCCGTCGTTGGCCGTGATCGTCACGCTGTACGGACCACTTGCACTGGCGGATGAGTCGATCGTCCCACTGATAATTCCGGTGACTGGGTCGATACTTAGTCCGGCGGGCAAGCCGCTGGCGCTGAAAGCCAACGAATCACCGTCGATGTCGCTAAAGTAGCTGCTGAGATTTAAACTAATGGCCTGGCTATCAAGATTGGATTGATTTGGAATCGAGGATACGACATTGGGCGGATCGTTAACATTGGTGACATTGAATGTGATCGTGTTGGGTGCGGCGTCGGCATTTTGTCCACCGTTAGCCGTGCCACCATCGTCGCGCACGGTGAACGTAAAACTAGTGAGCGGCGAGCCGTTGCTGTTGGCGACAGGAGTCCAAGTCAGATTGCCCAAGTTGCCGGCCGTGATGACTTGACCCAAGGTGACGGCCACGCCCGAGAGGCGCAGCGTGCCGTTGCCAGGCAGCGTATTGATCGTAACGTCTTGCAGCGCGTTGACCGGGCTATCATTGGGATCGCTGAAACCAAAATCGGCAGCCACAAAGGTATAGGTCGCGTCTTCCAGAATCGTGATCGACTTGTCGGTGCCAATCGGTCGATCATTGACGCTTGTGACGTTGAAAGTAATCGTGTTGGGTGCAGCGTCGGCATTTTGTCCGCCGTTAGCCGTGCCGCCGTTATCGCGAACGGTGAACGTAAAACTAGTGAGCGGAGCGCCGTTACTATTGGCCGCAGGAGTCCAAGTCAGGTTGCCCAAATTGGCGGCCGTGATGACTTGACCCAAGGTGACGGCCACGCCCGAGAGGCGCAGCGTGCCGTTGCTGGGCAGCGTATTGATCGTGACGTTCTGCAGCGTGTTGGCCGGGCTGTCGTTGGGATCAGTAAAACCAAAATCGGCGGCCGTGAAAGTGTATGTAGCCTCTTCCAAAATCGAAATCGTCTTGTCGGTACCCAAGGGAGCGTCGTTAACCGAAAGTACCGTGATCGTTCGAGTGTCGATGTCTTCTTCTGTCGTCGCAGTGCCGGTTAAACCGGGATCCACGCCGGAATTTCCGCCATCATTGGCCGTCATCGTCAGCGTCACTGAACCGCTGGTGCCAGCCAATGGCACAAAAGTCGGCGCTGACGCTGCTGCCAGAAACGCGTTGATGTTGGCGAGGGTTCCAGTGAGAGTCAGTGAATTCGTGCCCGAACCGGCGATAGTGACGCCTCCGCCTGAAGCGGCGGTCAAGGCACCTGACGTAACGCCGAGCATAACGGTCATCGTGCCGGCTGCAGCATCTACATCGCTAATCGACAACCCGGTGAGTTGAAAGAAGATGTCTTCGTTGGTTGTCCAACCGGCACCGGGCAGCGTGTTTACCGGTGCGGTGTTCTCTGGAACGGTCGACGAAGCTGCGGTCGTCGAGGTGTTTAGCGACAAGTTCAGACTGAATGCTTTAAATGCAAGAGTCGCTTGGTTGGTGATCGTCGTGTTGGCCGGCACCCCCGCTTCGACCTGTACTCGGAACCTGATCGTCGTCGATTGTCCAATCGGCAGCAGTCCGCCTGTGGTGGCATTCGCACCGGTCCCAAGGCGGAATACAACCTTGTCGCCGACAGCAACATATTCGGCTTGATCATCGCCGGACACATCGCTCTTGAGTCCAGCATTCGCTCCCGAAAAAACGTCAAGGCTTCCCGCTACATAGTTGGTCCAAAGCGGGATGTTATCGCTCAAGACGAACTCGCTCGCCCCGTCGCCGCCCGCGTTGTCGATGACAATCGTATACTCGAGAATGTCTCCTGGCATCAAGACACCGCCATTGACGTCCACGGCGGTCTTCAAGGCGGTGATTTCCGGCGCGTAGATATCGATCGCGGTCGTGAAAACTGCCGGATAATAGAAGTCCCCGGTCGTTCCCATCGTCAGCGTAGCACTGGTCGCGTTGTTGGCGATGACGCCTGTCGGTACGACAACGATGTCGGCGTCGAAGCCGGTTTGGTTGACGTAGTTCGGGTTCTTGGTAGCGACATTAGCTCCGGAGTTCGTGATGGAGCTGTTGAAGAAGTTGTTCGCCGGGTTCACGCCATCTGAGAGAGCGGTCCCGTTCAGTTGCAGGAAGTCTCCGACCGTGGCGCGGTCTCCTTCGAAAGCGATCGCTCCGACTTTTGCATTCACCGCACCGAACGGAGGTGCTTGGAAACCGGTGACCGGAATGTTGATCGTGGTCGGTGCAGTCGTGTTCACGACGGCAAACCCATCGAACACCGTCAAGTTCTTGGGCGTGGCTGCCGGATCGCGATACACGACAACCAGTGCCCAGCCCGCCTGCTTGTCGGTTCCCAGTGTGGCCCGTACGTTAGCAATTGTGTAAGTGCCGTTGCCCGCCGCCTGAACCAGCGCCGTCACGTCTCTGAACGCGGCGTAGTCGTTTGTTGTCGCACTCCCTAGGAGAACTCCTGTCTGAGTTAAATAACCACCCGCTGCCGGAGTGTCGAACAACACGGTCGTCCTCGCAGCGTTGTTTGATTCAGCACCCCAATACAGCCCCGCGAACAACACCGTGGAACCGGCGGGCATGTTCAAGTTGGCGCTGCTCGAATTAAATGTTGTGGCGTCTGCATCGATGTCGACGTTGACCATGTTGTAGGCGTTATTGTTGGTCGCATCCAGATTTTGATTGGCGGCATTGCCCGTCCACAACAGAGTATTAGCCGCCATCACGATGTCGCCGTAGTCGCTGGTCGTGAATCGGGGCGCGAACGGCGTCACGACGGTCGAGAGGAGCCCAACCCATTGTTGCTGACCGTTCATGGTCACCAATCGTTCCGCTTCGATCGAGCCGATTTTCAGTTCAAGATCCCAGTCACCGTCCAGCGAAGCGTGACCGGTTGCGTCATCCGACGCGGTGACGTCGGCACCCGTCAAACGCGCCATCTCGTGCACGAACTGCTGGCCTTCGGGACTTCGGGCGACATTACAGCCGTAGATCAGGATGTCGGCGTCAGCGGAAAGTGCTTGTTGCCAAGACTGCAATTGGGCGCTGAAGTTCCCGATGTTCTGATTCGTCAGAGTGGTGGATCCCAGGAACAATTTGGCTTGATCGCCGTGGGTCAGAATGTGAATCGCGTCAATGTTTGACTGCCCGGCGAGTTCACGAGTGATCTGTTCAAGGCCATCGCCGACGGGATTGAGCAATCGAAGCTCAAACGAAGTATTCGGCCGCGCTGTGAGCAGGCCGTCTAAAAGCGTCTCGACGTTTTGGAGGCTCGCGTCGACGAAGACGATTTCGCGGCGCGCGGTGGCTTCGGTCGCGGGCTGGATTTCTTGGATCGTGGCTTCAACCGGCAACTGGACTTCGCTGAAAAGCGATTCGACGGGCATGTCGATAACCGCATCGAACAACAATCGGTCTTCCAGCTTTTCGCGCAGCGGGCCTCGGGATGTATTGTTCCAAGAAGAAGCTATACGGTTGTCTGCGGAGTAAAAATTTTGTCGGTTGCTCATAGCCATCATGCAAAAGTGAATAGGGCGGCGACCGGATAAGCCCCAAAACGGGCCTGTCCGTCGGAAATGGAGATACCAAGGAAAATCTAGTTTTTTTCCGCGATTCGAAGGGCGAAACGAATGCAGCGGCGGTCGGAATGCTCGCCTTAGTGGCAATGCGTATCGGTTGTATCGATCTAGAAGGCTCTATCGAAGGAATCGGTCGTGACGATTCGACGGGTCGTAACGCAAGTCGCAATTGCGCTACGTCGCGCGAGTCGCACAAATATGACGAATATTCAATTGATAAGCTTTGCAAGCAGCTCCGCCTACAACGGTTTGTCGCACGGTTGCGAGTAAGCCCTGCCGAAGATAAAGACCGTATGCAGAAACTTCGTTTCAATCAGTTGAGTGGAATCTCGGTGTCGAAAGGTTTGCTACATTGAAGTCGGAAAATCACTTTATTTCGCAAATACGCTTCGTCGCAGTTTTCGCTACGGCAGTCGTTTGTCTTGCGCTCAGCCAACATTCGATTGCCCAGACGAAAGCATGGGATTCGGCGAGCACCTTGTCGGGCATCGTACTCCCGCAGCGGGCCAAAACCGTTCAAAGCAATCCGGTACCCTCCGCGCGGAATATCGAGCCAGCCCCGGTTTGGCAAAATCAGGCTCAGCCGCTTCCGAGAATTGCGGAAAGCGGTCGCGCGATTGCGCCGTCAGTTCGCCGGGTTGCGTCCGTTGCAGCGCCCACAACGGAATTCGAGCCTACGCCCATCGCGATATCCTCGGATGGCGAAACAACTACCGACGAAATTTGGTGGCAGCCGCAAGTGACCGCACCGATGCGCGGAACGACAAACTATCTGAACGTGTCGGTCGAGTCGCTGATCATTGGCGCGTTGAACCATTCGGCGCAAATCGAGACCTACCGCGACCTGCCGTTGATTCGCGAGGCGGCCATCGTCGAAGCAGATGCGGCTTTCGACTGGACTCGTTTTTTTGATTCGCGATGGAATGACTTTAATGATCCAGTTGGCAGCACGCTAACGACGGGCAACTCAAGTCGCTATAACAACCATGAATTCTCGGCGTCAACTGGATCGCGGCTTAAGAACCGGAACGGCGGCGAGTTCGAAATTGCACAGCAAATCGGGCACCAAGACACGAACTCGACGTTTTTTGTACCGAAAAATCAAGGGACCGCTCGACTGAAAGTTAGCTACACGCAACCGCTGCTCAATGGTCGCGGTCAAGTCTACAACAACAGCATCGTTGTTTTGGCAAGGGTCGACGCCGATGCAGCCAGTGACGAGCTTTCGCGGCAATTGCAGTCGCATTTGTTGGAAGTGACTCGGTCGTACTGGGGTCTGTTTTTGGAACGCGGGAATTTGGCACTGCAGCAGCGATTGTTGCAGCGGACCCAAGACACCGTGGACTTGCTCGAATCTCGCCAAGAGATTGACACGTATCGCAGCCAGTTGATTCGGGCTAAGGCAGCGCTCGCTGATCATAAATCGGAAATCGTCCGTGCCAATGCAGCGGTGAAAAATGCCGAAGCACGCATTCGGGCTTTAGTCAACGATCCGGCGCTTGGCGCAGACGAACAAACCGAACTTGTTCCGAGCGATCTCCCTTCGTCGGTATTGTTTCCGGCCGCGATTGGCGATGCGATGACATCAGCGTTGCAACTTCGCCCTGAGATTCTTCAAGTCACGAAACAGATTCACGCGGCTTGTGTCCGGATCAACGTCGCGCAGCACGAGATCCTGCCAATCCTCAATCTCATCGCGCAGTCTTACGTCGCGGGTTTGCGTGGCGATTCGGACATCCCCGACGCGATGCTCGATCAATTCCGCGATGGTGCCCCGAGCTATTCGGTCGGCTTGCAATACGAAATACCGGTGGGTAACCGCGCCGCTCAAGCACGTTTGCAACGTCGCCGTCTCGAAGTACGCCAGCTTGAAAGCCAATTCCGCGCCACGAGCGAAACAGTCAAGCTAGAGGTCGAAGTCGCCGTTCGCGAAGTCCACACCGCACACGAGGAAATGCTGGCCAAGGGGCAATCCGCCCAAGCCACCACCGAAGAACTCGATTACATCAAAACTCGCTGGGAGAACTTGACCGGCCAAGATGGTGACGCCAGTTTGGTATTGGACAATTTGTTGCGAGTTCAAGAGCGAGTTGCATCGGCCGAATACGAACTGCTCAACGCACAGATGACGTATAACTTGTCGCTGATGAATCTCAAGCGGGCCAGCGGCACTTTGCTACAAAGCGAGTCGATTAGCGAACAGCGATTCGTCGAAGACGGTCTGCCGCGAATCACGCACGAAAAGTCCGCCGGTCAATAAGTCGGGTTAAGCCCGCAGTTACGGTTACGCGGTTCAGGCAAACTGGATTATTGCCTCCGAGCCGATTGCGTCGATGGTTGAGTAGTCCGACAGCGCGCTGATGGCGTTAGTTCTGGATCGGGCAAAGTCTACTTCAACTCCTGCACAGTCCGACGTTCGATGGCGTTGTCGTTTAGTAACCTGACGTCGGTTTGGCGAGACGCTTCGCAATCGCTGCTGCCGCGCTGCGCACCGGTCTCTGCGTCACAACTGACATCGCTGGTACAAAAGATTCGCAGCGCATCCCAACGTCTGCGCGACTTCACCGACCAAAAGTTACGCGATCGAGCCGAACACCTTCGGACAAAAGTTGATGTGTCGAGTGTTTTGGTAAGCGACGACTTTTTGGAAGGCGCATTCGCACTTGTTGCGGAAAGCGTGCGACGAGTTTTAGGCATTGAGTATTACGACGTGCAGTTGATGGCGGGGATTGCGCTCGCTCGTGGAAGCATTGCCCAAATGCAAACGGGTGAAGGCAAGACGATTGTCGCCGCCCTGCCCGCTTTTGTGCATGGCTTGACCAGACAAGGCGTGCACGTGGCGACGACCAATCCGTACTTGGCGGCGCGCGACGCGGCCCAAGTCGGACCCGTGCTCCAGCGGCTTGGGTTGCGGGTTGGACTTTTACCGGAATCCAACGATTCGGGGCTTACGCGGCACGCCTACGGCTGCGACGTGACTTACGGAACTGGCTACCAATTTGGCTTTGACTATCTGCGAGACCAACTGACGCTGCGCCGTCAGTCGCCGCCGACGCTCGGTCGTTCGGTGCGCGGTGCTTTGATCGGCGGACTTCCCAAACCGAACCTGTTGCAGCGTTCGCTGGCCTTTGCCGTCATTGACGAGATCGACAGCGTGCTCATTGACGAAGCCAGCACGCCGCTTATTCTGTGCGAAATGGCTGCTCGGACTGAGCCACTGGAAAACTATGTGGCGGCCCGAAACACGATCGCGGAATTTAAAACCAACGAGCACTTCACGCTCGAGGCCAGCTCGGGCAACATTCAACTGACTAAGGCGGGAGAATTGCGGGCCTTCGAAGCCTTTCACGAACACAACTGCCAACGGCTCGATCGACCGTGGCTGCAATGCGTCCGCAATGCGCTACGAGCGGAGCGGGTTCTAGCCCGCAACGTCGATTATGTCGTGCGCGATGGTGAAGTTCAGATTGTGGACAAATTCACCGGCCGGATTTGCCCCGAGCGAAAATGGAGCGACGGTCTACATCAAGCAATCGAAGTCAAGGAATCTGTCGAACTCACGCCACCGAACAACTCGAGTGCGCGAATCACTCGACAAAAGTACTTTCGAATGTACCGACGGACCTGCGGGATGACGGGAACCGCCACCGGCTCAGAGCAAGAGTTTCGTGACATTTACAGTCTTGCGGTTTCGCCCATTCCACCGAATCGTCCAAGCCAGCGGCGGATTCTGCCGGCAAAGTATTTCGCGAACAACGTCGCTAAGCTTCGCGAACTTGTCAGCGACGTGCAGCGACGGAATGCTAATCGACAACCCGTGCTGATCGGAACGCGAACGATTCGTGACAGCCACGAGGTCGCCGAACAACTCAAGAAAGTCGCTGTTCAGTTCGTATTGCTCAACGGCGTGCAAAACGAAAAAGAGGCTGAAATCGTCGCAAAATCGGGCCAGGCCGGTGCCGTGACGATCGCCACAAACATGGCGGGTCGCGGCACAGATATTCAATTGAGCGAGGAAGCCAAGCGGGTCGGCGGACTGCACGTGATTGCTACGGATCATCACGAATCCGAAAGGGTAGACCGCCAACTCATGGGCCGCTGTGCCCGCCAAGGCGATCCGGGCAGCTACCAAATGCTGGCAGGCGCTGATGACGAGCTATTTGCTAAATTCGCGCCGGAACTGATCGATGCAATTCGGCAATCGACAGACGAACATGGAGTCAGCACTCGCGAGTTTTCGAACGATATCGCGAGATTACAGAAACGAAACCTGCGGGAATCGTACGAGCAGCGGCTTCGTTTGTTGGATTACGATCGCTGGACTGATACGCTCCTGGAATCTTTTTTGAGCGAAACTTAAATGGACGGTCGCATGACTTTACGGAAAACAATTTCAGTACGGAAGACTTCGACTTTGTTCGTCGCGTTGGCGGTCGTGGCAGGATTCTTGCTGGTTCCAGCAAAGTCGTTGGGCCAAGTCTTGGACAGCTTTTTGGAACCCTATGAGCAGAGCGAGTTGGCGACTAGCCAGACAGGCACGGTCTACAAGATCGAGGTAAAGTTGGGCCAGTCGGTTCGACGAGGGCAAATCATCGCTTCACTCGACGTCCGCAGTTTAGAGGCAAGTCTGAAAATCGCTCTGTTGCGAGCCAAGTCCACTGCCGAAGTCGCCGCCGCCCAAGCAAAACAACTGCGAGCCACTCAACGACTGGAAAAGCTCAAGTCTGTTGTCAAAGAAGGACACGGCACGCAAACCGAGCTTGAGCAATCCGAAATTGAACTAGTGGTCGCGCAATCCGAGCTGGAACTGGCGCAGGAAAAACACGCCGAGCACGAAGCTGACGTCGAGCGGATCGAAGCGGAAATTGAGCAGCGGATTACGCGCAGCCCGTTCGACGGCGTGATCACCCACATTCATCGCCAAGTAGGTGAGTTCGCGTCTACCAACAACCCAAACCTTGCGACCGTCGCTCATTTGGATCGGTTACGAGTCAAATTTTACATCGCAACGGTCGACGCGCGGCGATTACAGCAGAGCCAATCCATTCCCGTAAAAATCGAAGGCCAGCTCACCGACGGCCAAATTGAATATTTGTCACCCGTTACCGATCCGAAAACAGGTGCCGTTCGCCTTGACGTGTTGATCGACAATCGAAACGCCGAATATCGCAGCGGTGTTCCATGTCAATTGGCCCTTGAGAACTTGACAGAGACAAACGATCCGCGATCGGCGCAAGCAGGCGATGTAAGCGACGCCCGTTAATTCGCACGGCATCCACGAAAACGCAATCAAGCATGACAACTGCTGACACAACTTATTCGACGACCGGCCAACCCGCGTTGGCACTTGGGCCAGTTGACGAATTTCGGCAGCAACTGACTCGCTTGGCGGTGGCGGCACCGAATTTTGCGACGGCGCAACAATTTCATCAGTTGCTTCGGCAGCGAACCGGCGCCGTAAGCTCCTTCGAAGTCTGCTTTGCGCCTGACGGACTACCAGAACTTGACCGCAGTTGGTCGCGCGGACAACTTGATCGCCATGCTCAATATCGCGAAAAAGTCATGGAATGGTGTCAAACCGCGCGCGGGTCGGGGGCGCTTCAAGTCGGCAACATCGACGGCTATGAACTGACAACATTCTGCGCACCGGTCCGGTGCTTCAAAGATGTTGCCAGGATTTGGATCTTCGTTGTTCCCAAAAACGAAAAGACGCGAGTGACGGTGGTCCGAGACATCGATGGCGCGACGGCCTATTACACCCTCTGGCGCGAACGGTTTGCAGCCATCGCCGCCGATCGACAAGCCGACCAGATGTCAGAAGTGATTGATTTGATGACGGCCGTTCAACGCTGTGAGTCAGTCGGTGAAGCGGCTCGGACATTAGTGGCCAAACTTCGGCAGCGGCCTGGAGTCGAGCACGTGGCGATATTGGTCGGCGATCACACTCGGCATAAACTCGAAGCGATTTCCGGACTGGCGGAGTTTGATCCACAGAGCAAAACGGCGATCGCTTTTCGCGAAGCCTGTTTGGAGGGTTTGCTGCATTTGGACGGCGGGCACTGGCCGCCAGCCGAGAACGACGCACAGCATTGTTTGCTGGCTCACCAGCGATTGGCCGAATCGGTACGCGCCGTGTACTTGGAAAGTTTGCCATTAAAGTTGGATGATGGAACGACGATCGGAGCCCTCGTGTGGTCGGGCAAAGCAATTGTCGACGATGACGCAAGACAAACGCGGTACTTCGCTGCGGTAAGCTTGGTGATTGCCGAATCGATTTCGAACTTACGTCGGATGCAGCGCGGGCGTTGGGCGACTGCGGCGCGACGACTTCAGTCGAAAACGCACAAATCTTCGAGACAAATCGCAATCTGGGGAGCCGGAGCGTTGCTCTTGGCGATGTTCATTCCCATCCCTTACAAAGTCCGCTGCACTTGCCAAGCTGAACCGCTCACGCGGCGATACGCCGTCGCGCCGTACGATGGAACAGTCGAACGTGGCTTTGTGAAAGCGGGCGATCTCGTGCAGAAGGGCCAACTCCTGGCGCGGATGGACGCGCGCGAGCTAGGCTGGGAATTGCACGGCGTGATCGCCGATCAGAATCGCGCTGACAAAGAAAGTGTTGTCTACTTGGCGGACGAAAAAGTTCCCGAGGCAATGATGTCCCGGTTCGATGCTGATCGATTGTCCAGCCGCCGCCATTTGCTGGAAAATCGCCAATCCAATTTAGAGGTCACCGCGACGATAGATGGGTTTGTGCTCTCCGGCGATTTGGAACTGAACGAAAATGCCCCGGTGAAAACGGGCGATTCGCTGTATGAAATCGGGCCGACCTCGCCGATCAAAGTCCAACTGCAAATCCCCGCAGACGATGTCCGTTTAGTGAAAGCCGATCATCCTGCGAAAATTTGGTTCAGCGGGCTTGGTTCAACGCCTCTGCACGGCCGGATCGCACGGGTCTTGCCTCGTTCCCAAGTCATCGACGGCAAGAACGTCTTTATCGCGGAAGTGGAAATCGATAATCCAACGGCGACGATTCGCCCCGGAATGAAAGGGATCGCTCGCGTTTCGTGCGATTTCAGTCCGCTCGGCTGGAATTTGTTCCACAAGCCCTGGGAATACATCGCTTCCCGGATGTCATGGTGACCGAGCAACCGATGAACCAAAAACTGGAACCTGGCGACAGCCGCCGGGCGGACATATCGACCGCCGAACTATCGCAAGTTCGATTGACGTTGCGCAAGGATCTGATTTTCTATCGACGTCGGCTCGGTCGTCGCGATTGTTACATCATTGAAGACCCGGCAACCGGCGGGTTTCATCAGATCGGGCTTGAGGAGTACACGCTCATCTCGGTACTGGATGGTACGCGAACTTTGGCCGACGCAGTGCGCTTGACAACGGTCGCACTGGGCAATCAAGCGTTGGGTGAAAGCGAAGTCGCCGCGTTGGGACACTGGCTGATCGAATCGGACTTGGCGTTTACACAACAAGCCATTTCAGCGGGCCGGATACAAAAAAAACACGAGCGTCGATCGCTGATCGAAACCAGCCAGTGGCTCAATCCGATCATGTTTCGATTTCGATTGGGGCGTCCAGATGGAAGCGTTGCGTGGCTGTCGCGCTGGCTATCATGGATTTGGTCTTGGCCGCTGGCATGCGTTTGGGTCGTTGTCGTCTTGGCCGCGCTGCTGGGTGTGTTCGATCAATGGGATCGTTTGACGGTAGGCATTCCGCAGATCGCCTATCCGAGCCAATGGATATATTTATTGGCAAGTTGGCTCGTGCTCAAATCGTTTCACGAGCTGGGCCACGCACTGGTCTGCAAAAAGTTTGGCGGTGAAGTTCGCGAATGGGGCGTGATGTGGATGCTGTTTGTCCCACTCCCCTATGTAGACGTCACAAGTTCCTGGCGATTTGAATCGAAGTGGGAAAGAGTTTTGACCTCGTTGGCTGGGATGGCGGTCGAACTTTTTTTGGCGGCGATCGCTGCGTTCGTTTGGTTGCGAACTGACTCGGGGCCGCTGAATCAACTTGCCTATCACGCGATTTTGACGGCAGGGTTCGCTACGTTGCTCTTCAATGCGAACCCGCTGATGCGGTTTGACGGGTACTACGTACTGAGTGACGGGTTGGATTTGCCGAATCTTGCACAAAACGGCCAACAGTTTGTTCGTCAAGTCGCCCGCAGGATTTTCTTGGGCGACAAACGCGAAAACGTCCGACGCTCGATGGATCGCGTCGGCTTGGTGCGAGCCTATGGCATCGCGGCACTGCTCTGGCGAATCGTCGTGACGTTGGGATTGGTCTTTGCGGCAGCGAGTTTGCTGCCAGGCTTTGGATTGGTCCTCGCGATATTCGCAGTTGGTGCGTGGTACGGAATTCCTGTTGTCAAACTGTGGCGGTACTTGTATCAAGAAAATCTCGCGCGCCGGCTCGAACGCCGAAGGTTTTGGCAAACGACCGCGATCATTGCCGCCGCTGCGGTCGTGGCGGCGATGTTGATTCCGGGCCCCAACACGGCAACCGCACCAGCGATCATCGAATTCGATCCGTTGCAAGTCGTTCGTGCCAAGACAGATGGCTTCGTGCGCGAGCTGGCGGTGTGCGAGGGGGACGCAATCACTCGCGGACAGCTCTTGGCTCGTTTAGAAAATGAAGAGTTGTTGACAATTATCGCAGAGCTTCGATTTCGTATCGCAGAACTGCGAATCAAAGGTCAGAAATTCTTGCTCGACGAAAACTTGTCGGCGTACCAAACAACCGTCAAGGACCGCGAGGCGCAACAAACGCGACTGGAGCAGCTTCAGCGTGAAGCCACATCGCTAGAAATTCGAGCCGAAGCGGACGGCGTCGTCCTCACCGGCGATTTGCTATCGATGCAAGGTTCGTTTGCGAAGCGAGGCCAAGCCCTCTTTACGATCGGTGACCCGCAGCAAAAGAAGGCAATCGCCTTGATTCGTCCAGAAGACTCCGCCGCCGCGCGATCGGCCGAGGAACAATCGGTCGGCTTGCGGCTGTACGGTCAGTGGGGAACGGCGATCACCGGAACCGTTGCCCGCGTAAGCGCTCGGGCGACGTCGACGATCACGCACGAAGCTTTTTCAGCATCGTATGGCGGTGGCCTGCCCGTCGTGCAGCGCAGCAAACAATCGCGAAACGAAGTTCAAACCGAGTCGATTTGGGAATTGGCCGAGCCGCGCGTCGAAGTCGAAATCCGGCTCAATCCCGAAACAAGCTCGGCGCTTTTTGCGGGCCAACGTGGCCAAATCCGGTTTGAAGGCCAAGCCCAATCGCTGGGTTCCTATCTGGTGCAAGTCGCTTTTTCGTGGACGCGAGATCACACCCGATTTAATCACGGGCTGTAAAATCAAACGCGGCGTGGGACGTCGCGAATGTAAATCGTTGAGTGGTTTAGGCGAACTTGTGTGCTATGCCCTGACCTGCGGTCGGTGGCGGCAACGGCTTGCCTTCACTCTTGAGCGAATTTAACCATTCATTGACGATACGGCACAATTGCGCGTACACGTCGGCTTCGTCATCTCCGTGGCAACACGGACCGACGACCCCTGGGCATTGCCCGACAAAGCACTGATCCTCGTCTGACCATTCCACAATCTTAATGTACCGGGCACTGTCGTTCACGGCTGGATTTCCTCAATGACTTTCTTGACTTCGCGTTCTTGATAAGGCTTGGCGTCGTCGCCCAATTTGCCAGACATTGTGGTGCGCACACCGCGGGGGTGCTCGAAATTCCGATGGCTCCCTTTGCCGCCCCGATCAATAAAGCCAGCGCGCTCAAGGTCGCTAACGAGTTCGCGGATTTTTCTCGGCATGTTCGAGCTCTAGCCTCGGCCATTTGCCACACACTCGATCACCTTCGTCGGAAGGCTCGATGCGATTGCTTCATCCATAGTATAGTCGTTGCGGCGAAGAAAGAACAAACCGAACGCATGAAGCGGCTGACACCGCGAAACAGAGCTTCTATCGGTGACTCATGCAGTTGAGTAGGCTGTGTCGAAGTCTACTTGAGGCGAATACAACTAAATGGCCAACGAAAAAACTGAAATTACTTGGCATCCGCTGGCGGTCAATCGGCCGCGCGGTTGTGTCGTTTGGTTCACGGGTCTTTCCGGCAGCGGCAAAAGCACTATTGCCAACTGCGTCGATGCCCGACTGCACGCGCAGGGCGTTCGCAGCTTCTTGTTGGACGGAGACAACATCAGGCACGGATTGAATGCCAGTCCGGAACTGTTGGCGCCGATACACGGTGCTGAGTTCGCGCAGCGGTTCGGATTGGGCTTTGGTTCGCAAGATCGCGAAGAGAACATCCGCCGAATCGCATCGGTAGCTGAGATTTTTTGCGCGGCTGGATTGATTACGCTTACGGCGTTTGTCAGTCCCTATCGCAAGGACCGCGAGCTGGCTCGGAAAAACATTTGTCGATTCGGGGAGGCTGGCGACTTTGTCGAAGTCTTCGTCGATACGCCGCTGGAAGTCTGCGAGGCCCGCGATCCGAAAGGCCTTTACAAGAAAGCTCGCGCCGGCCAGATTCAGAACTTCACGGGAATCAGCGACCCGTACGAGCCGCCAGAACAGCCGGAACTTATTTTGGCAGGCGGCGAACAGGCGGTCGAAACCCTTGCCGAGCAAGTCATCGCGAATCTTCGCTCGATCGGCAAGGTACCCGCGTAACGCCGCGAAACTCAACTTTGGGCACAATTGTCCGTGGAAAGTGCTCCGCGTAACGCGGCACGAGTGCGGCGAATTTCCGCACCCTTTCTCGAATTGTATTGAAATTAATCATTTCGACGACGTAACACTCTTCGTTTCTCGACGCTTAGTAACGTAGAGAACTGAATTCAAAGCTAATTTACAAGTTTTTCCCAATTCGCTTCGGTTGTGACAATCTTGGTACGGGATTTGCGGAATATTTGCCTGTCATCCGCGAACTACCTAGCAGGATGTCATGTCCAAGCCTCTGGGAGGAGGCACGAGCCATGTTTGAAAAGAAATCGATCGACGCCAAAAAAGTTTTCCGTTTGGAAAACATTATCCAGAATCGCCTTCGCGAAGAGATTCCGCGGTCCGCCGCTCAACTGGCAAGCTTCAGCGAATGGATCGACGAACAACTGGCGTCTCTGGAAGTGACCTACGGCTCGTTCATCACGCACGTTTCCAAACGCGGTTCCATCGGCCGCTAGTGCCTTGAGTCCCCTTGCCTCGCTTTGCAATTGTCTTTAGACGGTGCTAAGTTCCCTCGCTCCGCTTTGCAATAGTGCCTCGATAGTGCTAAGTTCCCTCGCCCCGCTTCGGGGAGAGGGTTAGGGTGAGGGGTTTTGTGCGAAGCTCACCTACCCTTCCCCAGGCTCCGGTTTCCCAATCGACTTGGCCGCGCTCGGCCGATTTTTCTTTCGATGTTCGTGAGCTGCGTAAGCCAAAAATGCCAACCCAATTCCGTTCAACACCAAACCAGCCGTCAGCGGATAAGTCCAGGGTTCGGCAAACCAATACAGCCCGATAAACGCAGACGCCAACATCTGCAATGTATTGATCGCGTTGACATAGACCACTGGCAGGACCTTGAGCGATTTCGCTAGAGCCAAAAACGCGACTCCGTTGAGCACTCCCGCGGCAATCATGGCGAACCAACTGACGCTGCTGATCGCGGTAATCTTCGGCCAACCTTCAATCGAAAGACTCATCACGCCCAACACCGCAGTTCCTATCACACTGACGAAAACGATCGGCGTGGCCAGCGGGATATTGTGTTTGGTACTTTGACGAACGGCCAAACCCAAGGCTGCGTACGCAAATCCGCTTGCCACGGCCGCCAGCGCGCCCCAAAACCAAATCAACGGGCTTGCGACATCGATCAAATCAGCGGCGGTTGCTTTTTTGGCACCGAAACTAAGGGCCGCAATCGCCGAAACCAAAATGCCAAGCCCAATCGCGATTTTCGGTGAAAGCGGCTCGTTCATTAAGACGCGGCCTAGAATCGCACCGCTGAAAACCATCGCGCCGAGAGTCAATGGCACGGCCAACGCCATACCGATGTAAGCCAACGCAATTTGATAGAAAACGTTTCCACAAATCTGGACGAAAATGCTGACCCCGACCAACATCCAAATGATTCGCCAGGGTGGAAGAATTCGCTTGCCTTGAAGTCCGATCGCGATCAGCCAGGGTACAAAAATAACTGCCGTGCAAGCCGCTTTGATCGTCGAAACCCAGATCGGAGGATCGTGTGCGGCTTGCCGCAAGAAGGCGGTGGCCAGCGAATATCCCAACGTCGCCGCAAGTCCATTGACGATTCCCCAAAACGCAATCGCCGCTAACGTCGTAGGGTGTAGTACGGGCTTTGTCGGTTCATCGTTCATCGTTGCCTAAGTACTTTCGGAATTGGATGTAACTTTTTCTTTCATCCGGCGGAGCAACTGTCGAGCCCGCTCAGGACCGACGAGCGAATCCAATTGCAAAAACGGTCGCTGGCCAAGTACTTTTCGCCGGACCGCCGGATGGCTGTGCCCATGTCGCCTACAAATCTCGCACAGTCTAACTCCCACTTCCATTGGCCCACGGCAGTCGGGACAATACGGCCCAACAATCCATTCCACTCCGATCGCTTGCCCGGCCGGGACAAACTGAACCGAAAGCGGCAACGTTTCGGTTCGACAAACGACAGTCGCTGCTTGAAAGCGTCTCCAATCCGTCGGAACATTTCCGACATTCATCAATTGATCGAACAAGCGGCCAACAAAGTCCAATGTTCCGCTCTCCAACTTAGTTCCAGCCCACAATCCGTACCATGCCGGACGCGTGTCGCGAAAAACTTTGAGTGACAGAAACTCGTCACGTCGCGCATCGATCAAAGTCGTGAGTTGGCGAACCGCTTCATCATCGCGAACCAGCCACCCATGGCATCCGGCAAGCGATTTCGAAGCAGTTGCCGCGAATGGATTGTCGACGTTCGAAATGTTCGCTGAGCACGTCCCGCATTCAGATTGGCAAAACGCCAAGCCGCCGTAGAAATCTGTGATTTCCTGTAAAAAACACCCGCGTGCCGGTTCATGTTCCGATCCAGAAATCGCGATGCAAACATCGTCGATTACACGTCCGAATTTAAAGCACTGCCCGACTGCGGTCAGCGGTTTCAAATAGCGTTCGACTTTTTCCGGCGAGTCTGACTCGATTGGCTTCCGCAATTGGCAAGCCCGGTCGACACTCCAGCGAACAAATTCCGGCGTCGGCCCACGCACTTGCGTGAGTCGGTTCACCAATCGGTTTTCGTCGCGATGTGTCGTGGTCATTCGTGTCATACAAGTTTCGACGCCCGACGATTGAAACGGATCGGAAAGCTCGGCTTGGACTTATGTCCACAAGCACGCCGAGAGACGTCGCCGTTTGTGTCCGAAAACGAGCGTGTTACATCGCAATGAGCGAAGTGCCAAAGTGGATTGCAGGATACTCGAAAAGAGATATTCTTGTCTAACCGTTGGGAGTATCGAGCAGATGTTTCAGTCGAGATCGTATTTCGGTGGGAAACCGGTTCAGCCAAGATTCGTCGACCAAGCCAACGGAGATCATGTCCCGAACGTGGACGCGATCCTTGTCCCGAAACGAATTCAATTTCATCCGCACCAACATTTCAAGTGTGAGTTTGAAAAGGGGACGCAGCTCATTTTGAGGTTTTCGGTCGGCCGCGGGGACGCAAGGTGTGTTTGAGGTGGAGTCGCGCGGCCGATTGCGTGATCCAGGAGTCGTCGCCAAACGGTGCGCCGCGCATTACGCTGTGCCGGACGGCTTGTACCTCGGACTCAGTTTGCGGTTGGTTCACCCACGTCCGCCATTGTCGAGGGCGCGGGATCGGCCAAGCCGCCAGCAATTTTCGGCTGTCAGCTTCCCCATGGACATGACGCCAAGCACTGCCGTACTTCCACTCCTCTGCGGTCGAGCACAGCGACGCCCGCACAGGATTCCGCTCGACGTATCGCAACACGGTCAGCAGATGGTCGTCCTCTTCGATCGGAAAAGCCTTGAAGCGTCCCTGATAAAGGTGCCCCGTCCCTTCCGTATGATGATGAGCGTGCCAACGCATGGTGTGTGTATGGGTCCAACCAACGGAAGAAATCTGAAAGCTGCCGCTGGCCACGGGGCCGAACGACGAAGTGCCAATGACTGGGCATTACCGTGTAGGCCAGAATGGGCAACGGTTCGCGCTCGAAGGCTTCCCCTAAGACGCGCTCGAACGCCTCATAATCCTCAGGCTTCTCGAACAGGGGCAATCGCGCCACCGCGCGATTGAGCACGTGAAAGCAACACCCGGCAGGGCAAATTCGTGGGCGACGTGGCATGGCGGAATTCTAATCCAATGACCCCCGCCTGAAAAGAGCTGCGTCCCCTTTTATCCCCGACGGAATCGACGGAATTTCGCAAATTCATCTTCGAAATTACGCGGGTTCAAAACCCCATTGCTGCCAAAAGCCAAAAGCCGAACATTAGGAAATTTAGGATTGTCGCAAGTATGGTTGCGACTCGCCGGGCCGTATTGTGCCGATTCCAAACGCAATAGCTCGTAATGATCGCGATCAAGGCGCCAAGTACCGAAAATCCAAGTGTCGCGTAGGCAACTCCGTCGAATGTCAGGCCGATTGGCTCAAGTGTTTTGTTGTAGGCTCGTTCAAGCCTGTCGTGATGCTCCTTGGCTTTCCACGAAATTTCGGAGCCATCGTATCGCGGCTCACTGAGCATCGCGAGCACGAAAATCAACCAGGGAAAGGAGAGAAGTGACAACAGCGATGAGATCCTTGAAGTATCAAATTCGAAACTCCGACGGCGTTTTTTTCGAACCACGCGCCTTGGAACCTCACCAGCGAATCCCAACTCGGGTTCATCAAGCGGTGCCGCTTCATTTGTCCTAATTGGGGAGGCGGGGTACTCCAGCGGTTCTCCCGCCGCATTCGGTTGTTCGCTCGGACGTTTTACCGAGCGCATTGAAATCTTGATTCCGTTCTTGTGCTTTGGATCATTTGATGCGGCGACTTCCATCACGTGTTCACCGGCACAACTTGGGCATTTGATTTTGAACGTGCCAATCGTTCGCGGTGTTGGCCTAAACTCCATTGGATTTTTGCAAAAATCGCATTTCGCCAAAAGCGGCATGTTATCTCCATTTGGTTACCCACAAGGATAGTCGCCGAAGTGGTAGAGTGCGATCAATCAGCCGCCAAGATTGTCCAAATTCCTCTGTCCAAATTCCTCCAATAGAAGCGCTCGGATGGTCCTTTTCTCGAGACTGGGGGAGACACCAAGAGACATTCTACTTTATGGGATTGGTTTGGTATTCCCCTGCGGGAAATGAAACGGGAACAGCCATCGGGGCTATTCGCTTCGCACAGAGTCCGGCCATCGAGGCAATTGGATGGCATCGCCAGCTACCGTTCAACTATTCGGGTTATCCATCAATAGCTTAATCCGTAGTCTCAATGGTTCAGGAAATTTGTCCAGCCAAGTTGCGTCGATCATGCCAAGGTCGATCATTCCTCTCCAGAGAATTCGACAACGCGCAGATTTTCGACCCGACTAAACTCAGAGGAATTCGTTGTTAGAACTGCAAAACCAAACCTTATTGCCGTTGCGGCAATCCAAAGATCGTGAGGACCAATCGGAGTTCCCTTGGCGGCCAATGCGGCAAAAATGGAAGCGTGGATCCTCGCTGTGGCGAGATCGACTTCGATTATCGTCAGGCTTCCAAGAACTCCCTCGATATACTGTTGTCTTCGAATACTTCTGTCTACGGAATTGGCCCGATAAACACCGACCAACAACTCGGAAGCCGTGATCACGCTAACTGCCGATTCGCCAAGATCGTTCCACCGCGAAAGGTCAATTGCTCGGCCGAGTCTCTCCCATCGAATAAATACTCCGGTATCGATCAGGACTCCCATGGATCGTCCAACTCTTGAATTGCCGACCTAGCATTATTCAGATCCTTTTCAAACAACACCGCGTCGTCTCCAAGATGCGGCAGTTTTCTAAGCATTTGATCCAACTCGGCCATCGTGACGGGTTTCCTTATTGGAACTAGTCTCGCAACGGCCACTGCTCCTTCCGACAATTCAACAGTGACTTGATCACGCGAAACGTGACGGACCAATCCTTGCCAGTCGATGTTTTGCGATAGGATTTCTTGTCGTTCCATTTGTTTCCTCCGCAATCAGTATACATCGACTAGGCTAGAGTCGGCAAATCGCGGCCTAGCCGCTTTGGCATCCAGCAAAAATTCAAGCCTGCCAATTAGCCCATTCCGACTTTCAATGTCGGAAGTGTCGGCGCCCAGTGAAGAGCATGGCGATGCCATGTTCGTTGCACGCGGCGATAATGTCTTCGTCGCGGACGGAGCCGCCGGGCTGAACGATGGCGGCGATGCCGGCTTGGGCGGCCAAGTGTATCGAGTCGGCGAAGGGGAAAAATGCGTCGGATGCCAAGACACAACCGCGAGCTCGCGCGCCCGCTTTGCGAATGGCTATTTCGACCGAATCGACGCGGCTCATCTGCCCTGCCCCGACGCCGCAAATCGCAAGCTGCCGCGAGAGCGTGATCGCGTTGGACTTCACGTGCCGCACAATATTCCAACCGAATTCCAGCTCTTGCAGCAGCTCGGGTGTCACGGGAGACTTGGTGACGACTTGTTCCAGCGATAGCCGATCAAATTGTCGATCGGATTGTTGCACGAGCACGCCGCCAGTCACCGAGCGATATTCGAGCGACATGGGTTCCTGATCGAGGTGGCCGACTTCAATCAAGCGGACGTTCTTTTTCCACTTCGGTCGTGTCGTCAGAATTTCAAATGCTTCCGTTGCGAAATCCGGTGCGACGATCGCTTCGACAAATCGGTCGTCGTGAGCCAAAAATTCCGCAGTTTCGCGGTCGACGGTTCGGTTGAATCCGAGTACCGACCCGAAGGCACTTTGCGGATCGCCTTCAAAGGCTCGTGCACAAGCATCCGGTAACCGGTCGGCGATCGCCGCGCCGCATGGGTTGTTGTGCTTGATCACGCAACACGCAGGCCGAGGAAAATGTCGCACGATCGCCAGCGCTGCGTCCGCATCCAAAATGTTGTTGTACGAAAGTTCCTTACCGTGCAATTGCCGCGAGTGGACAATGTTGGCGGTCTTAATTCCGTCGATCGAATAGAGCGCGGCGGCTTGGTGGCTGTTCTCGCCGTACCGCAAACTGGATTTGCGGCGCAAGTTCAGGTTAATCTCCGTCGGCAGATCCGACGATTCGGTTTGTTTTGCGAAATGATTCGCGATGGCGCGATCGTAAGCAGCCGTGTGCTGAAAGGCAGCAATCATCAAACGGCGTCGCTGGTCGTCATCTGTACCGCCTGATCGTTGGACTTGTTCCAATATTTCACCGTACTGGTCGGCGGAAGTTGCAATCGTGACCCAGTTGCTGTTCTTGGCCGCCGCGCGCACTAAACTTGGGCCGCCAATATCGATTTGCTCGATAATCTCGGCTTCGGTCGCATCCACCCGCTGCGCAGTAGCGGCAAACGGATACAAGTTGACCACCACCAACTCAAACGGTTCCATGCCGTGTTGTTTCATCGCGGCGATATCGTCTGGGTGATCGGGCCGCGCGAGGATTCCACCGAAAATTTTGGGATGCAAAGTCTTCAGGCGGCCGTCCATCATTTCGGGAAAGCCCGTGTATTCGGCGATATCGCGAACCGCGATGCCAGCGGCTTGAAGATGGCGGCGCGTTCCGCCGGTGCTGAAAAGTTCGACGCCGTGTTCCGCGAGTCCTTGGGCGAACCCGATCAAGCCCATCTTGTCGCTGGTGCTGAGGATAGCGCGGCGAATTTTGCAGACGGTCATAGGCGTTGCGTTCATCGAAGAATGGATTAAGAATCGCCCCCTATCCCCGAGCCAAAAAAGGTGGGAAATTTGTGTGTCTTGGGGCGCTTTTGCGACGAGCCGCGCATTCTACGGCGATTGTCGATTAGGTCCAAGGGCGTGCGTTTATCGCGTTCCATCCCGTCGCAAACTTGATCGACTCGTACTGTGTCCAAAGCTACTTACAAAGATGCCGGGGTCGATCTCGAAGTCTACGAAGAATCGATGTCGCGTTTGCCGCGCTTGATGCAGCGTACGTTTTCGCCACGAGTCATTCCACTCGAAGGTGGTTTCGCCGGTCTGTTTCAGTTGGAAAACCCGTTTCGTTTGTTTGCTCGGCGATATAAGAATCCCGTGCTTGTTTCGGGGACTGATGGCGTCGGCACCAAACTCAAAGTCGCTTCTCTGTGCGGTCGGCATAGCACGGTCGGTGTCGATCTAGTCGCAATGTGTGTGAACGACGTGATCTGCTGCGGGGCTGAGCCGCTGTTCTTTTTGGATTACGTCGCGATGGCCAAAGACGATCCAGATATGCTCGAACAGATTGTCACCGGCGTCAGCGACGGCTGCGTTCAAGCCGATTGTGCGTTGCTGGGAGGCGAGACGGCTATCATGCCGGACGTCTATCGCGTCGGCGATTACGACTTGGCGGGTTTTGCAGTGGGAGTCGTCGAGCGTCGGAACTTAATCGATGGCAAGCAAATCGCGGTGGATGACATTGTTCTGGGCGTCGCTTCCAGCGGCTTTCATTCCAACGGCTACAGCCTCGTCCGCAAGATCGTTTTCGAAGACGCCGACTTAAAAGTCGATCAAACAATTCCCGAACTTGGAACGCCCGTGGGCGAAGCACTCCTAGCGCCTACAAAAATCTACGCGGCCGTCGTGCGCGACGTATTGTCGCATTACAAGATCAAAGCTGTCGTGCACGGCATTGCCCACATCACCGGCGGCGGATTGCGCGACAACATCGAGCGACTGTTGCCACCGGGCCGCCAAGTCCAAATTGATCGGGCTTCCTGGGCCCGCCCTCCATTGTTCGATTGGCTGCAAAGGCTTGGCGACGTCGATACGGAAGAAATGTATCGCGTGTTCAACATGGGGATCGGTCTGGCACTAATTATTAGTCCCTATTACGCCGATAGCGTCTGCCGCACCATCGAGCGTCACGGCATCACCTGTTCCCCCATCGGCCGTGTCACTTCCGGGCCGACATCGGTTATTTACACGTCTTGAGCCCAGTTCGCCGGAAAAACGAAACACGAAAGCACGAAAGTTCGAAAGTTCGAAAAAGGAGATGGAACGGGAAATTGGAGTTCAATTTCGCTAGGACATCCTAACGATAGTTAGCCATTTCTTCCCTTTTCCTGGTCGTGTTATCGCCCTTTCGCGTTTTCGTGTTTCGCCTTTAGCAACTCGCATCACGACCCGTTTGGCGACCAACGTCGGCGAATTGAAGTTTAGTAGAAGACCGACGCGTAGGCCGGTCACCTTTAAGTACGACTTTAACTGAGCGAAGTGGATATTCTCCAAATTCGCGACGGCTTTGAGTTCGACTACGATTTGCTCGGCTACGATAAGGTCCAGGCGGTGCAAGCCGACATCTTCGCCTTCGAAGTATACGTGAAATTCTGCCTGCTCAACGAACGGAATGTCGCGGCGCCTCAATGCGACCGCCATTGCCTTTTGGTAGATGCTTTCGAGAAACCCCGGCCCCAAGGACTTGTGGACGGCAACCGCCGCATCCAAGATACGACCCGACAGTTCTTCGAAATCATGCCCCATAGCGAACGATTTTCTAAACTTGTGATGGTTGCGATGTCCTTAAACACGAAAGCACGAAAGTTCGAAAGTTCGAAAAAGGAGATGGAACGGGAAATTGGATTTCAATTTCGCTAGGACATCCTAACGATCGTTAGCCATTTCTTCCCTTTTCCTGGTCGTGTTATCGCCCTTTCGCGTTTTCGTGTTTCGCCTTTTTCTTTCTACTTCTCCACCCAGTCGACTAATCGGACGTTGACAAAGAACCAGTCGGTGGCGACGGCGAGCGTGTCGCGAGTTCGCTCGGATTCGAGCTTGGTCCATTCAATCGTCGGCTGGATCGTCTGCAAAGCTTTTGCATCGCCAACTCGGATCGGCATGGCAAAGCCCGGTTCATCGGCGACCCAGCGATGGGCGACGAAACGGCCGCCGTCGCCGAACGCAAGTTCCAATGTCGGCAAATCTTTATGCCGCAAGTACTGGTCGAAAATCGGCGTCATATCGCGGTCGAATCGCTTGTTGAACAACTGCACGATGTCTTCAGTGAGAATGCTTTTGTACTTGAACGTCTGATAGGTTTCGCGGACCAAGTCAAACCATTTAGCATCGTCGTTCATCACGCCGCGCAGGGTATGCAGAAAGAGAGCGCCTTTGAAGTATTGATCTTGGGGCGGCTCACGCTGCAAACCACGCTCGGTGATGATCGGATGTCGGTTTTGGACTTTGGTTTTATAACCGTTGATGTACTTCAGCGCGTCTTCGGGGCCGAAAACATGTTCGACGTAAAGGGCTTCCAGATAAGTCGTCCAGCCTTCGTGAATCCACATGTCGGCCACGTCGGCCGCGGTCACGGCGTTGCCAAACCATTCGTGGCCGCTTTCGTGGATGATGATGAAATCGAACTTCGGACTGACCCCCACCCCCGTCCAATCGCGCCCGCCGTAACCGTTTTGGAATCCATTGCCGTAGGTCACCGCACTTTGGTGCTCCATACCGGTATAGGGGACTTGGATCAGCTTGTAACCGTCTTTGATAAAGGGATACTCGCCCACGAAATGCTGATAGGCGGCCAGCATCGGTTTGACTTGCGCGAATTGGACCTTGGCCTTTTCGAGATCCTCGGGAAGGACATAAAAGTCGAGCGTCAGTTCTCCTAAAGAATCTGCGAAGTGCTCGTACTTGCCGATATTGAGCGACACGTTGTAGGCGTTGATCGGATAATGCACTCGCCAATCCCAGCGCGTGTAACCGTCGCCGAGATCGGTCTTGCCGAGGAACCGACCATTGGAAACATCGCTCAATTCGTTGGGGACGGCGACGCTGATGTCCATGGTTTCTGGTTCGTCGCGCCATTGGTCTTTGCTCGGCCACCAGATGCTAGAGCCTTCGCCTTCGCAAGCCGTGTTGACCCAAGGCCGACCCTCGGGGTCCAGTCGAAAGGCGATCCCGCCGAACCGACCGGTGGCTTTGGGGGCGCCGGAGTAATGAAAGTCGATCGAGTATTCCGTACCGGCGTGCAGCATCTCTGGAAAATCGATGAACACGGCGTTCAGTTCGCGCTCGAATTTGAGCGGTTGCTCGCCCATAGTGACTTTATCCACACCGAGGTTTTCATAGAGATCGATTTGAATTCGATTGTCGGGCTCGAGCATCCGAAACCGGATGGTGTTCTTGCCCGCAATGTATTTCCTCTCCGGGTCGACACGGATGTCGAGGTGATACGAGAGTACATCGTTGTTCGCGCGGTGCCGACCGTATTCACCGCGCAGGACGTCGGCTCGCGTCGGTTCCTGCGTAGTCTGGGCCAAGACAACTCGACCGCCAAGCAGGACCGCCCCGTGGCAACAGGCAAGCAACAGCCAGCCGAATAACTTCTTCATTTGTCCCCCACAATTATCGGATATCAACACAACCATTCCGCCAACTCGCCGGCGCGACAACTAGGTCCCCCTGTTGTATCATCCGCAAGCCAGAGATTCCATTCGTTCTCTAGCGAATGAATGTCACGCGATGCGTGATCGTAGAGCCCAGCGTCGTCGCCAGGCACGCAGAAATCGCGGGTTCCAGAATAGGGCCTGCTCGAAACAAGCCGCAGCCGCTGCGGAATGTCCTTGTTGCTTGAGTTGTTTTCCTGCCCGATACCAAAAGACTGCGATGCTCAACCGCAATCGCCTGCGCTTATGTTCTGGATATCGATCGGCCGTAATGTCGTAGATCAGTTCGTAGTCTTGCGCCCAGCGCCGAAACGAATCGCTAAAACGCATGCTGGCGTTCCCCTCTTCGCAATGCGCTGCAGCGTTGCCATGATGAAATTCAACCGGCGCTCCGGTAATGTGTGCCCAGCGACCCAGCATCGCAATCTGTACAAACAGCATCGAGTCCTCGGAAGTTTCCATCGTTTCGTCCCACGACCCGGCAGCCAGCACGGTTTCGGTTCGAAACAGCGTTGAGGACGCGATGCCCCCTCCGTGCCGAAAGATCCAGGAGACGGGGTCCACCGCGAGCTGGCGGCAGTGATCGCGCCGGAAAACCGAGCCTTCCGCGTCTACAAATCGGCGATCTACGGTCGCCGCGACGATTGCCGGATTTCGCTCGAGTGCGGAAACTGTGCGTGCGAGAAAGTCGTTTGGCCAACGATCATCCGAATCCAGAAACGCCACCAGCGGCAGTCCGGCCATTTCGAGCAAACCGCGATTCCGCGCCGCGGCCGCCTGCGCGTGAGGCTGTCCGATCAACTTTGTCTCGAAACTTGGCTGGTGTGTTTCAACCCATTGCGCGACGGCATTCAAAGTGCCATCCGAGGAACCGTCGTCGACCACAATGACCCGAGTCGGCAGTAAGGATTGCTGCGCCACCGACGCCAACGTCGGGAGCATTATGGATGCCCGGTTGTAGACCGGGATGATTACTGCGACCGGGCATTTTCCGCTGGTCACCGGCACCGTTGGATCGTTTTTAGCCGCATCAACCATCAGGCAGCTCGAGAAGGAAAGAGACGTCGTTGAAGACGGGAGATGGTTCGACCCAGCGGAGATCGAACCAATTCTGGTACGCCGGTTTCTTGGACATGAAAGGACCGATCGCCGTTGCGAAGGCAATCGGGGACGTGGAAATCAGTTAGTGTGGCAAATGTTTCGCGAAATTGCTCTTTCGCACGGAGACCAACACAATGGCTGACGAGCGCCAAAAAATCCTCTTGTGCGGCAATCCCCTCGTGCAAGCGAAACTCAAGTGGTTTCGCAGGTGAATATTGCGGACCGTTGTCCGAGAATTCATCGAGAAGATCGGCCAGCTTGATCGTGGTCGCCTGCCGCAGCGGAAGGTCGTTCTCGATCGCCTCCATCAATGTCACAGCCGTCCAATGATTCCAGCGGGACTGCGTATAAGCGTAAACCAATGCCTCCGCATCAACTCCAACGATCCGACGCAACCAGTCGCGGCGTTGCGGAGCGGCTCCTTTGGCGCCATCACCGAACTGACCGTACAGGAAGACGGAATGGAGCAGGCCGGCGATCGTCATGTCGACCGGCTGTCCCCAACTGGCCAGCGCACCCCCGGTTCCGACAAGATGACACAGAAACGGTTTGTGACTCGGCCGGAAAGAACTCGCGAAGAGCTGTCGGGCCGCGTCATAGGCGGCGCGCACTCGCATTAGTGACTCGACATCGGATCCGCCTTGGATCATCAATTGATAAAGTTGCAGGTTGGTCTGCGGCAACATTGGCGCCTCGCGACTGTTGGGACTTTAAGCGACCTTTCGGCCGGACGCACCGGGCTGGTACACCAATTTCACTTCGGGACGTTTCACGACGGAATAAGTCGACAGGGGATATTGGCGGCGGTTCGCCGAGACTTCGCACGGTCCAACGATGTGCTTTTCGATCGAGTGACTCAATTTTCTGCCGAACCACCGTCGCAGCGAGGGCAACCAATTGATTGCGTGCCGTCGATGGCTTCTGGTCCACAAGTCCGAAAGCCGCAAACCCGGACAGTCGGCTGACAAATTCCACTTCTGTCGCAAGCGATTTCGGGTGGCGATCGACCAGGCTTCACTCCAGCGAAGTCGAAAATAGTCCGCATCCACACCGGATAAATGCTTGGGGGGTACATACGTGATCTGTGAGCGGGGTTCGAGGAAAACGCGCTCTCCCGCTTGGCGAACCATCAAACACAAATCGGCGTGCTCGGCCGTGCATAGCAGTCCTTCATCCAGCGGTCCCAGGCGTCGAAACGCTTCCATGTCGACCAAGACCGTATGAAATTCGATCAACTCGGTCTCTTCGCGTTCGAAACGAAAATCTCGTTGTGCTTCCGACAAGCGTTTGTGGGCGAATCGATGACGCTCCACAAGGTCGCGCGATCCATCGGGCTGAACCTGAATCCGGCATTCGCCACCGTACATGTGAATCCTATCCGACTCGGGCTCAAGCTCAAAATACAACGGCCCGACAACCCACGCGCCGGTTTCCTCAGCACATTGAATGAGTGGGGTAAGGAAATTCGGTCCCACCATGACGTCGTTGTCCACAAAAACGACGTATCGCGTATGCACACGTTCCGCAGCAATATTGCGGGCTTGATTGGGTGTAAGAAATGATTCAGTTCGCAACAGCGTAAACTGGTGCCGGCGGGCCGCGTTCTCCAGGTAACCCTGAACGGCGGGTGGCGAACCTCCATCCACGCAAATGAGCTCGAACGGCGGTTTGGTCCGTTCGTAAAGAGTCTCGAGCGAATGTTGCGTCGTGCCGAGTTGCTCGCGGGGAACAAAAGCAATGGTTGCGGCGGGTTGTCGCATGGCATGAGTTCCGCCTCAGCGGCGGCCCCTTCTCGGATTGCGGTCAAGCGCGTTTTAGGTTGCGCGACGTTGCGCGGCAACGCACCCGCCGCCGAGTGAATGCACGTTGGGAAATAATACGGGTAATTCGACCTGTTTAGGCGAATTGGAAATTTGAGTCAAGGCGAATCTACGGGCGTCGTCGAGGACCGTTCTAGAGGATTCATCTTTCGCTAATTCCACAAATTCTGCTAATTTGCCAACTTCGCAAATGGTTCGCCGACGCGCCTCTGTCCCGGTTCAGGAATTGCCAAGTCACGGGCTCGGTTCGCGTTGGGCGATTCGCAATCAGGATTCCGCGTTGCCATCAAACCTCGATCTCAGTGTGATCGTCTCCACCTATCAACGCCCGCGACATTTGCGGCGGTGTTTACTTTCGTTGGCGGGACAACAGGGAGTGGAGGGACGATTCGAAGTGATCGTTGTCGACGATGGATCCGCAGACGAGACACCTTCCGTCGTGCACCGCCTCGCAAAGGTTGTCGGGTATCCACTGCATTTTGTGACTCACCCGCACGACGGATTTCAGCTTTCGCGTTGCCGAAATCTTGGAATCCAGATGTCCCGAGCGCCTTACTTGCTCCTCACGGACGGGGATTGCCTGTTTCCGTCGGACCATTTGGCTCGCCAGCTTGCTGCGCGCCGTCCCGGCGTGGTTAGGGCGGGACATAGCATTCGACTTGATCAGACCACAAGCGACGCCGTCGATGAGGAAGCCGTTCGCACTGGTTCGTGGCTGCGGCTCCTGCCGCTTCTATCGCGTGTGGGCCAATACCGACACTGGCTGCGATCGGAATCCGAGCGCTGGATCCGCCATCCGTTTAAGCCGAAACTTGTCGGCAACAGCATCGGTATCTGGCGCGAACAGTTGATTCGGATCAACGGCTTTGACGAAGTCTTTCGCGGCTGGGGCTGCGAGGACGACGACTTGCGGCAGAGATTGGTGCAAAGCGGACAACAGATCCGATCCTTTTCCTGGTTCGGCGTCTCGTTCCATATGTGGCATCCGCCGGACTCGACGGCTCCAATCCGCTGGCGTAACGGCAATAATGTCGATTACTTTCGGCGTCCTCTTGTGTTGACGCGTTGCATCGAAGGGATACGACCGCGAACCTTTGAGCAGATCCGCGTTCTGGTTTCGGTCGGTGACAGCGACGATCGCCAACGCCATCTTGCCGAAGTGTTGACGCGATCATTCGACAGCCGAATAGGTTCGCCGGAGCTGGAGTTGTTGTTCTATCCGAGGGCGAATCACTTTCAGTCCAAGGCGGATTGTCGAGTCGCAATGGTATTTGGGGACCATGCGTTGCCCTACTCGATTCGACGGACGGCTGATGCAATCGTCCAGATTCCGGAAACAGCGAACCCACGCTGCATCATGAATGAGCTGCGCCGGCTCGCCGGTATTCAGGCTCCGGCGATGATTGCCGCCGCCGCAGAACCTTCTGCGCGATGAGTGCTGACGGCAACGGCACATTGTAGACGTGTCCCTCGTTGTCGCTCAGTTCCCCACATCCCAAAACGATGACTCTCTGGTCGGTGCAAATCGCACTTCGCTCAAAATCAGCGGGGACATAGCCGAAAAATTGAGCACATGCCCGCTTGATCCGCCACCACCGCCCAAAGGCAAACAACATTCGCCATCAAACAGAAGAACTATTTCATTTGTTTCATTCGAACATCAGGGCCGCATCCAACCAAGTTTTCGAATGTCTCACCAGTTTAAGCCAAGCGGAGCCCATTCGGTATTCCCTCGCGGACAACTTTTGGGCGCAGGAATACAATCCGGACAGACCCCGGGCATTCCTTAACTTTTGACGACGAGACGCGTCCAACGTCTACTTGTACATGACGTCCAACAAACGAACGTATTCTCAGTTCTTGACGACGAAGAAAAAATGTAGACAATACGTCACTATGAAACTGCTTGAAAAAGACCTCCGACAAATGCGTGAGCGACTTGGACTTTCGCAGGCCAAGTTGGCAGAACTTTCTCAGGTGCCTCAGCACCTGTTGTCGGCCTTTGAACTCGGCAAGGCGGGATTGACCCCAAAAATGCTTGAAGCGGTAGAATGGGCACTTTCCAATAAGCAAAAGGTTAAGGAGGTCGCATCGCGCCGAAAACGATATCAGCAACACCGATATGAACAAGTCGAACGATTAGACGAAAGAGTCGCGCGAGCTGCAAAGTCTAGAGGCAATGCCGAGTATGTGGATGTCCTTGAGCAGTTTGCACGCCAACATGAATCAACTCGGAAACGCGAATTGCGTGCGATTAGTTTGTTTTCGGGTTGCGGCGGATTCAGCCTTGGTTTCTCATCGGCCGGATTTGACGTTATCGGGTTTCTAGAGCTTGAAAAGGGCCTGCGGGATGTTTACCGAAGCAACTTTCCAAGGTCAATGGAACTAGGCAGTGACATTACGCAGGTAGCACAATCTGCACTGGAATCGCATGCCACAGAGCTAGGCAGTGTTGACGTTATCATCGGTGGACCTCCATGTCAGGGATTCAGTCTTTCCGGCAAACGGCGAATTGATGATCCCAGAAATAGTCTGTTCCGCCATTACTTGAGGTTTGTCGATGCGTTTCAACCAAAGGTAGCCGTACTGGAAAATGTGCGGCTGCTAACGTCCATGAAGAGCCCATCGGGCAAGTTCGTCAAGGATGAGATTTCAGAAGAGTTCAAGCAGCACGGGTATCTCATCCGCTACTTTGAAATCAATGCGAAAGATTTCGGTGTGCCTCAGCATAGGGAACGAGTGATCTTCGTTGCCGTGCGTGAGGATCTAGGAGTTGCCCCTTCACTTCCGGATGAAACACATGGCACCGACACAGACTTATTTACGACGCTTCAACCGTACCGCACGTTTGCAGATGCCTGTTCTGATTTGGCTTACCTCGAATCAGGCGAAGAATTGGATGATCCGTATCATGCTGCGGTAAAACATCCCGCACATGTAATCAAGTGGCTCTGGGATGTGAAAGAAGGCTGTAGCGCCCATGACAATTCAGATGCGAGCCTACGACCTCCCTCAGGGTACAACACGACGTACAAGCGGCAGGTTTGGAACGAGCCTGCGTCGACCGTTCAAACGACATTTGGCATGATTTCTGGTTGTCGCAACGTCCATCCAATTGCGACGCGATCTTTGACGATACGTGAGGCGGCTCGCATTCAATCGTTCCCGGACTCATTCAAGTTTATAGGAAGTCTTGGTACGATTCGAACCGGCATTGGCAACGCAGTTCCCCCGCTGCTCAGCAACGCAATCGCCAAGCACCTACGACACTGGTTGTTATAGCTTGTAGAAGTATCCGGCTTCAAGGTTAAACTGCAATTGTTCGGGATGTTGCGCCTGACTACCTCGTTGCATTTGGATCACGCCGAAACGGGGTGCCAAATGAGTAACGCCGGAAGGATCTTTGTGAGACCCTTTCTTTACTGAATATGGCCGCGTCACAAACCCCTGATATTTACCGCTTAACGAAATCAGTTCCTCAATCCCATAGATCGCAACCTCAGTTCTCGCCCACGAAGCGGCACGCTTTGTTTTATGAATCAGGAATTCAGGCACTAAAGGATCGTTGAGATACGCCTTCTGAAAAAGCAGCCGAGAAACATCGTCTTGGCGGGCACTGAAAGTTCGTTCCCATTCTTTTCTCCCAGTTCGTTCGATTTCCTCCCAAAAGAATCGGCGCGGATCAATGCGACGCCGGACAAGTCTCGATGGACTATCGCTCGGTCGAAAACCCGAATCTCCGCAAAACTGACGAAGCGCACGTATCGCGGATTCTGAAACGGAAATTCCATTATTTGACAGAAGTGCTGCGAACCCACGTGCGGTTGTGAAGTACACCTGGGCGTTCGTCGGGTTCTTCGTATTGCACTGCTTTGTCGAGATACCGATCGTGCGATTCAGCCCCTTGGCGGCGTGGAGCGTAACGACTAAATCGCTCTTACAGCGACTTACGTTTGCCCCATTAATGGAAAGCCATTTCTTACCTTCCTCTGAGGTCGCCAGTGCACCAGTAGAGATCGCGGACGCACTTTCGATATTAGAGATTCCGAGCCGGTTGCCAACGTACCCCAACAGAAGCGCTGCAGGATTACCCTTGAAGACATGCCCGCCAATGTTCACGGGAACTTCGAACGGATACGAAAATCTGTTGATTGCGCGGGTAATGGCGTACTCAAACTTGTGCCCTGCCTTTCTGCCAAGCGTCCCAGCTTGAATTTGAAGGGCGTGAGATTCATCGATTGGTTTTAGCGCCATCGCAGACCCTGGCAAGTTTTGAAACGGGAGTCTCTAGGCCTTCAGCCAACCGCAAAAGGTTTAGAAGCGACGGATTGCGCTTTCCACGCTCCAACATGCTGATGTAAGTGCGATCGAATCCGCATCGATCCGCCAACTGTTCTTGCGACAGTCCTAATCGAGAGCGTTGTGCCTTGATGGCTAAGCCGAGCAGGTGAAGTGCCGTTTTCATACGGCGATTTCAACAGAATGTAGACATAGCGTCCACGGACAAAACGTCACATCGAGGCGCGCCCTCGAGACGATCGATGAAATTGAGCCCCGGAACGAAAATGCCTCGTCGCACTTCAAGCAATTATTTAACGGCGACTGGTGGCGTGGTAGAATCGATCAACGAAGCGCCGACGGCGGGTTGGATTTTGTCGAGCATCTGTTGGCTGCGGAGGAAGATGCCGTCGAATTGGATGGCGGGTGCGGAGAAGTCTGTAGAGTCAGAAGTAAAAACGGCGTAATAGGGGATGCCCAGGCCGGTGTTGCCGATCTCGGCGAGGAACGGATCAACTTCGGGATTTTTGTCACGCTTGGCTTTGAGCGCGACGATCTTGTTTTGCTGAAAGTATTGTTTTGTTTTTCGGGTGTTGAGAGCGAACCGCTCGTTGGTCTTGCACGTCATTCACCAATCCGCCGTGAAGTCGACGAACACGATGTTTCCTTTGTCTAGTTCTTCGCGCAATGCAACTTTCGAAAATGTATTCCATTCCAACTCGTGCGCGGGAATCAGAACGAAAAATGCGATCCAGCATCCGAGCGCGACGATGGCCAGACCATACGCCCAGGCTTTGAGCTTGTCGAATAATTCGGCCGCGATCGACGTGTGGCCGATCACCGAGCAAGCGATCCCGATCGCCAAGGCCATCGACAGCGTCGGAATGCCGAATTTTTCTTTGAGGCTGCCGAACAAGAAGATCGCCGCACCTAGCATGGCAAAACCCATCGCGTGCTTGAAGGTCACCATCCAATTGCCGGGACGTGGCAGCAATCCGATTAGTTTGGGAAATGCGCCGATCACCAGATAGGGCAAAGCCATCCCCACCCCCATCGCGGAAAACGTGAGATAGGTCAGCCATGCGGGTTGGGCCAAAGCCCAAATGACTGTGGGAACAAGCAGCGGGCCCGAGCATGGCGTTGCCAACAGCGTCGTGAGAATTCCTTTGAGAAATGCGCCGATGAAACCTTCTTTGGCGGCCAGCTTGCCAACGCCGGCGGTTCCCGACATGCCTGGAATCGGAATTTCCCAAACGCCCATAAAGCTCAAGGCGAAAGCGAACACGACGCCGATCATCACAATTTGAAAACGATCGCTTTGGAACAGCCCGCCCCAGCCGCCTCCTGCGGGCCGCGAGGCAACGAAAGCCAACAGCAAGAACACTGCCATCACACCAGCCGCAAAGGCGATATTTAGCATAAGGATGCGGCGCGGGTTTTCACCGGCTTGCTGCACGAACGACATGATCTTCAAACCGATCACGGGCAACACGCACGGCATGAAATTCAAAATGAAACCCGCGAGCAATGCCAGACAGACGACCGTCGGGATGCTGTAACTTGCGAATTGGCCCGCTTTGGCTTTTGCCGATGCGATGCGATTGCCGAGAGCCTCGTTCACCAGTTCATAAGTCGAACCGGACTCGAAACTTAGAGAGTTTTCGCCCGCGACTTCATCCGAGCCAACAGGAATTTCTCCCTTAAAACCAAACGCGACGGGCTGACTCGTGCTGTTGGCATCGTGCGCTTGAAATCCGACCAAACCCCCTAACGAATATGTCCTAGGTACAGCATTTTTTGGAACGTCAACGCGAATCGCCCAAGTCGTTTTATTGGGCGACTCGGCTGAAGCCGGTTCGACGATGACATCGCGGACTTTCCAATCGTTGGTCTTGTTAAGCACAACGATAGTCGGTTTCGCCGACGACTCGATGGTCGAACTTTTTTCGCTGAGTGAGGGGATCGTCCAACCGGCGTCGGCATCGGCTTGGATTCGCAAAGTCACTGTTTGACCTGGGCGGGCCGCTTTGGGAGTAAGCGTTCCTTTGAAAGCCGCGTGCGCGAATTCCGGACGAAAGACTTCGCTGGCCTTGGTCTCCGCAATCAACCGCGCGTCGGTTTTGGATTTGAATTGATTGCAGGTGCCAAGTTCATCACAAATCTGGCCGTTGATTTCGACGGGAATAGACAGCGACGAGACATTTACATCGGAATCAAATTTAAGCGCAGATGACCAAGTCACGGTCCCCTCGAAATGATTTGAGACCTTATTATTGTTCGGATCGAATGCACCAACCGGATCCGCATCGGGCTCGAATTCGCCGACGATAGTCGCTCCAGTGAAGCCCTTTTTGAACGAGAACTTGGTCGGAATTTGCGGCTCGGTATTTTTCGTCGGGTAGATGTGAAAGCCCGGCTCAATCTCGACGGTCACATTGAGTCGACCATCAGTTCCATTGGGCTCGACGGAGAACGAACTTGACCAATTCAGATTATCTGCATTTTGTGCTGCTCCGTGCGCAGGAAAAACGCTCAGCGCCAGCAGCATGGCCGCGATGATTTCAGCGATACAAAACTTTCGTCCGAGCATTCATCACCGATTTCGTAAAGCAATTCTGACAGCTACGTTACCGCCAACCGCTCGCTCTGACTAGTTCTTTGGCCCGTAGCAGGCACATTCCATGTGCCGAGGTTTTTTTCCAAGTGCCGGGCATTTTTGTACGTGACACTGCGTACAGCCCAGAAAATTGGCCGTGGTCAAGCACCGGTCTCGACTATTTTTTATTAGGCACCGGCAATTTTTTGGCGGCCTCGTGTTCCATGGCCGCTTCTTCTTTCGGATCGTAATAACCGTCGAAAGAAACTTCTACCTTTTTATTGCGAAACGGGGCGCATCCGTTGTCGTTACAGACTTGGCCAGACATCGTCAGCTCGACTTTCAATTTTTCCAAGTCCGTTTCGGGGGCAATCTCAATCGATCTCTTGAACGTGACTTTTTCCGCGAACTCCTCTAATCGAGTTTCGAAAACTGGATCGTGTTCGGTCACTTTCGGTTCGCGGTCGGCCGTAAATTCACCCGTGCACTTGAACGATTTCGATTCGGCGATTTTTATTTTCGTCGGGCCGGGTGGCGAAGCTTGCTTCAGCGAGTAAATATGCGAGCCTTCGATAATTTCGCATTCGACAACTAATCGCCCGGTTCGAGTTCCTTTTTCGATCTCGTATCGAGCGGTCAGCTTGATGTTCTCATCATCGTCGTCCGCCCAAGCCGAAAGCAACGACAATCCGAACAACAACACGATCGGCCCAATGAACTTTGGTTTCAACATTTTCCGTCTACTTTAATTGCGCGAAAGCCCCAATCGGCGACGCCTATCAATTTACCAATTTACCCAATCGTTGCTCAATGTCAAAACATTCGAGAACCGGCAGTTATTCGGCGTTTAGCCTAGGCTTGAATCTAGGGATATGGGTGTTCAGTGTTCAGTTGGCGAGCGGGAAGTGACAGCCCTAATTCTCGTCCTTGGTTATTGGTTATTGCGAAATTTGTTTCTTACTGAAAACTGAACACTGAACACTGAAAACTAGCCTTTCACCCCTCCCCTCGTATCAACCTCTGCAAAATTTTTTGTATCCGCTCTTGGACTTTCGCCGGATTGGGAAATGTACGGTTTTCGACGGACAACCAGCGTACCCAATTAAGTCCAGCGATAACTTGTGAGCTGCCATCGATCAGATCGATTAAACGCAAGTCAGCCTGAGCAAGCGGGTTGGATGCGATGTAAGCGTCAACGGCTAACGCCCTCAAGCGGCGGTCGTCGCCGGCCATACTTCCGACGAGTCGCGCGATGTCTACCGCGACGGAGTCCATTCGCATCGCTCCGAAGTCGATCAAGCCGGTGACTTGATCGGCGGTGAACAAAATGTGGTCGTGCCACACGTCGCGAATACAAGAGATGAGCAAGCTTTCCGAAGTTGCGACATGCTGCAACTCGGCTTGCCATCGCGGAAGTCCATCGCGCGCGGCGGAAAGCAACTTCCTCAACGGCGATGCGAATTGATTTGGCTCGCCGATCAAAACTTTCTCGTAAGTCGCCAGCGAATCGGAATGAAATTGCAGAGCTTCGATTCGCTCTTGGACTGCGGGAATCAAGTGCGGGCCGTCGGACCAACGACTTGTCACGCGATGGAACTCGGCCAAAACTTGCATCGCCGCCTGCAGTTTTTGGTCGGTTGGATTCGTCCAAAAATCGGCGACGCCAAGCATCCACGTTTCCACTGTCCAAAGTAAACCGTCGTGCGAGATGAACGCTTGACCGCTCGAACTCAACGAAGGCTTCGGCACGGGGAGCGTTGCAGGCAGACCTAGCAAGATGCTTTGAATCCAAGCGAGTCGATCCGCGCGGTAACTTGTAGGCCAGCATCGTACCGCCCATTGCTGCGACGCACACTCCAATCGCCAGACCAACGCTCCACTGAATCCGCCATCGATACGCACCAAGTTATGTTTGGCCGCACACGAGCTGGTCGCCGGAAATTGGTTCAAGATTGGTTCAAGTTCGTTGGTCATTTATCGCACAGCAGAATGAGGATTGCGACAAGTATCCCCCAGAGTTTCCGGCGAGGAAACATGGAATGGGGGAAAAAAGGCGTTTTGTTCGAAAGGGTTCCTCGTTAGACTAGTGGTCGGTCGAGAATTCACACTGATTCACATAACGGCACGCACTTCATGGCAACTGATTTCAAAACGAAAAAACCGCAGGCCGAAACGCAAATTAACAAGCGTGCCGATGTCGATGATCAGCTTCACGACGAACATACTCGCTTGGACACCGCCCATCCACGCGTGCCGCATCCGCAAATGGTCGACAAGCAGAGTCGCATCCTGTGGGAATACGTCTTGCCGGTGATTGCGTTTCATTTGCTGATACCGTTGGCGTTCATCCCGTACTTTTTCAGTTGGTGGGGATTGCTGTTTCTGCCTGTAGGCAATTATCTGTTTTGTTCGCTTGGAATCGGAGCGGGCTACCATCGGTTACTGACCCATCGTGGCTTTCAATGCCCCAAATGGTTCGAGCACACGTTGGCGATGCTAGGCGTTTGCAGCTTTCAAGATTCGCCCGCGCGCTGGACGCTCGTACATCGCGTTCATCATCAGCATTCCGATCATCAGCCCGATCCGCATACTCCCATGGTCAGCGGCTATTGGGCGCACATGGGTTGGTTGTTCGTCGACAATCGGGAACTGAGCACGGCGGGGGCTTATGATCGGTACGTGAGGGATTTGATGCGCGATCCGCTTTATCTCTGGTTGCAACGCGGATTGAATTGGGTCTGGGTTTATGCCGCTCACGTCGTTTTGATCTATGCGATTGGTCTAGCGGTCGGCTGGCTGATGACGGGAACGCTTGCGGGGACAATTCAGATTGGCTTGAAGTGGTTGTTGTGGGGCGCGATCTATCGGACGCTTTATACTTGGCACGTGACATGGGCGATCAATTCCGCAGCGCACTTGTGGGGTTATCGCAACTACGAAACGCGTGAAAATAGCCGCAACAATTGGCTATTCGCGTTGCTCACCAACGGCGAAGGCTGGCACAACAACCACCACGCCGACCCCCGCTCCGCCGCCCACGGCCATCGCTGGTGGGAACTTGACGTGACCTACTGGACGCTCTGCATGTTGGAGCGAATCGGCCTCGTCTGGAACCTGGCGCGCCCCAATCAAAGTGCTTTGGAGCGGAAAGCAGTCTAACTGTACGCAGTATATGCATTTCTTTTTCGACCCCAAGCGTTCGGCAACTCGATTGGAATTTAGCAAAATGTAGGGTGCGTGGAGTCTTCGGAACGCACCAGTACCAGAGTTCGGCGTCCCTCATGGTGTGTTCCAAAGACTTCACACACCCGCCGTCATCGTGCCACTGAAGTTGCTTGGGCGACGAGTTCATTCACGCGTTTCCAAAGCGCGTCGAAGGCGGTTCGTTCTGATTCGGGAAGTTTGGCCATTTCCGCTGCTTCGCGGATGCCGGCCAGATCTTTGTCGGTTTGCCAGTGTTTCAGCGTTCGAGCGACGACCACACGAATCTCGGCCGTCGCGGATTCCAGATCCTTGGTCCAGCGGTCGAGTTCGGCATCCAGCCAAGTGAGGGCTTGTCCGCGAAGTTTCTCCCTGGCCGCTTCGTCGGGTGGCGAATCGTCAAGGCCTTGTCCGCAACCGGCCAAGGCCGCACAGCAGGCCGCGTTGTAGGCGTGCTGCATCCGCCGGTCAACGGCCGGTGCCGCGTCGCGCTCGAGGGCTTCGCCAAACCAACGTGCCGCCAGCGCGAATCGCCCCAGGTCATAGGCTCGCTGGCCGAGCGTCAGCAGCTCCGCCGGGTCTTTCGCCTGCTGGCCACCGAGTAACTCTTCCATTCGCCGATCGAGCGCCGCAAACTGCGGATCACTGGCCGAAAGTTCGGCCAAACCACGCTCGGCTTCCGCTCGCAGTTCCTGGTCGAACAATCCGTCCGCGGCTCTTGCCAAGCTATTGAAATGATTCTCGAGAAACCGACGGTAAGTCGGATTCGCTGGATTGCCAGCCAACGCTTTTTTCTGCCATTCAACGGCCTTTCGAAGGTAGTCACGTCCCTTTGCAAATTGACCGACGTCCATTTCGATCATTGCCAGATTATTGAGAGTTGCACCCAAACCGCTCTGAAACTGTGTGACCGTGGGGTTTGCTGCCACCAGCCGCTCTCTTATTTCGCGTGCTTTCTCGTAAGCAGCCAGCGCCTCGCCAGACTTGCCGGTCTCGTGGAGCAGATTGCCGACGCTGTAGTGGCTCTCCGCCAAGTCGCTCTGAAAATCTGTGTCGGTGGGGTTTGCTGCCATAAGCCGCTCCCGGATTTCGCGGGCTTTCTCGCAAGCCGCCAGCGCCTCGCCTGGCTTGCCGGTCTCCTTGAGCAGAGAGCCGATGTTATGGTGGCTCGTCGCCAAGTCGTTCTGAAACTTTGTGACGGTGGGGTTTGCTTCCACAAGCCGCTCTCTTATTTCGCGTGCTTTCTCGTAAGCAGCCAGCGCCTCGCCAGGCTTGCCGGTCAGGCGGAGCTGAACGCCGATGTTGTTGTGGCTCATCGCCAAGCCGCTCTGAAAATCTGTGACGGTGGGGTTTGCTGCCACCAGCCGCTCTCGAATTTCGCGTGCCCTCTCGAAAGCAGCCAGCGCCTCGCCAGGCTTGCCGGTCTCACTGAGCAGAGTGCCGATGTTGTTGTGGCTCGCCGCCAAGTCGTTCTGAAACTTTGTGACGGTGGGGTTTGCTTCCACAAGCCGCTCTCGGATTTCGCGTGATTTCTCGTAAGCAACCAGCGCCTCGCCAGGCTTGCCGGTTTCGCTGAGCAGAGAGCCAATGTTGTGGTGGCACTTCGCCAAGTCGCTCTGAAACTCTGTGACGGTGGGGTTTGTATCGACGAGCGGAGTTAGGATCGCAATCGATTGTTCGTAGGATTTTATTGCGTCTTGTTTATCGCCGATCTCGTCGCTGAGTTTGCCCAAGCCAAACGCGGCGGAGGCGAGGCGGGCGAGGGATTCGGGACGGGTGTCTTTGTCGGCTTGGAGTCGTTCGCGAAGGGATTTGAAGAACGAGAGCGGCTCATTGAGCAGCGTTTTGCGGAGGCTTTCGAGGGCGGGATTGTTTTTTAATTCGTCGTTGTTGGCGACTGCGGCGCCGAACTGATTGACCGCGTCGATCGCTTGTCGTTCGCGCTCTTCGGCTCGAGTGCGTTGCAGTTCGGCTTCCGCTCGCTTCTCTTGTGCGTCGATTTTGGCGGCGCCTTCGAGCTTGGCTGATTCGTTGGCGCGGTACAGGCCATACGAGGTGCCGATCATGCCGGCAAGTAATGTCAGTAACAAAAGGCTTGCGGCAATCACCGGGGCGCGGTTTCGCCGAACGAACTTCCGCAAGCGATACGCCTGTGAGGGGGGCGCGGCGAGAACGGCTTCGCCAGACAGATATCGCTGAACGTCGAGAGCCAAACCGTTGGCGGTTTCGTAACGGCGGCTCCGTTCCTTGTCGAGCGCCTTCATCACGATCCAGTCGAGATCGCCGGAAAGTGCTTTGCGAAGTTGGTTTGGATCGATGTTCCGCTGTGCGGCAACACTGGGGAGACTGTCGCTGCCGCTCAGGCGAGTGCTTGGCTTGGGCGGTTCGACATCCTTGATCAACCGCAGGATTTCATTGTAGGCGGCTGCCTTGAGCTGCTGTTTCTCCAAGGGAGTCGTGCCGGTCAGCAGTTCGTACAGGATCACACCGAGCGAATAGATGTCCGTTCGGGTATCGACATCAAGGTTGTTGTGCTCGGCTTGTTCGGGAGACATGTACAGCGGAGTGCCGACCATCGTCCCGAGCGCGGTGTGCAGCGATTGATCGGTGAGCGATTGGTGCATGGCTTTGGCCAAACCAAAGTCGATGACTTTCGGAACCGGCTGGCCGTCGTACAGACAAGCCAGAATGTTGGACGGCTTGAGATCGCGATGGATGATCCCTTTTTGATGCGCGTGCTGGACGGCTTGGCAGACCGACGCAAACAGCGTCAATCGGTCGGGCAGCGACAATCGAACCTGGTCGCAGTACAGGGTGAGCGGAATCCCTTTGACGTATTCCATCACGAAGTACGGTCGTCCCTGTTCGGTCACCCCGCCGTCGTAGACTTTGGCAATGTTCGGATGATCCATCATGGCAAGAGCCTGTCGCTCGGCATCGAACCGCGCCAGGACGGATTTTGAGTCCATCCCGGATTTGATCAGCTTGATCGCGACCTTACGTTTGACGGGTGCGGCTTGTTCAGCCAGCCAAACGCTCCCCATCCCCCCTTCGCCAATCGGTTCGAGCAGTTTAAATCGCCCGGCGATAATCACACCCGGCTTTTCGTTCTGCCCCACCAGCGACAAGGTCTCCCCAGCATCAAAATTTTCGCGTTCGTTCATCAAAGTCCCCCTCGTGATTCACCCTTTATCTTGAGTTGTACGCGGTTCAGCCGCAAGCATGAGGGGGTCGGGAGCCTTTTCCGTGAGGTTGGGAGGGGCGAAGGCGTTTCGAGCAATTGTAGACGGACAATTCGTCTACGGAACAGGCTCCCGACCCCTTGGAGATTGCACTTCGAGTTGTTGCCAAAGCTCGCGCCATGCGGCTTGCTCTGGTTCAGGCAATTCTGAAATTACTACGCCTTGAAAACAGTTTCTCGACGTATTCAGGATCCCAGAGGCGTCTTGAGCAGATCAACATCTTTGATCCATAGTTTGCCTTTTCCTTCGATGACCAGATTCAATTTGATCAAGTCAGGTCGCTGGCCCACCTTCAAATAAAATGGAATCTCATTGGAAGTCCAGTCGGTGGTTCCCGTAATAGTTTGGTTCAAGCCCTTCGAAAAAAATTCTCCATGGCCTGGCAGTCGACACCACATTTCCAAGTACGCGCGGCCTGAAAGGCCTTCGGACTTGATCTTGGCCCGGTAAGTGACGATGCATTGCTCGGCGTCCGGGTCGGGAATCTCGAACAAGCGGATCGTCTGGCCGTGGGCTGCGTCAACAACCCAGCAATCTCGTTCGACGCTGATCGAGTCCTTGCTCAATGTCGCGTCACTCGTGCGGAACAATCGCATCGTTTTGGGAGGCCCAGAGGGTTTCGGCGCACAGAAAATGGATTTGAGCCAATGAAGCATGCTTGATCCCTGTCATTTTGAAGGCAACTTTCAGACAAATTTCGTTGCGAGCCGAATCCAGCCATTCAATTGGAAATCTCTTTTAATGGCGTCCAACAAATTCGTGAGTGATCATCGAAGCCTCCCGCGAGAGGGTCCAGGAAAGAAAGCATTAGTGCGAGCTTTGTAAGCTGCATATTCTGGTCGTCGTTCAACGATTGTACTTTCCAGCAACGTCACGCCGGATACTTGCATTAGCAAAATCGACATCAGCAATGGGCTTACGAACGTCCACCACGCCCCTCCTGCGGCCGCGACCAGATAGAGTCCCCACCACACGCAAAAATCGCCAAAATAATTCGGGTGCCGCGTGTATCGCCACAAGCCCCGATTCATCACGCGGCCAGCGTTGTTTGGATCGGCTTTGAATCGCGCAAGCTGCCAATCTCCGACCGCCTCAAAAACAAAGCCGGTCGCCCAAAGCAGCACGCCAACAAAATCGAGCCAGCCATGTTGGTTCGACAAATTCCGCGCGGCCGCAACTTGAATCGGCATTGCCACTATCCACAGCAATAAACCCTGCAACAGAAACACTGTCAGCAAACTGACCCACCAGAATCGGGCACCATTCTGTAATCGCATTGCGGTGTAGCGGCGGTCTTCGCCTTTGCCCCAATTCCTCCACAACAAGAACAACGAAAGCCGCAATCCCCAAATTGTCGTTAAAGCCACCAGCAATCCAACGCGAGCCTGCCCCGGCCAGTTAATACATAGCGCCAGCCAAGCCACCAAGACAAAACCGGTCCCCCAAAACGGATCGACGATGCTCACATCGCGCAGCACTGTTCCAACGACCCACAAACCGAACATCGCGGTCAAAATAACCGCCAGATCAAGTAGCAAAGTTTGCAATATCATTGGTATCTTTGCGGTCGAATAAGATCACCGGACGCCGTGCATCCAACGCTTGAAAAACGGAGAGAGGATTAGCACTATAACGCCGGCGACAATTCCAATCTCTGCCGAGAAAACAAACAACCGATCGTACTTGGCCAGCGCTTCGGCCACATTCAGTTGTTCGTTTGCCGGGATTTCCATCGCAGATAACTTGCCCAGTGCCGCTGCCAGGATTTCGGAGTAGCTTGTCCCCAGAAACCATCCTCCCATCATCACGCTGACCACTCGCGGCACCGACAATTGCGTCACCGCCGATAAGCCGATTGGCGAAAGCATCATCTCGCCGATCTCCAACACGAAGTATGCCAGCACAAACCACCATAAGCTGGTCAAGCCGTTGACTTCCGGATGACGCGCGCTCCAGGCCAACACGAGAAACGACAAGCCTGCAAAAATCAGCCCTAGGCCCGCTTTGGCTGGTTTGCTCGGATTTAGACCGTCCCGTTCCAAACGCGGCCAAAGCCAAGCGAAAAACGGGGTCAACAGGAAAATAAATAGCGCGCCCAGCGACGTCAATTGCCCCGCGCTCCAAGTCACGCCGAACGCATCGCGATTCATGACGCGATCGGAAAACAGTACCCACGAGCCGTAGGTCTGCTCGTACAACGTAAAGAAGACTAGTCCGAATATGATAAACCCGAGCACAACAATCATCTGTTCCCGTTCCAATCGATTGCATCCGGTAATCAAGAACCAAATGATGCCCGCAAGCAAACAAACGCTGACCAAATGCATCGCCAATGTTACCGGCGAGGGCTCAAAGACATTTGATACAAGCCGCAACACGACGCTATGCGATTGAATCAACATCCACACCACGGACAAGCCCGCGATTGCGCCGGCGTATATCAAGTGTTCGCGCGAGAACGGACCAACGATTCGCTTCGACAACATCGCGGGGTCGCGCGGCTCGGCGTGGCCCTGTAAGTACTTTTGGCCCCACAGAAACACTATCAAACCCAAAATCATGCCAATTCCGGCCGCTCCGAATCCGTACCGCCAGCCAAAAGTTTCACCTAACCATGCGCACAGCAAACTAGAGACAAACGCACCCAAGTTGATCCCGGCGTAAAAAACCGTGAAGCCGGCTTCAGTTCGCGGATCGTTTTTCGGATAAAGCTTGCCCACGATCGTCGAGATGTTCGGCTTGAGAAACCCGACCCCCATGATGATCAGCGACAGCGACAAGTAAAAAACGCTAAGCGCGAACTGGTCTTGCGTGACGACGTCGTCGACGCGGGTTGCTTGAACCCCCTCAAAGGCCATCCCGAAATGGCCCAGCACTAGCAAGATGCCGCCGAACACAACTGCTTTGCGCATTCCCAAATAACGATCGGCCAAAAGCCCTCCGATCACCGGCATCGCGTAGACCAATCCTCCGTAAGCACCCAATAAGTTGTAACCGTGGTCGTCGCTAAACAAGTGATATTTGGTGATGTACAAGAGCAACAGGGCTTTCATTCCGTAGAACGAAAATCGCTCCCACATTTCGGTGAAAAAGCAGACGTACAACCCCAGAGGATGTCCAAGAAATGTGATTTCGGCGTGCTGCTGTTGAACTTGAGCGGCTGAAGAATTCGTCATCCGTCGATTCCTGACGAGTAGTGCCCCGGTTTGCCGTTCGCAGTTACGGTTCTAACAAAAACGGCGACGCATACCGCATCTTGGGTTCTTGGGCGACAGTATACGCGATCTCAATGTCAATTGCGTGCGGCGGTTTCGTTTCTTAGAGCTGAAATCAAGACCTCTCGGATCTGAAGCCAATTCATGCAGTCTGCGAAGTGGATTGGGTTCTAACCCTCGCATCCTGAGAGATTTCGCTTGTCGCCTCAATTCTGACTTCGATGTTGCAGAAGATAGTGCGCGACGAACCATTCGCCTCCGCCGGCATATCCGAAAAGTTCCGAGCCAGAAAGAAAAAACGTGCGCCAGCGATTTAGCCAACGGTGGGCATACGAACGACCGTAAGTCGAGGCGAGTATTTCAAGCGCGTCGGGGCGGTGGGCATCCAAATTGGCCAGCCAAGCTTCGCACGTCCGCTGGTAATGCCGACCGTCCCAAGTCCACTGATCTTCCACGCACAAATCACGATCGAACTTTCGCAGTAAATTGACGCTGGGCATGATCCCGCCGGTGAAAAAATAACGCCCCATCCAATTGGCAGCACCCTCGACTTCAAACGGATACGTTGACTCGCGGTGGCAGAAAATGTGTACAAACAACTTTCCTGCGGGCCGCAGCCAATCCGCAATTCGGCCCAAAAGCTCCTCGTAATTCCGCATGTGCTCGAACATTTCAACCGAAACGACGCGATCGAATTTTCCATCCCTCACATTCGATACGGGCGGCGTAAAATGATTCATGTCGGCCGTGATGACGTGCAAGTTTGTTAGCCCTCGACTGCTCGCCATCGCCTCAATGAAGCGACGCTGGGGTGCCGAATTGGAAACGGCAGTGATCCGGCTGTTGCGATATCGCTTGGCCATCCACAGAGAAAGCGATCCCCAGCCACAGCCCAATTCCAAAATGTCTTGACCGTCGGCCAATCCGGCGTGCGCGCAGGTTTGCATGAGTGCAGCTTCCTCCGCCTCGGCCAAATTCGTTTGCTCGCTCGCAAAATAGCAACTGCTGTATTTTCGATGCGGGCCCAAGACCAACGCAAAAAATTCCGGAGGTAGTTCGTAGTGCTGCTCGTTGGCTTTTTCCGGAACCGGAGCGATCGGTCCACTACGCATCGAATCGACAAAGGCGCTGCCTCCGCTCGCCGTTTGCGAACCCCGGGTGTTGTGTGCCAAGCTCAATCGCTGGCGACACAGACGACGAATCGCAAACCGCGTGATCGCGTCCGGCATTAGCCCCCGCTCGATTAACTCAATTCCTGTTCCCAGAAACATTTTCAAAAACTCGTTCGTTTCTCTTTGAGACTGGATGCGTTGACGCATTACCCGTGCCGATTGTTTCATTTGACGGAAGCGACCTTCGACTGGCAGGAATCGCGTCGCGGCGACACAACGGCTTGTCGAATTGAACTTGCAGCACACCGATATAGCGTTCTTCAAATGCCGCTTCGCAATAACACAGGTAGTAATTCCACAAGCGGATAAAAGTCTCGCTATAACCCATCTGTCGGACCTCGTTGAGCCGCTGATTGAATGTCTGCCGCCAACGCCGCAGTGTCTCGGCGTAATGCGGGGCAAAATCCTCCGCGTGAACGAAACGCAAGTCCGTCGTTCGAGCGACCGAATCGAGCATCGCTCCTAGCGAAGGAAGACAGCCTCCGGGAAACACATACCGCTGCAAGAATTCGACCGAACGCAAATATTGGCGGTATCCCCGCTCGGGCATGACAATAGCCTGCAGGACAAATGACCCGTCCGGGCGCAAAAGTTGCCCGCACTGACGGAAATAATTGTCGAAGTTGCGATAGCCGACCGCTTCGATCATCTCGATCGAAACCAGTTTGTCAAATTGACCGCGAAGGTCGCGGTAGTCTTGTTGAAGAAGACTGACTCGACCGGCCAAGCCCGCCGCAGCGATTCGTTCGCTCGCCACCGAGAATTGATCTTTGGAAATCGTTGTCGTCGTAACCTGGCAACCATAATTGCTCGCGGCGTGAATAGCGAATCCACCCCAGCCACTGCCGATTTCGAGGACTTCATCGCTCGGCAGCAAATCCAGTTTTCGGCACGTGCGATCAAATTTCTCTTGCGATGCTTCGCGAAGCGTAGCGCTAGTTGTTGGGAAAATCCCGCTCGAATAGGCCATCGTGTCGTCCAGCCACAAGCGGAAGAAATCGTTGCCCAAATCATAATGCGCTTCGATATTGCGGCGGCTTCCCGCACGAGTGTTCGCCCGCAACCAATGAAAAAATCGGTGACTCCAGCCGATCAGCCGAGCTAATCCGCTGTCCAAGCGACTGGTCGCTGGCTGGTTTCGCACAAAGATCCGAAACATGCTCGTCAAATCATCGCAATCCCAATCGCCGCGCAAATACGATTCGCCAACGGACATGGTGCCGCCAAGAACGGCATCGCGAAAAAACCGCGAACGATGCACTTGGATGGTCGCGCTTAAATCGGCGGACTCACCGAAGCCGTTCGTTCCGGATTCATCCACAAGAGTCACCGTTCCCCGGTGCAAATCGTTCAGTCTTCGGGCAACAAACCGGCGCGCCACTCGATCAATAAATCCTATTGGCTTCAGTCCGGATGGCTGGGAACATGTCGCGTCAGTCATGCAATTTTATCCTCTACTTAGATTGAATCTGATGCCGATTCATTTGCAATCGTTTCAGATTTTCTTCAGGCAGCTTCGAAGTTTGCGGCGCAAGCAGTGAATTGCTCGGTTGCTCGGCGGTTGGCATCGACGGCTTGGAATTCGGGTGCGGCACGTACGGCACACGTTTTCGCCAAAGGCGAAACGCTTGCCAATAAATCCCCGCAAAAATTTGAACGGTCATCAGTGGGAACCGAACCAAAACGCGGAATTTCTGCCAGCGAGTCAAGGGAAGCTTTCGCATTACAAGCGTGGCATCAAACGGTCGTTCTCCCGAAGAGAGCGTTTCAATGTGGACCGCCAAATGCCGGCCGGGCTGATTCAATCGCCATCGATAGTCCAAGTCCATCTGGAGAAACGGCGAGACATGAAATGCTTTGCCATGCTCGGCCGAAAGTCGTCGCTTTCCGGCTTGGTCGCGCAGATCCAGCACATAACAATGCCGCTCGTTCCACGGCGTATTGGTAACCTCGGCGACCACACCCTCCACGAATTCCCCGGCAGAATCGAAGCAATAATAAATGCTCACCGGATTAATCTGAAAGCCAAAATATCGAAAATTGGTCAACAAGCGAATTGGTCCGGCGGGCCGCCAACCCTGCCGCTCTTCGACCAGATCGCGGACACATTCCGCCAAAGGTCGCCCGGCATCACCCAAATGATCTTCTCGCGCAAACCGCGCCCCGGCGGGCCAACGCGCTGACCAAAATCCTCTTCGCCCGAAAAGACTCTCCGTTTCAGCCAAGTCGAGATACACCATGAACAAACGATAACGAAATTCATGCGCGGCGGTCGCCCGGCGTCGATGACGAACGGTCCCCTCATAGAGGCAGCTCTGAATCGGTGTGGATGATGGTCGGAGCATAATGATCGACGAAGCTCGCTCTTAGTTTATTGTCGAGCGTCGGGTTGAATTCGGTAATTGTGAATTCAGAGTGCGATTGTGCATGCTAGTCCACCAATGCTGGCTGCATGATGTCATTACCCTTCGTTCGGGCATTAGGTTTTCGACTCGTTTCAGCTATCATCGCATGATCAAGCCTATCACAAACCGCCAGTGCACTGACGACACCATCCTCGTGAAACCCATTGCGCCAATAAGCGCCGCAATACGATGTGCGGTTCACATTCAATAGCTCGCCATGCCGAGCCTGGGCCGCACCGCGCCGAGCAGTGAAGATTGGATGTTCGTAGACGAATCGTTCTAAGACCTTTGCCGGGTCAATGAGTTCATCCGAGTTGAGTGTTAGGTTAAAAACGTGTCTCGATCGAATGTGCTGCAATAGGTTCATGCAATATGTGACAGTTGCGCCTGCTCCCGTTGGATTCGGATTCGTCTCGCGGGAATCCCATCCAGCCCATCGACGGACGCCAATTCTTTTCCTGCCCAATTTCGGAGCATTGAGCGATTGCGCCGTGAGGGCTGAGGGCATACGGTAGTTCCAACTCGCCCATGCTCTTCGTCGACGGGGTAATATCGATGCGTCGGTGTGCAACACGGCGTGATTTCTTTCGTAAGGAAATGCAGTCAGTAAGTCTCGTTCGCTCGTTGATGGGTCAGCCAAGATCTTGAGAGCTTGGTCAGCATGGCAAGCAAACACGACATGGTCAAAGTTCTGAGCCAAGCCGCCGTGCGGAGTAACTTCCACGCGGTCTGCCAACCGCCGCACTCTATCGATTGGCGTGCTCTTAAAAACTCGGCCCGAAAACCGGCGTAGTATTTCGTTAACGTAAGTCCGCGATCCCCCTTCGACCACGCGCCACACTGGCCGATTACGAAGATTCAACATCCCGTGGTTCTGATAAAACTCGACGATAAATCGAATCGGAAACTGGGAAAAAGTTCCAACAGGGCATGACCAAATGGCAGAACCCATCGGGAGCAAATAGTGCTCGACGAATTCGCGAGAATAACGGCCGAAATTGACAAACTCCGCCACGGTTGTTTCGTCGCGACAATCGCTCCATTCACCTTGTAACACCATTCGCGCCGATTCGCGATTGAAGCGGAGAATGTCGCGAACCATGCGAAAAAAGCTTGGGCGAACCAAATTTCTGCGCTGGGCGAACAGGCCGTTGAACGACGTGCCGTTGTATTCCAAGCCTGTGCGCTCGCACCGCAAACTAAAGCTCATCGACGTCGGCCGCGACCGCACGCCGAGTTCGTCAAGCAGCGCAACAAACTTCGGATAGGTTCGGTCATTGAATACGATGAATCCCGTATCGATCGCATGCCGCTCGTCATCAATTTCAACGTCGATCGTATTGGTATGCCCGCCAATGTAGTCATTCGCCTCAAACAGCGTGACTGCATGGCGAGTACTCAATCGGTGTGCCGCGACGAGCCCTGAAATTCCGGCACCGATCACGGCAATGTTGGCTGACGATGAGAGGGCGGACATAAACAAGTTTCGAAATAAAAGTCTGGAGTCTATCCGACCAATGGTCTTGCTAAATTTGTACCTGCCACAAAATTCACCAAATGCCGCAGGCTGTCGCAGAACGCGTTGTACTGCATCTGGCGGCGCACGTCGGCGTCCAAGGCGTGTCCACCGACGACTATGAAAATTTTGAGTTTCTGCGAGCACTCATAAATCAAGTTGTATCGCTCGAGAAATTCGGACATCGAGCCGATGTGGGAGACACTGAGCCAAAACAATTTCGGGCGAAGCGTTTCCATCGCCGCGCATAGCGTTTCGGCTGGCAATCCCGTGCCAAAAGATTCAGCTCGCCAACCGGCTTCACGCAGTACCAATTCAATAAGCAGCGTCGGCATCCGATAAGCGTCACCCGATAAAGTCCCACCGATCGCAAGGGGCGCCGTTTCCGACAAGATTGGTATCAACGCCCGCAATTGGCTCAAAATGTGGCCGCAGATTTCACAGGCGCGACGTTCTTGATACGGTTCGACGTCGTGATTCGACCAACGCTCGCCGATGCTGCGCATCGCTTCGACAATGACGCGATCGCCAATGTCGCACACGCTCGTCTTGGCCAAGTACAAATCGAATACAACGCGAAGCGCCAAATCCTCGTCGCCCGCGAGCAAGCCCTCCGTCAAATTTCGGATCGATTCTTCGAGCGTAAAGCTGGTTGCGGAGCGCACCACCGGCAGTTGCAGCAAATCCGCGTGCAGCGGCCGACGCCCGGTACTACGCAGGAACTCCAGCACGTCTTCGACCGCCATGCGACGGTGGCCACCTTCCGTTCGCACGGCACGAACCAAGCCCTTATCGCACCAGCGTTTAAGCGATGCTTCGCTAACGCCGATTGCCTGGGCAACTTGTTTAGGGGTTAATGACCGATCCACGCACTTTCTCCTAGAGATCGTTTTGAATGATTGTAATTTAGCAGTCGACGCTTGTCGAGATGTTTTATTTAAAACAATTTTTCGACAGTTTAGGACCACAAAGCGCGAATTAAGGCTCAATTTTGTGTAAAAATATATTTTTTAAAAAATGGACGATTTGAACGATTGACATGTTGACATTGATAAACGCCCCCGATAAGATAATGAACGAATTGAACGATTTGCTGTTTTTGTTGGACAGCGAATAAGAAAGCGGGTCGACGGTGGCTCGCCAGAATTTTGCCCCTCGGCGGGCATTTAAACCTTTTAGGAGTTTCCCATGTCCATGAGTCGAAATTGGTCGTACCAAGTCTGCGCGTTAGCGCTGGTCACCGGCTTCGCGTCGTTCGCGTTTGCCCAAGACACTTGCCCAGCCTCCGCGCGTCGCGCCGGAACTCAAACGGTCGCTGTCTCCCACGTTGCATCTTCTTCGGCTGCCATCGCGGACGAGAAGGATATCGTTGACACGGCAGTCGGAGCCGGATCTTTCAAGACGCTGGTTGCAGCGGTCAAAGCCGCCGAGTTGGTAGACGTGTTGAAAAGCAAGGGTCCGTTCACGGTCTTCGCTCCGACCGACGAGGCATTCGCCAAGTTGCCCAAGGGCACCATTGAAATGTTGCTCAAGCCAGAGAATAAAGGCAAGCTGATTCAGATTTTGACGTATCACGTCGTTCCAGGTCGCGTCGATGCCTCAAACGTCGTGAAACTCAATTCTGCAGCTTCCGTCGCTGGTCCAGCTATCAGCATCGTCACCAAGGACAACGCGGTGATGGTCGACAACGCCAATGTAGTGAAGACCGACATTTCATGCTCCAACGGATTGATCCATGTGATCGACTCGGTGATCCTGCCGCGCGACATCGTCGACACGGCGGTATCCGCAGGTTCTTTCAACACGCTGGTCGCAGCCGTCAAAGCCGCCGGCTTGGTCGAAACGCTGAAAGGCACTGGTCCATTTACCGTGTTTGCTCCGACCGATGAAGCGTTTGCCAAATTGCCCAAGGGAACTTTAGAATCTTTGTTGAAGCCAGAGAACAAAGATAAGCTCGCCGCGATTTTGACCTATCACGTTGTCGCTGGCAAAGTACTTGCCGCAGACGTTGTTAAAATCGACAGCGCCAAAACCGTCAACGGTCAGTCCGTCAAAGTCTCGACCAAGGGCGATACAGTGATGGTCGACGGGGCGAAAGTCCTCAAGACCGATATTCTCGGAGCCAATGGCGTGATTCACGTCATCGATTCGGTGATGTTGCCCAAGTAGTCAGTCTGTAGAGCGTTCTTTGTCACGGCTGGCGGTTCTCGCCAGCCGTGACTTTCCTTGTCACTTAAACCTTGAAGTCAAATCGATGAACAAGCTTTCCGCCGTGAAAATCATGATCCTGTTTGCCGCATTGATCTCGTTTCTCTTGTCGGTGTACTTGTGGTTTAACTCGAGCAAAGAACAAGGTTTGTTCGTGGGTCTATGGGTCCCGTCGATCCTTTCATTCGGGGCACTATTACTCAGTGGAAAAGGTGCCAAGAATGTCTGATGCCATAATCTTTGCGTTCGGTTGTTTTGTGGCGACAGTCTGTGCGGGTGCTGTCGGAATCATGATTTGGGCGGCCTACACAGATCGAGATCGCCCTCTCAAGTTAAACCAAAAGGACTTGTCCCGAGCGCCGTCACCGCGAGGCAAATTTGAGCGACGAATTCTGAGCCCCAGGCAAGAATGAACAGCTGGCTGAAACATTGTCGATCGCGTACGTAGTTCCTAAAATGTTAACCGGTCATTCCACCACGGCGTTGGCCTAAATCGAAAGCGTATTTTAGAATGAACAATTCCGGACTGTTCTCGACCCGTAACGACCTCAATCCTCAGTCGCGCCAGAAAATTATCGCATTGCTCAACCAACAACTTGCCGACACGTTCGACCTTTTCAGCCAGACCAAACAAGCGCACTGGAATGTCAAAGGTCTGAATGCTTTTTCGTTACACGAATTGTTTGACAAGCTCGCGGGCCAGCTTGTCGAGGACATCGACATGGTGGCCGAGCGGGCCACCGCATTGGGCGGCGTAGCAATGGGAACTGCCAGACAATCGGCAGCCGGTTCGCGCTTAACTGAATTCCCGGTTGATGCAACGACGGGAACGCAACATCTGGAGGCGCTCGTTGTGCGTTACGCGGCGTTGGCTGCAACAACCCGATCAGCGATCGACGCGGCTACTCAGCTCAACGACGCCGGCACAGCGGACTTATTCACCGAACTTTCACGTGGGTTAGATAAATCGCTCTGGTTCTTGGAGAGCCACTTGCAGACACAGTGAGTTGTATTGCTCGGAAAACCATCCTCAATCTTAGAAGAGCTAATCAAGGAGAGATAAATGTTAGTCTTGTCGCGAAAGATCAACGAAGAAGTCATTATCGACGGATGTATCCGCATTCAGATTTTGCAGATCAAGGGCGGAACGATTCGAGTCGGAATTAGCGCTCCGGACGAGGTAAAGATCTTGCGCGGCGAACTACAGCCAACCGAGATCACGGATTTGGATTTGACGTGGAAACGACTTCGGTTCGGCTAGAGCGACTTCCCGCCAATCAAAAAATGAATTTGCATCCATCCGGATCGAACCATCACTACGAATTCAGAAACCGCGAGATGTAATCCAATGTTGAAGAGACTGGCAGTGCTGTTCGGCTTCGGATGTCTGTTAATTACCTCGCTTGCAGTTGGTGCGGACGACGCCAGCCGCCCGGCCATCGTTTGGCCCCAATGGCGCGGCCCCAATCGTGACGGACAGATCAAGGACGGCAGCCAATGGCCGACCAAGCTGGGCGCCGATCGACTCAAGCAGACTTGGCGAATGCCGTTGTCGCCCAGTTACTCAGGACCCATTGTCTCCGAATCGATGGTGTTCGTCACGGAAACCAAGGACAAAAAAACTGAGATTGTCCGAGCGCTCGATCGGGCCACCGGTGAGCAACATTGGGAAGTATCTTGGCAAGGTGCGTTGTCGGTGCCGTTTTTCGCCAAATCGAATGGCGATTGGATTCGCTCCACACCGGCTTATGACGGCGAATGCTTGTACGTAGGCGGTATGCGAGACTTGTTGGTGTGCCTCGACGCAAAGAATGGCCAGATTCGTTGGCAAGTTGATTTTGTTAAGGAGTTAGGAACCGCGCAGCCTGAGTTTGGATTGGTATGCTCACCGCTGGTGGAAGGTCCACATTTGTATGTTCAAGCCGGCGCGGCCGTTTGCAAACTTGACAAGCAAACCGGGAAGATTATCTGGAAGACATTGAACGATGCGGGCGGGATGATGGGGAGCGCTTTCTCGTCACCGGTCCTGGCCGACATCGCTGGCCGCACGCAACTGCTGGTGCAGACTCGCGAAAAACTTGCCGGCGTTGATGTCGAATCTGGAGCGGAACTTTGGTCGCGCGAGATTCCTGCGTTTCGCGGAATGAATATCTTGACGCCAACCGTGGCCGGCAATTCCGTTTTTACAAGCGCTTACGGAGGTCAGTCGTTCCTTTTCAAAATTACCGCTGGCGACCAAGGTTCCCCGAAGTTGAGTGAAGCCTGGACCAACCCAACCAAAGGTTATATGTCCTCGCCCGTGGTGATCGAGGGTCATGTTTATTTGCATTTGCAGAATCAGCGTTTTACTTGCATTGACCTGGCAACGGGCGAAACAAAATGGACATCAAAGCCGTATGGCAAATACTGGAGCATAGTAGCAAACGGAGAAAACATTCTGGCATTGGATGAACGCGGCGAGTTACTCTTGATTCGAGCCAATCCCGAAAATTTCGAATTGGTTGACAAGCGAAAGATAAGTGACGACGAAACATGGGCCCACTTGGCGATCTGCGGAGACGAACTTTTTGTCCGGGAACTAAACGCGATTGTGGCTTATCGATGGCAAGAACCAAAATAAAGAGTCGCGGTGTACGGCCTGGCTCGCTCACGCCGAAGCTTCCGGCAGCCCGCAATCGCCTCGTTCGTTCCGCGCGACTTCGTTGGGGGCTTTGCTGTCAATTCGCCAATCAGCCGATCCGCTTTCGAACCACCACCGCGACCGCCCTGATGCGTCTGGCACCGGCGGAACGCCTGTTCAAGCTTTCGCAGCTATGCTTGGCCAACGCCGAGGCCCTGCTCGAATCGTTGCAGTTTTGTGCCGCCAACGGTATCGGCTGTTTTCGCATCGGCAGCAGCATTCTTCCCATCAAGACGCATCCGCTGGTTGGATATTCCGTCGAGGAATTGCCGAACGCTGAAAGCATTATTCAATCGTTCATGGATTGCGGCCGGTTCGCAGCCGAGCACAATATTCGCACGGTCTTTCATCCGGATCAATTTGTGGTGCTTAACTCGCCACGGCCCGATGTTGTATTGAAGTCGGTCGAGGCCTTGGAGTATCACGCCGAAGTCGCCGAGTGGGTTCAAGCCGATGTGATCAACATCCACGGCGGTGGAGCTTATGGAGACAAAGTGACTGCGCTCGCGGCGTTTGCCCGCAATTTGGAGCGTCTCTCACCGGCCGTGCGATCGCGCTTGACCGTCGAAAACGACGACAAGATTTTCACGCCGACCGACCTCTTGCCGATTTGTCGCGCCGAAGGCCTGCCGCTGGTGTACGACGTGCACCATCATCGCTGCTTACCCGACCCATTGACGGTCGAGCAGGCAACGGCCGTAGCCATCGAAACCTGGGACCGCGAGCCATTGTTTCATTTGTCGAGCCCATTGGAAGGCTGGACTGGTCCCCAGCCCAATCGGCATCACGACTTCATTGACGTGATCGATTTTCCCGAAATTTGGAAACCGCTGTCGGTTACCGTCGAAGTCGAGGCCAAGGCCAAAGAACTGGCGATCGCCCGTTTGCGAAATGAACTACGACCCGAGACCCACGCTCGGCCAGCCCAGCGTCTTACTCGGACGAATTGAAGTGATCCTCTCCGAGTCCACCGCGAAAATAGCAGGAGCTTTCAAAATGGCTTTGTATTCACGCTTGGCTAACTCCATCGAGGAATCGAACTCGTCCAGATTCGAAATCGACTGGCTGCGGCTTTCGGCTCTCGCAGCAATGCATTTTGGATGCCTAGCAGTGTTTCTGGTTGGGTGGAGTTGGACGGCGGTCGGGTTGGCGTTGGTGTTGTATGTAGTCCGCGCTTTCGGCCTGACGGCTTTTTATCACCGCTACTTCTCTCATCGCGCTTTCAAGACATCGCGCTGGTTTCAATTTGTAGGTGGCCTATTGGGAACGCTTGCCATGCAAAAAGGTCCTTTGTGGTGGGCCGCCCATCATCGAGAACACCATCGAAGTTCGGACCGTATGGGGGACGTGCATTCGCCGCACGTCGATAGCTTCTTCTGGGCTCATCTGGGTTGGATCATGGGAAAAGAAAATGGGAAGTTGAAAACCCACTTGGTCCGGGACTGGCTCAAGTTCCCGGAACTGCGAATGCTCGAACATTGTGCTTCGTTAGTGGCCGTTGGCTATGCAGTTGCTTTGTACGCGTTAGGTGATTTCTTAGGGCGGTCGATACCGTCGTTAGAAACAAACGGCTGGCAAGTATTCATATGGGGATTTTTTGTTTCGACCGTCCTGTTGTATCACGCCACCTATTCGGTCAATTCGATTGCCCACATGTTTGGCACACAGCGATTTCGAACCGAGGATCACAGTCGGAACAACTTGATCGTTGCGATATTTTCGCTGGGCGAAGGTTGGCACAATAATCATCATCGTTACCCTACCTCCGCTCGGCAGGGCTTTGTCTGGTGGGAGCTTGACATGACTTATTACGGCTTGTGGACTCTGGAGCGATTGGGCCTCGTTTGGAAACTGCGCCCCGTCCCAGCACACGTCATTTCTGGCGATGGAACCCCGGTTTCTGCGAAAGAACATGCGAGTCATTGAATACTTATTTGCCGACGAAAAGCCTCATCATCTAAATAATCCGAGTATTGGTTTACGAAAAAGAGCAATGTTGACAGCATCCCGCAAAAACGACCCTGAACTTTTCGCCCACTGATTATTCACAAGGTGCAAGTCAATGATCATGATTAGCAAGCCTGTCGTTTCGCCCGGCCGAGATTCTGAAAGTCCAATTCAATTTTCCAAATCGCCGCGGGGCGGCTACCGACTGACCGCTGTGCAGTTGTTGCCTTGCCCGCGCGACCGAGTTTTTGCATTTTTTTCCGATGCGTTTCAGCTAGAAACCCTTACACCCGCGTTTTTACAATTCAAAGTCCTCACCGCTCCCCCGATTCGTATCCAAGCTGGGACTTTGATCGACTACCGATTGCGGTTGCATGGAATTCCTCTACGTTGGCGCAGTCGCATCAGCGTATGGGAGCCGCCTTTCCGGTTTGTCGATGAGCAATTATGGGGGCCCTATCGGCGCTGGTACCACGAACACAGCTTTGAAGAAGTCGATGGCGGAACGATTTGTCGTGATGTTGTGGACTACTCGGTTTGGGGCGGGCGGCCGATCGAGGCGTTATTTGTGCGCCCCGACGTTCGCAAAATCTTTGCCTTCCGGCAAACTGAACTTCGCGAATTGTTCCCAGGACCCGGCAATTCATAAGCTGAAATTTGGAATGAGTCGAATTAAGATAAGGACGGTGAGCATTGACCATGATTGACCAACCGCAACGTGACGTGCGAGTCGATGAACATCGCGGGCTCAAGCCCGAGGATGGAACTTCCGCCATCGCGGCCAAATCGATCGCCGTCGACGACGCTGATGCGAGCTATCGGCAGCATCAAATGCAATGCATGGAAGTATGGGGAGGAAATCGCTCCGTGGATTCCGACTTCCGAATGCCGGGACTGCGCATTTGGCTACACAGCAAAGCTCACGGCGACTCGAGCCATGGCGGCGACGTGTATTATTTGTCGTCGTGCGCCTCCGGACGAATTACGCGAATACTCCTGGCCGACGTGAGTGGGCACGGCAATGCGGTTTCCGCAACGGCCGCGCGACTCCGCGACCTCATGCGGAAAAACATCAACCGGATCAGCCAAAGCCAATTCGTTGCCCGGATGAATGATTGCTTCAAGCAAGTGGCCGACCCCTCGGAAGTGTTTGCCACGGCGATTGTGAGCACGTTCTTTGCTCCAACGAAGACTCTGACGATTTGCATCGCAGGCCATCCGCGTCCCCTTGTATACCGGCAGAAAACTCGAAACTGGTCGGTATTCGCGGCGCCCATTGGCGGCACTCCAAACCTCGCCAATCTGCCGTTGGGAGTTGCCGATAACGTCCGGTATTCCGAGTACCGAATACCGCTGGAGCGGGGTGACCGAGTTTTGCTTTATACGGACGGGTTGACGGAAGCCGTCAATCGATCGGGCGAAATCCTGGAGACGGACCGATTGTGCACGATGGCGGGCGAAATGGACGCGGCGGAACCAGCTCAATTCCTGCCTCGGCTACTGCAGCGCATCGAAGGACTAGGGGGATACAGTCTGAATGGCGATGATGTGACCGCGCTTCTAATCGAAGCCACCGATACAACCGTTTCCATGAAGAACAATTTGCTTGCGCCGGTACGACTTGTGAGATCGCTATTTCGAACGATGAGCTGAGATTTTTGGTTTTAGACTATAGGAGAGATGATGTCCCGCACGCTTGATTGGAGCTACCATCGACCCGGCTGAAAGACTTGCAATAAAGCGCAGGAGTTTCTTGCGCGGCAGACGATCAAGACAACCGAACAAGTTGATGCCAAGAAGAGCAAGTTGAGCGAGAAGGATGCGCTCAAACTAGCCAAGCAGGTGGATTACCTGTACGCCACAAAAGGAAAACAGGTCATTCACTTGGATTTAAAAAAAGAACGGCCGGACAAAGCAGCCCTGCTGAGCTTGCTGCTCGGCCCAACTGGCAACCTGCGGGCGCCAGCCATTCGCGTCGGACGAGTCCTCGTGATTGGCTTTGACGCTGGAACCTATAAAACTGTATTGAAACAATGAAATCCGACAACAATGACACAGCGCGGCAGGCATTGATACTTGTGACTGGTGCCTCCGGTTACGTAGGAGGGCGATTGCTGCGGTCGTTGGAAGCCGCCGGGCATCGCGTCCGTTGCCTGGCTCGTCGGCCAGAATTCCTCCGTGCTCGCGTGGGATCAGAAGTAGAGGTAACCCCAGGCGACTTGCTCGACGCAGACTCTCTGTTCGGCCCGATGGCCGGTGTGGACACGGCGTACTATATGGTGCACTCGATGGGCTCGGCGGGCGAGTTTGAAGAAGAGGATCGGCGAGCTGCTCGAAATTTTGGCGACGCCGCGCGAGCCGCTGGCGTAAGGCGGATCATCTACCTCGGAGGTTTGGGCAACAGTAGTGATCAGCTTTCGGCACATCTTCGGAGCCGCCACGAAGTTGGCGAAATTTTGCGGTCCAGTGGTGTTCAAGTCATCGAATTCAGGGCGTCGATTGTTATCGGTTCGGGCAGCCTCTCTTTCGAAATGATTCGAGCCTTGGTGGAAAAACTTCCCGTCATGATTACGCCGCGCTGGGTTAACATTCCTGCTCAACCAATAGCCATCGAAGACCTGCTGAAGTATTTGCTTGCGGCGCTGGATTTGCTCGGTACGGAATCAAAGGTTTATGAAGTCGGCGGCGTCGACCAAGTTTCTTATGGGGCATTGATGAAAGAATACGCCCGGCAGCGCGGACTGCGGCGGATGCTCATCCGCGTCCCCGTGTTGACTCCGCGATTGTCCAGCTTATGGCTCGGCTTGGTCACACCTCTTTACGCACGAATTGGCCGCAAGTTGATCGACAGCATTCGGCATCCAACCTTGGTTCGCGATCCGGCCGCAGAAAAGGATTTCGACCTTCGACCGATGGGGTACCGTGAAGCTATCGCTGCGGCGCTGCGCAACGAAGATCGCGAGTTTGTCGAGACGCGCTGGTCTGACGCGGTTTCTTCGAGCGGTGTTCCGCCATCTTGGGCCGGCGTCCGTTTTGGAAATCGCTTGATCGATTCTCGAGTGCTGACGACGACCCTTCCAGCGTCCCAAGCATTTGCTCCGGTCCGACGAATTGGTGGCGCGCAAGGTTGGTATTTTGCCGATGGACTGTGGAAACTACG
>JANNYC010000223.1:0-5953 GCA_031409895.1 Planctomycetota bacterium
CATTGATCCGGTCACGGGAATTATCAGCGGGACGATCGACTCGTCCGCCAGTGCAAGTGGTCCGTACAGCGTGTCGATCATGGCGGATGACGGCAACGGCGGAACCGTCTCGCAGACGTTTACTTGGCTTGTGGCCAACCCGGTACCGATTGCGACTAACGATGATCTTGCCATTGGCGAAAACGGTTCCTTGCCGGGCAACGTCATCTCAATCGACAACGGAAACGGAATTGACAGCGATCTGGATGGCGACTTCCTGAGCGTCGCAGCCGTCAATGGGATCGCTGGCAACGTCGGCGTTGGCGTCACCGGTTCCAGCGGCGGTACTTTCACGATCAACAATAACGGAAGCGTCTCGTTCAATCCTGGAACCGCCTTTGATTATCTAGCAGTTGGCGAAACTGTCACAACAAATATCACCTATACGATAAGCGACGGAAACGGTGGGACGAGCACCGCTACGGTGACCGTTAAGGTTAACGGTGCGAACGACGCACCCGTTAACGTGGCGACTATTCCGACGCAAAACAATGCCGACGCTAATGTCGTGTTGCTGGATATCAGTGGATACTTTGGCGATTCGGATGTCAGCGATTCGCTTAGCTTCAGCGCGAGCAACTTGCCCATCGGGTTATCGATTGATTCTGCTACCGGCATCATAAGCGGGACGATCGATCCGAATGCTTCACAGAGTGGCCCGTTTACAGTGATGATCTCGGTAGGCGATGGCAACGGAGGATCCGTTGTTCAAACATTTGATTGGAATGTGGCCAACCCCGCACCTACCGCTGGAGATGACTCGTTTTTGACTTCGGAAGAGACCGCTGTTAGCGGCAGCGTGGTCGGCAACGATGGCGACGTTGATGGTGACACGCTCACTTACTCCGTGATAAGTGGTCCGGCGACCGGCGTTCTCAACTTTAACAATGATGGTTCGTTTATTTATGCACCGGCGCCGGAATTTAACGGCGTAGTTACGTTCACATATCAAGTCCGTGATGGCAACGGCGGCACGGCAACGGCGACGGTGACTCTCAACGTAACGCCTACGAACGATCCACCCACTGAAGTGGCACCGATTCCTGAGCAAAATGCCGTCGACAGTCAATACGTGAGCTTAAGCGTCGCGGGTAGCTTTGTGGATATTGACGGCGACACACTAACGTTTGGTGCGAACGGATTGCCGCCGGGGCTTTCAATCAACGCGACTACGGGCGTCATTAGCGGGACGCTTGACAATAGCGCGTCAACTGGTGGTCCGTACGTTGTGATGATCACGGCTGCCGACGGTAAAGGTGGCACTGCAGTAACTACCTTTACATGGAATGTATCGAACCCTGGACCAATCGCGAGTGATGACGCCTTTGTAACAAACGCGGACACGTCGATTAGCGGCAGCGTAGCAAGCAACGATAGCGATCCGGACGGCGACACGCTGACGTACTCGTTGGTGAGCGGTCCGGCTACCGGCAGTTTGACATTTGGGAGCGATGGCACGTTCACCTATACTCCGACGTCGGGCTTTGCCGGCAGCGTTTCCTTCAGCTATGAAGTCAGCGACGGCGAAGGCGGGACTGACATTGCCACGGCAACGATAGTCGTACAAGACCCGTTCGTTTTCGCTTATGACTCGTTCCACAATTTTTCAAGCTCATTCGATTCGGCTTACGAAAAAACTTCGTCAGTTTCTCGTTCATTGGATTCCTCAAACGAGTTGGGATTCACGTTTATTGACGATCGCGAGTTGATTCAGAATCCAACTGGTAATTCGATTCGGCGTGCGGTTTACGGCGGCGTTGAAATCAAAAAACCACAAATTTCGATCGACCGAATCCACAGCGAGAATTTGCGCCCGTTGGGCGAAATTGGCGAGTCGCGTGATTTGTCGCTTAACACGGAACACGTCTTCGACGACCGACGATTTAACGACGAAAAAGTTCAGATCGACGATGTGCTGACGTTGTACTTGAGCGACGGAGATGTCACCAACACGATCTAGCACCAACGCAAGAGCTTAGACGCGACGACTCCGCAAAATCGACGATAAGCCCCGGCAGTTCGCCGGTCGCTCGCGTTGCACTCTTGAATGGATCAATCGAGTTCCTTACGATTTGTCGGATGGACAAAGTCTCTATTCCGGCGGAGTGCTCGATTGTGTCTACAAAAATCACGCAAGCAGTGAAAGACAAATACGGCGCCGTGGCTTCGAGTGGCCTTTCATCGAACCAACTCGGCGTCCACGCAGTCGCCGAGGCGTTCGGCTACTCAAGTGAAGAACTGGCGGCAATACCGGCCCAAGCCAATATGGGTCTGTCATGTGGCAATCCAACTGCGATGGCCAGCCTGAAATCGGGCGAAGTCGTTGTCGATCTCGGTTGCGGCGGCGGACTCGATGTATTCCTCGCGGCGCGAAAAGTCGGTCCCACGGGCAAAGCCATCGGCATCGACATGACTCGCGAAATGATCGAACTGGCCCGCAAGAACGCTGCGGTCGCCGACCATGGCCAACCCATTCGCAATGTTGAATTTCATTTGGCGGCCATCGAACGGATGCCACTGGCGGACGGCGTGGCCGACTGTGTGATCAGCAACTGCGTGATCAATTTGGCTCCGGATAAGCCGACAGTGTTTCGTGAGATCGCTCGAATTCTGAGACCCGGCGGGCGACTGGCCGTGAGCGACATCGCTTTGAAGCAGGCCTTACCCGATGAGCTCGCGCACGACGTTGCATCCTACGTTGGCTGCATCGCGGGTGCGATCCCGATTGATGAATATCGCAGCCAACTGATCGCGGCTGGCTTTGCCAATGTCGAAGTCATCGACAGCGGCGCGGACTTGAACGCTTATGCAAAAGTCGAAAATCAGTCCGGCTGCTGTACGCCCGCAATGACGGAAACGCATCAAGATTCCACGACGACGAGTTCTGCGGTGGGCGCGTTGCCAGCGACTACTTCCGGTTGCTGTTCGGCGGCAACCGACGAAGCTTCGTTTCACGAGCGACTGGGCGATCTGTTGCAACGCTATAATGTCAACGACTACGCGGCCAGTGTCAAAGTGTTCGCCGTGAAGCCCTAGTTTGCGTCGGGACACCGTACGATTCGAGTCAATCGTGAATTTGGCTCCGGCTCGACGATCAGGTGCATCATGATGCCAACCAGCAGCGGGCTTACACAGCTTCAGGCAAGTGAGCGGCTAGCTCAGTTGGGCCCCAATGCTTTGCCCGAAGGGCGGGCCAAACCGCTTTGGCTGCGCACGCTTGAGCAATTCAAGAATCCGCTCATCTATATTCTGTTATTCGCGCTCGCGGTGGATTTAGTTTTTTGGGTCCGAGAAGGAGCTCCGGGGTTTCCGTTTGAGTCGATGGCGATCGCACTCATTCTGCTGCTCAACGCGGGGCTTGGCGTGTATCAGGAGCGCAAAGCCGAAGCAGCGCTGGCTCGATTGAAAAAATTGGCCGCTCCGCGCGTTTGGGTCCGCCGCGACAACGAATGGCTGCAACTGCCAGCCGCAGATTTAGTACCGGGTGATTGTATCCGACTGGATTCGGGCGATCGCGTGCCAGCCGATGGTAAATCATCGCTGGTCGAAAATGCATCGGTCGATGAGTCAATCCTCACGGGCGAAAGTCTGCCGGTGGAAAAATCTCTCGGCAATGAGTTTTTGTCCGGCACCCTTTTGGTTCGCGGGCGAGTGCATCTCGAAGTAACTCGCACGGGCCCACATAGTGCGTTGGGAAAACTCGCAGTAATGTTGGGCGAAATCAAGTCCGAGCCAACACCGCTGGAGCGGCGAATGGACGCTTTCGGCGGCCGCGTCGCGCGCTGGGTGCTGTCGTTGGCCGCCGTTCTCGCCTGCGCGGGATTGCTGGTCGACGGCGTCGATCGGATTGGCGAAATTCTCGTGTTCGCCGTGGCGCTCGCAGTCGCCGCAGTCCCCGAGGGGTTGCCTGCCGTGCTCACGTTCACATTGGCGCTGGGCGTTGAGCGGATGGCACGTCGCAAAGCCATCGTGCGAAAGTTGTCCTCTGTCGAAGCACTTGGATCGGTAACCGTGATTGCCACGGACAAAACCGGTACGATCACGGAAAACCAAATGCACGTGCGCCAAGTCGATAGCCCGGACCCGCAACAAGCATGCAAAGCAATGGTGCTGGCCAACGATGCCGAAGAGGGCGTTGGCGATCCGCTTGATCTGGCCCTGCTGCAATATGTGCGCAGCCAAGGGGACGACCCGAACGCATTTCTCAAAATGCATCCGCGCATTTCCAGTCAGTCCTTCGACAGCGCTTGGAAATTTATGCGAGTTACGGTCCAGAGTCCGCAAGGTCCAGAAAGTTACCTTAAAGGAGCGCCCGAAGTCCTACTGACGCGCAGCCAATTGGCGTTACAACAACGACAGGATTGGTTCGATAAAGCGGCGGCCTACGCCAGTGACGGCTTTCGCGTGCTGGGCTTGGCACGTAGCCAAGGAGCAAACGAGGAGAGCTTGGAGTTTCTTGGATTGGTCGCTTTTTGGGATCCGCCGCGCAGCGAAGTGCCTCATGCGATTGCCATGGCGCAAGCCGCCGGAATCCGCGTCTTGATGGTGACCGGCGATCATCCAGAGACTGCACTAGCCATTGCTCGGCAAATAGGAATTCAAACGGATCGCGTGTTGACCGGCACGGATTTTGATCGGCTTGATGCCGAATCGCTGAAGCGCGAAATGCGCCAAGTAAACGTTTTCGCCCGCGTCCTGCCAGAGCACAAACTCAAGTTAGTTGAGTTGTTGCAACAGGATGGCGAGATCGTCGCGATGACCGGCGACGGAGTCAACGACGCTCCGGCGCTCAAACGGGCCGATGTGGGAGTGGCGATGGGCCTGCGCGGTTCCGATGTTACGCGCGAAGTCGCGGACTTAGTATTGCTCGACGATAATTTTGCCACAATCGTCGCAGCGACTGAAGAAGGGCGCAGCATCTACGAGAATATTCAAAAGTTCATTCGGTTTCTGTTTTCGACCAATCTCTCGGAAATCATTGTTGTCGCTGTAGGAGCCGTGCTGGCCTATTTTCTAGGGATGCGCGACATCGATGGAGGATTGCTTTTGCCGTTAACGGCGGTGCAGATTTTGTGGATCAATTTGGTTACCGACGGTTTGCCGGCGTTGGCGCTGGCTCTAGATCGAAACCCCGGCGTAATGAAACGTCCTCCTCGACCTCGGCAAAGTCCATTGTTAGATGGCCGGTCAACGCGTTTCATTCTCCTTTCGGGCACGATCAAAGGTATGTTGGCGCTCGGTCTACTAGGGCTCGTGCCGTGGCTCAACTACAGTCTCGACACAGCCCGCACGGTGGCGTTTCAATTTCTTGCGGTGGGACAATTGCTTTTCGTCTATCCAGCGCGGCACACGATGTTGCGACCGCTGCGCAACTGGACGTTGCATGCGGTTGTTGTTTTTGGGGTGTTTTTACAGATTGCCGTAGGCATTTTACCGACGACGGCCCAAGCACTCGGCTTGGAGCCTTTGCCGTTTCAGTTATGGGTGCTGATTCTCGCAGCGGCGTTGCTCGCGTGGAGCTTGGCCGAACTGGTTAACCGAGCCTTTTTGCGAGAATAACTGCGCGAGTGTCTCAGATCACAATGCGCTGCAATCGAAGGGCATTGGTTATGACGGAGACTGAACTCAAACTCATCGCGGCGGCGGCGATCATTGGTGAAAGCAGCCAACCGGTCAGCGGATAAAGTACCCCCGCTGCAATCGGAATGCACAACGCGTTGTAAAGCAGTGCCAGTGTCAGGTTCTGTCGCATATTGCGCGCCGTCGCGATCGACAAAGCTCGGGCCCGTGCGATCCCGCGCAAGTCTCCTTTGACCAATGTGATTTGTGCGCTGTGCATCGCGATGTCGGTACCCGTACCCATAGCAATTCCGATGTCGGCTTGAGCCAATGCGGGAGCGTCGTTGATTCCGTC
>JANNYC010000224.1:0-30573 GCA_031409895.1 Planctomycetota bacterium
TCATGCCGCGATGGTCGATCGCATGGATCAAGAAATCGGTCGCGTGCTTGAACAACTTCGAGCGATGGGAGAGATGGACAATACGCTCATCTTTTTTCTTTCCGACAACGGCGCAAGTGCCGAAATCATGGTTCGCGGCGATGGCCACGACCCGCACGCCGAATGCGGCACCGGCGCGACGTTTCTGAGCATCGGTCCAGGATGGTCAAGTCTCGCGAACACTCCTTTCCGCCGACATAAGACGTGGGTTCACGAAGGTGGCATCTCGACGCCGCTGATCGCGCACTGGCCCAAGGGTTTTGCGGCGCGCGGCGAGCTACGCCATTCGCCGTGTCACATCATCGACCTCGTTCCGACCATTTTGGAGGCTGCTGGCATCAAGCCTGTGGCAACGTGGAATGAACAGCCCTTGCCCCCGCTGCCTGGAAAAAGTTTGATCCGCCCGTTCACTCATGATGGCACCGTCACTCGCGATTTTCTTTGGTGGTATCACGAAGGAAACCGGGCGCTCCGCGTCGGTGATTGGAAAATCGTCGCTGCGGGTGAAAGCGGCCCCTGGGAACTTTACGATCTAAGTTCCGATCGATCCGAGACGAAGAACTTGTCGCTGGACAATCCCGAAAAAGTCCGCGAGATGGCCGCGATTTGGACGAAACAACTCGACGAGTACGCGGCACTTGCCCAAAAGGATCTATCGGCGGATGAACCCAAACGACCGAACGTGTTGTTCTTGTTTGCCGATGATCAACGGGCGGACACGATAGCGGCGCTCGGCAATTCGGTAATCCAAACGCCCAACCTCGACCGGCTCGTCAAGCGCGGTGTGACTTTCAAGCGGGCCTATATGCAAGGAGGTCTGCAAGGGGCGACGTGCGTGCCCTCGCGGGCCATGTTGCTCTCAGGCCGTTCGTTGTTCCGCATCGATGAAGGCTTGAAACGAGACCCGACTTGGCCCAATGCTTTCGGGCAATCCGGCTACACAACTTTCGTCACCGGCAAGTGGCACAATGGCACGGACTCGATCTCGGCAAGTTTTCAAACCGCCCGCGCCATTTTTGCCGGTGGCATGGCCGATCCGCTGAAGATAAAACTGAGCGATTTGGTCGATGGCAAACTGACCGAGCCGCAGCTTGCCCCAAAGCACGCTTGCGAGGTCTTCGCCGACGAAGCGATTCAGTTTCTCAAGGAACACCAGCAAGGGCCGTTCTTTTGCTACGTCGCTTTCGATGCTCCCCATGATCCGCACATCGTACCGGAAAATTTCCCAATCCATTACGACCCCGACAAAGTACCGCTGCCCGCGAATTACTTGCCGCAGCATCCTTTCGACAACGGCGAGATGGCCATCCGCGACGAAGAGCTACTCCCCTGGCCGCGCCCGCCGGAACAAGTCCGTCACATGACCGCCGAATACTACCGCTACATCTCGTATCTTGACTCGCAGATCGGCCGTTTGCTGGACGCTCTAGATGCCTCGCCGCACGCTGCGAACACCATCGTCGTCTTTTCCGCTGACTCAGGCGTCGCCCGCGGCAGTCACGGTTTGATCGGCAAGCAAAATCTTTACGAACACTCTGTGCGCGTCCCGCTCATCATTAGCGGTCCCAACATTCCGGCGGGAAAAGCTTCGATCGCTATGTGCTACCTTTTCGACGTGTTGCCAACTTTGGGCAAACTCTGCGGCGTTCCCGCTCCTTCGACCAGCGAAGGACTCGACTTCACCGCCGTACTGCGCGATCCAACCAAACCCGCGCGATCGCAGTTGCTGTTCGCCTACCGCGACGTTCAGCGCGCGATTTGCGACGACCGCTGGAAGCTCATCCGCTATCCGCAAGTCAACCAGACGCAATTGTTCGATCTTGAAAATGACCCAAACGAAACCACCAACCTCGCCGACCGGCCCGAGCATGTGGCCAAAGTTGCCGCGCTTACAGAATTGCTTCAGCAACAACAGAGACATTTCGACGACACCGCCCCGCTCACCGTCCCCAACCCTTCCCCCGCCAAGTGGTCGCCACCAAAATAAACTACGACTCCGTCTTATCTTTGCGAGGCGATGGTGTGGCATTTCCGAAAACCGTCTGAGCGGTTCATCCGAGAAGTCATGGATCGCCAGCGACAAGTTGCGTTTTCGTATCCTGAAGTTGGCGCGTCGCGTGACCAATCGCCAGCGGGGTATGACCTCGACCACAACCGGATATTGCTGGGCCAAGGCGAGGTTGCTTTCGAAGCTGCGAAAAAAGCGATCCGACAATGGAAGATGTTTCCCGGTGGTTGGGCGTTGATTGTGCCTCCCGAAATGCCGATCGAAAAAGGCCAAGTCGTCGTGATGCTGGCTCATGTCTTTAGGCTTTGGTGGCTGAATCCGTGCCGGATCGTTTACGTCTTGGATGAGACGGAGCCGATTCGACGATTCGGCTTTGCGTATGGCACTTTGCCGCAGCACATTGAGCTAGGCGAAGAGCGGTTCAGCGTCGAATGGCTTGCTGACGACACCGTGTGGTACGACCTGCGAGCCTTCTCTCGCCCACGTTATTGGCCGGTGCGAATCGGTTATCCCATCGCCCGCCGTCTCCAGCGCCGCTTCGTCCGCGAATCACTCGCCTCGATGCAACAAGCAGTTGCCGTCAACATGCGGCAGGCCGGGAACCCTGCCCCACACGTTGGGTAATTAAATATCCCCTTGTTCGTTGACCGATGAGAACACGTTGTTCGCCAAGGTTCGCAACAGCCGCGAACGCGATCAATTGGCCTTGCGTTTGTTCTTTGGGACCACCACGACGCAACTGGACGTCGCAAGATTGGAGTGATTGTCTACGACCGTGGCTTGGATCGTGTAGGATCGACCCGAACCATTGCCGGATCGCTCAGCGCGCAACCAAGCGATGCCTTCGAAAGATCCACTGGTCGAGTTGTACGTGAACAAAGGCGCCAACTCGATGGGACTTACAAAAGCATTTAGTCCGCTGACGTCGCCGGACGTATCACCATCACCCAAACCGTTGTCAGGTTCGCTGCTCGTGATGGTCAATGACATCAGGATCAATTCGCCGGGATTCGAGCATGCATCGGTTGCATCAACAAATATTTGTATTGGAACTTGTTGATGGTTCGGTGGCCAAATAGAGGCAATGTCAGTCGTGCAGTGCACCTCTGGTGCAGTCGTATCCACGACGGTGATCAAGACATCGTCAACCGCAATCCCAGCATTGCCATCGTCAACGGTTAGGGTCGCAGTCGTGATGCCAATCGGAAACACACCAGAAGGCGTCGGACTAGAAGCATCATCCAGCGAAATTCCTTCGGGAACATCCCAACTGAACGTCAAATCGTCCTCGTCAGGATCTGATCCAGCGCCGGCGAGGGTTACTGGCGCGCCGGCCGAGGTCGTGCATTCAAGTAATTGGTCTGGTCCGGCATCTGCCGTGGGGTTCTGGTTGAACGCCGATTGATAAAGCGCATGAATTTCGGCATTGCTGAGGGCGCGGTCGTGGATTCTGGCTTCGTCGATTAGACCATCAAAGTGCCAAGCTGGCCCGTTGTAACTTCCCCCAGCGATCAAACGGCCGAGATTCACCGGGATGTTGTAATTCGCCATTTGGACAGGAGAGCCCACCTTTTCAAACGTCACCGGGACGGAAACGCCATCAATGTAAAGGCGTAGATCATCTCCGCCTAACCACACCCCGACGACGTGCATCCAAGTATTGAGTTCAATTACGTTGATGTCAGTTTCGACACGCCAATAGTTTCCTCCGTCCTGAACTATTAAAAGCCCGAGCAAACCCGTTTCCCTGACATAGAAAGCATAGCTCACGCCAAAATTGGAATCGTACTTCGTAATAATTCCACCATTGCCAGACCCCTCTTGATCGTGACGGTATCCGGTTACATTGATCCAAGCGGACAATGTCATTTCCGAGAATCCGTCAAGATCAACTGTCGACTCCGGGATTACAACCCCATCATCAAATCCGTCAAAGCTAAAGGCTTGACCAATAACTCCCGTGTCATACGTAGCACCTTCGAGCGTCCCATCATTTCCATTTGCGATGTCGATGGCATCACCATCGCCGGTCCAGAAGCCGATTAAGCCGATGGTCGATATCGTCATCGTTGCCCCAATGGCCAAGCTTGCGATCGCCCCCAGAATGACGATTGCGACTGTTGTATTTAAGGGGCCTTTTCCGAATTTCCGCCATGCCAATCGTTTCATTCGTGAACTCCCTGCGTTAAATTATTTGATGCCTCGGGATCGCTGCTGAATATTTACTCGGAATCGTGGCGAGCGGCCGCACATCGAAATTGCCACGCTCGTCAACCCTAGTTGGTCGCAACCGGAGGCAATTGCGCACAATGCGGCGTCATGTTTAGAAAACGCAACAGCGTGACAGCAAAATTGGAAATCGATGCACGTCGGTGTGCGGCGTGGAAATTCGGCCAAGCGCAAAGCGGACCCGCGCTTGCCGATTGTGCCCAAAACGAAGGGGCAGGCGGGAGTCTGCCCTACGAAATGCCAACAAATTCGCGGGATAGATTCCGTTCGATGCTTTTACGCCAACGGCGTTGAATCCCAGAGCACAGGGTCGCGAGGCTCGGCGAGCGCGCCCTGTGTGAACCGAGCCATGACATTTCATTACGCCAACGGCGTTACATCGGTTTTGAAACGATTCGCCATTATCGCAACGAACACGGATGTAACGCCGTTGGCGTATCAATGCGGTCGGGGGCGCGTTCCGGGGGTACGTCTCGTTCGGCCAAGCCCGATCGAAACGAACCCCCGGCTTTGAGATTTAACACCTTCGGCGTACAAACCATTGCTATGAACGAATCAACACGGTTTTCGCGCCAACGATCTTGAATCACGGATGATTACGCCCGGGCAATTCTTTACGCCAACGGCGTTACATCCCAGAGCACAGGGTCGCGAGGCGTGGCGAGCGCACCCTGTGAAAAGATCACACCAATCAATTTCATTACGCCAACGGCGTTAGATCGGTTTTGAAAAGGTTTGTTATTACGGCCGCCGACACGGATGTAACGCCGTTGGCGTATCGATGCGGTCGGGGGCGCGTTCCGGGGGTACGTCTCGTTCGGCCAAGCCCGATCGAAACGTACCCCCGGCTTTGAGATTTAACACCTTCGGCGTAAAAACCATTGCCATGAACGAATCAACACGGTTTTCGCGCCAACGATCTTGAATCACGGATGATTACGCCCGGGCAATTCTTTACGCCAACGGCGTTACATCCCACAGCACAGGGTCGCGAGGCGTGGCGAGCGCACCCTGTGTATGAGGTCAAATTCGGGTTTCGTACCCCGAAGGGGTTCCATCCATTGTGGCGTAATGATCCGCCATCCGGTCAATCCCAAACAAAACGCTCGTCGAACTCGATTTTGTATTTGTGCAACAGGCGTCGAAATTCATCTTGAAACGATTCGTCGCTGTGGTGCTTTGCTTGGTCGTTGATGTATTGAACCAACGCCTCAACATGTGAAGGACTGATTGAGAAAACGCCATAACCGTCTTGCCAATGGAAATCCCTCAGGCTTTGATCCTTCGTTTTGACCCATTTCGACGATTCGCGTTTGAGTTCGGCAATGAAATTCGACGGCGACAAAGTTCGCGATAAACGGCACAATATGTGAACGTGGTCGGCGACGCCCCCGACGCGCAAGATTGGACATTTCAGTTGATTGCACGTCCCACCGAGATAATTGTGCATTTCGGTTCGAATCGCATCATCGTGCAAAAATGGATGCCGGTTTTTAGTCGAGAAAACGATATGCAAATAAATTTGGGCGAGCGATTGCGGCATCATGGACCTCCAAAAAAGGGCCGGATGGAACCCTTTCAGGGTACGGAATTGAAATGGCGATGCAAACACAGGGTGCGCTCACAAAGCCTCGCGACCCTGTGCTTTGGGATCTAACGCCGTTGGCGTAAAGAATTGCCACGGCGCGATTTTTACAGGGTTAAAGAACTGTCATGGTGCGATCCACACCAAGGTTTGTACGCCGAAGGCGTTACATCCCAAAGCCGGGGGTTCGTTTCGTCTGGGCGTTGCCCAACGAAACGTACCCCCGGTGCGCTCGCAAAGCCTCGCGACCCTGTGCTTTGGGATCGAACCCTTTCAGGGTAAAGAATTGAAATGGGCGCGAGGGGCCCGGTCGTCGGGTTCTGAAATCCCCGAACGCATTAGTCGCCGTATTCGACTAAGTAACCGGCCACGATATCTCCTTTGCGGGGGCTGCTGTTCATTTGGTCGTTCCACAACCCGAATCTCCCACGTACGCCTTCTGCCGATCCATCGTGATTCCAAATCAGGAAATCCTCATCGAACAAGTTATTCGGCTCGCCTAGAAAATCGCCGTCGGGAGGAATCCAATTCGAGTAGAACAACTCGATCGGCGCTGTATAGGGAATCGCCGGCGACTTGTCGTCATTTTCTTGCGCGGAATCGGACTGCTGCCCAACCTCAACGGTCGGTGCGAAGCCACCATTTGCCGCCGAAAGCCCAGTCCAAATTAGGCGACCCTTCCCATTTTCCTCCAGACCCTCTGGGCCGGTCACCCATCGCCATTGGCCGTCTTCCTCGCTATCCGTGCCGCCAATCCAGACCATGCGCAGTAAACCAAATTTCTGCTCCAGGAATGTTTGCTCCTGGCTTGATGTAATCGTTGCCAAATATCCATGACGATCACCTCCCTGGGCGTCTAACAAAACTTTTTTCTCTGCAAGGTCCCTGGCTGACTTCCAATCGATGCGGCTGGCCGGAACGAATTCGTAGTAATGTCCGTTTTCAGGAAAGTAGGTGACTCGCGCGATTGTCGCTTGTGCTCCATCCGGCATCCATACCGCGATGACGATATCGTCATCGAAATGCGATTTGCCGTCGTTCGATTCGATGGACTCATCACCGCGTATCCAATACATCTGCGATCCAGAGAGTGCGAAAATCACAGAAGCAACGCGGCCCGCGTCGGCTGCGATGAAGACGACTTCCCCCCAAGTGTTCAAATAGCCAATTAATTCTCCCGATGGATGCCATTTGACCGCGGGACGTCCGACGGCCGCCGCTGCAAACGAGCAAATTTTCCTGTTTGTTTTGAGATCCCAGACAATCCCAATATTCGATTGCGAAATCACGGCTAGCCGCGACGAGTCGGGGGACCACGAGATTCCCCGAATCGGTTGGCGCAATGGAATTAGGTCTTGCACCGCGCCATCGATAGCGGAGAACGCACGGGCCCGTCCCGACTGTCCCAAGGCAACGAGTGACATTCCATCTGGCGACCAGAATAGTTCGTCGATCGGCTCTGGAAGTTGGATATCGAGCGTATTGGCTTGAGTGGACGAGTCGACGATGCGAACGCAAAACGTTCGTTGGACTTTCTTATCAACTGCGATCGCAATTGAACCTTGGTTGCTGATGGCGCGAGCAACGATGGATTCTTGCTCGGCCAATGGGACCGTGATGTGGCGGCGCTCGGTTGGTGTTACGGTGGAAATAAGAGTGGTCTCGACACCGTTTGCCCCCAAAAACCACGCACCATTTCCTGAAAGTACTCGGCTCGCAAAGCGATCTTCGTCCGAGGCCTCCGTGTCGGCGTACAGAAGTTGCTCCACGTTTCGATTCGGATCCACCAGATATATATTTTGGTCGTCGGCATCGTTCGCGGTCGTGTCGACCGCAATATAAGAATCGTCCGCCGTCCAATCAATGAAGCGGGCTGCATGTCGAAATCCGCTACATTCTCGGATAAATTTGCCTGTTTCAGCATCCCATACGTCCAATGAACCATGCGCGATTGCTAGTCGATTGCCATCGTGCGAATAGGCGAAGTCATCAATTCGGCGAACGACATTTGGCGTCCCGGCTTCGACTCCGTACGAAACGCGAAACGGCACGGGCTGTGCGGAATCCTGGCTTATCCGCAGCAAATCCAATCCTGGTACGAGATTCGGAACGAAGAAAAAACCTTTCTTAAGTACGCTGTTCCAAGTCAAAAGCGAAAAGCCAAGCCCCCTATCCTGAAACCCCCATACTTGGCCAACAGCCCCCGTTCGCGGATCCCATGAATGGAGCAACGAGTATTCGCCTCCGCGTATTTGCGCAAAACATTGCTCGCCATCGTCAGAACTCCAAACATCCTGAATTTCCCGTCCGTTGAATGTTGGCGACGGAAGTATTTGGCCCGATTCAATTTCGGCCACGCTAAGCACATTGTTTTTGAGCGACACACACATTTGTCCGCCGCGAGCAAGCACCTTGCGACCACTTGGGTCGATCCGCAATTTGGCGGGCGAGGCTGACTCCCACGACTCGACGAGTCGTTCTTCAAAATGGCCGTCGACCGTCAGGCCTACGATCGACTTTGAATCTTCTCGCCATTGGGCGTCGATGTAACGACCATGTTGCGATTGCATAACTCCCGGCGAGTCGACCGAGTAGATAGAAAGGTTGGATTGCCGGTCGACGGTGAGAAATCTCCTGCCGTCGGGAGCCCAATGCACTTTCTGGACATTGTCCGCAGGCCACGTGCCAATTTTCGTCGATCGGTCGGTGTCCCAAAGAGTGATGTTGCGGTAGGTGGCCGCGATCAAACGATTGTCGTTCGGCGACCACTCGACATGGGTGACACTATAATCATGTCCTATTAAGAGCGATGCCAATGACATATCCGAGGTCAACCAAATGTGGACGATCGCATCGTCGCCACCTGTGGCAAGCCATTGGCCGTTGAAATTTGAATCAAGTGATAGAATTCTCCCGCGATGGAGTCTCGTTTCTAGCGTCCATGCTGAGAGTCCAGACCAAAGCCAAGTCGGATCGATCAATCGGCTAGTTTCCGCCGCAAGGTAGCCGGTGCTCAAATCGGGTTCATACTTCACGTCGAGTGATACTGTTTCTCCCTCCGACAGCTCAAACTGGTCTCTTGAAAACTTTACTCCCTCAATCGCGGATGGTTCGATGCGGTAACTGCCTGGTTTCAGTTTGGACTCGCCTAATCGCATCGTGCGGTTTTCGCCCGTTTTCAGATCCCGAACCGTGAAATCAAGATCGTCCAGCGACGAAATGGAATCGGGCATAGCTTCAAGGAGAACCGCACCACTTACATTCCATCCACGTGCAAACAAAAAGACCGCGATGGCAATGAATGCCGCTAAACATAGCCCCAAAGTCCACTTCCGATTCAATCGGCGTTGGGCGTCGGGTTTGGGGTCCGAAAAACCCAACGCAAGAATTCTGTCAATTTGAACAATCAGTTCCATTGCATCGGTGGATCGGCGCTGGGGTTCCTTTTCAAGCAGTTTTCCAACGAGGAGTCGCGTCTGAGAATCGAACGGGGCGGGCAGGGGTGGCAGCGGTTCGGGGTCGTGATGGGCGCCGAGTTGAAGTGTGCCGGTCACCCCGCTGGCTTGAAATGGCTTGTGCCCGGAAAGCATTTCGTAGAGCACGACTCCGAGGCTGAACAAGTCAGATCGCGGATCGCCGGGTTGGCCGCGAATGCGCTCAGGCGCGATGTAGTTGGGAGTACCAGCGAGAATTATCTCATCCGGGGATTTGGCATCGGGCAAGGCAAGTTGTGCCAAGCCAAAGTCCAGGATCTTGACGCGATCAGAAGTTGCTTCCAGCCAAATGTTGTCCGGCTTGATATCCCGATGGAGCATCCCTTCGGCATGGGCGGCTGCAAGGCCGAGGGCAATCTGCCGAGTGATTTGCAGCGTGGCGAGCACATCCAGTTTCCGTTCCTCGCGCATCCGATCTGCCAACGATTGCCCACTCAAAAGCTGCATTACCAAATAAGGGATGTCCCCGTGTTGGCCAACGTGATAAACCGTCACGATATTGTCATGAGTCAATCTCGCGGCCGCTCGAGCCTCAGTTAAGAATCGCTGAGTCGCATTTTTGTCTTTAAACCGTTTGGGCCGGATTAACTTGATGGCGACTTGCCGATTGAGCTTGAGATCCTCCGCTTGGAACACGATCCCCATGCCGCCGACACCGAGCACTCGCAATAGGCGATAACCAGGCAGACGAGCTAATTCGTCCGGTTGCTCCGGTGGATCGAGCAATCCGATCAATAGTTTCACATCTGAATCGGTATCTGCCCCAGCGACCTTGGAAATGGGCGTGTTGAGCGCTTCAGACGCCGTGTCAATTTCTGTCGCGAGTAAGGGAATATTTGGTGGCGGACAAAGTGCGTTGGCGACGACGAGTTCCACAGGAACGGGCGTGCGCAGAAGGATAAACAAGGCGGCGTCGGTAAGCTTTGCCAAGCTTTCTGGGGGATCTGGTGGCAGATTTTTTTCGGTGTGGCCGTCCATGACACTCAATTTAACATGACAACTTTGACTCGACGATTACCGAAACAAGAAAACGCTTTCGCGTGACTATAAACCATGTTTCGGGCAGGCTTCCGCCTGAAAAATGTTACGAAGCGACAGCAACGGTCGAGGGAAGGCGCTCCTTCATTGGAGTGTTTTTGATATTGCGGTTCTCCCCGGCAACACGCCGTTTCGTAGGCAATTGCACGTTAAGAAGCACAAATCGGCAACATCAAAAAGCGAACGCGAGGAATTTGAACAGGAGCAAGCAGAGGAAACGGAGGATTCAGAATTCATCCCTGAAAACTCTGCTATCTCTGTTGCCTCCTGTTCTGACTTTTGCCCTTCGAATTGACCTCGGCCCAATGACGGTCGCTAGCTCATGTGTTCAGCAAGGGCCTCGCGTAATCTGGCGAGGACGCGCGATTTGTTTTTTCGGACAGCTTCGGCGGTAATGCCGAGTTTCGCGGCGACGTCGACGGCGCTGTTGCCATCCAGCGCTGTCAGCCAAAACGATTGCCACGTCGTTTCACGAAACTCGTCCTGGATTAATCGAATCACTCCTTGGACGATGGCCGCGTTTTCTGTTTCCGTCAAATCGGGTGCGCCCTCGATTTCATTGTCGTCCACTTCGGGATCCGCAATTTCATCTAGGTTGCGGATTGCCGTGGTGCCGCCGACCGCCCGTTCGGCCGCAGATCGTCGAAAATGATTGTTGACTTTGCTTTGCGTAATGACCTTGAGCCAGCAGCGAAACTTGCCGGTCCCCTCGTGCCGTTCGAATCGTTCAATGTTCTTGGCGATGGCCGTGAACACTTCTTGGTGCACGTCTTGGGCATCCTCGTGCGCGAGTTGATGTTCTTTGATCCAAAACGAGATGATGGGGCCGTACAGATTTGCAAGTTGCTGCCAAGCAATCTCGTCGCCTTGCTTAATTCGCTTAAGGAGGCTCTTGGAAGTCGAGTCCACGGAGTTGGGCGGGCGAATTTGCTCGTGGTTCATAAACCACTATGATGATGGCCGATAACGGCCAGTCAATATATGACCTGAATAGGAAACGCCCTTCCAAGCTCGATACGACGGGATTCATCCTGCAACTAGGCAAACTGGCGATTCAAAACCGATAACCGTGTGAATCAGCGAACAACGCTCAAACAATGAGATCATCCACGATTGGCAGGCTGGGAAGATTGTCGTACCAATCACACGTCCAGATTTTTGACTTCGAGGGCGTGTTTTTCGATGAACTCGCGGCGGGGTTCGACTTTGTCGCCCATGAGGATCCGAAACATTTCGTCGGCGGCACCGGCGTCGTGCATGTTGACTCGTAACAGCGTCCGGTTGTTCGGATCCAGTGTCGTGTCGCGCAATTCTTCGGCGTTCATTTCGCCCAAGCCTTTAAAGCGTGTGACCGTCAATCCTTTTTCGCCCAGCTTGCGGACTGTGGCAATCAACTGCCGAAGTTCGTCGAGGCCGATTTCGCTTTCGCCGCGCCGCAAGGTATAGCGGGACGTCTCCTCGCCCGTCCGCTCTTGCGGCAAGAGCGACTCGATATCGAACCCCAGTTTCAACAGCTCTTGTAAACTTGAGTTGATCGTGCGGACTTCATGAAATTCGTTGATTTGCAATTTCAGTTCCGCGGGTTTTGCGTTGCCATCGTCCTTGGCGGCTGCAGCTTCATGCTCTTTGGAAAACTTTTCGAGTTCCGTTCGGCTGGTAAACCAATGCTCGGTGGTACCGACGAAGACGTGGTACATCGGGAGACGATTGGTGTCGACATTCATTCGCAGCGAATGTGTTCGCAAGCTAATTCCGCGGCGTTCCAGAGCCACGATGGCTTCTTCTGTGCTGGAGAGAACTTGGCAAATTTTTTGGATGTCCGCGCCGGCGATTTCGCGCCCGCCGTCCGCGACCAGGACCGCGTCATCCAAACCGCGTTCCAACATTTGATGTCTCATCTCTTCTTCGGTTTGAAGGTAATACACTTTGTTTTTGGTCTTGATGCGAAACAGTGGCGGCTGGGCCACGTACATGTGTCCGAATTCAATCAACTGATTCATCTGCCGGTAGAAGAAGCACAGCAGCAGAGTACGAATGTGCGAACCATCGACGTCGGCATCCGTCATGATGATGATTTTGTTGTAGCGGCGTTTGGACAAATCTTGTTCCGCGCCGATGCCGCTGCGAATCGCGTTGATGATGCTCTGCACTTCCTCGTTAGCCAGAACTTTGTCCTCGCGGGCCTTGTAGGCGTTGATAATCTTTCCTCGCAGCGGCAAGATCGCTTGAAATTCCTTCAAGCGGCCACCTTCGGCGCTGCCTCCCGCGGAGTCGCCTTCCACGAGGTACAACTCGCATTTATTGACGTCGCTGCTGAGGCAGTCGCGAAGTTTTCCGGGAAGCCCGCCTCCGCCAAGGGCCGACTTGCGACGCACCAATTCGCGTGCTTTGCGAGCGGCTTCGCGTGCTTCGGCGGCCATCATGCCTTTTCGCAAGATCGCTTTGGCGCTGCGCGGGTTTTCCTCAAGGTACTTCGACAAGAAATCCCCGACGACCGAATTGACAATGCTCTCGACTTCGCCGTTGCCAAGTTTCGTTTTGGTTTGGCCTTCGAATTGCGGGTTGGGGATTCGCATCGAAATGATCACGGTAAGGCCTTCGCGAAAGTCCTCGCCCACGACGACGATGTCGCTGAACATGTTGTTTTTGCGGCCGTAATTGTTGAGCGAGCGGGTCAAAGCGCTGCGAAAGCCGGCGACGTGCGTCCCGCCTTCGTGAGTGTGAATATTGTTGACGTAAGAGTGTACGTTTTCGGTCAGCTCGGCCGTGTACTGCAAGGCGACTTCGTAGCCAACGCCGTCCTCGTTTTCGCCTTTCAAGTAAATCACTTCGGGGTGCAGGGCATCGCTGGTTCGATTGAGGTGCTCGACAAATTCGCGGATCCCGCGCTCGGCGAAGAACTCATCCCCTTCGTTATTGCGTTCATCGCGCAATTTGATTCGGACGCCGCTATTCAAAAAAGCCAGCTCTTGCAGCCGCTTGTGCAAGACGCTGTATTCGAATTTCGTGACAGGAAAAATCTGGTGGTCGGGCTTGAAGGTCGTCTTGGTGCCGACCAGATCGGTCGAACCAACACGCGAGACGGGTCCGGTGGGCACGCCGCGTTCGTATTCTTGTTGATAAATGCTTCCGTCGCGCCAGACCTCGACTTCGCACCACTCGGACAAAAAATTCACGACGGTGACGCCGACGCCGTGAAGACCGCCCGACGTTTGATAAACCCCTTTTTGAAACTTGCCGCCGAATTTGAGCACGGTCATAACGCCTTCCAGCGTCGAGACCTCGCGCTCCATGGCGGTGCTTAACTGCTCGTGACGTTCGACCGGAATGCCGCGGCCGTCATCGAAGACCATGACCGAGCCATCGTTGTTGATCGTCACGTTGACGTTTTTTGCAAAGCCAGCCATTGCCTCGTCGATCGAGTTGTCGACGACTTCGTATACGAGGTGATGCAAGCCGCGCAAGGTCGTATCGCCGATGTACATACTCGGCCTTTCGCGCACGTGCTCCAGGTCGGACAGATGTTGCAAGTCCTCGGAATTGTATTCGGCCTTGGGTACTTTCCCGGTCGGTTTCTTAATTTCTTCGTCCATAGTTTGTTCGATCAAAAGCGGTGATTGATGAATCGATTCGTGCGCGGCCTAACGGATCGGCCCGACGCGAAAGCGAAAGTTCTGAATGGCAAAGTGGGGCTTTTTGGCTTGAATTTGCTGTAAAAAGTCGCGTTGCTGAAAGCTGATTTGATGCAGCAGCGCCGAATTTTCAACCGTGATTTCGCAAACGCCTCGACGAACGCCGCCCACTCGGGTCTGCCCCGCGAGAACTTCGCCGACCACCTCGCGCCAAACAGTTTCAAGTTCGCTTGCCGATTGGGTTTCAGCGATTCCGCGCCTAGCAATGATTTGGCTGACCCACCGCGCGGCGGTTTTTGGCATGGGTAAAAATCGTTGACGCCGATCGAGGGCGCGAGCGGTCTTGGCCAATTCCATTTCATCTTGAGGCGAATCATTCATGGTGGGTCGTGTGGTCAAAAGGTCTTTATCGCCGATCGCCGCGAGCCAGCGGCATGATCACGTAGCCGTACTTGTCGTCCGTCGTGCAATACGCGGCAAGCTCACTGTTCACCACATCGAGCGTGAATGTTTTGTCGAGCGGCAGAACTTTGAGGAAGTCGGCCACATAGCCGTGGTCGAGACTGATCGTCAATTCGGGCCCGTCGTAAGCCACCGGCATTTCAATTCGCGTCTGGCCAATCTCGGCGGTTGAGTTGGCGAGAATCAAGGATCCGTTAGCAAAAGTAAAATCGATTCCGCGACTTTCTTCGCTGGCCACGATCGCGGCTTGGCGAACCGTTGAAAGGAGTGGGCCGACCGGAATTTCGATCTTGTGCGCGTCGGTTCGTTTCGGAATTACGTCGCGCCATTTTGGAAAACGACCCTCGACCAATCGTGAATAAAACAAACCGCGAGCGTCGCGCACGAGCAGATCATTGCCTCGTGTAGCAAACTGCACGACTGCGTCATCTTGTGGAAGCATTCGTTCCAGAATCTGCATGGCGCGGGCTGGAACAATGGTCGACGCGTTTGATGCCGGCTGCCCGACTTTTTTCAGGACGCCTTCCATTTTCGCTAATCGTCGCCCATCCGTGCCGACCGCGATCAAAGTGTTGCCATCGACTTCCAGTAATACACCCCCCAAAGCGTATCGGCTACTTTCGGTTTCCGTAGCGAACAGTGTGCGATGGATCAACTCGCGCAACACATTGGCGGATATTTCGTAATAATCTTTTTCTTCAAAAGAAGCAATTTCCGGAAACTCATCCGGATTTTGACCAGCTAATTCAAATCGGCTGCGCTGCCCCAAGATCACGGTTTTTTCAGGTGTCGCATCGATTTTTAGGACTTCGTCGGTACATTCGCGCAAGATCATACTCATGCGATGAACGGGAATAACCACCGCGCCGGGCGAGTGGACATCGACGTCGACGACGTTCAGCTTCACGCCAATTTCCTGATCCGTCGCCATCAGCAATGACTGGTTTTTGTCGGCTTGCAGTTTTACGTTTTGCAGAATGGGCTTCGGGCTGCGCGAAGGCGCAACGGCAGCCGCCAATTGGAACACACTTGAAAACGAATCTCGTTTGATGCTAACCTTCACGCTGAATTCCTTTTGTTCTAATTAAGATTGATTTAATTTATTGCAGTAGTAATAACGAAGCAGTTGTTTTTCTGGGTTAAGTTTGCAAACGGCTGGTGGACAAGGACTTAGCTAATTTTAGGGTGTGTATAAGCCGTCGAAACCAAGTCCAATCTCTGTTTATGGATGGTCAACTGATGACCATAATCCAACACCTAAATTTTAATCCATTCAAGACCAACGCTAACGAAACAGTTAGCGAACACTCAACCAACAATTCATCCACATTGTTTTCCGGTGTCGTCATGTTGCAAAAGTTTCTGCTGCACTTGTCGAAATGTGTCGGCTAATATCGGGTCACTGGTGAGCGATTGCTGTGTTTTGGCATAAGCATGCAGCACGGTGGAATGATCTTGTCGACCGGTGGCGTCGGCGATGGCTTGCCATTTCATATCACCCAAATCACGCAGCAAGCAAATCGCGACGCCGCGAGCTTTGATCAACGACTGACGACGCGATGGACCGACCAATTCCGCAAGTTTCAACCGAAAATGGCGTGCGACGGTCGTCAAAATCAATTCGGCAGCGATCGTCATCGGCTTATGATACTCCGCAACAAGCGATTTGACGGTTTCCAACGAGATCGCTTGCAACGGATTCCGCGAATCGGCGATTCGCCGCAAAAATTGAACGATGGAGCGAACCGAGAGCTTTGATTGCAGAACGCTTGCGAGCGCATCCGCGTCCCAAGTGAGTCCGAGCGACAACGCGGTCCATTCGGCAATTTTCCGCAGCGCCGTCAACCCCGGATGGTTGACGAGTATCGGCAGCCCCGCCGACAAGCGAGATTCCAAACGGGGCGAGAATTTGCAGCCGCGCCAGGGAGCCTGCTGTCCAGCAAAAATTGTGAGCCGTCCGCTTGCAGTTCTCTGGTCGAGCAACTGAACTAGCAATTGATCGACGAACGGACTGCCGGAGAAACGATGAAAGTTTTCGACGATCCAGCACTCTGGCTTTTCCCAGGTGGCCAGCGTTTCGTCGAGATGGCCGACCACAGCCGCGTGCCGCATTCGTCGGTCGAAGTCATTGATCGACGTCACGACCGCAGCGGCTCTAGATTTGAAGCGGGCCTTGCGAGTCGCTAAATGGGCGTTGGCCAAGACTTGGGCCAAGCTGGATTTGCCGCAGCCCGACGGGCCGTACAACACGATGGGCGAGAAATCACGCAACGAAACGGTTGGATCGCCAAGCCCTTTGAGAATTGGATTTTGCTGGTCGAAGGCGAACCAAGCGAAAGTCGGCGGCGAGGAAGCGTCGGCTACGGATTGCGATCCGCAGGCATTGGCGTCGGCCGAAAAAATTAGCGCGGAATCCACGGTAATCGCGGCCGAAAATAGTCTGGCCGATCCAAGTTCAGGTCGCCCCATATAGCACTGAGGGAAGTTGAGTTCCGCAGCCGCTGGCGACAGTTTTGAGCCTTAAATTCAAGGCCCAAATTTTAGCAGTTTTTTGGCCTTAACGCGAGGGGCGCGTGCATTGCGAAATGGCCGTTTTTTCCCGCAAATTTCGCACAATCTGAGCGACACGATCGGCCGCAAAATCCAGCTCGTCAGCCGTTGTCTGAAATCCAAAGCTCACTCGCACCGCGCCCTCGATCATCGAGGGGGGCAAACCCATCGCCAAAAGCGTGGGCGAAGGGTCGCTCGATCCGCTCGCGCAAGCCGATCCAGTCGAAATCGCCACGCCTTGCAAGTCGGCAGCAAGGAAAAGCGATTGCCGATTCACGCCGGCAAAAGCGACTTGGCAAGTTTGCGGCAATCGCATCGAATCGCGCCCCACGATCACCGCGTCGGCCACTTGTCGCAACAATCGTTCTTCGAACCGCTCCCGCAACTTCAACATTTCGCTCCGACGAACTTCGCCGTGTTCGTGCCAGCGCGAAAGTGCCGAGCACAAGCCGATGGCCAAGGCGACGTCTTCTGTGCCCGGCCGCAGTGAAAATTGTTGCGATCCTCCAAAAAGAATTTGCGAAAGCGGAACTTCGGGCCGAATCAACAGCGCGCCAATCCCGCGCGGGCCGTTAAATTTGTGTGCGCCCAACGACAAACTCGACACGCCAAGTCGCGCGAAGTCCACCTCGGTTTTGCCGATCGCTTGGACTGCGTCGGTGTGCAGCCAAACGCAGGCTTTGCGACAGATATCGGCCGCCTGTTGGACGGGTTGAATCACGCCCGTTTCGTTGTTCGCCAACATCAAACAAACGATGCGAGTGCTACCGTCGATGAGTTCGGCCAAGCGATCGACGTCGATCGTTCCAGACGAATTAACGGTCAGGCGACGGACTTCAAAGCCCAGGCTTTGCAACTTGGCGGCGGAGCGAGAAATGCTCGTGTGTTCAATCGCCGAGATTACGATGGATGCGGGAGGTGTCCCGCACAAACCGAAAACGGCCAGATTATTCGCTTCCGTGCCGCCGCTAGTAAAAATGAGTCGGTCGCCGCCGGGTCCGAGGTTAGCACCCAGCAACCCCACAATTCGCTCGCGGGCTAGCGCCAAAGCTTGGCGAGCTCGCCGCCCCGGCCCGTGCTGACTGGCGGGATTGGCGAAACCTGCCTGCAACGCTTCGGCCATTTCCTGGGCGACTTGGGGGTCGATTACGGTCGTCGAATTATGATCCAAATAGACTTCGGGCACGGTGACTTGCGGAATAAACGAGTGGTTGGAATTGACGCGGACAACGGTCGCGCGATAAATAAGTCTCGTGTCTCGGACGCGCGGCGACAATAGTCAATCTACCAAATCCAATCGCAAGGTAAAAACTTGAAGTTTTCGTTTTCTAAACCGATGCGGCAGCTCCAATTGCAACCGGCATCCCAAGCCCTCGTTCCGGCAAGCCGGTCGCTGATCGGCCCGCTACGAAATCGATCGCAAGCGGATTTTCGGAAGCGAGTCACGCGCGACTCGCCAATGCCCGGCGAATCGGCCACGGTCCCAGACCGAGAAGAAGACAAATTGCGGCGACTAGAAGCGGTGCTGTTTCTTGCTCGCGAGCCATTAAATAGCCGCAAGCTCAGCGAATTCGCCCGGCTCGACGACGGAACCCAAGCACGCACGTTGGTCCACCGGCTCAACGAGCGATACGACCGGTCCCAGCGTCCGTATCATATCCAACAAGTGGCCGAAGGCTTTCAGTTGTTGACCCGGCCCAAATTCGCGAGTTGGCTGCGGCGGCTTCAACCCCAAAATGCGGCAGCTCCCCCGCTCACGTCGCCCGCCCTCGAAACTTTGACCGTGATCGCCTACCGCCAGCCGATACTCAAAGCCGAAATCGAAGCGATCCGGGGCGTCAACTGTTCGGACATATTGCGGCAATTAATGGAACGCGATATGGTGCGAATTTCCGGCAGAAGTACGGAGTTGGGGCGGCCGTTCCTGTACTCCACTTCCAAGAACTTTTTGCAATCTTTTGGCTTATCCGGTCTTGACGCGCTGCCCCGAGCCGATCAATTACGTGGTATGGGGTTGCCAAATTGGGTAGACTCCCCACAAAATCTAGACACCCTTTCCAGTGACTCTTCTTGTGCCGTTGGTATTTTGGAGGAATCGAACGTGACGCTGACATCATCGTCCCAATCCGTAGAAGAATTAAACACCTTATTCGGCGCGCTGTTGGCCGCCGCGCCCGTCGCGTCTGCTCTCGACGTTCGAAACGTCGATGAAGAAGAGGACGAGGCCGACGACATGGACGACGATGAAGACGACGAAGAAGAAGACGTCGCCGCCGACAAGGAAGAAGAAGCCGAAGAGGAGGATGACGACGAAGACGAATGGGAAGAAGTCGAAGACGATGAAGATTGGGACGACGACGACGACGATGACGACGACTGGGATGACGACGACGAAGAAGATGACGAAGAAGAGGAAGCTGAGGCGGAGCCGGGCTAAGCCAGTCGCTGGGTGGTTCCCCAATTCGCCGTCGATGCTCTCGACGGCGGGCTGACTTCAAAACATTCACATCGCGCTGCTCGCGTTTGGCCGGGGCGAGATATTTATGCTTTAAGAATATCAAAGCCAGCACGCCTTGGGCGCGCGATAAATGTTGCGGCCTGATCGTCGCCGACAATCTTTTCCGTTTTGGGATCCCATTGAATCTTGCGCCCCAATCGCGCGGCGATCGCCGCCAAGTGACACGTGTTCATCGCTTGCACGTGAGTGAACACGTCGGAAACCGGCAGGCCACCTTCTAGGATGCAGCGGTAGAAGTTCGCTTTGTGGTCTTCGTGTGGCTTCCCTTTATAAAGAGCATCGACGTCGGCTTGCTCGTATTTTCCGGCGTCCCAATTTTCCTCGACGGGCTTGCCAGTGATCTTGTTACGATTGACGAACAACCGTCCTTTGGTCCCCTCGAACAACACGCCGTTATCGCCTCGGCTGGTGATGTGCATCTCAGTTCCGCTGGCGAATTTGCAAACGACGTCGTAATCAGTGCACGTATTGTAGCTGTCGTCCGCGATCGGATAGCCGTCTTTGAATTCGACAGGATGTTTCGCGTCAGTTCCATCGATCTCGACAGGCCCGCAACCAAATTGATCTTGCTGGAGAGCCCAAGTCGCGATGTCGACGTGATGCGCGCCCCAATCGGTGAACTTGCCGCCCGAGTATTCGTACCACCAGCGAAATTCGTAGTGGCATCGCTTTTCCATATAGTCGACAAGCGGAGCTTGGCCAAGCCACATTTTCCAATCGAGTTCTTTGGGAGGATCGACTTTGGGAAAAGGTCCACCTGACGGCGAGCCATCAATTCCAACGGTGACTTTTTGAATGTCGCCGAGCAAGCCTTTGTGAATCATGTTCACCGCGCGCAAAAACAGATTGCGATCGCTGCGCTGTTGTGTGCCGACTAAAAAGATCTTGTCTTTGTGCTTCTGGCAAGCCACGCGGATCAATTGGTTTTCTTCCAGCGTCAGCGTCAGCGGCTTTTGACAGAAGACGTGCTTGCCGGCCTCCAAAGCTTCGATGGCAATTTTTACGTGCCAATGATCGGGCGTCACCACGCTAACCACGTCGATATCCGAGCGATCCAGGACGCGACGATAATCGCCGTAACTGTCGGCTTTGCCTTTGCCGATTTTCTCATCGGCTTTGGCAGCGTCCGCGTGCCGCGAGTCGACATCACACACTGCGAGAACGTCGCCGAATTTGGCATGATCGCGTGCGTCGCCCGTTCCCATACTCCCCACCCCAATGCAACCGATGCGAGGTCGATCGTTGGGCGAGCGATTGGCCAGCGGGGATCGCGACCAGGCGAAATATGGAATCACGCTGCCGGCCGCAGCCAACGAGGCCGATTGTTTTAGAAAATCGCGACGCGAGCCGATGGACTTTTTCGACATGACAGCATCTCTCCGAAAATCGAGTGGGTGCGAATTGACCGTCGTCCATTATCGTCGAATCGGGTGCCGACTCAAGTTGCCGCTGTCGGCGGAGCAAAATCCGCTATAATGCGGCGATGAAAGTCATTTCGCTCCAATCCGGCAGCAACGGCAATTGTTACTTCGTCCAAGCTGGCGACGTAACTCTCTTGGTCGACGCGGGGATCAGCGGTCAATTGGCTCGCCAGCGACTGGCTCACTTCGGACACGACATTCGCAAAGTCGACGCGATACTTATCTCGCACGATCACAACGATCACAGCCGTTCGATGGGGACTTTTCACCGGCAATTCGGCGCGCCACTTTACGTCACGGCGAAAACGCTCGCCGCATCCCAAGTCGCGGTTCGTCCGGGCCGCTTGAATGAAGTCCGCCATTTCAACGCCGGCGAAACTTTCCACGTGCGCGACGTTCAAATCCACACGATTCCTACGCCGCACGATAGCGCCGATGGCGTGGCGTTTGTAATCGAACACGAGGACCGACGGCTTGGAATTCTCAGCGACTTGGGCCATGTTTTCGACGGCTTGCGCGAAGTCCTTCTGTCGCTGGACGCAGTGATCATCGAAAGCAACTACGATCGGCAGATGCTGGCTCAAGGGTCTTATCCCGAGCATCTCAAGCGGCGCATTCGCGGACCGGGCGGGCACTTGTCGAACGACGAGTCTGCGGACTTGGTCTCACGAGCGTTGTTGTTTCAGCGATTGAAGTGGGCCTGTTTGTGTCATCTTTCGGCGGAGAATAACTGCCCGCAGCGAGCGCTCGACACACATCGCCAATTAGTTGGCCGCTCGCTGCCGCTGCACATCGCAAGCCGCGAGCGCGCATCGGACGAGTTGCTCGTTTAACCCGGAGCCAGCGCCGATGGCGACGGTGTCATTGTCCATGTCAGCGCAGTCTCCGTTGACTCCAAGTTAAACGAAGAGTCGCATCGACGATCTCGCGGCGCGATTCAATTCAAAATATTTTTTCCGTTACCGCTAGCGATCGGCGCGATCAATCAGATTGCAGCGAATCAAGCCCCTTCTAGAATCGCCTCGATTCGACGATAATCGTCTCAGACCAAAATATCTTCAGCGGCAAACTGCGATTCTGCGCGGTTGAAAGAAACAATACGGAGGGAAACGTGCTCAAGAATCTCACGATGGAATGTTTTCGCGGTGCGGTTCGGCAAAACGAACTTATCGAAGTCGGCTTGACTCATCATTTCGAAACGATGGACGTCGACATGGCCGACATGCACGACCGGGCAGCGGCGATGGGCAAGAAATTCGCGTGTCAGTTTATCAAGAGTGCCACGATTCCCGTGGCTTGTTTTGACTTGCCGATCGACATTGGAGCTGAAGCGGCCGGCTTTGACGCAGGTGCAAAACGGATTGAAACCATCGTGGACTTGGCCAAGGAAATCAGCGCCACGCGCTGCCGTTTGGAAGTCGGATCGACTGGCACCAAAGTCTTTCACGAAAACTTTGAGATGATCCGGCAACGAATCGCCAATGTCGCAGACGCTTTTGCGGCAGCGGGCGTGTCGGTCGGCCTGATGTTGCAGCGCGACCCCTCGCAAAAGCGATTTGATTTTCAGTTCATACAAAAAGCGGACGAACTGCTGACGCTAATCAAACTAGTGGGCAAGAAAAACGTCGGCCTTGCACTGGATACCTGCTCATGGATGTTGGCCGGTGGCACGCTCGAGTCGCTGCTGAAAGTGGCTAAACCACAATGGATCGATGTGCAGCTCTGCGATCCGGCCCCACAAGTCGATTGGCATTCCGCCACGGCGACCGCGCGGTGTTTGGCAGGTACCCACGACGATTCCATTTGCGTCGACTTGGTCAAACATTTGGTGACATTGGGATACGATGGGCCGATCGCCGCAACAGCGCACCCCAACAACATCGGCCAATCCAAGCCGAGTGCGATTGGCTCGCTATTAGCCGGCGCGCTCAATGAAATTCTAGACAAAGCCGGCGCAACGCCGGCAGAAGTCGTCGCTAGTTAGACTGATCGCTCGCTCGAGTTGTTACATTCTTGTGACAAGTGCAATTCGCGGCAGGTATCGTTTAACCCGGAGCCAACGGCGATGGTGCATATACTGCGAAAGATATCGTCGCCGTTGGCTCCGGGTTAAACGAGGTATCGGAGGCCGCGCGGGAACTTTCACTAAAAGTCCGCCATCAAAGTTCCGCTCGCGGGATTCCTCGCGAGTATGCTCGGCCGTAAACTTTTCTGCGGGCTGAAACCATCTACTCGAAACATCAATGGGACCATTCGAACGACCAGGAGTTTTCCAATGAAACGGCGCAGTTTTTTGTTCGCATTTTTGTTTTTGGTCCAATGGGCGTCGCTGGCAGCGGGACAAGGCTTCATCGTCCCGCACGACCATCCTCGACCGTTTCATTTGCCTCGGCCTTGGCCCCGGCCTGTCGAACCTGACATCACTTATCATGTGCAAAATCTTGATGTCGATGTTTCGATCCGCGACCAAGTCGCCCAAACTCGCGTCACGCAGACTTTTGTCAACAAGTGCAGCCAAACCATCCAAGCCGTTTTCGTTTTCCCGCTCCCGCGCGATAGCGCTATCGAAAGTATGACGTTCCTGGTCGACGGCCAAGAGATCGCCGGCAAAATTCTTCCCGCCGACGAAGCCAAACGCATCTACGAATCGTACGTCCGAAAATTCCAAGACCCTGCCCTGCTCCAATGGCTTGGCCACGGAATGTTTCAAACCAGCGTTTTTCCGATTCCTCCCGGTGCCACGCGCCAAGTCGTCATCAGCTATTCGCAATTGCTCAAACGCAGCGACCAATCCGTCGATTTTTTGTTTCCGCTTGCGACCGCGCGATACACGTCAAAACCACTTGAAAAATTGTCTGTCCGAGTTGCCATCGAAAGCAAGGAAGACCTCAAGAACATCTACAGCCCTTCCCACGTCGTTCAAATCCAACGCGACGACGCCCGGCATGCAGTCGCGCGCTATGAAGGTAAAGAAATCATTCCCAACGACGACTTTCGTTTGATCTACGACTCGGTCGCTGGCGAAGTCGGCGCGAATTTAATCAGCTATTGGCCGCACGGCGAGGACCAAGGCTACTTTGTGCTGCTGGCCAGTCCGCAATTCGCGGCGGCGAACGAAACAACGATCAAGAAAACCGTGCTGTTCGTCGTCGATCGCAGCGGCAGCATGAGTGGTGAGAAAATCGACCAAGCGCGCGAGGCCGCCAAATTCGTGATCAACAACATGCGCGCCGACGACTTGTTCAACGTAATCGTGTACGACGATCATGTCGAATCGTATCGGCCGGAGTTGCAGCGTTTTAGCGACGACGCGAGATCCACCGCGCTGGGTTTTGTGAACGGTATCAATGCTGGAGGCGGAACCAATATCGACACGGCTTTGCAAACCGCGCTGGGGCAAATGCACGCTGGAAGTGACACGCCGTACATCGTGTTCTTGACCGATGGGCTTCCGACGGTTGGTGAGACCAACGAAATGAAGATCGTGGAAAATTCGAAGCTGCAAAACAAAAGCGGCGCGCGAGTGATTTGTTTTGGCGTCGGCTACGATGTCAACAGCCGCTTACTCGATCGGATTGCACGAACTCATCATGGACTCTCCGAATACGTTCGCCCCAATCAAAACATAGAGGAATCGGTCGCACGTCTGTTCCGCAAGATCACTTCGCCGGTGCTGACCGACGCCAAATTTGAATATCGCTTTCAACACATGAATGTTGCTGACGGCGAGCCAGTCAATCGCGTGTACCCAGCCGATTCGGTCGATTTATTCCGTGGCGAGCAATTGGTCTTGGTCGGTCGCTATCGCAAATCGGGCCCCGGCAAAATCGTGCTGCGCGGAAAAGTCGGCGATCAAGAGCGGCAGTTCGAGTTCGATGCGAATTTTGCAGCGGCCGGCGAGACGCCCCAAAATCGCTTTTCCGAAAAGTTATGGGCCGCACGGCGGATCGGCGAGATCATCGACTTGCTCGATCTCAACGGGACGAATCGCGAGTTGGTGGAAGAACTGACGCGACTTTCGCAAAAACACGGAATCCTAACCCCGTACACCGCATACCTAGCCGACGAAAACCAAGGTCCGATTCCAATGAGCCGAGGTGCTCAATTCGACGCGACGTCCAGCAACCTGCAAGGGTTGTCGCAATCTGGTGGCCAGAGTGGATTCGGACAACGCATGGCCAAGAACGAGTTCAAGTTATCTCGCAACCTCGAAGAAGCAAATGAAGTACAGTCCAAATATTCTGCTGGTGTAGACAGTGAGGGCGAACTTGCGAGCGGTAATCGTCGCTCGTCGGGCCTGCGCAACGAACAAGGACAATCGCTGTACAAGCGGGGCAACATGGTGTTCGCTTCCAACGCTGCGGACGTCGACATCGAAAAGCAAAAATCCGAAATCGTCGAACTCAAGCGCTTCTCTGACGAATATTTTCAACTTGCCGCAAGCAACTCGGCAACCGAAAACGACTTGCTCGCCGCGCAGCAAGACGACGAAGAACTGGTCGTCCGCCTGCAAGGCCGCATCTACCGGATCAAGTAGGTGGTGAGAGTTGAGAGGCGTGTTCCCTCGCCCCGGCTTTGCGGGGCTACGGCTAGGGGTTTTCTGCGACTTGAGATTCCGACCCCTCATCCGGCCTTCGGCCACCTTCTCCCCGCAAGGCCGGGGAGAAGGAACACGATAAACTGCGATTCTCGTGCCCTACGCGCTACACCGCCGGGCGGACGAGCGCGAGGTTGCGCCTGGGGAGTTGCCGACTCAAGGCGGCTTCGGCGTGCTGGAGCATGGTGACGGGTTGAAAATACCGCGCGAGGCTGTCTACTGCGGAGGCGACGATGGCGAGCTTGTGCGCGACGGGCAAATCCATGCCGGGGAAGAACGACAAATCTGGTTCGTCCTCCTTGCCTAAAAAATCGAGCGGATGCAACAGCAACGATGGCTCGACGCCCAATGCCCGGCAAAGCTGCAGCGATTGCCAAAAATAACTTCGCGCCAGAAACGTCGAGTACTTTGACAAGTACAACAGATAACTCAAGTGGATCGGGACTTTGAAAATCGGCATCGTCGTCACGGGAATTTCAACCAGTCGCTGGTCGGGCAAGTCCCATTCAAACGGGCGAAGCGGTCGGAACCCGTCGCGCATCCGTCCAAAGAGTGCTTTGCGTTGGCTCTTCTGCTGGCGATTCAAATTCGAACGCAGAAAATAATACGCCCGCGCGACCGGTCCCAGAAAAGTCGGAAACAGCGAAGCGTCGTAGCGATAGCCGCGCTCGGCCAAAACGCGAATCACGTCTTCGGAAATACTGAATCCAGGACCACGAAAGCCGACCGGCTGCTTTCCGGTTGCTTGGAAAATAGCGGATTCGCTCGTGGCCAACTCGTCGTTCAGTTGCTCGTGGCTATATTCGTGCAACCACGGCTCGTGATGAAAGGAATGGTTGGCAATCTCATGTCCGGCGTGAGCGATGGAACGGAGTGCTGCGCCGTTGGACTCGACGGCAGCGTCTTGGCCGACGACAAAGACGGTAATCTTGAGCCGACGCTGGTTGAGGAAATCGAGAAATCGCGGGACCACCAAATCTAAATACGAAGGGAGCATGCCCCAAGCTTCATCGCCGTGCGTTTTAAGGTACGACCACTTGTTGTCGAGGTCGAGCGAGATACTGGCGATCGATTTGGGCATACGCCATCATAACTGCGGCTGAACAAAACCTCAAAGCGAGAGGGCTAGACCCCAATTTACTTCGAAGACTACGCAAAATGGCGTCAGACCCTGAGGTTTTGCGCTGCGGCGGACTGAACACTTATAAATTACAACGCTTTTCGATTTCGCCGTTTGAACCGCGAAGGTGCTTTGCCGGGCATCGCGGACTGCTGTTGGTCCTCGGAAAGCGAAACGCCTTCGATGTGATCGCGTTTGAGCTGCCGATCGATTCGCTTTTCGATGTCGGCCAACTGGCTGCGCTGGAGCGGGGTGACAAAAGTAAACGCGACGCCCGCCTTGCCCATCCGCCCCGTTCGCCCGACGCGGTGGACGTAATCGTCACACAGGCTCGGAACGTCGTAATTGATAATGTGCGAAATTGCCGTGACGTCGATTCCACGACCGACCACATCCGTCGCGACCAGTATTTGCAGTGTCCCGGCGCGGAAATCCTTCATCACCGAATCGCGCTGTGGCTGTGACAAGTCCCCATGAATCGCCCGAACCGATTCCAGGCCATGGCGCGAGAGCTTCAGAAAAAGTCGCTGGGTTCCCAGTTTCGTTCGGCAAAAAATAATGCACTGTCGAGGTTGTTCGCGTTCAAGCAACTTGACCAGCAGCGGAAGCTTTTCGGTATCGTTAACCAAAAAGCACGATTGCTCGATCGTATCGTGTGCCAAACTGCTGCTGGAAAAATTGACGCGGACGGGTCGATGCATATAGCGTTTGGCCAAGGCGATGATTGGCGCGGGCATTGTGGCGCTAAGCAGAAGCGTCTGCCGCTCGGCTGGGCAGAGTCGCAGGACGCGCTCAATGTCGGGCCGAAAGCCGATGTCGAGCATCCGATCGGCTTCGTCGAGGACAACGCATTCCAACCCGTCCAGCGACAAACTCCTGCGCTGCAAGTGATCGATAATGCGGCCCGGCGTTCCAACGACAAAATCGACGCCACGATTCAGCGCGTCCATTTGCGTCCTTACACTGTGGCCGCCGTAGATTGCGGTGCAAGTGAGTTTCGTGCCGCGAGCAAGCTTGGCGACTTCTTGTTGGACTTGTACTGCAAGTTCTCGCGTCGGCACAAGAGCCAGCACGCGCACGGTACCATCGTGCTTGTTCGCCATTTTATCGATCAGCGGAATGGCGAAGGCGGCGGTTTTTCCAGTCCCGGTGCGCGCTTGGCCGACGACATCTTTGCCTTGCAACACAAGCGGGATCATGCCGGCTTGAACGGGCGTTGGTTTCTCGTAGGCCACCTCGCGCAGCACGCCGAGCATGCGCGTTGAAAGCCCCAACGAGTCGAAGACTAATTTTTGCCGAATGCTTTTGGTTCGTTCCACAGGCGAATGAGAAAGGAAAACATATTAAACTGGGGAAGCTAGGATTGACGGAACTCCGCCAATCACGACTAAGCTACCCGAATCGGTCGGGCTTGGTCAACGTCGGCGCGGCGATTCGGTTCGACCGACTCGCGATTGGCAATCGTAAAGCTCCCAAAACCATGAATATTTCATCATCCAGCCCGCGAGTTTCAAAAATAGTGTTTTTGGTCGGTGACTCGACGCGCGACCGAAATCAGTTGTCCGCATTGAAAGCTGAGTTGAGCGAGTTGGCGGCTTGGTCGGTCGCTGAAGTCCGAGAGTTGCTCGAGCGATTGCCGTCAATGGATCTCTCTTCGAAAGTCGTTTTGCTGGCAATCGAATCGATCCTACAGTCGATTGCGTCACGGTTCCTTTCGCAGTCACGAGACGTCGCACGTCGCCAAGCCGAAATCGACGAATTAATTGGCGAATTGGATGCATGTTATTTGCGGTTGTCACCAAATGCCGCATCGAGAAACTACGTGTTGGGGATTCTGGCGGCGGGCGGTTCGCGGCAATCGCTCGCGCGGTTTGCCGAGTTGTTGATCGACGATCCTCCAAGTCATTCGGCAAGTTTGGGATTGGCGATGGCCCCGCTGATCAGCTTGCCGCAGCCGAATCTTGGCGACCTGTTTCCGCGATTGCTCGATGGCTTGCAACATCAGAACTTGGCGGCGGCGATTCTCGACGTGGCCAATCACGCGTATTCCTCCGGCAAGCTCACGGCGCATCCCGCACTCGCTCGCGCGGCGGCGTTGATCGGACTATTGCGCCAATTGGTTGACAAGTTGTCGGCGGTCGAAGAAGGGAATTCACTTTCTAGCGTCTCGGGCAATCTCGAAAAAGTCATCGCGGAGACAGTGGCACTTGCAGTGTCAACTTGTCATACGCTCGGGTTGGTCGGCGACTCGGCAGCGCGGCCCGAATTGTTGCGAGCCCTTAATCTAAAACACCGCCGCATCCGCACCGAATCTGCCGGCGCGCTCGCACAACTTGGCGACCCAGCCGGTGCCGCCGCGCTCGTCGAACTCGCGCAGTGGCCCGTCGCTCGGCTGCGCGCGCTTGCCTACGCCGACGAATATGGATTGATCGATCAGATCGATCCACAGTACCGGACCCAGGCCGCGCGTGCCGAAAGCGAGCTTGCCGTGTGGCTGTCCGAGCCCGCGCAGTTTGGCTTGGCACCGACGGAAATGAATTTGCTCGACCAGCGAGAGCTTTTTTGGCCGGGCTACAACGAACCCCAGCAGTGCTACTTGTTTCGCTTCAGCTATCGGACCAACCAGGGCGTCTGGAGTAACATCGGAATCGCGGGACCGGCGATCCATGCCGCAAGTGCTTCGCTCGAACACTTGAGCCACGAGGAATCTTATGCGTTGTTCGCGGGTTGGCAAACGTCGCACGAGAACATCTACGAGATCGATTTGCGGGACTTGCCCGAAAAGGAGAAGACGGCCATCGCGCGGCAGCAAGCAGAACAAGAAGAGCATGGATTCGACGAAATCGTCCCGGCGTTTGTCGGTCGGTTCCTCGGCGATGAGTTTGTGGTCGCCGCCGCACTCAAAGGCGATCAAGCGGGTCACCTGATCTGGAGCCCGCGCGAAATGCACTGGTTGGCCGACGCGTCGCGGAAGCTGACCAGCGAATTGGCTTATTGCATTTTCAAAGGTCGCAAATTGCTGGCCAGTTTCAATCCCGATTATCGCGCGGCGTCGGTGCTGGGCGGTTAGCTGCCCGCAGAAAAACGATGGATACGCTTCCAGCGCGCGAGTTTTCCGCTGGTTATAGCACGTTGAAAACGCGATCCACGTTTCGCGGTCGACCGAGGTGGTCAAGCGTCTTATAATCGACGCCACGAATCAATTGAGCACCTCGCTCGACAATTGCGTCGGCCTCGTCCATCTTCCCACAGGCAAGTCCATGGCTCATCGAATTTTGATCGTCGACGACAATCAGCAGAATTGCGAATTGCTCGAAGCCTATTTGACCGGGCTCGAGTGCGTAACCGAAATGGCTTACGACGGCCGCCAAGCATTGGACCAAGTCAAATCGTTCAAGCCGGACTTGATCTTGCTCGACGTGATGATGCCCAAACTGAGCGGCTTCGAAGTTTGCAAACAACTCAAAGACAATCCGCAATCGCGCAAGATCATGATTTTGATGGTCACCGCGCTCAACGAGCTTGGCGACATCGAACGAGCGGTCGAAGCCGGTACGAACGACTTTCTGTCGAAACCGGTCAACAAAGTCGAGTTGGTCAAGCGCGTCGAAAACATGCTGCAACTCAAAGACGTCGCCGACGAAAACGAACGCCTGCGACAATACATCCAACAAATGGAAGACGACCGCCAAACCAGCGCACCATCGCGATAACGCGCAATGAAGTCTCCGCCTTTCCCCCGTTTAACCCCAATACCGTTCAAGTTTTCATAACCACTGTCTCCGCAAAGGTTTTGGTCAACGGTGGCAGTTTTCGATGTTCGGGTCGTTTTTTGTTCCAGCGTGACATTTTACGTTTGATCACACGAGGGTTGATTCGG
>JANNYC010000225.1:0-4796 GCA_031409895.1 Planctomycetota bacterium
TTTGCAGGTCAGGCCGTGCGCAAATTCATGAAAAAGTGTTGCCACGAGTATGAAAAAGAACGTCAGCGCGGCAGTCTGCCAAGTTAGTTTGTCGGGAAACATGCTGACCCATTCGCCACGGTTTGCGATAGCCACGATCGCCGCTATCGCAATCAACAGCAAACTCGCGACGACAAACTCAATCGTCCAAACGAAGCGAATTGCAGGTTCGATCCGCGACAAGATTCGATCGGGATCAAACAGTCGATAGCGAAAATAAAGTGCGTTTTGACCTTTGAATCGCCGATTCGGTCGTGGCATCGAATCGAGCGGTGGCGTGCCGTCATCGAGCAAACCGTACTTCAGTCCGTTTTCGATAAATTCGGTCAAATCGTCCGACGAGAGCGGTGCCCCAAAACGCTTGGCAAATTCACGGCGCAAGTTCGCTTTGGTATTTGGCCCCATCAATTGAGACAGCAAGAAAAACTCTTCTTCGCCGATTTGAAAGAAAGCGTTCGTCGTGGAGTCTTTGACGACGTAGCGTCCTGGTGCATCCGCTGGTCGAATCGTCAGCGACGCTCGCTTGCGCGGCAGTGACCGGCTCGCAGTTTTCACTTGGGTCGACATGTTTTTATCATTCAAAGCGAGAGTTTCAGACCCCAATTTACTCCGAATCCGCCGCGGCGAACGCAAATGGGCGTAAGACCCTATTTAAAACCAAAATTCCGTGCGCAAGTAGCGGCGAAATCGATCGAGCAAAATCAATCCCAGCGGTCGGTAGCCACGATAAATCCGCGCGTAGCCGGTCATTCCCGAGAGCACTCCGGCATGGGCTTCATTCAGTTTGCAATACACGGTAACCGTGCCTTGCGTTTGGCCAGGAACGGACACGGCGCTAGGGGCTTTTCGTTCGACGACCGATTCGAATGTTTCATACGGCATCGAGCGTGGCCGCATTTGAACTTGTTGGCCAGGCCGGACCTCGTGCTCCATATCTTCTCGAACAGAGATTTCGGCGTAAAGGTTCGAAAGTTCCTCGACGGTACACAAGACCGCGCCGCGCAGGACGTACTGCCCGTTCTTTTCATTCATGCGCGGCGTCGTGACAAGCCCCTCGACCGGGCTGACGACCACCGTGCGTTGTTCCATTTCTTGCAAGTACTTTAGCTCCACTCGAAGCCGATCGAGACGCGCTTGTTCCGCGTCGATGTCCTCTGGCCGAGTTCCTGCTTGCAAAAGTTTCAATTTCGATTCTTCGTCGGCAAGTTCCTTGGCGCGGCGGGCAAGTTCCGACTCGGCGACGATTGAGCCAATGGCTTGGCGTTCGGCTTTGCGTGCTCGAACCTCCTCCGATCGTAACTTGGCCAAGTCAGCTCGCGTTTGTTCGGCCATGTATTGCTCGCCGGAAATCGCTTTTTGATCAAGCAACGATTTCGAATGCGCGGCGGCTTGTTCGGCGTATTTTAATTCGGTTTCGGCTTGAGTGATCTGGTTGTCAAGTTGAATTACTTCCTCGGCGAGTGACGAATTAACGCGAGCGAGATCCCGTTCGGCTAAATCCCGCCAAGCAACGTCGCGCTCGACGCTCGCTTGCTGTTCTTTAATCTCCTCGGGCCGAGAACCGACTTCCAGGCGACGCAATCTCGCGGCAGACTCGTCAATCTCGGCTTGCTTCTTGGTCAGATTGACCGCCAAGTCCGGAATGTAAATTTTGGCCAACGTCGTTCCGATTTGTACCTGCGTTCCTTCTTGGACGGCAATGTTCTGTAGAAATCCGGCTTCGGCGACGCTGACTTCCAAGCGAGTCGCAGGTCGAACGCGAAACGTACCGGTTCCGCGATCATTTATCGGAATAAACATCGCCCCAAAGAGAATTCCCAGAGCCCCCAGCAAACGGACACGCCGACGCTTCGATCTAACTTTCGACGTAGCATTGGCTGAGGTGATCGGCGATGTCTCCGTTTGGGGGTGTTGGGAATAAGTCGGCCCGGACGGCTCGATCGACGCTTGTGATTCCGATGGACGAGAGCTCGGCGCGGCGATTTCCGCTGACAGAGGTAAGTTGTTGTCCAACAAGCCGCGAAACGACCACAACTCGATCAAGTCAATCAACTGGTCTCGCGAAATCGACGATTGAAAGCGTCGCTTGTAGGCTTCGCGAATTTCGCTGCGGCGATTTCTGCCGTCCATCAGTTCAAGCAGGAATCGACCTTGCTCGTTCACTTCATAATGCTGATCGATTTCCGGATGAGTGATTTCGTAAAGTCCGTTATCCGTCGGGTGAAAGGCAGCCTCATGCCGAAGCCGCGGCTGCTGAGGGACGGCGTGTGGCAACGATTCGGTGGACATGTTCGATGCTCCTCGACTATTCCAATTAGCTTGATTTGGTTGCGTCAGCCTCGCGCAAGCCCATTTGTCGTTGATTGGTAAATGCCTCGCGCGGACCAGACACTAATACTTGTTGACTTTCCTCTTCGGTCAGCAAATAGGCGTAAAACGAACGCTCAAGTTGCAAACAACGCGCCGCGCGATGATTGCCGTCGATCAGCAAGTGCCCTTTCACGGTTTCGCCTTCTTCGGTGACAACCTGAACGTGCGCGATGATTCCTGGACGGCTGGGATCGACGTGAGGAATATGGTGCTGGCGGATGCGCGACATCCGAACGCTTACCCGCGTACTCACGTCATCAAGTTCGACGGGTTGGCGACCGTCACGAATAATTTTATTCGCCAGTTCGACATCGAACACAAAATTCGAATGCATGTAGCGGTAGACTTCGTTACCTTTGAGCTTTTTACGGCAGCATTCCGGAAGTTCGTTCGGGGTGTCGCAAGGTTGATTATCCGCAGTTGCCACAACACATACCTCGAAAGTGGTTCGCTGGCTCAATTACGAACAAAAAAAGGCTGGGGAGCGAATCGCTTGTGCGTTCCCTCCGCCAGCCGAGCTTTCCCTTTTGTTCACCCTAACCACAACTCCCAAACGGGTGAATAGTCCACGGTGAATTTTCAGGTTTATTATTCGTCATAGCGTGGCCTAAACGGCGCAAACTACATGATTAGCGTTTACCGCTGCCGCCTTTACCACTGCCGCTACCGGAGCCGCCGCCGCTGCCCTTGCCGCTACCCGAACCGCCGCCGCTGCCGGAGCCCTTGCCGCTACCGGAGCCGCCACCGGAGCCAGAGCCGCCGCGGGAACCACCACTGCCGCCTTTGCAACTGAATTTACTTGGGGCGATGCGTTCTTCCAAACGTACAATCTTGAAGCGAGTCATGTCATATACCTCCAAATGGAATTCCACCAATGCGCGCCCGCCAACATGGAGGACGGCAATGTTTTGCCGCAAACTAACGCAATTGCCCCAACCCAGGGGGCTGGCCAACGATCACCCATCGGTACCGAAGCAGCTCCAACCTTTAGGACAGGTTGAAGCTGGGATGATTAACTAAAAAAGGTGATCTGCGAAGTCTGTGCCGGCGGACTTGATTTTGTATGCGGCAAAATGGCAAGTCAACAGGCAGGACCAAGGCCACGAAAAAAAATAGTAATGCGGCAATCAATTGGCACGGTAATTCATTGCGAAACGCCGACATTTTTTGAGGAATCATCGGCATTCAATGCTTGCATCGCGATATTTGGGGCCAGAAAATGGTCTTTAGAACGTAGAAACAATTTCTAGACGTAAGCCTTGTTGAGCCCGATTCGTCTTCCCGACGAGAGAGCGTGGGCTATTGTTCAAGTCGCGTCTGCATCGCAAATCCGCTCGGCAACAACGTCATCACTGGAAGCCAAGCAGCCAGCGCGGCCGATGGAAGGATATGTGACGCCCCTAGTGCGTGACTGGCCAAGACCAAAATCTGAATCCCCATTACCACAACTAAGCACGATCCAAGCGCCATGAAGACGCTTCGGTCGCGACGTGAAATCACCAACGGCAATCCAATTAGCAGGATCGCAAAATCTAACGCGGGCCGAACCACGCGACTGTGAACTTCAACGCGCTGCCGACTGCTTGAAAAGACATTGGGATTTCTCAAGTCGGCGAATTGCTGACTCAAAGAGCCAAAGCGCCGCTGGTCTTGGCCGAACGCAACGTCGTTCAGCAAAATTCCGCTGACAATAAAGAGCTCGTCCTTCTTCAGCCAAGAATGATCGCGCGCCGTCAAAACCACCGGACGCGATTCAACAATAACGGAAGATTTTTCGCCGAGGTCCGCCGGTCGTTTGACTTGGGAAAGTATAAAACCGGCCGGATGCAAGTCATTAGCGTCAACTCGTTCCGCTTTATCGGCAATCACGGAAATTGCGAAAGCCGCGCAGATATCCGGCAAGCGAAATTCGGCTTGCTCAACTTTGCGTTCCGCCAAAGTAACTTTTCCGTTGAGAATCCAAACGCCTGTGGTTTGGTCTTGTTGCGGGGTGACCGAACGAGCTTGGCTGCCGTCCCACGATTGGGCATTGCGGGCCAGCGACTCGCGAAATTTTGGAATCAGTAGTTCGCGATTGACTAAGCTAAACCCGACCACGACGAACATGCACCACAAGATCGGACGAACGATTCGCGATTTCGGGATGCCGCCCGCTTCGACCGCCGCTAGCTCGTTGAAACGCTGCATCCAAACAAGCGTTCCGATAGCCGCCGTCAACGCCAACAGCGCACAAGTTCGATCGAACAACTGCAGTGCTCGCGGTCCGTAATATGAACGAAGCACCGCAAACAATCCCGATGACTTTTCGCCCAATTCAACGAACTCGTCCAAATTCGAAAAAGCGTCTACGACAATAAACAAGCCAGTCAAACAGACGAAGCAGATCA
>JANNYC010000226.1:0-1967 GCA_031409895.1 Planctomycetota bacterium
GATTCTCAACTCTCGATCAGATCAATCGCGACAACGTCGGACAACTGAAAGTCGCTTGGGAATATCGAACCGGCGAATTAGTCGGCGGAAAAGGCTCGACGATTGAATGCACTCCGCTCGTTGTCGATGGAGTCATGTACGTAACAACTGCAAACCGGCGAGTTGTGGCGTTAGATGCCGCCACGGGCAATGTCATCTGGGAGTTCGATCCGCTTTCGTATGGACCACTCGCTGGTCCACTGGCTTCCGGTGGCGTGAATCGCGGCACAGCCTATTGGGCCGACCCGAAAGATTCTTCGGCCCGTCGCGTGTTCCACGGAACTTCGGATGGACGGCTTTATTCCATCAATGCCGCCACAGGAAAATTGGATCCGAACTTTGGAAAAAATGGAGCCAAGGACTTGCGTGAAGATCTTGGCCGTGACATCTCGAAGCTTCCGTACGGCCCAACATCGGCACCTGCAATACTGAATGACTTGGTGATCCTCGGATTTTCTAACGGCGAAGGCCCCGACATAGCCGCTCCCGGAGACGTACGGGCATTCGATGCACGAACTGGAGCCCAACGCTGGCAATTTCGAACGGTTCCAAAACCGGGCGAGTTTGGAAATGAGACTTGGGCCGAAGGATCATGGGAGAATCGTGGCGGCGCAAATGCTTGGGGAGGATGCAGCGTCGACGTCGGCCGAGGGCTCGTCTTTGTCGGCCTCGGTTCGGCAGCTTTTGATTTTTATGGCGGCGACCGATTAGGGGACAACCTCTTTGCGAATTGTGTCGTCGCCATCGATGGAAAAACGGGAAAGCGGCGCTGGCACTTTCAGACGTTGCGGCACGATCTATGGGATCACGATTTGCCCGTTTATCCGAATCTGGTCACGATCGAGCGCGATGGAAAATCGATCGATGCCGTCGCCCAAGTCACCAAAACGGGATTCGTTTACGTACTTGATCGCGAGACCGGTAAACCATTATTTGAAATCGAAGACCGCGCAGTTCTCGCTTCGGATATTCCTGGCGAGTCTGCCGCAGAGACGCAACCGATCCCGCGCAAGCCGCCGCCCTTCGCCGCGCAGCATTTTGATGAGAGCAACGTCACCGACATCGGCGATGAAAATCGCAAAAGTGTACTTGAACAACTCGCCAAACTTCGGCGCGGTCCCGCTTTTCAACCACCCAGCCTCGAAGGGACCGTCGTGATCCCGGGTTTTCACGGCGGTGCCAATTGGTCGGGAGCGTCCTTCGATCCAACCAGTTCTGTTTTGTATGTCAACTCGACGAACGAGCCCAACATCATCGCACTGGCACCCGCGCCAGATGGTTCGCGATTCCGTTTTAACCATCGCGGATACAACAAATTAGTCGACCACGAGGGATACCCTGCAATCAAACCGCCCTGGGGCACGTTGAACGCGATCGATTTGCATAGCGGTGAATTTTTGTGGCAAGTTCCATTGGGCGAGTTTTGGGAACTCACCTCGCGCGGAATTCCACAAACCGGCACACCCAATTTCGGCGGCACGATTGTCACCGCCGGTGGACTTGTCTTTATTGGCGGGACGAAAGACGAAATGTTCCGCGCTTTCGATAAAGCGACCGGAAAAATTCTATGGCAATCGCAACTCCCTGCTGGCGGCTACGCAACTCCCTCCACGTATTTGGCCAACGGCAAGCAATACGTCGTGATCGCAGCAGGCGGCGCGGGCAAACTTGGAACCAAAGCCGGCGATTGGTTCGTCTGTTTTGCGTTGCCGAACGAACCCTAAGGGCAGTCGTCTATTCGATTCTCATTCTTGATGCTCAGGGAAATCCTCTGCATATCGTATCAACAGCGCATTTACATCCGTCGGCATAAGGTAAATTTTGCCTCGAATAGTTTTTGTCTCTCCAGCTTGCAATCCTCCGAGGCGGAAATCGGAATGTAAGCAACGTGCGACACCTTGAAAGAGTTCCTGATAGGGTTCCCACGC
>JANNYC010000227.1:0-46043 GCA_031409895.1 Planctomycetota bacterium
AATTAGCTCATTTAATTGGTTGACTGATGTCACGAGCTGATCATTCATTCGGACAATGATGTCGTCGACCATTAGCCCCGTGATTTGGGCGGGTGCCTTGTCGGCTAAGTATTCGATTGCCAGGCCGCCGTCGATCTTCAGTTGTCGCTGCAAGAGCTTGCTCGTTTCCTCGCAAGAAATTCCAATCCACCAACCTTGATCGGGAGCGGGATCATCTTTTGACTCCTGTGGCGCAAGAGCGGTCGCTGCGTCATCTGCCGTCGAATCTTGCGGCGGCGATCCGTTGGACGATACTACGTTTAGGAAAGAGCAAACTGCGATTGCCAAAGCAACCAGAATCAGTCGAGGCATTTGCATGGTCATAAAGTTAAGTTCAAAAAAAGTGTTAAAGTTTAACGAGGTTATTGGAAATTGACTCGGTGGACGATGCGGTCCAACGGCACTAGGATGACTTCTCCGTTCTGAGTTCGGCCCATAATGATTCGTCGTTCCAATTGGTTCGCCGCATTCGTTTCGGTGAAAATGCGTTCGAATTTAGGCGGCAACCGATCCGGCGCAAGTGTCGGCGTCCCATTCGATTGGCTAACTAATTCAAACGGCACTTGAAGTCGTTGCGATTGATTATTGGGCATATCATCGAACGTAATTGACGCAATTTCAGCACTGTTTGCGGCATGGCGCGAATTTGCCACAGCGGGAGGCTGGCCGATTGCTCGCTGATTCCGCGCGACAAGCTGATCACCCTTGGTCGGCGGCGACGCAAACGGCCGAAGTGCCAGTCCGCCGACGAACGCCAAAATTCCGACGGCTAACACCGAAGTCCAGCGGACCCAAGGTTGCCGAAACCACCGCTCCCAATCATGACGTGTCGCCGCGAAATGCAATTCGTCGGCGCCTTCAACTTCGCTTAGGCTGGCTTTGTCCAAATCGCAATCTTCCAACGGATTCAGCCGCGTTTGGTTATTCAACAATTGCTGCAATTCTTGCCGCAACGCTTGTTGTTCCAGGAACGACATGGCGCAGCGACGCCAGCCGTCAGGAGCTTCATCCAGCCGATGAAGAGTTATCCGGTAGTCGGCGTCCGAAAGTTCGCCATCGACCAACCGATCCAAAAGTTGATTGTTGATCTTGTCTTCGTAGTTTGGCATTTTATTTCTCAATGGTAGAGGGTTCTAATTGTTCCAAGGCTGTTCGCAATCGTTCGCGAGCGCGGTGTAGCCTTGCTTCGACCGCACTGTGGCTGACCGACAAGTGTTCCGAGATCGCGTGATAACTCCAATTTTCGGTGTACTTGAGCATAAGTATTTCGACATCTCCACCGCGCAGTTGCTGCAGTGCGCGACGTACCAATTCGCGTCGCTCCTCGTTCATGAGCCAAGCCAACGGATTCGATTCGAGATGTTGATCATAAGCATTTGGTTGGAAACGCTCGGCGTATCGATTAATGAGCTTGCGCGTTCGACCCATCTTGCGGCGATAAAGCAACACGTAGCGAACCGCCAGCCGATAGAGCCACGGCGCGACCTTAGTTGGATCGGCGATTGGCGCGGACTGTCGAACGGCCGCGAGCGCGACTTCCTGCATGACATCATCGACCGCGCCGGGCTCACCGGTCCGCGCATAGACGATGGATCGAAGCCACCGCTCATGGCGCTGGAACTCCGCTTGCCAATCGATCTTGGCATCTTGGTTAACGATCACCGATTCTCGCTTCGGCAAAGGAAGGCCTTCCAATGACTAGAGGATGTTGCCTCGATGGCTGAAATCTTGCGGTTTGGCTGCATCTGGACCTTTGCGGGTTCGACCATCATAATACCGCTTTGTCGGGGAAAAAGCAGGTTTTTGGCGGATCGGTTTCTTTTTCAAGGGGAAGTTATGGCGGCGTTTGCAAGTTCCTATGGGCATTTTCGTTCCCTTTGTGTCATCCTGATCGCGTTTACACTTTGTACCACGATTGGAAATTGCCAAGACACAAATACCCAAGTCGTCAAAATGGGCGTCAGCGAAAAACCGTTTGGAAAGACTGCCGCCGGATTCGACGTTCGGCAATTTACCGTGACAAACGACCAAGGCATGGAAATGCAGCTCATCGATTACGGGGCGACGATGACGGCACTAAAAATGACGGATAGAACTGGAACAGTCGACAACATCATGCTGACGTGTCCAGATATCGCGGGATACGAAAAGTGCAAATCTTATTTCGGAAGTTCGGTCGGCCGCTATTGCAATCGAATCGCCAAAGGAAAATTCACCCTCGACGCGCGAGAATTTACTTTGGCGATTAATAACGAACCGAATCATTTGCACGGCGGCGTCGTTGGCTTTGATAAAGTCATGTGGCAGGCTGAAACGATCTCCGAACCGAACGCCGCCGGTGTACGCTTCAAGTACACCAGCCCAGACGCCCAGGAAGGCTATCCGGGCACCGTCAACGTCGTCGCCGAATATCGGCTCAACAATGACAGCGAACTTTCGATCGACTTGTTTGCGGAGACGGATGCAGCGACGCACGTCAATTTGACGAATCACAACTATTGGAATTTGACCGGCGCGAGCAAAGGAAAAATCTTGCAACATGTGCTGAAGATCAACGCGGACAAATATCTTCCGGTTGACGAAACGATGATCCCGAGCGGCGAGTTGCAATCGGTCGAAGGAACGCCGCTGGACTTTCGCGAAGTCGCGGAAATCGGCGCGCGGATCGAGCCGCTCGTTGCGACTGCGGCGAAAGGTTATGACCATTGCTTTGTGTTGAGATCTTCTGGTCCCGAAGTCGCTTGGGCGGCAACGCTTATGGACCCGGCGTCTGGCCGAACGATGACCATTTCAACAAACCAACCCGGCTTACAGTTTTACAGCGGTAATTTTTTGGACGGGACCGAGGGTAGCGGCGGATACAAGCAAAACGAGGCGTTATGTTTAGAAACGCAATATTTCCCCGATACGCCGAATCGGCCCGAATTCCCTTCGTCGGTATTGCGGCCTGGCCAAAAATACCACCACCGAACCGTATGTAAATTTAGCGTCGAAAAGTAGTCCCTTTTTTAGGAACCTCGGTTCCAACGGGTTGAATTTGCATGTTGCATCGAATTCTGCTGCGCTCGAAAATCCACCGTGCGCGAGTCACCGAGGCCGACCTGGATTACGAGGGAAGCATTGCCATCGACCAAGATCTGCTGGACCTTGCAGACATTTCCCAATTCGAAAAAGTCGAGATTTACGATATCACCAACGGCAACCGACTGGAAACGTATGCGATTTCCGGGCCGCGCGGCTCAGGAGAAATTTGCGTCAACGGCGCGGCGGCGCGGTTAGTCCATCCCAATGATCTGGTCATCATCTGCTGTTATGGAATGTTTGCCGAAACCGGCGTTCGCAAACACAAGGCCCGGATCGTGTTGGTCGATGAAAATAATCGACCGGTCAACAAGGATCTTAAATCCGTAGCTTCCAAGGATTGAGCGTCCCCAGACTGCAAACCGCGTTTTCGAAAAGTGTAATTCATGGGCGAGATCTTTTCTGGTCGCAGAAGTCGACTGCGGCGAAAGTTGAAAGCGATCGACGCACAAGCTGCTTTGATTAGCGATCCGGTCAACGTCCGTTATCTAACCGGCTTTACAGGCGATTCCAGTTATTTGCTGTTGGCTAACGCGCGGCAAATTCTCATCAGCGATTCGCGGTATGAAACGCAGATCGCGCAAGAGTGCCCTGGGGTGTCTGTCGAAATCCGCGATGCGTCGCAGACAACCGAACAATTGGCTGCCCAAGTCATCAATCGAGTAAAGCCAGGGCCGTTGGCGGTCGAAGCGGATTCGTTGAGCAAAGCCAGCTACGATGGCTTGTCGCAGAACCTCAAGTCCACCCCGTTGATTGACACGACTGGCTTGGTCAGTACCTTGCGAGCGATCAAAGACAAAACCGAACTAGATACGATTCGCCGCGCGATCAGAGTCGCGCAAAAGGCTTTTCAGACGGTGTGCGCACAACTTTTGCCAGCGCAAACCGAACTGGAAATCGCGTTTGAGTTGGAACATCAGATTCGGCAACTTGGGGGCGAAGGCTGTGCGTTTCCGCCAATTGTGGGAATCGGCGCACAAGCCGCTTTGCCGCACGGTCGCCCCGGTGGCACGAAAATTGACGCCGCACCTTTTGTTCTAATCGATTGGGGCGCAACGGTTTGCGGTTACATGAGTGACTTGACTCGCGTGGTTTCGACCGGTAAAATCTCGCCCAAATTTCAGCGAGTTTATCAAACGGTGTTGCAGGCCCAACAAGCCGCAATTGATCGGATTCGACCGGGCGCTGAACTTGTCGAAGTCGATAGGGCAGCCCGCTCCGTTATTGCCGACGCCGGTTTTGGCAAGTATTTTGGTCACGGTCTGGGGCACGGATTCGGTTTGGAAATTCACGAATTGCCGCGTCTGTCGCCAGCCAGTCAAGGTGCTTTGGAACCGGGAATGGTCGTCACGGTCGAGCCCGGTATTTATTTGCCGGGCTGGGGTGGCGTGAGAATCGAGGACGATATCCTTGTAACATCCGATGGCAACGAATTATTGACGAATTTACCTCGTGACTGGGAAAGCCATTGCGTCGATTGCGGCTGAAACAGTTTGTACGATTCCTAGGCGCGGGATGATGGACCGATTGACTTTTAGTCGTTGGCCGCTTTACCGGAGATGACATGTCGAACGAGCAGAACGAAAGTAGCGGTGTCTTTGAGATCGCGCGGATTCGCAAACTGATTGAGTTGTTGCGCGAGTTCGATTTGAACGAGATCGACTTGCACGACGCAACTCAACGGATTCGCATCAAGCGAGGTGGAGTACCGATGGTAAGTGCTATGCAAGCGGCTGGAATGATGCCAGCCGTGTCGGCAGCGGCCGCATCTTCAAGTACAGTCTCGGCGCCATCTGAAGACGACAAAAATGTGGCCTTCATCAAGAGTCCCATGGTCGGTTCGTTTTATGCTCGTTCCAAGCCGGATCAGCCCGCCTACGTCAAAGTCGGCGATGTCGTTGCTCCTGACACGGTCGTTTGCATTGTCGAGGCCATGAAAATGTTCAACGAAATTCCTGCCGGGATCTCTGGCAAAATCGTCGAAGTCTACGTCAAGGACGGCGACGCGGTCGACGTGAACAAGCCGCTGTTCAAATTAGCGGTCTAGTAGTTTGATGTTCGCCACGAGATGATTGCGCCTCGTTCCCAAGCTCCGGCTTGGGAACGCAGCGTTTTCGAAGCTCCTGCTTCGTCTTGGCGTTGCCCGTGGTGCAGCGAAGCAGGAGCTTCGCGGACATGCGTTCCCAAGCTGGAGCTTGGGAACGAGAGGAAAGCCGGAGCTTGGGAACGAGAGCAAGTGCCACGAGATGATTCCATGTATAACCGAATCTTGATTGCGAACCGAGGAGAAATCGCGCTGCGGATTATTCGAGCCTGTCGCGAAATGGGGATCGAAACCGTCGCGATCTACAGCGAAGGGGATCGAGGCAGCAAGTATCTTGAATTTGCCGACGAGACGTTTTGCGTTGGCGGGTTCAAATCGGCCGACAGCTATTTGCGGATCGACCAGATCATCAGCGCGGCCGAAGTCGGCAATGTTGAAGCCGTCCATCCGGGCTATGGCTTTCTGTCGGAGAACGCTCATTTCAACGAAGTCTGTCGCGACTGCAACATTGACTTTATTGGGCCGACCCCTCAAGCCATGTTGATGCTGGGCGATAAAAACCAAGCCCGCGCTCTTGCCCGCAAGGCCAAAGTCCCCGTCGTGCCGGGCAGCGATGGTTTGATTGAAGACGAGGCCGCTGCAATGAAAGTCGCCCACGAAATCGGTTTTCCGGTTCTTGTCAAAGCGACAGCCGGCGGTGGCGGTCGCGGAATGCGAGTCGCCGCGAATGATTTGTCGTTGAAAACGGCGTTGCAACAAGCGGCAGCCGAGGCCCTTGCCGCTTTCGGAAACGCGGGCGTGTACATCGAAAAGTTCGTCGAACATCCGCGTCACGTCGAAGTCCAGATGATCGCCGACCATCACGGAAATATTGTCCACTTGTTTGAACGTGATTGTTCGACGCAGCGTCGGCACCAAAAGCTGATCGAGGAAAGTCCTTCGCCCAGCATCCCAAAAAACGTCCGCAAATCGCTATGCGAAGCGGCCGTGCGGTTGATCCAAATGGCCAATTACACTAACGCCGGGACCGTGGAGTTTATAGTCGATCGCGACAACAACTTTTATTTTATCGAAGTCAACGCGAGAATCCAAGTCGAACATCCGGTGACCGAAATGGTGACTGGCATCGACTTGATTCAGCAGCAAATCCGAGTTGCCGCCGGCGAGAAATTGCCTTTTCGGCAAAAAGACATTGAATGCAAAGGCTCGGCGATCGAATGTCGAATCAACGCCGAAGACCCAGCCAAAAACTTCCAGCCATCGCCGGGCCGGATCGACAGCATTTTCGTACCCGGCGGTTTGGGAGTCCGATTCGATTCGCACGTCCACGCGGGCTACACGGTTCCGCCGTATTACGATTCGATGATCGGCAAACTCATCGTGCATCAACCCACTCGCGCGGGTGCGATTCGTTGCATGTTGCGTGCGCTTTCCGAGCTAAAAATCTCCGGCATCAAAACTACTGCCGATTTTCACCGCAAGGTCCTTAGCCATGTCGACTTCGCCGAAGGCCGCATCGACACCGGCTGGGTCGAACGCAACCTAATGGGCAAGAACTAGGAAACTTTCTCAACTGGGATTGGAAGAAACGGCGTCAGGTCCGAATTAACTGGCGTAGTTGTCAAGAACTGGGCCTGGAAGAGGTCCGCCAGTATCAACTGTTTCTGTTCAACGAGAAAAAAAGTTCCTGGAGTTCCTTCAACTAGGCGGTTTGCGCCCTGCGTTTTCTCTACGACATCACGCTCGGCAAGCCCCGCATGATCCAACATATTCCCTTTGGCAAGCGACTGAAAAAACTGCCGGTCGTGCTGTCAGACCAGGAAGCATCACGCTTACTCAGGTGCAGCCAGAATTCCAACTTGACCCTGCTCCAAGGGTGCCAAACGCTTGGTCATTTTGGCTGCGCGGTTGGCAGGATTCCAGTGAATCAAGCGTTTCCCACGACAGAATCGGCATTCACGCAGCGCCCAAAAGAACTGTCCAAAATGCTTGTCCACCGTTTGACAGGCTGATAGACTGAACCATCGTGAGCCAAAAAGCGCGTTGCATTCGCAAGCCAACTGAGCGGATTAGGGCGAGGATCAATCCTCGAACAACCGTTCCGCTTCGTCGGCCCAGTTCAACGCCCAATCTATACGTCGGGGGATCGAGCTCACTCCCGGACACAGAACCAACTCACCCCGACCCATAGATTGCAATACGTTATACGTTCGGCGGCGGAATGCAGTCCCCGTCTCGTGTGGAAGCTAAAGGAGTCTCCTAGCGTGCTCGTTGTCTCTAGCCGGCTTGGGCCTTACGAGATTGTCGCGCCACTCGGCGCGGGCGGCATGGGGGAGGTGTACCGTGCCCGCGACACACGCCTCGGGCGTGAGGTCGCCGTGAAGGTTCTCCCGGATCTGTTCGCCAATGACCGCGACCGGCTGGCGCGCTTCGAGCGCGAAGCCAGAGCCGTGGCGGCGCTTTCCCATCCGAACATCCTCTCTATCCATGACTACGGCACGCATGACGCCATCACCTATGCGGTCATGGAACTGCTGGAAGGCGAGACGCTCCGCGGCCGGCTGGCCCAGGGGCCGCTGCCTTGGCGAGAGGCCGTCGAGGTCGGCGCGGCGATCACGGAGGGACTCGCTGCGGCCCACGCCAAAGGCATCGTTCACCGGGACCTCAAGCCGGAGAACTTGTTCCTGACTGCCGACGGGCGCGTGAAGATCCTCGACTTCGGACTGGCTCGGGTCACGCCGCTGCCGAATACGCAAGGCGAGACCCTTTCTTGCGTCCTTGCCGAGACGGACGCAGGTACGGTGATGGGCACAGTTGGCTATATGTCTCCGGAACAGGTACGCGGGCAGCCGGCCGACGCGCGCAGCGACGTCTTCTCCTTCGGATGTGTGCTGTACGAGATGGTGACCGGGCGGCGTGCCTTCCAGCGCGAGACCACCGCGGAAACCATGACGGCGATCCTGCATGATGAACCGGCGGACCCGACGGCTTCGGGCACCCAGCTCTCCGCGGAACTGGGGCACCTCATCCGGCAGTGCCTAGCCAAAAGCCCAAACGCGCGGCTCCAATCAGCTCGCGATTTAGCTTTGGGCTTGCGGGCGGCAATGACTGCCCCCGTCCGCCATCAGCCTCCGGTGGCCCGCCGTTTCTCGCTGCGTCTGGTCGGCTTCCTTGCGTCTGTACTGCTGATCGGAATGGTCGCTGCATCGGCGTACTTGCTGACGCGAGAAACCGGCAGTCCACCACCCGATGCCACGGCGGTCGACGCCGTAGCGGTCCTGCCTTTCGAGAACATCGGAGGCGATCCCAAGACGGAATACTTCAGCAACACCCTCGCGGACTACATTAGTAATAGCCTCTCGCAGATACGCCGCCGCGACCTCAAGGTCCGGTCGCTCACCTCGGCCTCGCGCCACAAGCTGCAAAACACCGATGTCCTGACGATCGGGAGGGAGCTAAACGTCCAGGTGGTCGTAACCGGCACGGTTCACCAGCAAGGAGACGATCTCTCGATCACCGTGCGACTAGTGGACGCCCGGGAGGACAACCAACTCTGGGGCCAAACTTACCCGGGTAAGCTTGGCGGGATTCTGGACATGCAGGACCGAATCGGCCGCGATGTCGCCGCGCACCTGCGGCTAAACGTGACTGGCGAGGAGGAACAACGGCTGACCCAGCGCTACACGGAAGACCACGAAGCCTACCTTCTCTACCGCGAGGGGCTGTACCACTTGAACAAATTCTCCCCCGATGGCTTGAAGAACGCGATCGAGTACTTCGAACGGGCGGTCAAGAAAGATCCGAAATACGCCCTCGCACATGTCGGGTTGGCGCGGAGCTACACCCTGCTGGGCTCGCTTCACCAGGGGCCGCGGGTGACCTACCAGGAAGCCAGAAATCACTTGGCGTTGGCCCTCAAGATCGATGAGTCTTTGGCGGATGCACACAGCGTGCTGGGAGTGCAATACCTGTTTGACGACTGGAACTGGGCGGCGGCTGAGCGCGAGCTCAAACAGGCCATCGCGTCCGATCCGAACGTGCCGTTCACTCGGAATATCTACGGGTTTTACCTGGCGGCCATGGGCCGTCTGCCGGAAGCTCTGGTCAGTATTCAACGAGGCCAAGAACTCGATCCGCTCGCGGCACCCAGGATGTACGAGCTAGCCCTGTGCTACAACTGGATGCGTCAGCCAGACCAAGCGATCGCCAAGGCCAAAAGCGCTCTGGAATTGGATCCCAACTTCGTGCTTGCGTATTTTGAATTGGGACGGGCTTATACCCAGAAGGGAATGTATGACGAAGCGATCGCGGCCATGAAGGACCACAAGCACCCGCACATTCATGGATTTCTCGGCTATACCTTCGCGATGGCGGGTCGGAGGGAAGATGCCCAAAAGGTCCTGGCAGAACTGAAAGGGATGCCTCAACGACGGTTCGGGGATGCGTTCGCGATGGCGCGGATCCACGCGGCCCTCGGCGAGAAAAAAGAGGCGTTCGAGTGGCTAAGCAAGGCATGTGACGAGCGCGACCCGTTGGTCGTCTGGCTCAAGGTCGATCCCACGCTGGACAGCCTGCGCTCGGACCTGCGGTTTACCCAGATGCTGGAAGACATGCGCTTGCCGCCGTGAGTTGACGGCCGGCCGCGAGCACTTGGGCCGGACGCTGCCGAACCAGCCGATGAAGTCGACCAGAACATCATCTCGGCTTTTCGCGATGCAATGTCCTTGCAGCCGACCCGGCAACTTATCTTGTTGTTCGTCAGCGGTGGCAGGACAACAGGGGAGGGGTGATCGTGATTTGGCTTTGGGTGCGGTTCATCTGTTTTGTGTTGGCGATGATCGCTGTGGGTGCGGTGCTCATTGCCAAGTTTCACTGGGTCTTGTACGTTTTCGGGGCCTTCTTGATCGTTACCGCGATCAAGATGCTGGTTCTAAAGACCGATCATAATGATCCCAACAAAAACATCGTCGTTCGGCTTGCGCGACGACTTTTTCCGATAACAGCCCGGTTTCACGGGGAGCATTTCGTCTTGCGCGCGGGGGCCCCGGCATCGTACGAAAGCGATGTTCCGGGAAGCGCTGCTGTTCCCGATGAGGCTGTAGACAAGGCCGCGCCGGGCAAGTTAATGCTTACGCCTTTGGCACTAGTGCCTCATCCAGTCTTGATTTTAGGGTAGAGTCGTTTGAGTTTTGTTCTTGCGTGGTCGATTTTGAACTGCCAGTCGACACCGCGTTGTTTTTCGTTTGTTCGATGCGACCAGGCGGCGATCTCGCTCTGTAATAGTTCCATTTCTCCCAGGCGACGACCGCTTAAGCACTGACTGGTCATGCAGCTGAGTTCACACTCGGCAACATTCAGCCAGCTACCATGCTTGGGAGTGTAAACGAAATCCAGACGCTTCACATAGGCCCTCGCTACTTCTGGTTCAAACGCCTCGTAGAAAGCGCCTTTGGTGTGCGTGTTGAGATTGTCCAGCACGAGCGTTAGCTTGTCGCATTCGGCGTACCGCGTATCGAGCAAATCAGCGACTTCAAGCGCCCAGTCTTTTTTCGTCCGATGTTCGCGTGCGGTCGCCTGGCGGAAACCCGATAGCGGTTCGGCGAACATGAAGATGCTGGCCGTGCCGTTACGTTCGTATTCGTAATCGACTCGCTCGGCGTGATCTTTGCTGGCAGCGATCGGCGAGCGTGTTTCCTTGAGCAACTGTACCGGCTGCTCATCCATGCACAGCACTGGATTTTGCGGATCGTATGCGGTGGCATACGTTTCAAGCACTTCTTCCATGCAACCTACGAATTCGGCGTCTTGCTCCGGAGGGATCACCCAATATTCAATCTTGCGTTTCGTCATCCCGTTTTTTTAAGCGTCTGGCGAACCGTCTCGGCACAGATCGAATCGACCACTTCCAGCGCGACCAATTCATCAGCCAAAAGTTGCAGGCTCCAGCGACCGAACCCAGCCGGCGGCTTGCCCAAACGCATCGCGATCAGTTGGGCTTCACCCTCGCCTTCCAGTTTGTGCCGGGTCGGCGGATGCTCGCGTTTCTTTCCGTCCAGGGCCAGTTCAATGCCTTCCGGCACCAGCCGTTTCCGAAGATTCTCTATCGTCTGCACCCGACAGTTGAAGGATTCGGCGATCCTCGAATCGATCCAGCTTGGACCGTCAGCGTCAGCCTTCAGCAGAATTTGCGCTCGGCGAACTTTTTGCGACGTTCCCTTAAGCCTTTTGACAATTTCCTGGCAGTCCTGACGTTCTTCGTCCGAAAGTCGAACGATATACTTTTTATTCATGGTAACCTCCGTGTTACCCGAATTCTCACTCAACAATCTCGTTTCCGACAACCCCAATTCCAAGACTGGATGAGTTACTAGGACACAGAAGCGTCGAGACCACCATGATCTATACCCAATAAGAATTTGACATCGCGTAGTGAGCGCTAGGCGTTGGGTTGGTATAAGACTGGACCGAACGGAGCCGATGCTTCCCGACGCGTCGGGATTCAAGAAGCCCGGTGATAGGCTGTGGGATGTTAGCGGCCAGTCGATGCGGGAATGTATTGGACTGCTCTTGGGATTTGGTTCCGCCGGGACGGTTGATTCCGATTCTTTTTTGACGCCGGGTCAAGGTGGATGAGCGTCGGGCCGGATGGATGACAGTTTGCGGGCGTTTCGGCGACTGGCTTTTGGCGTGAGATGCTTTGGGTCGGTTGTTTCAGCGTTGGTTTTTCGCACACTGCGCAGACCGGTGGCGGGACGTTGGCGCGAATCGTTTTTTGCAGTTCGGTTTGCTTGAGTCCAGTCGGATTCATGGCGGGCCTCGCTGGGTAGGCTGCCTGGTTGGTCGCCGCTGCCAGATCGTAGCGCCGACTTGGTTGGTGATCAACATCAGTTCCAGTTCACCGCCGCAGCGCTGGCATTCGGGGGCCGGACGCTTTCCTGGTTCAGGCTGGAACAGCGCGCTGCCCAGCCAAAACGTCCAGCCTCGCCACAGGCAGACCAGCCACCGGACATCGGCCAATTGCAGTTTGCAGTTGGGACTCATCCAGCCGTAGTAACGAATTTTCTGAAACCCGCGCGGCAGAACGTGCTGCACAAAGCTGCGAACGAACTGCTCGCCGTTTGCATGCCGCGTCACCCAGCGTTCCTTGCCCGATGGTTTCACCTTGTAAGTCACACCTTGCCGGTCAACCGCCAGGATTCGGTTGTCGCTGAGCGCCACCCGGTAAACATACGGCGCAAGATACTTGAGCACCGCCTGGCCATTGCCGACCGGTTGGATGTTGACCACCCAGTCGAACTTCAGAACGCCCGCTGGCATCTGGTTGTACAAGCCGGCCTTGCGCATCGCTTCTACAAACAGTTTTTGTAAAGCATCTTCGCAGGAAGCGGATGAAACAGTTGCCCCGGTTGAGCAAGAAACGGGGACAGGTCCAATTTACCGGCATTGTTGTCAAGAACTGGACCTGTCCCCGTTCTGTCCCCGAAGTTGCCGCTTGGCCATTGGCGGCAACATCGAGTGTTTCTTTGGAGACATCGATACCAACGAACTTTGAGAACGAGTAAGATAAAGAAATCATTTTGTCCCTTCCTAGTAAATTCGAGCTCGTAAGGATACGGCTCATGCGACGGTTCGGGTTTGAAATGAAACGGCTCGCGATCACGCTGTCCCACGGTCTTTGCCGACCAAGGTCCAATCGATCTACAAGCCGCCGTTCTCTCAGGATGGCCATCCTGAGAGAACTACTTTTCCAAAGAAGACACCTCGTCAACAATCATTGCAACGGGTGCCTCAAGAGAGATACTAGGTCCAATTTACCGGCATTGTTGTCAAGAACTGGACCTGTCCCCGTTCTCACCGTCAAGGGAAGCCAGATCCGCATTTCGATCCCTCCTATCGTTTTGCAAACTGCGAACGTGTTCCACACGACTGGGTACAGGTCATCTTCACGTTTGCGTCCGGTTGGTTTGTATTCGCGATTGAGATTCTTCCACTCTTGTACCTTTGCATGCGTGTCGGCGGTCGCAGCGCTACAACTCTTGAGTTTGTCCTAATTTTGTTTTTCTGCACAATTGGTGGGCTAACGCCGATTTTTGTCGATATTCGGCGACAGAAAGCAATTCAGAGTAATGTCGGGCCAGGCTTTTAGATTGAATGTAATCGTGCCGGATTGCGAAGAATTTCGCGAACAACTCGATGAACCGAAGACTTGCTACACAAGCAACTTTTGCCGAAAATGAAAGTGTAAAAAAATTGCCGCACGTTGTTTCCCCAGCCCCTCCCTCCGAGCTCGTTCGCGGCTCCCGCTCCGGCCAGAATAATCAGCGTGCGGTTTTCAATAAGCCAAGTTTCAATTTGAAATTTGACTTCGACCTCGAGTTGCGCGGAATGGCGTGAGGTCGATAGCGAAAGGCAAGTCTTCAAGTAAATCGCAGACTGCGATGGCGGTGATGGGGGCTAGGTGAATTCCGGCACGGAAGTGACCGGCGGCGAGGGTTAGGTTTCGAAAGTCGACGACTCGACCGATGTACGGAAAGCCGTCAAAAGTTGCTGGACGCAACCCGGCCCATGCACGATCGGGCTCGCGACCTGCTAGTTCCGGAATGACTTCGCTTGCGAAACGCGATAACACTTCGATTGCTTCTGGTGTGGTGGTTCGATCGAACCCGACGTCCTCCAACGTCGAACCTACGAGCAAGGTGCCGTCATTCCGCGGCACGAGATAATTGCCCCCTTCGTAAACGACTGGCGAAAACGGCTGGCGTTCCAATTGGTACAGCACAATTTGCCCACGAATCGGTACGAAATCGATCTTTACTCCTAACGGACGCAAAAGCTCCGCCGACCAAGCCCCGCTGGCGACGCAGAATTCATCGCCCGCGATCGAACCGAAGTTTCCAGTTTCGGCTCTCTGAATGAATCCGTTCCCGGATAGTAGGCGAACTTCGCCCGCGTGTTCGACGATTCGAACGCCGCACTTGCGGCCTGCTGTCGCTAAAGCCGAGAGAAAACGTGGCGAACGAAGCTGTGCGTCGGCGAGTAACTTCGTGGCGTGCATTATATGACGACTTTCGATAAGACGATGCATCGAAGGAACTTCGCGGCCGAGTTGTTCCATCGTCAGAGTCTGAAAAGGAATTCGCTCGTCGAGGCAGCGTTGTTCCAATCCAATGAGGCTGGCTCTTTCCGCCCGCGTTCGGGCAAAGTGAATTGTTCCGGCGACAGTGAATTCGTAATCGATGCCTGTTGCTGCGAGCAATTCAGGGTACCATCGCGCGTGCAAGTCATGACTTGCGGCAGCAAGCTTTTCCAACGGATGCATGGCCGTTTGCGGATTCACGTAGGGAAGAATTCCGGCCGACGCCCAAGATGCTTCGTGCCCAATCGGTCCGCAGTCGATGAGCGTCACTTCGAAATTCCGCTGCGTTGCTTGCCAAGCGATCGACAAACCAATGACGCCGCCGCCAACGACAACCAAGTGTCGACTCATTGTCGCACCGTCGCAAGTATTTCCTGAATGCGATGCAACAATTCCACTGCCGCCGGATCGGATTTGGATTCGGAGAGTCTGACTTGCAATTTCAATAAGTCATCCCAGCGGTCGACGTCTGGCCAAATTCCCAGCAACGCAAAACGAGCATTCAATCGTTCGAGGTGTTTTACTGTTTGCGCGAGGACTTGAGGCGTGCCCCAATCGACTTCGTCGAAAATCGGTGTGAACTCGTTCATGCCAATGAGATAATATCCGCCATCGACCGCCGGACCGATGACGACTTGACGGTCGCGAAGCAGCTCGAACGCTTCGGTGATGAAATTTATTGGCAAATCAGGGCTGTCGGCTCCAATGACGACAACGCGCTGTCGATATTCTGCGAACTGCGAACGAAAGAACTCGGACAATTTTTTTCCTAAGTCTCCGGGGGCTTGGCGAGCGGATTCCCACCCGTCTGGGGAATCCGATTCAAACGCGACTACTCGCTCCGGTGGCCAAATAACGATGGACTTGCGACCGGAAAACCCGGAAAGCCGGCTGAGTATGTTCTGGACAAGTGCCTGGTAAATCAGACTTGCCGGTTTGGGGCCGATCGTCGATGCCAACCGCGTTTTGACTTCGCCTGGTTCCCAGTATTTTGCGAAAACGGCCAAGTGTTTCGGCAAGCTGCAATTCGACATAATCGGCAGCGGAATCAGAAGGGGAACGGGAAACTTTTGACGGCTAGTTTGGCAAGTCAAAGCAATGGATTAGAATAGAGTTGCTGGCCTCGTACGGATTCTCTTTTTATTGCGCGATTCTTGATTGCACGGGAACGGTTTTCAACCGCGTGCCATTAAGTCTATGGTCATCCTACAGGCGAACGGAATGTCGGAACAGAGTCCCAGACAGTATTTGGCGATGTTGGAGCGAAGTGGTTTGGTTCTTCGGCCGCGCCTACAAGAAGCGGCCACGGATTTGACACAGCGTCATGGCGCGGCGATAACTCTCGACCATGTTGCGGAGTACTTCGTTCAGGCGAACATTATTACAGCGTGGCACGATGAGAAACTTCGTGTCGGCAAGTATAAAGGCTTCTTCCTCGGCAAGTACAAATTGCTTGGGTTTTTAGGCAGCGGCGGGATGTGCAGTGTGTACTTGGCCGAGCACACGATGTTGCGGCAACCACGAGCGATCAAAGTTCTCCCGAAAAGCCGCGTGGATGACAGTAGTTACTTGGACCGCTTCTATAAGGAAGGTCGCGCCGCCGCCGCGCTCAGCCATCCCAACATAGTTCGCGTTTACGATATCGATCATGAAGGCGACAATCATTACCTCGTCATGGAATATGTCGAGGGCCTGAATTTGTACGACTTGGTCAAAAAGAAAGGGCCGCTCAATTACCGCGAGGCGACCGACTATATTTTTCAGGCCGCGATTGGATTGCAACACGCGCACGATGTTAAACTCGTTCATCGCGACGTGAAGCCCGCGAATTTACTCGTCACTAGCGGCGACATTGTGAAGGTCCTCGACCTGGGCTTGGCTTTATTCCGCGAAGACGAATGCTCCGTGACAATGGCGCACAACGAAAGGGTCTTGGGCACCGCCGATTATTTGGCACCCGAACAAGCCGTCAACAGCCACGAAGTCGATCACCGCGCCGATATCTATGGCTTGGGATGCTCGTTGTATTATCTTTTGACGGGCAAGCCTCCGTTTCCGGAAGGGACCTTGGCTCAGCGAATTGCGATGCATCAAATGAAAGAACCGAGGCCAATTGATGAATTTCGTCCCGACTGCCCAAGAAGTTTGTTGCAAGCTTGTCAAACGATGATGCGTAAAGACAGGCGACTCCGTTTTCAGGATTGTCGCGAGGTCGCAAAACAGCTTCGAGCTATTCAAGACGAAATGGCTTCGCAGTTGGCCACGTCAACAATCATGGCCAATCGAGAATTTCCCGCCGGTGAAACGGTGGGCCGCAATGCGACTAAAACCGTTCCCGTCGGTGCCGCTGCTGCGAAAGGGCAAAAATCCGATTCCAACAAAATCATCGCGTCAACGGCGGCCGCTGCGGCAAAAGCACCACTGGAAGCTCGTGCCACAAACTCAACTCGTGCCGTTCGTACTTCGAACGTGGCTGTGATTGATGCGTCCGGTAACACGCCTGCGCGACGCACCCAAGCTAATGCGGCCGTCGCGACCAGTCCGGCCAAAACTGCTTTTGCAAATGGTGTAAACGGCTCGGCCCATAAATCGCACGCTGCCGTTTCCGAAGAGTTGGCTGATTTATTAGCCTTGCCAGCCGCCCAAATCCAAAAGCGCAAAAAGGAGCAGTATCAGAAGCAAAAGTACATTATTATGGGGATGGTCGCGGCTGTGCTTATGATGTTGGGGCTGGCGGTCTATGTAGCGATCACGTTAAATACCCCTGCGGCCGAACCACCGACGAAAACAGCACAGCTGTTCAGTGCAACAGAATCCATTGAGTTATCGACGTAGGCAAGTAAATCTATGTTGAAGCGATGCGTTATTGCGGCTGTTGCTTCGTTGTGTCTTGGAACTGTATTGCGTGCCGATGAGCCGACGTTTGAGCAGCGTGCACAAGCGAAACGAATTAGTCGCGATATCGATCAAGCGGCTGCATTGCTTTCCCAAGCGGAAGTGAATCGCGCCGCCGGATATTGGTTGCGCGCTCATCAGCGAATCACGGAATTATTGGCAACGGCAGATCCTTCTCAAACCGGCATCTTGTCGGCGGACATCGTTCGCATGACGACCTTGCGAGGCTCGATCCTCGAAAAAGGAGCCACGCTTCCCGCCCTGCCAGAACTCAAGCCGGTCGAACCGGCGACAACTTTAGTGACAAAAGCGACCGAAATGGATTCGGCTGAGGGAATGGCTTTTGCGTCTGCGATAGCGCCGATGTTGGTCCAGAAATGCGGTCGCTGCCATATCGATGCGCGACGCGGGCGATTTAGCATGGAGACGATCGAGGCCCTGTCGCGAAAACCTGCGATGATCGTCGCCGGCGAACCGGACGAAAGCGAATTATTCACCATCATCGAATCGGGAGTTATGCCCAAGGGCCGAAACAAAGTTACGGCCGAAGAATTATTGCAGCTTCGCCAATGGATTCAATCTGGAGCGAGTTTCGGCAACGCGGATACAGTCAAGAATTTGAAACAATTGACCGCGAAAAATGCTGCAGCCCAACCCGCGTCGATCGCCGAAAAGCCAGTCGCTGCACCGGGCGAAAAGGAAGTGGTTAGCTTTTCCAATCACGTCGCTCCGAATTTGCTTGAATCGTGCGCTGCTTGCCATATCGACGCACAAAATGTGCGGGGTGGATTGAACCTCGCCACGTTCGAATCGATCGTGCGCGGCGGCGATAGCGGTGTGGCGATTCGCGCGAACCAAGGCGAAGAGAGCTTGTTGGTTAAAAAGTTGCGCGGGACCGGCGGCGGCCAGCAGATGCCCGCTGGCAGTGCGCCGCTCGACGAGGAGACAATTCAAGCAATCGCCCGATGGATCGATCAAGGTGCAAAATTCGATGGCGGCAATCCGAATTCGAACTTGCGGGACATCGTCGCTCGGATGGCAACCGCCAAAGCCACGCATGAAGAATTGTCGATTCAACGAGCCGAGCGTGCGTCGGCCAATTGGCAATTGGTGATGGGTGGCAAGGAAGCGGTCGTCCACGAGTCTGAAAATTTCGTCGTCTTGGCTCCTAACGAAGAAAGTAAACTGAATGAGTTTGCTGAGTTGGCCGAATCAGTCGCCAATCGTGTCGCCAGTCAATTGCGAGCGACTGCCAAGGAGCCGCTCGTCAAAGGCAAGATCGCAGCGTATTTATTCTTGGTTCGGTACGATTACGGCGAGTTTGGCAAGATGATCGAACAACGAGACTTGCCGAGCCAGTGGTCGAATCATTGGGGCAATAATCAAGTCGACGCGTACATCGTGTTCCAAGCCCAGCCAGGGGATTACCAACAGCTTAAACCCTGGCTTGCGCGAAACATAACCGCCGCCTATGTAAAGGGCTTGGCATCGGACGTTCCCGACTGGTTCGCGAACGGATTAGGCTATTCGATCGCAGCCAAAATTTCTTCCAGCGACGATGTAGTCAAACTTTGGACTCAAAAGTCGGCTGAGTTGACGAAGAAAATAGTGAACCGAGACGATTTCATCAACGGCCGCTTGACCGACGACGACGCTGGCTTGGTCGGATTTCAATTTGTCGAGTATTTACGACAAGCAGGCGGCGACAAGCGGTTGAACAAGATGATCAACGAACTTCGCGACGGCTCAAATTTCGAACGCGCATTCGTTCAAGCCTTTGAAACAACACCCGCCGAAATGCTCAAGACGCAATAAATACGGCGTTTCTCAGTCGAAGGCAAAAATTCGATTATCGATGTCGAACAGGAAGTTAGGAGCCGCTTGTTTGGGCAGGGTCTTTCGGCGTGATTTCTTCAAGTGCTTCGACGGTCGGAGGGTAAAGGTTTGGCGTGTCGCCTTCGATCGGTTGCTGCAAGTTGATTTCGCCGCTGGCGATGTCGCCGGAGCGGATGACCTTGCCGGTTTCGTCCCACCAACTCCACACACCCATGGGCTTGTTTTCGGCGTATTTTCCTTGCACGGCCTTCATGCCGCTTTCGTGCCACCAGGTCCACACGCCGGACTTTTGATCGTTGTTAAATTCGCCGCCCAATTGCATCTGACCGTTCGCATGCCACCAAGTAAACGAACCTTGCCGAGTCCCTTCATTGAAACTTCCTTCGAGGCTTGGTTGTCCGTTTTCGTACCACGAACTTGTGGAGCCGTGCCGAACGGGTTGCCCCGCACGAGCATACTCGGCCGGTTTTGCGTCCCACCAATTGTCTTCGCCGCTGATCTCCAATTTGGCGTCGAGATAAAAGTCCTCCGATTTTTTTTGCTTTTCCCCGTGATAAGCGATTTGGGAAAAGACGCGGCGGCCGTGGATGTAATTGGTTTGAGTGATCGGTTTCTGTCCATTGTCGTAGTCGATCGCTTGGCCGTGAGGGAGCCCTTGGTCGAAGTGCATTTCCCGCGCGAGGTACCCCGTGGTGCTCCACCAAGTCGCGGTGCCATGCCGCAGACCGTCGACATATTGCATTTCGAAAATCTTGCGGCGGGACCGATCGTAAATGGTCCACACGCCATCGAGCTTGCCGCTATTGAACGACGCGATGGATAGAAATGGACCTTGTTGGCTGGCGAACGACTGGGTTCGAAAAATGCCTTCGGAGTTGATTGGATGCCAGCGGCTCCAAGTTCCATGCATGGCGCCGTCTTGAAACTGGCCTTCGGCCATAATTTGGCCGGTTCGATTGAACAGCTTCCAAGGTCCATCGTTGTAGTAATTGCCGTATTCGTCTTGGCGAACGTATCGAAGGACTTGCACTTTGCCGTCGGGGTATCGTTGCCGAATTGGTTCGCCGACACGCGAGTCTGGTTTGGCGTCCAATGTCGGATCGAGAGAAATGTCTGGTTGCTGGTTATTCGCCGATTCGTCGGAGAATTTCGGCGACGGGAGTATTTCGTCCTGTTGCAGGGATTCTTCCTGGCCTGGACGTCCAAAGCGAATTAACACAGCGCGTCTACCCTGCTCTTCGTGCGGCGATATCGGGACAAGTCCGTCTTGTTGTCTGGCAATAACGCCGGTGGCAGTCGAAGCAAACGCGAGTACACAAATCAAAATCAAACGAGCGGTCGCCATAGTATTCAAGTCGATGGAGATTTCGATTTCGTCGCAAACTGCGGGCTGACGAATTCGATTGGTGCAAAGACGAGCCCGCTTCATCTTGATCGACTTTTGCGTAACGGATTCTGCCGTCGGCAGGCAAGCACCTTTATCATTGGCGCAACTGCAACTTGGCTGACGCTGAGGGAGCCGGATGTATGGATTAGTCCAATGCTATCCAAAGATCAGTTTAGCGCGGTTTTAACGCAGAAGCATTAACGAATGCGATTCAATCCGTCCGGCGTTGGAACAAGCTGATTCAGTTCAGCCATACGGGTTCCATTCGACTGAAGCAATTCGGCAATTTCTTCCAAGCTGTTTTGGAACGCCCCATTGAGGGACGCAAATTCCGTTTGATAGTGTTGCTGGAGCTGGGCTAGATTGTCTTGGACGGCAGCCTTGGCACGTGCTGCGGCGATCTGTGTCGTAGAGCCACTGAGATTCGGCCCAAGATCCGACGACAAATCGAGCCGCATGTTGTTTAGCTTTCCGCTAAGCCGAATTTCGCTGGAAAATTTGTTTAGTGCGACCAATTCGCGATTCAACGCGGCGCTGTATTCCGAACCACCAATGCTTGGCGAGGCGGATCGCATTCGCATCGCAGCCTCGGAATGCGTTACTTTCACGGTGCCCTCGATCGTGTCACCGTACAGGCGAACGTCCGCGACAAGGGAAATTTTTGTTGGGCTAACGTCAAGCGAAATGCAATCGGAATTGCCGAGCGTTTGACCAGGATGCTGAACGTCAGTGCATTCAATCTTGATGCGGTCGATGTTTTCCTTGGTTCGACGATCAAGTTCTGCGAAAATTCGTGTCGGATTTAATCCTTGCGACTGCAACTCGATGACGCAAGGTTGGCTCAACAACGAAGGCTGCAAGGTGACGTTGCTTGCGTGGCCGGTGAACAGCATCATTTGGCCACCAAAAGGTCCAGTTCCATCGAAGTCCAACGAGCGGATCAAAAAATCCGGCTGATTGGCCGTCAGAAAGCGGACATCGACTCCCCAGCGTCGAGCCGTCCGCAAATGCTTATCGTAGTTCGGCGCGGCGGCACGCAGCCAACGAATCCAATAAATGATTTCTTCAACACGATTGGTTTGTGCAGGCCCAAGCAAAATCTTGGACAGCAATTGGCCATCGACAACGACGTTTGTTTCTTGTTTCCGAATGGCTTCCGAGTCGGCATCCATTGCTGCGTGCAAAGCCCGTTGCGATTCTTCGATTGCATTTCGCAAGGTGCCGAGGTTTTCGTTGGCCTTGGTCCAATCGTCCTGCAACGCTTGGACGCATGATGTCATGACGGAGGCGCGTTCCGCATTGCGTAAAGGATTGCCGCAAGGATCTTGAAGCGTCGACTGCATTTCCGCTAAACGCGTAAGAAGACACTGCGTTTCGGTCTTGTTCAGCTCGAATTGTGAAGCCAAGTTTGCGCGAGTGGCTTGCGCAACACGCGTGATTTCTATCGCATGTCGGTTGAGGTCAAATTCAGGTACTCTCAATTGGCTGATAAACCGAGCACAAGACTCGGCGAGTTCCGCTTTCCATTCCGCCGCCTGCCATTGGACGTCGCTTTTCGAACTTGTCGACGAAGGATCGTTTAAATCGCGACCTGCGCCCAATTGAAGGTTGCGCAACGAACCGTGATCGATCACCATTTCACGATGCCAAAAGCGTGACCGATCAAAACTTAATGCCGCCGCATCCGCTTGGAACAAGTTTCTCGTCGCATCGTGTGGATCGGCAATTTGTAAGTCTGTGATCTGGATCGTTCGTGAACGCATACTGGAATGAAGCGAGCCGACGTCGACATGAGACCCAGTTATCGATTCGCAGCAACGAACGAAATTGCTACTTCGAAATGGGTTTACAAGGACCCAAATTCCAAGCGTCGCAATTGCAACGAGGGTCCACCGGGCAACGGTATTCTTCCAGCGAACCATCAAATGCCTGCTTGGGTTGTTGTCGGGGAAACTGACGGCCAACCCGGTGTCGCGATCTGGCCAAAATAATTCGTCGCACGAGGGAAAATGCGGGCAGCCAAGTTGCGGCTGATCCGAAACATTGGAATCGCCAAGATGGCGCTTGCGACTAGTGCGCCCATGACAATCGTGTTGTTGAATCGGGTCCAAGGGGCAAACGGCATTTGATAGACCGCAGCCCAAACTTGCAGAAGCGATTCGTTTGTCAAAACGATCGCTCCGAGCTTGTGAAGCAGCGGTTCGGCAAGCCAGCCGACGACGGTGAAACAGACGGCTGATAGGAACCCGCAAATGACATTGGCGGAAATCGCAAGGATTGCCAGGCCGGCCAAGTAAGTAAACACGGAGTCCTTTGGAACGAGTCCTATTAGGAGGCCAAGGGTTACTCCCCAAGCAACAGGAGTTGGCTCGTTGGTTCCAAGCATCCAAACGCGTATGCGTCTAAGAAATCCTATTTTTTCGGACGTCATGTCGGTCACAGTTCTTGATGGTTTCTGGGCCGCAAAGGCACTAAGCGGTGTAATCGACACGACCCCTAAACTCCAATCGACCGTCAAAATGATTTGACTTTAGCGGCACTTGCACAAAAGATTAGGCGATCTGGAAGACTTGGGTGTTTGGGACCTCGGGAGTTAGGGACCGTTTTTGAAGTCTTGGCGGAAATCTGGGGTTTTCAGTCAAAGTCGCAAAACTATGGACAATACGTGGCCGACTTGACTATTATGAAGTGAAGAAATGTCAGCGATTTTGTCGTTTGGCAGTCGTTTTGGCACAATCAAGTAACACAAGTAGTGCTGTCGCAAAGCGGTAGCTTTCAAGGAATAGGAAATTTCGAATGGATACCCCACGGGAACTTTACGCAGATGGAATTGGCGAAATTACTTTGGCAGGCGGGATGGTGAGAATGAGTTTGGTTTCGTTGGTTGGTTCGCGACGAGAAGGCGAACAGCCGCGCTTTGAAAATCGCGAACGCATCATCATGCCACCTGACGGTTTTTTGAGGAGCTTTAGTGCCATGGAGGACTTGGTCAAACAATTGATCAACGCGGGTTTGGTGAAGCCACGAGATAATGATGGGGCGGTCAATGCGATCCCGAGTCCCATCCGAAATGAAACGACCAAGCCACCTAAATCTCCGAATTTTTAGTTTTTGCGTTTTTTGAAACAGAGAATTGCGACGTTTCGACTGGAGTCATCACATGCCTAATCTTTTTCCGCCAAAAGTTACGGTTTTTACTTCCTTTGTTGAATTAGGAAAACGCCTTGCGTTCTCCAGCATGTTCAGCGTCTCGGATTTGGATCCGGTTACCACGATCACGCGGTATCGATTTCGCGACAATAATGGTACGGCGGCAAGCGGTTTCTTCTTGCAGAACGGAATCCGCAAAGCATCGAATGTTTGGTTCGAAATCGACGCCTCGCAATTGGCAAGTGTTTTCTTTCAATCGGCATTAATTATCTCCAACGAGTCGATTACCGTGGAGGCTTTCGACGGCCAATTTTGGAGCGCTTCCAGCATCGGTTCGGTTTACAGCGTTGTTCCCAATATTCGCGCCCCGAATGTCGCCGCGAGCAACACATCGATTTTGTCGACTGAGACATTAGCCGTTGACGGCCTAGTTTCCGCCACCGATCCCGACGGGTATCCGATTACGAAATTCATGTTTGTCGATCGTTCGTTCGGCGCTGGTGGCGGTTATTTTACAATTAGCGGTGTCCAAAAGACGTCGGGAGTTTGGTTTTCGGTTGACGCGGCAGATTTGCACTTGCTTCGTTACACCGGCGGACTAAATGCGGGATCAGAAAATATTGGGATTCAAGCGTTTGATGGTGCCAAATGGAGTTCCATCGTCGACGTGGTTTGGACCACGACGGCAAACAATTTCGCGCCGACGGTTCAGGCATTTGACTTGGAAATTCCGATCAATCGCGTGATTTCCGCAGACCAGCTATTCATATTCACGGACATCGACCTTAACACGATCAAAAAAGTCCAGTTCTTCGACACCGGCGTGTTGCCGACCGGAGGATTCTTTACCGTAAACGGCGTTGTCCAAACACCCAACGTCTGGTTCGAGGTGAATCGCACGCAGTTAGGTCAAGTGGAGTATCATACGGCGGCGAATTTTGATTTTGAACGATTCCGCGTTCGTGCGTTTGATGGAAAATTCTGGTCGACGACTGCTTCGGCAAAAATCATTTCAGTCACGCCACCCGATTTCAATATCCCGCGAGTTTTGATACTTGATGCTTATGAAGAACGATTGGCCTCGACCGCAATTTCGTTAGCACCGGGATTAGCAATTGCGAAATACGAGATTATTGACCTCACCGAAGGTTCATCATCCGCCAAGATTTTGAAAAATGGAATTGAGCTAGAAGAGAGTGTTGTTCACGAATTGACTCCATTTCAATTCACTGGGCTAGAATTTAAAGGGGGCCAAGACGATCGTGGACGCGAATTCGATATTTTCGTTATTCGTGCGTTTAACGGCGTGTTTTGGAGCCAGTGGGAAAACATCAACATTCATACCGATGCATACGCGGAAGTTGCGTTGGATGCAGGTTCCGACTGGTCTATCGGTCCGGGTACCACGGTTCTGACGTATACATTCTTATTGGCCATTCCCGGCTATTATTCGACCGACGACGAAGAATTCACGGGCGGACCGGGGCCAATGAACGGAACACAGCGGGCGACGATTCGCAAAGCTCTTGGAGTTTTCGAAACGATGCTCGATGTTGATTTCGTAGAAGTTCCCCAAACGTCAATTCCCTTTGCGAAATTTACGTTTGGACTTACAGATTTACCCGATGGCACCGCTGCTTGGGCTTACTTACCGGCTGGCGGCGGCAAACCAGGCGATATTTGGTTCGACAGGGAATACTTCAACGCAGAACAAACGTCCGCTGATGGACTTTCAGTTGTGTTTCATGAATTGGGACATGCCCTGGGCCTGACCCATACGTTTATGGAAGGTGTTACTGATTTCACAAACTTGCCTCCAGCTACGGAAAACAACCGCTTTAGCATGATGTCCTATACGAATGGAGACGCTACGGCGCGCAACGAATCTCCTATGTTGTACGACCTTCGCGAGCTGCAGAAAGATTATGGCGGGAATTTTAACTATAACTCCGGAGATACAAATATTCGGCTACCCGCAAACTATTCCGCGTTCAGTTCGATTTGGGATGGCGGCGGAATTGATACTCTAAATCTCGATAATCAAACAACCTCAATCATCGCTGATTTGCGTGAAGGCCGTTACAGCTCTTTAGGTGGCGTTTCACAAAATGTCGCAATTGCTTACGGTGCCCTGATTGAAAATCTACGTGGCGGAATCGGCAGTGACGAACTGTTTGGTAATGCCGTCAATAACATCATCATTGGCAATGCAGGTGCCGATCAAATTACCGGCTTCTCCGGGAATGACACGTTGCGAGGCGGTGCTGGAAACGATGAGTATTTCTATACTCTCGGTGACGATTTTGACGTTATTAACGAAGAAACCCTCGCCGGACGTGATTCGCTTACCCTCAGCGGTTTTGGTGCCTTTGATTCGTTTACCGAAGATTTGTCGTTCCGAGTTATCAATAGCGGTCGGGACTTGGACATTCAGTTAACGCTGGATGGAGGTAACACCCAAGGCGGTATCGTGATCAAGAATATGGCTTGGGGCGGTTCTCGCATAGAAACCTTGGAAATTCAAGGTGCAATGGGATTGCCGATTGGTTCGGACATCGATTTGAGGTCTATATTTGTCTATTCCACGACCCAGCTTAGAAATTTCCGCGAGACGGAATTTACGACGGAATTCGGAACTTTGGCGGTACCCGTCTAATCGTTCGCGAATAAAGACAATACGAATGGCCCCGTCGGCGTTGGAACCGCTCGGGGCCTTTTGTTTTTGTCAGCAGTCATTGCATTGGCAAGTACATGACCGAAACCGCAACGAACTCTATCGATGACCCGGCACAAAATAATCCTCTGACGCCAGACCTGCCGAATATCGACCCGCCGACTGCGGTTGAAAGCACGGCTGAAACGCCTTCACCTGAATCGACCGCAGAACGGCCAGCTCCAACATTGTCGCAAACAGCCTTGCGATGTCTTGCCCTGGTCGCGCGCCATCACGGGGCGGACATTAGCGCCGACCGGCTGATCCACGATTATTCCTTGGAAGAGGAAGAGCCGTCGATCCCACGGATCTTGCGGATCGCTTCCGACTACGGCTTCAAGACACGCCATACCAAGCTTAGTTGGAAACACCTCATGCGGCTTGGCCAAGCGTTTCCCGTAATGGCACGACTGGTCAACGGGAATTTTGTCATCTTGGTCGGTATTAGGATCTTGGAAGGCGAGGACCGCAAAGTTGTCGAACAAGTTGCCGTATATGACCCGATGGCCGATCGTTCCGATTTTATGTTCTTGTCTCGCGCAGAACTAGAAAATGCTTGGCGCGGTGAAGTCATTCTCGCCAAGCGACTCATGTCGATGATGGATCCGCATCAACCGTTTAGTCTCAAATGGTTCATTCCAGAAGTTCTCCGCCAAAGCGTTTCGTTTACCGACGTCGCTATCGCCGTTATTTTTACCCACATCATCAGCTTGGTCGTTCCCCTTTATTTTCAGATCGTCATCGACAAAGTTCTCGTCCATAGCGCGGTCGCGACGCTGCATGTGATTACGATCGGCATTGTGATTGCCCTTTTGTTCGAAGCCGTTTTAGGTTTTTTGCGTGGCTACATTTTATTGCATGCCACCAGCAAGATCGACGTGCGGGTCGCCACGCGCACGTTTCAGCACATGGTCAGCTTGCCGATGGACTTTTTTGAGAAAATGTCCGCGGGCGTCCTAACCAAGCACATGCAGCAAACCTCGGTTATCCGCCAATTTCTCACGGGAAATCTCTTTCTAACATTGCTGGAATCAACAGCCTTGATCGTCTTCCTGCCGATTTTATTTTGGTACAGCTCAAAACTTACGATGGTGGTGCTGCTGTTTTCCGCATTGATGGCCGCGACTATCGGACTTTTGCTCGGCCCGTATCGCCGTCGGCTGGAGTCTCTTTATCAAGCTGAAGGTGATCGCCAAGCCATGCTCGTCGAATCGATCCACGGCATGCAGACCGTCAAAGCACTTAGCATGGAGCCGGTTCAACGCAAGAAATGGGAAGATCGCACGGCGCAGTCCGTCGCCATGCACTTTCGCGTTGGCAAGATTTCGACTCTGGCGACCAGCATTTCTAAACTCCTGGAAAAATGCATGGTGGTCGCGATCGTTTGGTACGGGGCCAATCTTGTGTTCTCGGAACAGCTATCCGTGGGCGCTTTGGTTGCCTTTCAAATGATCTCGGGCCGTGTTTCCGGTCCACTCGTGCAACTTGTGTCGCTGGTCCACTCGTACCAGGAAGCGGCGCTCTCGATTCGTATGCTCGGTCAAGTCATGAATCGACCGGTCGAAGCCGGCATCGGCCACGGACTGCGGCCCGCCATCGTTGGTCGTATCGAATTCGAAAATGTAACTTTTCAATATTCGCCAGAATCCACTCCAGCATTGGATGGCGTGTCGTTTGAATTTCCTAATGGCTCGCTGATCGGAATTGTTGGCCGCAGCGGGTCCGGAAAGACGACCATTACCCGACTGATCCAAGGAATGTACCCAGTTCGCTCGGGAATTATTCGAATCGACGGATTGGACATGCGAGAACTTGACGTTGCTCATTTGCGGCAAAATATCGGCGTTGTGTTGCAAGACAATTTCCTATTCAAAGGGACTATCAGGCAGAACATCGCAATGGCAAAAACGAACGCCAGTTTCCAAGAAGTCGTTTACGCTGCCAAACTTGCGGGTGCCGACGAGTTCGTCGAACGCATGCCTTTGTCCTACGACACCCCACTGGAAGAAAATGGCAGCAACTTGTCGGGTGGGCAAAAACAAAGATTGGCTATTGCCCGCGCCATGTTAACCGACCCGCGAATTCTCATTTTCGACGAAGCGACCAGCGCGCTGGATCCTGAAAGCGAAGCCATCGTCCAACGTAACTTGGCGCGCATTTCCAAAGGACGTACCGTTATCATGGTCTCGCACCGATTGTCCATGCTGGCGGGCAGTGATTCCATCATCGTGTTGGATCAAGGCAAAGTCGATGCGATCGGAAACCATCGGCAAATATTAGAAAAAAGCAAGGTGTATCGCGAGCTATGGCGACAACAAACAGCCAACATGTAGAGAATCCTCCGACCAAGGCACCCAAGCTGCGTCGCGAGCGATCCGTACCGAAGAGCCTGATCGAATTTCAGCCAGATGCCGTTGAGATCGAGAAACGTAGTTTGCCGGGCGGCGCTCGTTGGACGTTGTATACGGTCATCGCACTGATCACGGCGGCAATCGTTTGGGCTTGCTGGGCCAAAGTCGATCGAATCGTTGTTTCACAGGGACGTTTAATCACTCACGAATCTCCGATCAATATCCAAGCCGTTGCTTCATCGGTCATCCGCGAGATTCACGTCAAATTCGGCGACGTCGTTCATCGCGGCGACATTCTCGCAACGCTCGACCCTACATTGTCGGACGCCGATGTAGCCAAATTGGAATTCCACGATGACAGCCTCGCTGCGGCAATCGCACGTCTAACGGCGGAGCGCGATGGCGTCGAGTTTACTTCGGCAGGCCATGAAGCGTCCAGCTCATGGGATTTGGAAGCAAGAAGTTTCGGCGCTCGCAAACGCGAGTACACCGATAAATTGGCGACCGTTGCCGCCGAGCGCCAAAAACTCAAGGTGCAACAAGTCAACAATGCTGCCGACACCGTGCGCTTGCACGATGAGCTGAAAATCCAAAGCGAAGTCTATGAGACGATCAAGAAATTGAAAGAACTAAAAAGCGAGTCGAAGCTCCAAGTAAGCGGTGCTGAATTGGAAAAGTTAGGCGCAGAACGGGCGCTCGAAAAATCGCAGAGCGAACGAGAGCAACTCATTCAAGACCTTGACGTCAATTCAAAACGAGAAGCAGAATTCAAGTCGGAATGGCAGTCCAAGATTTCGACAGATTTATTGGCAGCTTCTCGCGAACGGGACGAAGTTTCCGAAGAGCTTACTAAAGCACGAGCCATTAAAGGATTTGTGGACTTGCGAGTCCCCCGCGATTTGCCGTCCGAAGAATATGTCGTCCTGGAGGTTGCCGACCGTTCCGCTGGCTCAGCCCCCAAGCCCGGCGAGTCGTTGTTCAAGCTAGTGCCTGTCAACGCATCGCTTAAAGCGGAAATTGAAATCCAGGCTCAAGACATTGGACTGGTCAAAATTGGCAATGTTACCCGAATTAAATTGGATGCGTTTTCATATCAGAAACATGGTGCGCTCGACGGGACTCTGACCACGATCAGCGAAGGTGCATTTCAAAAAGGAGAAGCACCTGCTTCGGTCACGCTATACCGCGCCGTCGTCGAGTTGGGAAAGACCGATAAACTAACGAACATGCCAGCCAAATATCGCTTGTTACCTGGCATGACCGTGAATGCGGAAATTCGCGTCGGTGATCGGCGCGTGATCGAGTATTTTCTATACCCGATCCTGCGACAGCTCGACTCAAGCATCCGCGAACCGTAGGCAGCTAACCGAGTTGAGTTTCGCGCTGGTCGGCCTTTACGTGATTCGGAGCCCCAGGCAACGATCTTGCGTTTTCGAAAGCCCTAACGACAAGCGTGTCTAATTTCGGCGCGATCGTGCGCAGATCGAGAGTCAATCGATCTTCTTGAATGCGCCCGATCAGAGCGGGTTCGCCGGTACGAAGTCGCGCGGCAAGCTGATCGACTGTCTGGCCGGTCGGCTCGATCGCAATTTGAATCGATGGAATTTCCTGTGCGGGAACCGTTCCGCCGCCAAGCATACATGAGCCCGGCCGGACATCGATCGAACCCAAGCCGCTAGTCCCACGGAGTTGTGCAGCAATTTTTTCGGCGCGAAACTTCAAATTCTCCAGCGGCGTCGACAGCATGGTAAGCAACGGAATTTTTTGTTCGGCCAAACTTATGTCTCGATATAGCCGAAGCGTCGCGACCAATGCCGCCAAACATAGTTTGTCAACACGAAAAGCTCGCATCAACGAATGTCGCTCAATGCGTTCGATTAGATCATTGCGCCCCACAATGATGCCACATTGCGGTCCGCCCACGAGCTTGTCGCCACTGAACAAGACCACATCCGCGCCCTTGGCGATGCTGTCCTTGACCACTGGCTCGTCTTTCACGCCGTATCGCGAAAAATCGATCAGCGCGCCCGACCCGACGTCATCAATCACGGGCAAATTCTTCCGCCGCCCAAGTTTGACGAGCGCGTCAAGTTCGACTGATTCGGTAAACCCGACGATTCGATAATTGCTCGGATGGACTTTTAGGATTGCCTTTGTGTGCTCGCCGATCGCCCCCTCGTAATCGCTGATCCGAGTCTTGTTCGTCGTGCCGACTTCGCGAAGCTTTGCTCCGCTGCATTCCATTACGTCGGGCAAACGGTAGCTGCCGCCGATTTCGACAAGTTGCCCGCGGCTGCAAACTACTTCGCCGCCCGCCGCAATTGCAGCAAGCGTCAGCATGGTCGCTGCGGCATTGTTATTCACGACCGTGGCCGATGCCGCTCCAGTCAATTCACACAAAAGTTTTCGGACTGCGTCCGCGCGATGTCCACGTTCACCAGTTTCCAAATCGATCTCGATGCTCGCATAGCCGCCTGAAATAGCCGCGATCGATTGAATGGCCTCATCGGCCAGCGGCGAACGACCCAGTCCTGTATGCAGCATGATCCCAGTCCCGTTGATGACCGGCCGCAACTTGGGCGAGTCGTCAGTACGAATCCAATCCGCGATTCGCGAGGCGAGTTCCGCAGCTGACGGGATGTTGATATTCGCCGACGCGGCCGCTTGGGAAACTTGATCTCGCATCTTGTCAAGAAACGATCGAACGCCGTTGACGACAACATTGTGGCTCGCGGATTCCACCAATGCTTTAAGTTGCGGGCTATCCATCAGCTGGCTCACTGAGGGCAAGTTCCGAAATGGATTTGGCACATTTGGCATGGTGACTCGAATTTAACGGTGGACTTAAAGTTGAAACCCTGGGGCGTGCTAACTGTGGCGATTCAAAACTGCTCAACAAACGAATTCTAATCGCTGGTCTCGGGAGTCTGGATCTGCTTCGCCTCCAACTCACGAACAAGCTCCATCTGCATCCTAGCGTTTTCTTCTTTCTCAAGCTTCAAAATCCGTTGTTCCATTTCCTTGCCCGGCTTGAAAGTAACGACGTATTTCGCGGCGACAACAACCGGATCGCCAGTGTGAGGGTTGCGAGCTTTGCGGGCCGCCCGGCGCCTAACAACAAAGACGCCGAAATTTCGTAGCTCAATTCGCTTTTCCTCGACGAGCGTTTCAATAATTGCGTCAAATGTTTTCTGGACGATTTCCTTCGTCTTGAGTTGCGTCATCCCAATCTCATCGGAGATCGTTTTCACGATTTCCTTTTTGGTCACGGCGGCGCTCCGTTTCAAATAGATTGGGTAAAGTTAGAGCAAATCGAATCGACACAAGTGTAGGCGGCTCAACAGGTATTATCAACCAACACAATCGCAAGTGTAATCCAAGTCTCGATTCAAATGTTGATCATTGCAGCGCTTTTTTGAATCTGATCAAGCGAATAGAGTTTTCCTTTTCCGCTGCCGGGACATTGCTGACAAGTTTCCTTCCAAGCTTCGGGCGATCGTAGGTTCGAGTTCCAAAACGGCCAAGTTCGACATTGCCGTGGTCGTGCATCGTACACCGTACAAGTCCGCGCTTCGTTGTCGAAAAACACGCAGTCTCCATTGGGAAACTCGACCAAACTTTTCCGCATTCCAATTTTTCGAACGTAAAGTCGCTCAAACTCTTCTACGTCGCTGATTCCAGCAAGCCGCGCCAGCGACTCGATTTCCTCCTTGTTCACCCAAACAAAGCCAGGCGAGCCCGTGCAACAGTTTCCACATTGCGTACATTGAAATCGCAATCCGTCGGCGTACCAAGCTTGGTCACTCACGTCTCATCCTTCGAGCAAGTAATTCTGGAGCAATCGTAAAATAATTGGCTAGCCGCCGATTTCATGCATCGCCCGCTGAGGCTTAACGAATTCAAACGAATTTATGCCGTGCCCTGCCCGCTTGGCATGAATGCAATCGCGGATCAGAGTACGAATCTCGTCGTCCGTGGAAGACGGGTTGCGCAACAGCGCCCGCGCGTCCCAACCATCGTCAGAAAAAAGACAGTTCCGCAATTGCCCTTCCGCAGTAACGCGCAATCGGTTGCAGCCGGAACAGAACGGCTCCGAAACTGAATCGACAAATCCAACACGGCCGCCGCCATCTTCATAGTCGTAATCCCGGGCCGGCTGGTGCGGATCAGCTTCCAAAACCGGCTTGAGCGTTGCGATGGATTTTTCAACGATCCCTCGGATCGTCGCGCCGGTGATGACTTGATCCATTTCCCAATGCCCGGTTGAATTGAGCGGCATGAACTCAATAAATCGCAATTCCAAGCCATGATTACGCGCGAACTGGGCTAAGCCGATGATCTCGCCGTCATTAACGCCTGGGATGATGACCGAATTGAGTCGAATTTTTCCAAAGCCCACCTGTTGCGCCCGCAAGATTCCGTCGATGATTCGCTGCACTCCGCGACGACGCGATATCAGAAAAAAAATCTCGTCGCTAAGGCCGTCGAGGCTCACGTTTAAGCGCCGCAATCCGGCGGCCTTGAGTGACTCCGCTTGCTCGGCCAACAGCATTCCGTTCGTCGTAAGGGCTATATCTTGAATCCCATCTATGGAAGAAAGTTGCGAGATGAGCTCCGAAAGTCCAGCCCGCACCAACGGCTCGCCTCCAGTGATACGCAGTTTGTTGACGCCCATGCTAGCCGCGATGCGCGTAAGCCGAGTGATCTCCTCAAACCGCAGCAGTTCGTGCTTGGGCCGAAACGTAACATTTTCCGACGGCATGCAATAAACGCAACGAATATTGCATCGATCGGTCACACTGATTCGCAGATTTGTGTGAATGCGTCCAAACGAATCGATGATCGGCAATTCTTTCATAGCGATGTTAGTCGTTGCGGACTCTCCGATTCGATGTTGGGGTGTTGCCATTCTTCGCTTCCATCCGCCCAGCGCTCCTTCTTCCAAATCGGTACGGAATCCTTAATCGAATCGATCAGCCATTGTCCCGCAGAAAATGCGTCCGCTCGGTGAGGCGAACTGACGGCAATTGCAATACTCGATTCGCCAATGCCGACGTGACCAACGCGGTGTACGATCGAACATTGCAATAACTGCCAACGCCGATGAGCCTCGGCGGCAAGTTCTTCCAGCATTCGGCGAGCCATGCCTTCATAACATTCGTATTCCAACGAAACTGTCTGTTGGCCATCGGTGATCGAACGCGTCGTCCCCAAGAACAACACGCTGGCACCGCATCGCTCGTCGTGAACGGAACGCAGAACTTGATTGGCGTCGATTGGTTGATTTGTGATTTCGATCATCGATTGCGTTTTTCGGGGTGCCATAATAGTCGTAGGCGGAAACGCTCACTGAAGTCTATTTTACGCTAACGCTCTGAGGTTTGGCTACGGTCAGCGCGCTCGGCGCAAAGCCATCGCCGTTGGCTTCGGGTTAAACGATGCCGTGCAAAGTTTAACTTAGCCGCCGCTTACTGGCGGAACCCAGGCGATTTCGTCGTGTTCGCAAAGGATCGTCGTATCGTCCGCGAATCGCTGATTTACCGCAAACGCGCTCCGTGCGAGCAATGCGCTAAGCGCAGGGAATTGAGCGGCGATCGCCCCCCTTAATTGCCCAACGCTTGCACCATTCGGAAGTGTCAATTCGAGCGATGGAACGCCGATTGCGAGTTTGGCTTCGGCGAACAATAAGATGTTCACGGTCATGACAACAGGTTCGCCTCGCTGCGCCTTTCGAACAAATTATTCAGCTCCGGCATCAGCCCATAGGCGAGCGCCAGAACTTTGATCGGATGGACAGTTGCTTTCACGGTGCCATGCTCCATTTGAATCTTGCACGTGCTGCATTCGGTGGCCCCGACAACGATTTCCGGTCGCCTGAGCGCAGTCATTAGTCCTACGCCCGCGCGCAAACTTCGTCGATAGTTTTGAATTTTCATTCCGTACAAGCCAGCCATTCCCGAACAGCCGCGTTCGATATACTCGACGACCAAACCCGGAATCAAATCCATCAACTTGTGTCCAGGAATGTTAGGATCCAGTGCCCGCATATGGCATGGAAGATGATAGCCGACCACGGCGTTGAGCGGCTTGAAATCCAATTCAAGCTGCCCGACCGTGTGCAAATTCCAAAGATAACTGCAACTGTCGCTGGTGTTGTCGGCAACAAGCTGAGCGTCTTCGTCCGTAAGTAGATTGAGATACTCGTGCTTGATCGCGAGCGCGGCCGAGGGTTCAGTCGTCACGACGTGGTAGCCTTGGCGAACAAAGTCGGCCAGCAGTTCGACGTTCCTGTGTGCTAGTTTGCGTGCAGGTCCAATGAGCCCATCACAAATCAACGACATGCCCGACAAGCCCTGATCTTGTGGCAGGAAAACTTCGATCCCGTTGTGTTGCATGACTTTGATTAGAGCTTTTCCAAGCTCCACATCGTTCCAATTCGCGAACGCATCCACAAAGTACAAAACCTTGCGCTGCGAAGTTCGCGAGGGCCGATTCAACGATTGTCTTGCGGCCCATCGAATCAACGAGCTGGGGGAAAACCTAGGAAGCTTGCGGCCTTGCGCCAATCCAAAAACCCGTTCCAATGACCAACGCGCCATGCGATGACCGATGATTCGATTCGTGAGCCAGGGAAAACGGCCTCCAAACCAATACAACAAATCCAACCGCGTCATTAGCCATTGCGAAATTCGCAAGCCATTGGTTGCGACGTATTGTGCTTTGGCTTCAACCATAAGTTTCGGAATATCCACGGCCGCAGGGCACTCCAGTCGGCACTGATGACAATTGACGCACAAGTCGGCGACTTCCTTGAGCACTTCTTGCGAAAGCATATCGGCGGAAAGTTCACCGGACAATAATCCGCGCATCAAGTTCGCTTTGGCTCTGGGCGAAGCTTCTTCGTTGGGCAGCATTCGGAAAATTGGGCACATACGCTCGTCGGGCGATGTTGTTCGGCAGCGGCCGCAACCGTTGCAATTCCTCGCCGCTAATGTCATTTCTTGGGGAGTCCAATTTAGAAGCGGCGTAATAATTTTGAGTTGCGCCGCTGGCGATGTTGTGGCCGCAGCTTTTACTTTCTTGGCGGGCTCAGTTTCTGTCGACTCTGAAGAAGCTCGCCAATGTGGCGCTATTTCGATGGGTCGCAAATGATCCGTGAGTTGGTTCGGCGGTTCGTCGATAATCTTGCCGGGGTTCAACAAGTTCTGAGGATCAAAAATGCGTTTGACTTCCTTGAAAACGTCATAGAGTCGACCGTATTGTTGTCGCAAATACCAAGTTCGGCTGAGTCCGTCGCCGTGCGAGCCGCTAATGGTTCCGCCGACCTTGAGCGTTCGTTCGTAAATCTGTTTTGCGAGCGGCTCCATCTTTTCGACGTCGCGTCGGTTGCCTAAATCGAGAAACGGGTGCAAGTGAACGACGCCTTGGCCCACATGAGAATAAACGGTAGCGGTAACTTCGAGCTGGTTCAAAATGACGTGCACGTCCGTCAAGAACGACGGGAGTTCTTCCGGCGCAACGGCGATTTCATCGACGAACGGAACTGCTTGGCCTGAGCCTTTAAGCCGATATAACGACGGAAGGACTCGTCGCGCCAACCGCCAAAACAAATTCCGCTCATCGACTTCGGTTGCGAGCCGCGAATGAAATGCAAGTTTTTTGCGCTTCTGAATGCGATAGATCAACTGATTTAATTTGCCTTGCAGTTCTTCGTTGTTGATTCCTTCGTATTCGACCAGAAGCATCGCCTCGGCTTCGGCAGGAACCAGTCGACTGAACGTCAGTTGATCCTCGCGAGCCAACGACAAGAGCCGCCGATCCAACAAGTCGCAAGCGACCACGTCAGTTGCCACTACGTCGATTGCTGCCCGCGCCGCAGTTTCCATCCGATCAAAAAACAACAGGATGACGCCTCGGTGAACCGGTACGTCGTCCAGTTGCAATTCTGCTTGAGTGATGATTCCAAGCGTCCCTTGCGAACCAACGAACAAGCGAGCTAAATCGGTTTGGCCACGCACATCGAGATCGTCAAGCGGATAGCCAGCGTGATTGACACGCGTTCGCGGAGAATGTTGCTCGATGATCTCGTGTCGCTTGGTAACGATGTCGTGGACTTGTTCGGTTAGCTTGGCGGCGTGAGACTCGGGCGCGATGGAGACGCCGCGGCCGATCTCGATCACTTGGCCATCGGCCAAGACTGCTTGCAGCGAACGGACTTTGTCGCGAGGCGAACCGTATTTGAGCCAATGGCTGCCAGAGGCGTTCGTTGCCAAAACGCCACCCATCGTGGTCACGCTGCGCAACGCGGCGTCCGGTCCAAAGAGTTTTTTGAGCGGTGCCAATTGTCGATTTAGATTAGCCAAGATCACGCCAGGCTGCAACGTAACGTGATCGCCGTCGACGTGAACAACGCGGCGCATCGCGGCCGAAAAATCAATCACCAAGCCCGATCCCAACGGGTTGCCGCAAACGCTAGTCCCCGAGCCACGCGGGTGAATGGAAATGTGGTTCTCGCCCGCGTATTTAACGGCAGCGACCACATCATCGATACCCGTTGGCCGAATCACTGCCAGTGGACGGATTTGGTATAAACTTGCATCGCTGGCGTAAAGCTGCAAATGGACGTCGTCGCAGAGAATTTCTCCCTTCAACAATCCGCTCAAATCAGCTTTGATTCGTGAACGCTCAAGATTCATGGAAATGATTCGTGTGGACAGTTTCGTGTGGGTCGGTTCTGGACGAGTCTCTCGCGGCCGCAAAGAATATATCTTAGGCGACATTCGCCCTCGTTGTACGCGACAACGTCTGAGCAGTGGCGCATAATGGAAAATGCGCCTCAATATTCGCGAACTTGCAGCGATTGTCGTGATTAATCAGACTGTGATCGGTACGGCACGGCAGCTTAGGGCTTTGACCAACATTCGAAAGTACCGAAATGAAGAAACAGCTACTGATTATGCGCCATGCCAAAGCCGATCGGGACGAGATGCGCTGGAAAGACTATGACCGACCGCTCAACGAACGCGGATTGCTCGACGCTCCGGCAATGGGGCGATGGCTCGTACAGCAGCAGTTCAAGTTCGATCAGATCATTGCGTCGCCTGCGGTCCGAACCAAAGACACCGCGCGGTTGGTCGCCGAACAATTGCATTACTCGAATCCGATTGAGACGCCGATGTCGCTGTATGAAGGCTCCAACCGCGAGTACATTGCGCAAATCGGTTTGTGTCCCGCGTCGGTTGGCTCGATACTAATCGTCGGCCACAACCCAGCGCTCGAACAACTGGTCGAACGGCTCTCGGGCGAATGGATCACGCTAAAGACTTCGGGGGTCGCCTACTTGCGCTATTCCGGTTCCGACTGGAGCGAGATCAAATCCGAATCGCTCGAATTCGTCGAGACATGGTCGCCCAAGACTATCGCCAAGTCATAATTCCAATTCCACCCGATTCGGCGTTATCGTTTTCCGGCGATCGCGCACTGCCGTATTACTACCAGAGAAGGTAGTCGCGGGTTCGCTCACAGGAGCGTAATAGGACGAATTTGGAAATTGTGTTGAGACAGAATTTTGTGATGGGCCAATGTCTTGGGATTGAGCGCGAAAGTGGCTCGCGGCAGATTTTGTGTCTGGTTTCATTGTTTCTTCGCCACTAGGTGTCCCGGGATCGCACGACGCCCGGCATCGCCGCTGTCGCAAATGTCATCCCCAATTTCATCAGAACCGCCTAGGAATGCATCGACTGCCCATGTGGTATCTCAATCTACGTTTAAGTGTAGTGCCCAAGTACGCTAGTTGCAAACTTGATCAAACCAGTTCGCGTCGGCGTGAATACTTCCTTGAAATGACGGTGTTCGTAGACGTACGATACGCTCGAGTGCTAGCTACAAGAATGGCCCATTTCAGACAATTGAAATGTTTAACGCTCGCACGCAACCGATTGGATTTCGCAAATAAGATCGACCTGATTATTGATATAAGCCTAGCTCAAAACGAACGAGCACGCGAAGCATTCCACGATTCTCAACTGGCTTTGACGTGTTGATAAACATGGTCCATCAAAAGCGGGCCGGATGGACCAGGTTCGGCAAATCGCCGTAAGAAATTGCGGTTGCCGACATGGGGTTGACCTCTCCGTTCAGCCTTGTTAAAATTCAAAGCTTCAGATGTTTGAATATTAAGACTATCGGGAAAGCCGATGCCACATCGCGATATCGTTGCCAAAGAATTGGCGGATTTGTTAGGTGTCCTGGCGCATCCACAGCGAATTCGAATCGTAGAGGAACTGCGCGGCCGAGAACTGGACGTCACGTCGATTCAAAACGCGCTGGAAATCAGTCACTCCGGTGTTTCACAACACCTGATGCAACTACGTGCCCATCGTTTGGTGACTGAGCGCCGCGTGGGTCGACAGGTATTTTATCACTTAAATCAATCGGATTTGGCACGATGGTTGACCGAAGCAATGAGATTCATCGAAGTGCAAACTGTCGAAACTGAACAGCTTCGCAAGGCAATCAAGAAGACTCGAGCAAACTGGATTTCGAAATGAACGGCGTCTTTGGAATACGACACTTGCAACGCGCGGGACGATCGCTTGGCGGCGCTTCAGTGGGCTTTTTTCTGTTCCTGTCCATAACGGTCTCAATCGCATTCGTAGGTGTTGCCTGTGGAACTCCCAGCTTGGCTCGGCAAGTCGAATCGCCTTCGGAGGGAAGTGATCCAAATAAAATTGAAACCACCATCTCTTTGACGGATGACCGGCGGATCTTTCGACGATTCGTTGGCTCACGAAAGTTCCGGTGGCCGTTGGAAACTGAATTTCGGGAGACGGCGTCTACGCGCCTCGCCCTGACGCGATTTTGTCAAATCTCGCCGAGTTGCGAACATGATCGTCGCAATGGCATTGGTGCGCCTCTGCGCTGCTAGCCCGCGCTACTTGCTCCCGTCTTGAACGGTGGAGTTGCCGCTTGCCGTGAACGGAAGTAGCTAACGTCCGCGAACGTCTGGGGCGCAGGTTTGTGATGCTCGGTCAGCTGGACAAGAGTCGTTACCAATCCCGGATGAATCAAGTTTCAATTGCAAGGAGAATGAGCCATGTTGGTCTTGAGTCGCAAGCTGGGTGAACAGATCGTCGTCGGCGATAACATTTGTGTGACTGTGGTAGCTGTTCGCGGCAGCCAGGTCCGACTCGGGTTTACAGCGCCCGACGAGGTCTCTATCCGTCGTGAAGAGCTGGGCTCCTGCCCTGACAACAACACAAAGCAGCGCCGGCCGACGGTCTTTTGCGCTCGCATCACAGCGCCAGAGGTGCAGCCATGAACGGCCCAACGATCGATGAGTATCTTGATCGCACAGGAGCCACTGCCATCGAGCAACTCGAAGCGCACTTACAAGGGCGATTGAACGGGCGTGTTCGTGACCTTCGTTTGGTGGTTTGCGGCCAAGGCCTCATTTTGCAGGGTCGCGCCACCACGTTCTATGCCAAACAACTCGCGCAACATGAGTTCAAGAAGGCAACGGCGCGTCCGCTCCTGGCCAATGAGATCCTGGTACTTGAGCAATCAATCTCCCCGCAACACTTTATCCAGTGACAATCCCACAACCATTTTCACGCAACACAAGTTTCCCTCCATTCGAAAGGCAACGCCAAATGAAAAATGAGTTTCGCACGCTCGGCATGAAGATCTTAACCAACGGCAAAATTGAGGGGCACGAGGTGGAATCCCTGCGAGAATTGATTTCCGCAGACGGAAAGATCGATCGGGAAGAGGCGGAGTTCCTTATCCATCTATACCGACGAACGGATCAGATCGCCCCGGCCTTTGAGAAGTTCTTCTACAAGGTCATCAAGCAGCATGTCCTCACCGACGGTACCATCGGCGCAAATAAAGCGACTTGGCTGCGGCAGATGATTTTCGCGGACGGCAAGGTGAATGAACGGGAGAAGAAATTGCTCTGCGAACTGAAGGGCGAGGCGACGCGGATTAACTCCGAATTCCAGACCTTATACGAGGAGTGCCTGGCTTAGCGCCACGTCCATCCGCGGCAGCAACATTGGCGATGGAGTGCATTGCAAACGCTTTTGGCGCGGCTAATGACCCCCTTTGAAGATTTCCCAATTCCAACCTAAGAAAGAATGATCATGCAAAAACTAGTTCAAGGAATTCACCATTTCCAAGGCAACCTCTTCAGCTCACAGCGCGAGTTATTCGAGCGTTTGGCTAAGGGCCAGCAACCGGATGCCCTGTTTATCACGTGTTCAGATTCGCGCATCAACCCCAACCTTATTACCCAAACGGAACCAGGCGAGTTGTTCATTTTGCGCAACGCAGGCAACATCGTCCCGCCACACGGAGCGGCCAACGGTGGCGAGGGGGCGACCATCGAATTCGCCGTTTGCGGTCTCGGCGTCCAGGACATCATCGTCTGTGGTCATTCGCACTGCGGTGCCATCAAAGGCCTTCTGCAGCCGGATTCTCTTAAAGAAATGCCGGCGGTAGCCGCCTGGCTCTCGCATGCCGAGGCCACGCGACGAATCATGCTCGAGAAGTATTCCGACCGAATAGGACCAGCACAGTTGACCACCGCGATCGAGGAAAACGTACTAGTCCAACTTGAAAACCTACGCACTCATCCCGCCGTTGCAGTTGGATTGGCGCGAGGCAAGCTTAAGCTGCACGGCTGGGTCTACAAGATCGAGACAGGCGATGTCTTTGCCTACGATCCTGAGCGCGGACAGTTCGTCCCGGTGGCCGAAGCGCGGCCAGGACCTGTGCCGCCACCCGCCCGTTTAACTTCTGCCCATGCGATCTGATCCGTCGCATATATCCACGCTTCGTTTGCGTGGATCGAGATATCGACGTGGCCTGTATCGTTAAGAACCCTTTGAATGTGAATAAGGATTGAGATAATGTGGAATCGACTGAAACTGTTCCTCAACCCGTTCGATGTCCGTTTTGAGGACATGCGCAAAGAGAACTGGCGCGGGGTCGTCGTACGCGATGTAAGCGCCGGCTTGATCGTCGCGATGATGGCTATTCCCATGGCCATGGGCTTCGCCATAGCTTCGGGGCTGCGGCCGGAACACGGCATTATGGCCGGGGCCATCGCCGGGCTGATCGGCGCGCTGTTCGGCGGTTCCAAATACAACGTCTACGGGCCGGTTGCCGCGCTGATCCCTGTGATCGCCGGAATCATGGCCGCCTATCGAACTCCCGACGACGCCTTTGCTGGACACGGTTTTCTAGTGTTGATCTGCATGTGTTCGGGAGTCATCTTGGTGCTCCTGGCACTCCTCGGTTGGGGAAAGGTCGGGAACTTAGTCCCCCATTCCATTGTGGTCGGCTTCAGCATCGGCATCGCCGTGACGATCGCGCTGACCCAGTTCGGCGAGGTCCTTGGGTTGAAGACGGCGGTCAGCGGCGGGTTCTTCACCAAGCTTCAAATCATCGGCGAGAACCTGAACCAAACCAACGGCGCCGCTATGTTTCTTGGATTATTGACGTTCGTGATCGTCCGTTCCTTGTTGAAAGTGTCCATATACATCCCGGCACCTCTCTTAGCGCTCGGCATTGGCTTGCTTTTGTCGTCGACGATTTTGGCGGGTAGCGATCTGACGTTGATCAAGACGAAGTTCGGCGAGATTCCCACAAACTTCCTCGTTATAACACCACCGTCATTGCCGTCTTGGGACTTGCCGGTTTTAAGTGATCTGGTTTTCTACGCGCTGGCGTTTGCCTTCGTTTGTGGATTCGAAAGCCTTTTGGCGGCCCGGATGGCAGATCGGTTGGCCGATAACCAAGGGGCGAAATACAATCCCGACAAGGAGTTTTGGGGCCAAGGCCTGATCCAGTTCTTTGTGCCGCTTCTCAACGGCATGCCGCTGTCAGGGGCGTTGGCCCGCACCGCCACTAACATCAAAGTAGGTGCGGTCACCCCACTGGCCGGGATCATGAAGTGCATTTTCAAGCTAACGCTGGTCTTTTTCTTGGCGCGTTACCTCGAGTTGGTTCCGATGGCCTGCATTGGCGGCATCCTACTTTGGGTCGCATTCAACATGGTAAAGCCCACAGAGATTAAGCAGGTTTGGGCCCACAGCTGGTTCCATTTCGCCTTGATGATTTACACGGCCGTGATGGTGATTATTTTCGACTTCTTAACCGGCGTCCTGTCGGCCCTGCTCATCTACGGCGTGCTCTACAAATTCTTCGACAAGCCGAGGGTGGGCAAATGCGAACCCAAACAGTTACCGACGGTGAATTCGGCAGCCGAGGTCGAAGCCCAAGGAGTCGCTCGTGATTCTCAAGCGACCCCGTCCCTTTCCAAAGCCTGGTGACCCGCGCAACTCAAAGGAGATCTCTCATGCACCGTTATCGAAATCTCATGGTGGGATTGGCCGGCACCGACGCAGACGCCGGGCTGGTCCGCTACGCCGCGATGGTAGTCCGACTGGGCACTGCCAGCGAGGTTCGCTTCGTTCACGTAATGCCCAGCTCGGCAGGCCCTTCTGCCACCCACGATCACGACCGCGTCCTAGCCGAACTGCAGGTCAAGGTGCACTCCAATTTCACTGGCATGCCCGAGACCGCGCAGGTATCCGTCGACGTGCTACATGGGCCGCTCGTGGACCTGTTGCTGGCGTACGCAGCCGAAAAGCAAGTGGACCTGATGCTCGTGGGCCATGGGCTCCAAGCTCCTGGCCGCCGGGCACTTGCCCGGCGGTTGGCAATGAAAGCTCCGTGCTCCGTATGGATGGTGCCCGAGGGCTCTCCGGCCGCCCTCAAACGCATTCTCGTGCCCATCGACTTTTCCGAACCCGCCGCGGACAGCATGCGTGTGGCCACATCGATGGCCCGGCTAAGTGGCCACGCTGAGTGTCTGGCCCTGCATGTCTACTTCAACGAGGCGGTGATCACCTACGAAGGCTACGACCAAGTTCTCCGCGGTCAGGAAGAGCAGGCGTACCGGCGATTCATCGCCCCGATCAATTGCCAGGGTGTGCAAGTCACTCCGTTGTTCGAGGAAGGAGTCAACGCTGCCCACGTCATTGGGCGGGTGAGGGAGCGGCACGATGCCGATCTGATCGTGATGGCCACACGCGGCCGCAGCCAATCGGCGGCCATCCTGCTCGGTAGCGTCACGGAGGAGCTGATTATCGAGGCACGTGTCCCGCTCCTGGCTGTCAAGCACTTCGGCGCACGGATGGGAGTGCTCCAAGCGCTCTTGGACAGAAAATTTTGGCAACGAGGAAGCGTACACACTGATTGACGGCATTTCGCTGCTCGCAAGAGTCTGCCGTTCTTCATAGCGTTTTCCGAATAGGGAACTGTAAGCCCGGACAATTTGTGCCGCTTCGTGTGTGACGCGCGCTATACCAGGATGATGCGAGCGCACGATGAGAATGGAACCAGCAAGATATCGAAGGCAACTTCCATGAGTTTGCCGCCTAACGAGCAAGCGACGGCTTGGCATGTCCTGCCCATCGAGGCGGTCTGCGCGCAATTGGAATCCACGCCATCGGGCTTAACTGCCATGGAAGCGACTCGACGGCTGGCGGTTCACGGGCCGAACGAATTGCAGGCCGCCCACCGTGTTTCACCATGGCGGCTCCTGCTGGAGCAATTCCAGAATGTCCTGATCGTCATTCTCCTCGTGGCCATCGCACTGTCGGCTTTTCTGGGGCATGGCGTCGAAGCCATTGCGATTGCCGTCATTGTGCTGTTTGCCGTGCTACTGGGTTTCGTCCAAGAATACCGCGCTGAGCGTGCAATCCAGGCGCTGCGGCAAATGGCCGCGCCGCTGGCGACGGTGCTCCGCGATGGGCAGGAGATGGCAATTCCCGCGCGCGACCTCGTGCCGGGCGATGTCATCCTGTTGCGGGCGGGCGACAAGGTTCCCGGCGACGCCAGACTCATCGAGTCAATGAATCTGCAAATCGAAGAGGCCGTGCTCACGGGCGAGTCGGTTCCGGTGGAGAAACAGACCGCTCCTCTCGCCGACCGTGACTCAGCGTTAGGCGACTGCACGAACATGGTGTACGCGGGCACTGCGGCGTCGTATGGGCGCGGCCGCGCCGTTGTGGTGGCCACCGGCATGCATACCGAGTTCGGCAAGATCGCCCAAATGCTGCAGGCGGTGGAAACTGGCAAGACTCCCTTGCAGGAGAACTTGGATAAGGTTGGCCGCGCACTGGCGAAGGCTGCCTTCGTGGTGGTGGCGTTGATCGTCGCGCTCGGACTGTGGCGCGGTCAGCCATTCATTGAGATGTTGATTTTCGGCATCGCGCTGGCGGTGGCTGTCGTGCCCGAAGCCTTGCCGGCGGTGTCACCATCTCGCTGGCGATCGGTGTGCAACGAATGGTCAAGCGCAATGCGCTGATGCGCCGGCTGCCTGCCGTCGAAACGTTGGGCAGTATTTCGGTCATCTGTTCCGACAAGACCGGCACGTTGACCAAGGACGAGATGACCGCACGCGAATTGTTTGTCGCCGGACAGATTCTGGAAGTCTCCGGCGCTGGCTATGAGCCGAGTGGCCGGTTTTCCGACAACGGTTCGGCCGTCGAGCCGTCCATCCCGCTGAAACGGCTGTTGCAGGCGGCGACGCTGGCCTCCGACGCGCATCTGGTCCGCGACGAATCCGACGGACGTTGGCAGGTCAAAGGCGACCCGACCGAGGGCGCGTTGGTGGTGGCCGCCGCCAAAGCTGGGATCAACAAGGCCGATCTCGATGCCCAGTTTCCCCGCGTGGACGAAATCCCGTTCACATCCGAAACCAAACGCATGACCACTCTAAACGCGGGGCCAGAGGGTGTGGCCGCGCACTCCAAAGGGGCACCGGAAGTCATCCTGGACTCTTGTCTGAAGCTGTGTATGGCGGACGGGGAAGTTGCGCTGGACGCCGGGAATCGCGCGAAGATTCTGGAGGAGGCCGGCCGCATGGCCGGCCAGGCCCTGCGCGTGCTGGCCGTGGCCGCCAAATCGGACGCCACGCGGGAAAATGCCGAACGGGAAATGACGTTTCTCGGCTTGGTGGGGATGATTGATCCGCCCCGGCCCGAGGCCCACGCCGCGATTCAGACCTGCGCGTTGGCTGGCATCAAGACGGTGATGATTACCGGCGACCATTCGCTCACCGCCCAAGCCGTGGCCCGCGAACTGGGGGTGCTCAAGTCGGGCCGCGTGATCAGTGGAGCGGAACTTGAGGCCCTGAGTGAGGCCGAGTTCGAGCGCGTCGTGGAAGACATCGAGGTCTACGCGCGTGTGTCACCGGCCCACAAGCTGCGCGTGGTGACCGCCTTGCAAAAGAAAGGTCACCGTGTCGCGATGACGGGCGACGGCGTGAACGACGCCCCCGCGCTCAAAAAGGCCGACATCGGCATCGCGATGGGGATCGCGGGCACGGACGTGACGCG
>JANNYC010000228.1:0-18590 GCA_031409895.1 Planctomycetota bacterium
TAGCAGTGGGTGGTGTAGTCCATGACCATGCGATCCGAACTGAACCGCCAGCCCAACGTCGAGATCGAGTTCATCATGCGCTTGATCCATTCGCGTGGCAGGCCATCGTTATCACGATGATAGAACATTGGGATGACTTCGCTTTCCAAGACATCATACAAGCTTTGCCCATCGCGCTTGTCGGTGATTTCATCCGAGACGTGTCGCGTTCCGTTTCCGATTGCAAAGCCATTGCTCCCGTCATAAGCCTCGGCCCACCAGCCATCCAGAATGGAAAGATTGAGGCCGCCGTTGAGCACGGTTTTCTGACCGCTTGTCCCGGACGCTTCAAGCGGACGGCGCGGATTATTGAGCCAAACATCGACGCCTTGGACCATGTAGCGGCAAACGCTGATGTCGTAGTCTTCAACGAAAACAACGCGGTTGGCGAAGCGAGGGTCGTGCCGCATGTTGGCGATCGTGCGAATGTAATTTTTGCCGGGTTCGTCTTTGGGATGGGCTTTGCCCGCAAAAATAATTTGCACTGGCCGTTGCGGATTGCGGAGTAGATTCGCCAAGCGATCCAAATCCGAAAAGATCAGATTCGCCCGCTTATATGTTGCGAATCGCCGCGCGAAGCCAATCGTCAGCACGTTCGGATCGAGCGTGTTGCGTGCAGCTTCCAACAAGTCCTCGCTTTCCATACGTCGAGCGCCCTGGCGGGCAACGCGGCGTCGGACGACAGCGATCATTTGCGACTTGAGGGTGTTATGAACTTCCCACAGTTCGCCCGGATCGACTTTGTGAATTTCGCTCCAGACTTGGGGCTCGCCGACTTGCTCCATCCAACCGACGGGAAAGTATCGATCGTAGACTTGTTTGATTTGTGGCGCGAGCCACGAGGACGTGTGCACGCCGTTAGTGATATGGCCGATCGGAATTTCTTCTTCGGCCCGCCACGGCCACAAGTGCGACCACATGCGCCGTGAGACTTGGCCGTGCAACTGACTAACGGCGTTGGCCGAGCGCGAAAGTTTGAGCCCCGCGATCGTCATGCAAAAAGCTTCGCTGCCGTTTTGCGGGTCCACGCGGCCCAAGCTCATCAATTGATCCTGCGACAGTCCAAGCTTTTCGCGCAAAGGTCCGAGATGTTCCTCAATCAAGCTGCTTTCAAATCGATCGTGGCCAGCCGGCACCGGAGTATGCGTGGTGAAGACCGTTTGCTGGGCTACCTCGCGTAGGGCCTCGTCAAACGGCAAGCCATCGGCTTCGATCCGATTCGCGATTACTTCCAGCGGGCCGAACGCGCTGTGCCCTTCGTTCAAATGGTAAACGCCAGGACGATATCCCATCGCCCACAACGCTTTGACTCCGCCAATTCCCAAAACTAGCTCCTGACGAATCCGCATCCGCTCGTCGCCGCCGTACAGGCGACTATTGAGCTTTCGGTCGTCGGGCGAGTTCCCATCGACGTTGCAATCGAGCAAGAACAACCGAACGCGACCGACTTGCATCTTCCAAACTTTCGCCAAGATATTTCCGTTGCGAGTTGCGATCGAAATCGTGAGCGACTGGCCTTCGCTCGTCGTTGCCGGCTTGATCGGCAAGTCCTCGACTTTGGTGTCGATATATTCTTCGCACTGATAGCCATCCTCATCCAGCAGTTGGCGAAAGTAGCCTTGGTTATAGAACAACCCTACCGCGATCAACGGGATTCCCAAATTGCTCGCACTCTTGATGTGATCGCCTGACAACACTCCCAAGCCGCCCGAATAAATCGGCAACGATTCGTGAATCCCGAACTCAGCCGAAAAATACGCAACCGGCCGAGAACCCAAAACCCCCGCGTGGTTGACCGCCCAACTTGGGCGACGTTGCATGTAGTCCTTCAACTGTCGATAAGCGTTGTTGATCCGGCTGTATAGAACTAATTCCGACGCACGTTGATCAAGTCGTTCGGGGGAAAATTCGCGAAGCAATGCGACTGGGTTGTGATCCAATTGCCGCCAGCGAACCGGTTCCAGATCGCGAAAAATCTGTTGTACGTCAGGCGTCCACGACCACCAAAGATTGCTCGTTAAGGCAATGCACTTGTCGTAAAGCTCTTCCATCGGGGTTCGATGGTTGGAGTCAATTGATGATAGAGCGTCCATTTGTAATTTAGTCGGGCGCACGAATGCGAGCCTCCGCAAACAACGTGACAAAAATAGGTGAGTCGAATCGGCGTGGACCGCAGTTTACCGCATTTTGCCGACCAACGAAATTGCAGTCGAGCTAGTTTTTTGTTTGCCATAAGAAGTGGGGTTGTGCGGCCACTGTCGGTTCCCCGTTTAACCGCCCGGCTTCCAGGCGCTGCGCCCCGCGCCCCGCGATACGGCGAACTATAACGACGGCGCAGCAGCGGCCCGAAGCGGGCCGGTTAAACAAAAAATGCAGCAGTGGCCCGAAGCGGGCTGGTGGAAAAAAAGGCATGCGCGGGGTAGTCGCAGCGATTAGTTCGGCTTGCCTCGCATGATCGCTTCGGGGCTGGCCAGAGTCCGCAACCAATATTCGTAAGCCTTTTCCAATGCAATGTTGAGCAGCGTTCCGGGTAAATGATTCCCGTGAACTGAGTCGCCGGCTGGAAATCCGGTCAGCAGTTCCAATGCGTCGTACACGTTGTCGACCGCATACACGTGAAATTGGTTTGCTTGGGCCGCTTCGACAACATCTCCTCGCAGCATGAGATCACCGGCGTTCGTTCGCGGAATGACGACTCCTTGATCGCCGGTGAGACCAAAATATTTACATACATCAAAAAAGCCTTCGATCTTTTCGTTGACTCCGCCGATCGCTTGAACGCTGCCGTGCTGGTCGATCGCGCCGGTAATCGCCAAGTGTTGACGGATCGGTATGTTGGTCAGCGCGCTCAACAAGCAACAGATTTCCGCGCACGATGCGGAGTCGCCGTCAATGCCACCGTAGCTCTGCTCAAACGCCAGCGACGCACTAAACGCCAGCGGGTGATCGGTCCGCAGCAAATGCCGCAGCAAGCCCCCCAAGATATAAAAGCCTTTGGTATGAATCGTTCCCGAAAGTCGTGCCGAGCCCTCGATGTCAATCAAACCAGCGCGGCCGGCACCAATCGTGGCGGTGATCCGAGCCGGGAAACCAAAAGTCAGCGGCCCGGCTTGCATCACGGCGAGACCATTGATTTGCCCGACCGTCGAGCCGCTGGTTTTGACTTGGATCGTGCCGTCTTCCATGAACTCTTGGAATCGGCGAGTTGGCAGATGAGCGCGTCGTTTGGTTCTCTTGATCGCCTGTTGGACGTGTCTTCCCGTGACGGCGGAACTGGATTCTTGCGTGGCAAGAAAAGCGGCTTCGCGCGCGATGTCGGCGATGCGGCCAAACCGGGCGGTCAACTTGGCACTGCGAGCGACGACGCGGGCTCCATGCTCCGCCAAAGCGCCAACGGCTTCACGATCGAAATGCAACAAGCTTTCGTCGCGCGACAATCTCGATAAAACGGCCGCGTATTGTTGCACGCCTGAATCGCTCCGTTCGATCTCGCTTTCAAAGTCAGCCAAGACTTTGAATAAATCGCGAAAGTCCGCGTCGTAATGATCCAAATAATGGAAGGTGCCCGCGTCTCCGATCAAGATCACTCGGACGTTTATCTTAATCGGTTCGGGCTGCACGACCACGAACGGGCGCATCCAACCGACTTCAGGCGGAACGATTTCCAGCGATCCAGTGCGCAGCGTCCGCATCAAGGCACGCCACGCTCCCGGCTCCGCAACCAAATCGTCGACGTTAAGAATTAAAAATCCTTGGTCAGCATTCAGCAACGCACCGCCGCGAATCCCGCGATAGTCGGAATACACGCCCCCTTCGGGACTCGATTTAGCTTCGACTGTCCCCAACAAGTTCATCAGGCTCGGCGTAATCTCCTGGACGACCGGACGCGACGTCGATTTGTCGTGTTCGAGTACGATGTTGACGCCGTATACCTCGGTCAGATCAGTAGTCTCGCTGTCTTCGCTCGACGATTCGAGATGATTCTCAATCGCGTCGTCGATGATTTCGCCGATGAACTCCGCAACGCGAGTACCCGGAAAGTCTGCGATGATTTTTTGCGTCAACTCGGCCAGCATTTCGCGTGAAGATTTTTCATTAAAGCCTCGTACGTGCTGGGCCGCTTCGCGATACAACTCGTTGACTTGGCGGCCGATCGCTTGCAAGCGCCGGCGAAATTCTGGAATTCGAGCTTCAAACTGCTCGATTTTTTCTTTGGCGACCTCACCTTGCTTGCCCATCGCCCGGAACTGTTCGGCAGGAACCGGCTGTCCGCCGACCACCGGCAAGATCGCGGGCAGCGTCAATTCGCCTTGCTGCACCGTCGTCAGTGTCATTTCATTTTTGGCCAAGTCCTCTTCCAACGGATCGGAAAGCGATTGAGCCATCTGCTGAAAGTTTTCCTTGATCGCGGTCCGCTGCGAAGCATACGGCTCCGACTCCAATGACTTGATCATGCCTCCTTGAATGAACTCGGCCAACTCGAGCACGCGGCGACGAAAATCACGGGCGGTTCCCGGCGCTAAAGAAATTAAACGTGGCCGCTCGGGACGCTTGAAGTTATGGACGTAACAGTGGTCTCGCTTGTTCGAAGTCTTTAGATCAAGTTCCGCTAACAACGACTGCACCAAAAGCAGCCGACCGGTGCCACGCGATCCGCGAACATAAATGTTCTGGCCCGGTGCGTCGCACAAGATTCCGAATCGCAGCGCTTCCTCCGCCGTCGATTGGCCAAAGACTTCGGATGCGGGATCAACGTCTGCCGTCGTTTTGAACTTCAGTTTGGTAACGTCGAACCGCCAACAAAGTTGATCCGCCGGGACTTGGGATTTTTGGAGCAATAACATGCGGGACTTTCGTTGACTTTTACGAATCGGTTGACAAATGCTGCGGCGCAAGTGGCGTAATTGGACCGGCGACGAACACCCTTTGCTAGCCCGAATCGCACCTACTTTTCAATCCCCCATCACAGTCAAGACGGATTGGATTCACACGTGAAAGTTTGCCCGTCCGGTTTTTCCTCGCATCGCGGTTGAAACGAAGTTGCCTGAAATGTCGACAAGCTAATTTTTTCCAGTTGTATCGCCGATCTACAAGCAAATGGGTGATTACCCCGAATTGAATCACCACCTCGATCGCGTTTCCCCGCGTTCTTTCGACGCCGCCTTCGACCCGGTCTGTAGCTCCATTGAACCCAATGGACCTGACCCGGCCCAGTCCTGATACAAGGAACTCAAACATGAGATCGTTAAGCCTTTTGGTCCTTTCACTGATTGCGGCCAGTGCCCTGTCCGGCTGCTGCACGCCTTCGTGCGGCGGTGGCCGTGGCGGAAACTGTTCCGTCACCCCCGATTGCGCAACCGACTGCGGAAGTCCTTGCGGTTCGAGCGGTCGACACGACGACTGCGGATGTACTGACCGCGCACGTCCTGGATTACTCGATCGACTCGCCTCGCATTCCGGCCGCGCTTCGTGCGACGGCGGTTGCGGACGAGATCGCGGCGGACTGCTTAACGGCGGCTGCCGCCAATTGAATTGCCCGAGCTGCGAAAACGGTTGGGCATCAAACAATGGTTGCAACTCATGCGGCGATCAATCCGGAAGCTGCGGCTGCGGACGTAGTGGTGGCGGTCTGCTCTCCGGTCGCTCAAACGCTTCACAAGGTTGCAACTCATGTGGCGATCAATCCGGAAACTGCGGCTGCGGACGAAGTGGTGGCGGTCTGCTCTCCGGTCGCTCAAGCGGTTCACAAGGTTGCAACTCATGCGGCGATCAGTCCGGAAGCTGCGGCTGCGGTGACAAGTCCAGACCAAGCCTGATGGATCGAATGGCTTCGAGCTCCGCAACAAGCGGTTGCGGTTGCGACTCGTGCGGTTCGAAGGGTGGTCGCTTTCAATTCCGTGACCGAGGTAACGCTTGCGGCACTTGTGGTGATCAAACAGGAAGCTGCGGTTGCGGCCAAGGCCGAGCAGGCGGCTCGATAGGTTCGGGCGGTCTATTCGGCGGCGCCGGCCGTCAATCGAATTGCTCAAGTTGCGATAACGGTTGGGGAGCAAACAACGGCGGCGGCTCAAACAGTTACGCCGGTGGATTCAACGACGGCACGGGCGGCATGGGTGCAGGATACGGCGGCGGAATGCCCGGCGGACTTGCAGGCGGCCCTGGCACAGGAATGGGCAGCGGCGTAGCACTTGCAGGCGGACACAGTATGGGCTGTGGCCAAAACGGCTGCGGTACGGGCGGTCGCTTGTGCGGCTCGTGCAGACTCCGTTCGAGGTTCACATTGCGCGGACACGCTGCTGCCAATAATCCTTACGGAGTCATCCCACATACTCCGAATGCTCAAATGGCCGGCCAAGGTCCAGAGACGCCGACCTACGCGTATCCCTATTACACAACTCGCGGACCACGTGACTTCTTGGTGCCGAATCCACCAAGCATCGGCTACTAAACAATCAAGGCGAGCGGGGGGTGTTAACCCCCTGATTCTCGTATTTGGCGAGCGGGCGGCGGATCAGCTCCCTGATTCTCACCGGTTAGGCTCGAAGCCCAGCGTCGCTTGAACAACCAACGAAAACAAAAAGCCACGGCTTAAACGCTGTGGCTTTTTCGTTTCTTGTTCGCCCTACCTCGCATTTTTTGAAAATCGCGATCGATCGAAACCCTTCGACTGATTGGGTCAACCGCCACGAAGATTCACTCGAGGGCATTGATTACCCGCACTTGATTTTCCCACAACCAGTGGCAAAGCCAAAACCAGACGACGATGACAATATGGAACCGATGATCGTAATGATGCAAGGCGGCCGATGCTAACCTGCCGCATTCAATAGGAATCCGCAAGTCTATACAAGACAACTTCGTGGATCTTCTTTTCAAGCCGCTGATGGCAAATGTAACATGGACTGCGCTGTGGAAAATAAGTCGATGCATCGAGAGTTCACGGCGGCAGACGAATTGTTGGCCGATCGGCACTTTACGGAAAAAGTCGCCGACTATCTCAAACAATACGGCCTTCAATTCCAGCCCGCCACGAAGAAAACTTCGGAGCTACCTTAAATCAAGCTGCCGTTGCTTACGTCGCGATTTGTCAAATTTTTGTAAAACGGGGAACGGAATTCGGCGAGCCATTGTCCAACCGTTGTCCCGGTTATCCGTACAAACGGATCGTAAGGGCTACGTATTTTTGACTTGATTTGGTAACAAACCGGCCACCAATCAGTCCCCTACGTAGTGAATGCTATCTTAGCGTGAGGCCAAACGGGCGCAACAAGCGAACCGCCAGAACTCGCTCGCCGTACTCAATCTGTTCAAGGGGAGATGTTTTATGAACGCCGTGAGTTTTTTCGGACGGCTATCGGTCGTTGTTGCGTTAAGCACATTCGCCGCCGTCGCGCAAGCACAAGAGATTGGGTTCGTCGAAGACTTTGCTCTCGCCGCCGATCGCGAAAAAGCACTGGCCAGCTTGGTCCCCGGCACTGAAGACTACTATTACTATCATTGCCTGCATTATCAAACCACGGAAAAGTTCGATCAGATCGCCCCCCTGCTCAAACCGTGGGTCGATCAATTTGGCGAATCGGCACGCTTCATCGAGATTCGCAATCGCCAAGCTCTCCTCACCTACTCGCGCGACGCAAAAAGTTCCCTGGATTACTTGCGCCACCGATTGGGATTGTCCTTCAATCATCAACGCGAATTGCCCGATGCACAGCGCGATCTTCCGACCAAGCTCGATCAGGCAGTCATCGCTTACGAGACCCTTCTGCGTCAGGCAATCGCCGACCACGTCAACTCGGAAGGAATCGAAGACTTGGGTCTTGAGCGATTTGCTACGGCCGATTTGGACCCGACTCGCTTGCGGCATTTGCTGCAACGGCTCGTTACGCCCGACATGCCGAACCTACCCGCGCTCGTCGCTAGGGAATTGAAATTCGAGGACTCCCAAGCTTTCGGCTCGATGAATATCCATCGCGCAATGACGCGAGCCCAACTGGATGAACTGCGAAAACTCATCCCTAACCTAGCCAACGATTCGAACTTCGTGTCGATTTACTTGACCAAGCTCCGCCTGAGCGAAGACGTCGACCTGACGTACGACACCACCGCCCAAATCCAATTGCTGGATGAATTGTGGAAGTTCGCCGAACCGCTTGACCCAGTCCACAACTCGCTCAAAGCCAGCATCCTCTATCGCCGACTCGACACCGACCTCCGCCTTGGCGTTTACGACAAAGCTCGATTTCTCAAGTACATTCAGCTTCCACGCTCGGTTTATTACATCAACCCGAAATATCTGGAGCGAGTGCCCCAAACCAATCACTATGCCGATCTGAACGCCGATTTTTCGCAAATCGCACGACTTCCGATCATCGGCAATGACGAGGCCCTTATTCGCGAATATTTGCAACATTTCTTGCGCGACGCGGCCAACACGAAAGAATTTGAAACGTGGATCGAATCCGGCTACCTGCGTCGTCAATTCGCCGAAGTCAAAATCGTCAATGGTCTTGGCGATCGGCAGAAGTGGGCCGGCTCGCTTTCGCCGGACGAATACCGTGCGCTCGTGCAGCGCGTCGATCTGGACTTTCCCCCCAACAGTCCGCGACAGTTCGCCGTCGATCAGGCGGTCGAGTTGAAACTCACGGTCAAGAACGTCGAGAACTTGATCGTCAAAGTATTTGAACTGAATACGGAAAATTATTACCGGACGCGAACGGCGCGGCTCGACTCCGATATTAATCTCGACGGCCTCGTTCCGCACTGGGAAGAAACTTATTCGTACAAGGAAGACCCGCAACTGCGCGTGGAGCGAACTTTCAAATTCGATCAGCTCAATCGCGCCGGCGTCTACGTCATCGACTTTATTGGAAACGGCAAAAGCAGCCGCGCGCTGATTCGCAAAGGGCATTTGCATCATTTGGTCGAAACCACGATCGCGGGTCAGCGATTTACGATCCTCGACGAAAATCGACAACCGGTGAAAGACGCGAAAATCTGGATGGCGGGCCGCGAGTACCTGCCCGACGACCAAGGCCAAATCACGGTTCCGTTTTCGACTCAACCGGGTGTCGAACCAATCATCCTCTCGCGCGGTGGCCTGTCGGTCCCCGCTTCGTTCAATCACGAAAGCGAAGCGTATGAACTTGCGGCAGGCTTGTTCGTCGATCGCGAAGCGTTGGTGCGCGGTAACAAAGGACAACTCGTCATCCGGCCCGGCTTGCGATTGAACGGCATGCCGGTATCGCTCAAGCTCGTGAAAGAACCGCGGTTGAAAATCACGGCCGTCGATTTGGACGGCATTGTCTCGGTCATGGAATTCCCGAAGGTCGAATTGAGCGAAGAACAAGAAACGCTGCAAGAATTCCAGATTCCCGCTCGATTGCGGCAAATCGCTTTTGAATTATCTGCGACGGTCGACAGCATCAGCCAATCGAAACCGATTCCGCTAAACGTCCAACAACAGTTTGCAGTCAACGAAATTGACGCGAGCGATTCAATTCGCGACGTTCATTTGGTGAAAGGCCCCGACTCCTACGCATTGGAAGTTCGCGGAAAAACCGGCGAGCCACGCGCCCGCCAAGCCGTCAGCGTCTCGCTCAAGCACCGAGCGTTTCGCCGAGCGGCAGATGCGACTTTGCAAACCGACGGCGAAGGGCGAATCGACCTTGGCGCACTGGTTGACATTACTTCATTGCAAGCAACCGTCGCTGGTACGCCACAACGCCGGTGGGAGTTGCCGGTTGCGGCAGCTTCGGTAGTTCACTCAATCCACGTTCCGCGCGGCCAGACGATTTTCATTCCGTTGGCTGGCCCAGGCAGCGACACTCCCGGCGAAAAATTCTCGCTGTTGGAAATTCGCGGCGACACGTTTGTGGCCGATAATTCAAAACAAATTAGTCCGCAAAAGGGTGGCCTCGAACTAAAGGACTTGAGCCCAGGCGACTATCAACTGCGAATCAAATTCACGGGCGATGTTTATCGAATCCGCGTAACCGAGGGCAAAGTCGTCGATCGATTCGCCTTGGGCCGCGATCGGTTCTTGGAAATGCGATCGGTCGACGCACCCTTTATTCAATCGCACGAAATCAACGACAAAGCAATCACGCTCCGGTTGGGTGGCGACTTTACCGGTGCCCGCGTTCACGTTTTCGCCGCGCGGCAAGTTCCGCGCTTCGTAGCACTTGGTTTGTTCGCACAAGTCCGCGATGCCGAGCCGCAATGGCTCAAACCGAGTGCCAACGAATCGGTCTATGTCGCTGGTCGCGATATCGGCGACGAGTACCGCTACATCCTCGATCGAAAATTTGCTTCCCGCTATGCGGGGAATATGCTCGACCGGCCTTCGCTGCTGCTCAACCCATGGAAAACTCGCGAAACTGAAAACGCAGTACAGATCGCCGCTGAAGGTGGCGAGTTCGGTGCGACGGGCAGTGGCAAAGACGGGGCCGCCGCTAGAAGCGCGGGATCACAACTTGCGAGCAGCGGAAACACCGACCCCGCGTCGCTCGATTTCCTCAAGTACGCATCCATCCTGCTGGCCAATTTGCGGCCCGACGAAAAGGGGATCGTAACGATCGATCGAACGCTACTCGGTCCCAAGACCATGTTGCAAGTTGTCTTGGTCGACGAGTTGACGACCCAATCGCTCCCGATCGCGCTCCCAGAATCCGCGCCTGAAAGTCGCGATCTCCGATTGGCCAGTGCGCTCGACCCGGAAAAGCACTTTGCCCAAGCCAAACAAATCTCGATCTTGCCCGCCGACAAGACGATGACGATCGACGATGTCGGTAGCTCGCGATTGCAGACCTTTGACGATTTGGGAGACGTGTACCGCGTGTTCGCTGCGATCACGTCTGATGCGAAGCTTGCCGAGTTCAATTTCATTCTCGAATGGCCCAACAAGACGGATGCCCAAAAACGCGAGCTGTATTCGAAGTACGCTTGCCACGAACTGAATTTCTTCCTTTCGAAAAAGGACCCGAAATTTTTCGCCGATGTCGTTCGCCCGTTCGTGGGCAACAAGCGATTCAAAACTTTCGTCGATCAATGGCTGCTCGAACAATCAGTCGACGCATTCTTTGATCCGTGGCAATTCGAGCGACTCAATGTTGCCGAGCGGATTTTGCTTTCGCAAGTCAGCATCGCTCGCCGACCCATGCTCGCCCGCAATATCCGCGAGCAATATGAGCTTGCCCCGACCCCACGGCGGAATTTCGACAAGCTTTTTGATTTGACGATCAAGAGCAACTCGTTGGACGCTACCGTCAGTTTTGCTAACGCCGGCGAGCTGGGCGAAAAGCTAGGCATGCAAATGAACGCACCCGGTGCGCCAGCGTCAGCGACAAAAGGATTTGCTGGCGGAAGGGGCGGAGGCGAACCAGCGGCAGGGGCAATCGACTCAATAGTGAACGCCGAGACACCGCGAGACGCCTTGCGAGCTGAATTTGACAAAGACAGGAAAGCGATGGCGGATCAACCAGCCGCCGACGAAATGTTTCGCGAACTCAAAGAAGAATCTTCCGAATCCGAGGCCGGTCTTAGTCTTAGTCTTAGCGATCGCCACGCACGCGAATCATTGGCCAAGAAAGCCGATCGAAACGAAAGCAAAGCCAAGAGTCTAGGTCGCCAACTCGAACAACGCAAACAGATCGCCCAACTCTATCGCCGGATCGAACAGACTTCCGAGTGGGTCGAAAACAATTACTTTAACCTCCCGATTGAGCAGCAGACGCCTCAACTCGTCCAAGTTAACCGATTCTGGCGCGACTACGTCGAAAATCCGGCCGGCGAAAAGTTCTTGTCACAATATTTTCCCGAAGCCGCCGGAAGCTTTACGCAAATGATGTTCGCCCTTTCGGTGATCGATCTGCCGTTTGTCGCCAACAAGCATCAATTTGAGTACGCCGATAATGCTTTGAAGATCACACCGGCAAGCCCAATCGTCGTCTTGCATCAGCAAGTCCAACCCGCTGTGCTCGATCCGCGCGATGCGAACTTGCTGATCGGCGAAAACTATTTCCGAGCGGACGACCGCTATCGCCAAGTCGGCGATCAGCGCTACGACAAATTCATCGTCGAGGAGTTTGTCACGCACGTCCTTTATGGTGCCCAAGTCGTCATCACCAATCCGACTTCGACGCCGCAGCCTGTCGATTTGCTAATGCAAATCCCACAAGGCGCGATGCCAGCCAACAACACCCAAGTCACGCGGACGATGCAATTCGATTTGCAACCGTTCAGTACGCAGACTGCCGAATACTATTTTTACTTTCCGCGTTCCGGCCAATTTCAGCACTATCCGGCACACGTCGCGCTCGATCAGCGGACCGTGGCGGTCGCCAATTCGCTGGCGTTCAACGTCGTCGATCAACCTTCGAAGATCGATCGCTCGTCGTGGGCTTACGTTTCGCAAAACGGGACCGAAGATGAAGTGCTCGAATTCCTCAAGCGTGAAAATGTATTGCGAATCGACTTGTCCAAGATCGCATTCCGCATGGGAGACGAGAAGTTTTTCGAACAGGCTCTCACCGTCCTTCGCGATCGATTGGCCTACAACCATGTGCTGTGGTCTTACGGCGTTCAGCACAACGACACCGCCGCAATTCGTGAATTCTTGACCCACGCGGAGGATTTCGCGCGACAAACCGGACTGGTCATCGACAGCCCTATTCTGACGCTCGATCCGGTCGACCGCCGCTGGTACGAACATCGCGAATACTTGCCGCTGGCCAACGCTCGAACGTACAAATTGGGTCCGCAACGGCAGATCACCAACGCTACCATCCGATCGCAATATCAACAACTGCTGAGTTATTTATGTGCCAAACGCGAATTTTCGCCCGACGATAATATGGCGCTGACTTACTACATGCTGTTGCAAGACCGCATCGACGAAGCGTTCGCGTACTTCAATCGAATTCAGCCTGGTTCGGTACAGACGCCGCTGCAATACGATTACTTGGCCAGCTACATGGCGATGAGCGCGGAGGAACTTGACAAAGCCGAGCAGATTGCCAAAACGCGGCAGGAGTTTCCGGTTGACCGTTGGCGGAAACTTTTCCAGAACGTGCTCATGCACATCAGCGAAGCGCGCGGTGGATCAGCCGATCCAGCCGACCCGCTGAACCGTGAGCAGCAGCAGACAGCGCTTGCTGCCAAAGCACCCGGCTTTGAGTTCGCGGTCGAAGCACGTAAAGTCGCCGTGCGCCATCAGAACTTGAGCCAAGTCACCGTGAACTACTACACGATGGACTTGGAATTATTGTTCAGCCGCAATCCGTTCGTGCAGCAAGGTTCGCAAGGCTTCGGACTTATTCGCCCGAACAAGAGCCAAACGATCGACCTCGCCGCAGACCAACCGCAGACGACGTTCGATTTGCCGAACGAGTTCCACAACTCCAACGTGTTGGTTGAAATTGTCGGTGGTGGCCAAACCAAATCCGTTGCCTACTACGCCAATTCGCTGGCCGTACAAGTCAGCGAGAACTACGGCCAAATCAAAGTCTCCAACCAGGACGACGGCAAACCGATTAGCAAAGCCTACGTGAAAGTCTACGCGCGCAAGCTCGATGGCTCGACCACGTTCTACAAAGACGGCTACACCGACACCCGCGGCCGGTTCGACTATTCGTCGCTCAGCAATCAATCGATCGAAGACGTCGACCGGTTTGCATTGCTCGTACTCAGCGAGAACAAAGGTGCCACGGTTCGCGAAGCCGCAACGCCGAAAGAGTAGGGGGGAGTTGAGTTTTCAGTGTTCAGTGTTCAGCATGGCGGCCCGGGGGGGTGTCAGCCCCCTGATTCTCTCCCCGTTTTCAGTTTTCAGTGTTCAGTGCGGAATTCTTGTCTTGCTGAAAACTGAACACTGAAAACTGAACACTTACTCACTTCCCTTTCCCGCTAGCGTCCGTCCGACTGCTCTAGCCGCAATCTCCCGTCTTCGCTAACGTCTGCCCGATTTTCGACGGTCCAGATCGAGCGAAGTTTCTGCATCCGCGCAAGGAGGCGTTGCGATGGCTAAGCGTACTTACCCATTAGGCATGGGCTTATTCCGTACTTATCCAGCCGGTGCCGGGCTGCTCGTGGTCATTACGACCGTGCTCGGTTGGCTTGGCTGCGACAGTCTTTCGCAAGTCGCCGACCGCACCGCCGAAATCTTGAAAAACAACCCGAACGCAATCGGCACGTCTGTTGGTTTTAACGCGCCGTCGGGAACTTCGGTTCAACCGCAGTACCAACCACAAGTCCCCGCGCAAAACACCGGTTTCCAAAATTCATACCAGTACAATCCTGCGGCCACTAACACGGGGGTTCTCGTCAACACGCCCGTGAATCAGCCGGAAGCCTTCATTTCAATCGGCTCGTTCAACATTCAAGTCTTCGGCGTCGACAAGATGAGCGAACCCAATGTCATGGGCTATTTGGTCGATATAGCTCAAAAATTTGACATTCTGGCCATTCAAGAAATTCGCTCAACCGATGACACGATCATTCCTCGGTTCGTGCAAATGATTAATCAAGCCGGTCTTCATTACAACTTCGTCGTTGGCCCGCGTGAAGGCCGTACGAGCAGCAAGGAACAATACGCATTCATTTACAACGAACAAAAGATCGAACGGCTCGACCGAGGCATGGTCGTCCGCCATCCCAGCCAATTGTTGCATCGCGATCCACTTTGCACGACCTTTCGTTGTCGGACCACCGATCCGCGCAACGGGTTCACCTTTACGATGATGAACATTCACACTGACCCAGATGATGTCGCGATTGAAGTCGATGCGTTGGCTGACGTTTTTCAAATAGCGCAACAGTCATTTCCTTACGAAGACGATTTCATATTGCTCGGTGACTTCAATGCGTCCCCCAGGCAATTTGGTCGCCTTGCCCAAAACCCCAAATTGTTTGCTGCGATTCCGCCCGACATGACAACCAACACGCTTCGGACGAAATGCTACGACAACATCGTGTTCGATCGTTTTGCAACGAGCGAATTTCAAGGCAAATACGGCGTGTTTGACTTGGCTAGTTTTTATTCGATAACGCCCGAACAAGCAAAATTGATCTCCGACCATCAACCCGTCTGGGGATTGTTCTCCGTTTACGAAAAAGCCCAACCAGCCTTGGCCGCGCAGCCCAACGGCTTTCGCTAGGCATCATGGCGAACGTGGGGTGTAAGCCCCATGATTCTTTCTTCAACAGTCCCCCCCAATAACCTCGACCTCGACCATTCGATTGAACCGCAAGAGAGGGGGTCAGTCCCCGGTTTACTCGGAAGACTACGCAAATCGGCGACAGACCCCGGCGGTTCTCGGATAGGCACTAGGTGCAATCTGACGGTCCAGCGTTTACGATAAACGCTAGGTGGACTTCGAACATTCGTTGTCGGCATCGCCTGGGTGCGATCCTATGTATCAGGCCCTGTCGCGGAAATTGCTATTCGCCATGCATTCGAGCCGTTTTCCAAACAGATTTGCGCCAAGTCTCTTTTGCGTTTCGGTCGTGATTTTTCTCATTGCACCGGCGTGCAATCTCCGCGCTCAAGACCAAGTTGACGTCGCGGTCCAAGTCGCAACGCGCCCGTTGGCTTTGAGACCGTTAGATAACACGTTTGCTCCTGAACCGCCGTCGATAGACAACATCATTGGCGACGTAGCGGACGCAAAGCAGCCCCGCGTCGACGACCAGGCCTTTATTCGCCGCGCGTCGTTGGACTTGGTTGGATTGCTGCCCACCGCCGACGCCGTAGAAAAATTCGCGGCGGATTCGTCCGTCGACAAACGAGAGAAGCTTGTTGATATATTGCTTGGCGAAGATCAAGTTTATGCCGAACATTGGCTCACTTTTTGGAATGACTTGCTCCGCAACGACTATAGCGGGACGGGATATATTGACGGTGGCCGCGCTCCGATCACGGCTTGGCTCTATCGCTCGCTCCGGGAAAACAAACCTTACGACCAATTGGTGCGCGAGTTGATCGTGCCGACGACTGATTCGGAAGGGTTTTCGCGCGGCATCAAATGGCGTGGCCGCATCAACGCCAGCCAAGTCGTCGAGCTGCAATTCGCGCAAAACGTCGGCCAAGTCTTTTTGGGGCTCAATCTGAAATGTGCGTCTTGCCACGATAGCTTTGTCGATTCGTTGAAGCTGACCGATGCGTACGGATTGGCGGCGGTCGTTGCCGAGTCGCTGCTGGAAATTCATCGCTGCGACGTCCCCCAAGGCAGTTTCGCCAGCGCCGCATTTCTGTATCCGGAATTGGGGACGATCGATCCGGCGGCATCACGGCCTGAGAGATTGGAACAACTTGCTGAATTGCTCACGAAGAAAGAAAACGGGCGATTCTCCCGGACGGTCGTGAATCGTTTGTGGCAAAAAATGATGGGACGCGGACTTGTCGAGCCGATGGATTCAATGGACTCACCCGCCTGGAACGAGCAACTGCTTGACTGGCTAGCGGCGGATTTAATCGAACACAAGTACGACTTGAAACAAACGCTCAAGACGATTGCCTCATCGAATGTTTATCAACTGCCGACCGTTGCTCCGCCGGAACCGGGCGCGGATTTTGAATTTCGCGGACCACTGGCACGTCGCTTGACGGCCGAGCAATGGCTGGATGGAATTTGGCAACTCACCGAACAATGGCCCCGGCAACCCGCGACGGATTTCGGTGACCGTGCAGGCCGTCCAGTTCGCGCGTCGCTGGTCAACGCCGATCGTTTGATGCGCGTTTTGGGGCGACCGAATCGCGAACAAGTCGTCACGAATCGCCCGACGAGCTTGACAACCTTGGAAGCCATTGACTTGATTAACGGTGCACAGCTCGCAACGACGCTCGACCAGGGGGCCGCAACTATTGCCGCTCGCTTCAAAGACGCTCCGCCCACCGATCTCGTCCGCTGGCTTTATCGCGCAAGCCTTTCCCGCGACCCAACCGACGCAGAGTTAGAGACCGCCACGATGCTGCTTGGGTCACCGATTCAGAAAGAGCCACTTGCCGATTTGTTGTGGGTCATCGTCTTGCAACCAGAATTTTGTTTTGTTCGATAAGCGAATACGTGCCTATCCTAAAGCGTACAAAGTTTGAGGACTTTTATATGACCGCCTCAAAAATTTATCGGCGACGATTCCTAAAACAGTTGAGCGCTGCGTCGGCTGCTGCGATGCTGTACGATGCGCCGCGACTTTTGGCGAGCGACCGCCGAGAGACTGCGCGCCCCAACGCTACGGCGGACGCTTGCATCTTGCTGTGGATGGCAGGAGGAATGGCGGGACCGGAGACTTTTGATCCGAAGAAATACTTGCCCTACGAAGTTGGATTGGAAGCAAAGAAGATTCTCTGCACTTTTCCATCGATCGACACCGTTGTCGACGGCGTCAAAATCTCTGCGGGCCTGGAGAATATCGCGAAGGTTTTGGATCGGGGAACGATCATTCGATCGCATGTTCTGCCGGATTTAGGACACATTCTGCACTCGCGGCATCAATACCACTGGCACACTGGTTACGTTCCGCCCCAAACGGTCGCCGCGCCACACATGGGTGCGTGGATTTCCAAAATTCTCGGCCCGCGCAACGAAGCCGTTCCGGCGTTTATCGATATAGGACAACGACTCGAAGGGATCGGCGAACAGGAAGAACTAAAGGCGTTCCACACGGCGGGCTTTTTGGGTGGCGAGCACGGCCCGTTTTTGATTCCCTACCCCGACCAAGCCCTCGATGCGCTGCAGCCTCCAGCCGGAATGACGATCGGTCGATTCGAAAATCGACAGCGTTTGTATCGCGAATTCGTCCAGCGCGATCCGCAATTGCGCGGCGCGTCGGACTTTCATCAACAATCGGTGGCCGCTGCAATGGAAGGAGCTTACAAACTTTTGCACTCGCCGGCCAAGTCCGCGTTTGACTTGACGCAGGAACCCAAAACCGTTTACGACCGCTACAACACGGGGCGATTCGGCTTGGGCTGCTTGCTCGCACGAAGGCTGGTGGAGCAGGGGGCGCGCTTTATCGAAGTCACGACCGAGTACGTTCCATTCGAAACTTGGGATACGCACGAGAACGGTCATACGACCGCGGCGACGATGAAAAGTCAAATCGACGCCCCCATCGCGCAGTTGATCCTGGATTTGGAAGAACGCGGTTTGCTCGACCGAACATTGGTTATTTTGGCCAGCGAATTCAGTCGCGACATGATTGTCGAAGGAGTTCCCGGCAGCACGGCCCAAGACCAATCGCGAGCCCCCGCCGACGTGATGCAAGAAATGAAACAGTACGGATTGCATCGTCATTTCACAGGCGCAAGCTGCGTGTTGATGTTCGGCGGCGGTATCAAGCGGGCACAAGTCTACGGCCGAACCGCCGACGAGCGGCCCTTGGCGGCTATCGAAAATCCGATTTCGCTTACCGATCTTCACGCGAGCATTTACTGGGCCCTGGGGATTGCTCCCGACACGTCATTCGATATCGAACGCCGCCCGTTTTACGTCACCGCCGACGGCACTGGAAACCCGGTGCGCGAGCTATTTGCTTGAGCGGATAACTCGCTGCTCCGC
>JANNYC010000229.1:0-1416 GCA_031409895.1 Planctomycetota bacterium
GCGACGTTTTTGCATCACCGTGGCGAATTTTTGCAGCCCAGGGAACTCGTGAATCCCGCTGTTCCCGATTTTTTGCCTCCGCTGGCAAGACAACTGGCAGCGGAACCACGCCTTGAGTTTGCAACATGGTTGGTGGCCCCCGAAAATCCGTTGACGTCACGGGTCCAGGTGAATCGGGCCTGGTCGGCTTTCTTTGGACAAGGACTCGTAACGACAGAAGGTGACTTTGGTCTGCAAGGTAATCCCCCTTCCCATCCTGAACTGCTCGATTGGCTGGCCGTGGACTTCATCGAACAAGGCCAATCAATCAAAAAACTTCATCGACAACTGGTGATGAGCGCGACCTATCAGCAATCGTCCCGCACGACCGAGATCCAACTTAAGCTGGATCCGCAAAATCGTTGGCTTTCCAAAGCTAATCGAATCCGTCTCGATGCCGAGCAAGTCCGTGATCTTGTTTTGACGGCTTCCGGTTTACTCAATCGGCAACAATTTGGGCCGCCCGTTTTTCCGCCGCAGCCCGAGGGTGCCAACGAAACGGCTTACGGAGGCGCAACCTGGAATACCAGTGTCGGCCCTGATCGCTTCCGCCGAGGTATCTATACCTTTCTCAAACGCACTACACCCTACGCGATGTTCAATACCTTCGACGCGCCGAGCGGCGAGTTTTGCCTGGCACAACGGGAGACCTCGAACACACCACTGCAAGCGTTGTCGCTGCTCAACGATACTGTGATCCTTGAGGCCGCCGAGGCGATGGGTGAACAATTGGCATCCACTCCGGTCACGGATGCGGAACGGATCGACCTCATTTTCAAACGATGCCTCAACCGTTCCGCTTCATCCGAAGAACAAATCCGCGTCGGTCAGTTTGTCCAACAGAATCGCCAACGATTCGCTGCGGGTGAGTTGAAGGCAAGCACACTGTTACCCAACATTTTTTCGAGACAATCGATTCCGAATGACACGGAAACGCCTCCTGTTGAAACGGGAAAACCAGAGCCCCGAATGGACGAGGTCGCCGCCTGGGCCGCAACAGCGCGAGTGATTCTAAATCTTGACGAAACTATCATGCGAAACTAATCGCGATCGCAAGGGCCGACTTCATTATGAACTGTCAAATCCATCAATTTGCTGAACGCGGTATCCACGCATCGCGTCGTTGGTTCTTGGAGCAATGCGGGATCGGGTTGGGAAAGATTGGCCTGGCGACACTCGCCGGTGCCGGGCTGGGTCGGACCGGTGTTGGGGCTCAAACTGCGCGGACCGCAAACTACCCTTCGCGTCGTTTTGGGCAGGCCAAGGCCGTGATTCATCTGTTCATGGCCGGCGCGCCGTCTCATCTCGAACTGTTCGACTTCAAACCCGAATTGCTCAAGCACGATGGCAAGCCTCTGCCACCATCCATCATTGGCG
>JANNYC010000230.1:0-9999 GCA_031409895.1 Planctomycetota bacterium
CTGTCACGTTGGGCTTACGCGACCTAATGCTTCGTCAACGTCGTTTCTAGTTTTCAAACCAAGGCTCCACCGAGACAAGCTCGAATGGCGTGGACTTAAGGATTTTTGGGTGACAAAACTGCACTAGTATTAAATGGCCCCCTTGTTGCACTGTGTTCATTGTTAACACAAACCCAATGCAAGCAAGGAAGCCACGCATGATTCTGCCACCTCGAGGAACTCCTGTCGATGCCGATCGTAGAGCTGAAATTCGCAAGGCCCTTCAGCCCGCAGAAGTGCAGGGGCGGATTAAGCGGTTGATGGCGGTAGATCAAATGCGACTCTCATGTCTTTTTCAGGATGAAGACGTGCATCAGTTATGCGGCGAACTGGAGATTCGTTTTCGAGATCGGGATTTCACGCCAGCTACGACGCTCGGCTTGTTTGTGGCGCAGGCGCTCAGTCGAGGCGATGCCTGCTCAACCGTCGTCACGCAATTCAACCGCGAACGAAAACGAACGGGGCTTCCGCCGGTTAGCGAGGATGGCTCCGCGTACTGCAAAGCCAGAGCCCGGCTGCCTGTCAAGTTGATTGATCGCTTGGGACAGCGAGTCGTCCAGTTGCAGCGCGACAAGACCTGTAGTCAATGGAAATGGCGAAACAAAGACGTTTACTTTGTCGATGGCCTCGTACTCCGCGCGCCCGATACGGCGGAGAATCAAGCGGTCTATCCGCAGCCGTCTTCTCAACAGCCAGGGCTGGGGTTTCCGCAAGTGCGTGTCGTCATAACAACCTCGCTGGCAACTGGCTGTATAGAACATTACAACACCGGGCCCGTCGAAGGAAAGCGAACCGGCGAAGTCTCCCTATTTCGCGAAAAACACAGCGATTTCGTGGCTGGAGACGTCGTCGTGGGCGACAGCAATTTTGAATCGTTTCATGACGCCGTGTTACTCAATCGCGCGGGAGCCGACCTCGTTTTCTGTATCAACGGAACTCGCAACTCTCCGTTTGAAGGTGAATGCAAGCACATCGATGACACGCTGGTCACCCTGCCGAGACCGCAGTTCGATGCCTCGCGTTTCACTCGCGAGCAATGGAATTCACTACCGGAGTCCATTCCATATCGCGTGATCCGCTACCGAACCAGCGGTCGTCAGGAGGTGATCACGATTGTGACGACGCTCTTGGATCAGCAGCAATTTAGCGCCGAGGATATCGCGGAGCTTTATGGTCTGCGATGGGATGTGGAGACCGACATTTGCTGTCTCAAGTCGACCATGGGAGTCGGCGAATTACGTTGCCTCACTCCTGAAAACTTGGACCGTGAGATTGCCGTCGCCATCTTGGCGCACAATCTCGTGCGTGTGCTGATGAGCGACGCCGCCATCGTGTCGGAACTGCACCCTCGCGAGATCAGTTTCTCGCGCGCACGGGACGCGTGGATTAGCTACCGCGACGAACTGGAAAGTTCCGCAGATCTGATGTGGATAATCCTCTCGGCCACGAGCCGATTCGTACGAGATCGACCCGGTCGAGAAGAGCCTCGCGAAATCAAGCGACGCAACCTGACGAAGTATGGTAAGCTCAAATGCCCACGTCCCAGTCGAGCAAAACGCATCCAAGCAACCGCCACCGACCAGCCCGCCAAACAATCCAAAAATCCTTAAGTCCACGCCATTCGAGCCAAGCTCATTGGGGACGTTTCGCTGCGACAAACTCTTCCGCAAGAGGTTGAAATCAAATCTCGTAAGTCGTTACTTCCAGTCGATGGCCGTAGGGATCGCAAAAGTAAACTGAATGGGCTTTGACGTGATCGATGATTTTCAGTTCGCGGATTTCGCGGCCGGTTTCATCGTATACGGAATAAGTCTGGATGTGATCAAGAAACGCGGCTAATCCAGCGCGGTTGACGCAAAACGCAACGCGGCGGAAGCCTGCAGTCGGGCGCTCTCTGGGCGGCTGGCCTTCGAACAACGCAAGCTTGGTGCGGCCGTTATCGCTGGAGATCATGAGCGGCCCGCCGCTTGGTACCGACCAGAATTCAAATTCCTGCAATACGCGCAAGCCCAACACACGCTCGTACCACTGGGCCGCTGCGTGCCGGTCTGGAACAAACATCTCGACGTGATCGATTTGTTCAACTTGGAAAGTAGCCACGAATCCTCCGTCGGTTTCAGCGGTCGAGCGGATGAACGGTGTAGGGCTTCGGCCGCTCAGGAGGAAGTTGATATTTCTGAATCACCAATCGAAAGCCAATAAGCCTCAGCGAAATCAATAGAAACGAAACGAGCATGACGGTCCAAATGACTGGAAAAATAAGTAAGAGGAGGTTGCGTGGTGACATGAGGGTCAAGCTGTTGCTGCCCCAAAAGTCCGGAACCATCACGAGTCCGCAAATCGTACTTAACACCAAAGCGCCGAGGAAAAACGAAACTGACCAAAACCACGGCAGACCCAAAAGAACATACGTCGTAGGCAGCAAGATCAGCCCGCCAATCGCTACGCAGGCCACAAAGACAATGAGCGCATCGCCCCAGGTTGTTCGGCCGTGGCTTACCAACGGCCAAACAACCGACGCGATTGACATTCCGATACCAAGAAGGAACAGCAAACCCGCATAGCCGCCCAACCAGTGTTTTTTGGAATAGGTCGCGGATTCGATTTCCCGATCCGTCGTCAGGCATAGGTTTCGGTGGATACGCAAAAAATGAAAAACAAATCCAAACGCGACAATCAGCAAAGGGATTCCGGAGATTAGAGTCCAAACCTTATCAGCCATCATGGGACCAGGGGGAGGCCACATCAGCCGAAGTTGATACCCGGCCCACATGGGAAGTCCGATAATCAACGCGACAGCGATCGTTGCCGTAATTCTGGATGCGATATGCAATCGAAGAGTCGCGATCAATACGGCCGCGAACACGACTTCAGCGACAAACGCACCGATCGAAAAAAAATAGACTGGGAATTCAAAGAAGGCCGGCAAAAGGTGCGGGCAAAACAAAAACGAGCTACCGACCCAACACGCTAACGCAATCGCGACCAGCATCGAAATGCCCAGTCTTCGCGAAACAATTGTCGGCGCTTGGTCATTCATAATAGGTCGTACGATTAGCGAGCTGAAACACTACAGCAAACCCATTCAAAATTCGTTGTGCGAGTTTCTTTGCACATTCTGCCTTTGGCCGCGTCGCCGGTCAATAAAGCCAACGGCGGAATACCGCCGGTTAAACGAAGAGCGGCTTCGCATTTGTTTAACCGTCCCGTTTCGGGACGCTGGGCAGCCAAGGCCAGCGGCGGAATACCGCCGGTTAAACGAAAGTGAGACGAAGAACAAGTTACTGACTTGGCGTGTCGAGATAGGGGTCTTGGCCCATTTCACGCTGGAGGATTTGGCGCTGACGCTCGCGGTAAAGCAAGACTTTGCGAGATTGAAAGTGCTTTCGCTCGACGCGCTGCTGAGCTAGATAAAAATGGCGGCCAAAGCGTTCCAATCGGCGCGCGGATTCACCGGCAAAGCGTTTCAAGCGATTCGCTTTCGCGGCACCATAAGCGTTTTGCAGAATGTCGTCATCCAAACACATGAACTGGCGAAAGCTTCCGGGATCGCCTTGACGACCGCAGCGGCCGATGAGCTGCCGGTCGATTCGCGCGGCGTCGTGAAGTTCCGTGCAGATCACATGCAGGCCACCCAAGCGAACGGATTCTGTATCGAGCTGAATGTCGGTCCCGCGTCCGGCCATGTTGGTCGCCACGGTCACTTGGCTGCGACGGCCGGCTTGGGCGACGATGTCGGCTTCGTTGGCCAAATGTCGCGCGTTGAGAACGACGTGCGCGATTCCGGCAGCGGTCAGTAGCGCCGACAATCGTTCCGACTTGTCAATCGAACGCGTTCCGATCAGGACTGGTCGGCCGGTGCCGTTCACGGTTTTGACTTCGTCTACGATGGCGGACCACTTTTTGGCTTCGGTACCCAAAATCAGATCGGGCAATTTCTCGCGGCGCGGCGGACGGTTGGTCGGGACATTGATCGAACGGAGCTTATAAATTTTGCGAAGTTCGCGTGCGCTACTTGCGACCGTACCCGTCATCCCACAGATGCGTTGATATTGCAGACAAAGGTCTTGAATCGTGACGCGGGCAGCTTCGCCAGTGGTCACGCTGACGTCGAGTCCTTCGCGGGCCTCGATGGCTTGATGCAATCCGGATCGCCACTGGCGACCCTCGGCCAATCGACCGGTGAACTCGTCAACGATCACAACTTTGTCGTCGCGGACCACGTAATGCCGATCGCGAATGTAAGTTCGGTTGACGTGGATCGCTTGTTGAATGTGATCGTACAAATCTGGCAGCGACGTTGCGGAGATCAATTCGGGCAGTTCAATTTCGCGAATGGATCGGCGTCCCTGTTCGTTCAAGTTCGGCAAGCGAGTCGATTCGTCGATTCGAAAATGAGGGCCTTCGTTGAACTTGTCGACGTGCCGCGTGGCCCAGCGATACAACTCGGATTCGATTCGGGCAACTCGGTTTGGAACGGCGCTGACAATCAGCGGCGTGCGGGCTTCGTCGATAAGAATGTTGTCGGCTTCGTCCAGCAAAAGAAAATGCTTCGCTCGCTGCGCGGTTTGAAATTCGCTCGACAAGTCCGTTTGGCCAAGCATCGAAGCTAACACCGACTGGTCGTCGCTTTCTTGGCGGCGCTGCCAAAGCCGATCGCGCAGAAAGTCGAATCCGATTTCCTTGGCGGTCGTATAAGTAATGTCACTGAGGTACGCGCGATGCCGTTCGGCTCTCGACGAATCGGCCAGCGCAATACCGACGGTAAGACCCAACGCTTCGTAGACTGAACCCATGAGCCGCGCATCGCGTTCGGCCAAGTAATCGTTAGCTGTCGCAACGTGGGCACCTTGGCCGTGCAATGCAGCGAGATAAGTCGGCAGCGTAGCGGTTAGCGTTTTGCCTTCACCGGTCGACATTACGGCGATCGATCCAAAATGCATCGCGATTCCGCCAAGCAGTTGAACGGGATAGTGCCGCATGTTGACGCGCCGGGTCGCTGCTTCGCGGACGAGTGCAAAGGCCTCTACCAACAGCGCTTCAAGCGGCTCACCGCCACAGGCTCGATAACGGAGCGCCAAACTTGCTTTACGCAAAGCAGCGTCGTCGAGAGTTGTCAGTCTCGGACCAGCCGCCTCGATCAAATCAGCCAGCCGATTCCAGTGAGGCGGGATTCCGCCAGTTCGCAATTGAGCGACCGATTTCAGCATGTCGCACCAGCAAATGAAAAGGTCGTCAACCGTTCCCTCGCCCCGGCTACCAGTCAGCGGGTAGGGTGAGCAAGCGTTTTGAATTCAATTCGTTCCCTCGCCCAGGCTTCCGGGGAGAGGGCAGGGTGAGGGGCTGTTTTGGACTCAATTCGTTCCCTCGCCCCGGCTTCTGGGGAGAGGGTAGGGTGAGGGGCTGTTGTCGACTCGGATATGCTCTTAGCGATTCAAATACGTTCCAGCCGTGTAGCGATCACGCCAACCGGCTTGATAATTCGGATCGCGCGCAAGCAGTTCGGGAGACGTGGACGCTTGGGCCAAGACGACCGGTTGCGACTGAGTTGCATACGGGTAACTTGGAAAGCCCAAGGGCGGCAATTGCGTCGGATTCATTTGCCCGGTCGCCGCATAAGGTTGACTTGCGATCTGCGGCGTGGTTCGATATTCAAATCGGCCTGGCACATTGATCGAGCCGCTTGCCATCTGATTTAGAGATGGCCAATTTCCCGTCGGATTAAAACTTGCCGGAGCGCGAACCATCGTCGCATCGGTGGCCGGCATTCGCGTCGGATCGAATCGTTCATCGACAACCGTGGACCTATAGTCAGGTGCCATCGGCTGGAAGCCCGGCTGATAACTAGTTGAATTAAAATTGCCGCTAGTCGGTTGCGTGGTCGGGCCATAAAAGCCCGAGCCGGTCGGCGCATCGGTGGGTCGCCAGCCTTGTTGTGGGTTCACGGGTTGCGTGTTAGTTGGCTGTCCGAAACCGGGTTGAATCGTTGTGGCCGGCGGGCTCGAGAGAATATTCGGATTAAAAGCAGAACCCGTAGGAACGCTGGCAGTCGCGGACGGAGTGTAATACGGTTGTTGCGCCGTGGGGACCTGATAAGTGCCAGTCGCTGGCGGCGCGACTCGTGCATTACCAAAACCATCCCAGTTGGGAAGTATTCCGCCCGCTGCTGTACCCGTGCCACAATTGCTACAAAGTCGGCCGCAGCAACCGGAGACTCCGACAAGCAATAGCAAAATTCCGCAAACGACCAAGTTGGTTCGATTCATTACGTCGGCCTTTGTACAGAGCACGCTCGATCGACTTGAAGGTACGATGAGTTCGTCGTGCCGAATTTGGGACGTCAGAAAATAGCGGCTCGCGCCCGCCATTCAAGATCAGTTTGAGCCAACTGCTGGCGAAGTAATCAATGCACGCAGAAAGCTTGATTGCGATCGTGATAGCAAAGAGATGTAGATGACGGTCGCGCCACTACTTGAACGAATGGGCTTCGTCGGGAAACGAGCCGTCGCGCACGTCGCGCTGCCAGTTTTGCAAAGCTGTCGAAATTTGCTCGCGAAGGTTCGCGTATTGCTTGACGAAACTCGGCACGTAACCGGTCGTCAAGCCAACCAGATCGTTCGTCACCAAAACTTGGCCGTCGCAATGCGCGCCTGCGCCGATGCCGATGGTGGGGATGGCAAGCTGCTGTGTGATTTGTTTGGCGATGCCGGCAGGTATGCATTCAAGCACAATGGAAAACGCGCCGGCATTTTCGGCGGCAAGCGCATCGTGCAGCAACTGCTCCTGGTCGCGTTGAACTCGATAGCCACCCATGACGTGTACATTCTGCGGCCGCAAGCCAACGTGAGCCATCACGGGAATTCCAGCGGTCACCAGCGCGGCGATGATCGGAGCTTGGTGAGCGCCCCCCTCGAGTTTGACCGCTTGGACGCGCGTTTGTTTTAGAATGCGACCGGCCGCATCGATCGTTTCTCGCTCGGCCAAGTGATTGATCGGAAACGGCAAATCCACAACCACGAGCGCACGGTTTGCGGCGCGGCCAACCATTTCGGCATGGTAGATGATCTCCTCCAAAGTCACTGGGAGCGTCGTTTCGTGGCCTTGGACAACCATCGCCAAACTATCACCGACCAAGATCGCGTCCACGCCAACTTCGTCTAGCATTTGAGCCATCCCGAAATCGTATGCCGTCAGCATCGAGATTTTGCGCTGGGCTGTCTTGAAGCCGATGAACTGCGGGACCGTAATCCGTTGCTTGTGTTTCATAAATTGCGCTCAATGTGAAGCCGTTTTCGAAGCATCATTTATAACATAAGTCGTGTGGCGTTTTGTAGCCGTGGCGTTTTCGGGGGCGGTGGTTGAGTAGATTCTTGACCCGGCGAATTCTTTGATTCGGGATTTTTCGGAAGTCAGTTCCTTTGGGAAAGAATTGTCGGATCAACCATTGGTGTTCTCGTTGGTACCACGCTGCCAACTGCAATCCCCGTTTCTAGTTCTCGACTATTAAAATGTGCAACGTCAAAGCGCCGAACTTGGGTCTCTCGATTTCGTTGCGAGCGGCCTCATCTCGGATTGGATTCTCCAGCAAAGGAAAAAACGCAGGCCGAATCAGTAATTCAAGCCCGTCACTCGAACAGATGGCCTCACCGCTCAAGCTGCTCGGTGACCCAATGGCAGTTGAGGACTTTTTCCAAAAAGTCCGTCGGCACGTAAAGATACTGGTTCGAAGCTTCGAAACCGATCCGCGAGTCCTGCGAGGCGAGCGTGAACATGCGCCGCGCGATGCGGGCTTCGTCGGCCGCGATGGACTTCAATTGCGCGAAGTTGGCTGCTTTTAGTTCCCTGTTTGCTTCGGTTTCGAGAGCTTCGAGAGCTTGGTTGCGGAGAAAAACGAACTTGGATTGGTTGACGACGGATTGAAAGTGCAGCAGGGCAGCTTCGGCGACCCGTAAATCGGCTTGGGCCTCGGCCTTTCGATCGGCGGGTGCGGCGTCGGCGGCTTTGTTTAATAGGGCGAGGCCATCCGTCCAGCCGCTTACGACTCTCTCGAATTGCTTAATGAAGACCTCCGGCGGATACGGCCCGCGCCACGAAGCCAAATCGTCGTAAGGAAAGCCCGACATGGTCGCGCTGTAGTACGTCGGTCGCTCGAAAAGAAAATTGCTGGGCCCAAAGAGCTGCGGCCCGGTGTATACGACACTGATGTGGTAAGGGTATTCCCGGAACGCCGTGCTGAATGCACGCCAAGCTGCCAGCGCGTCGCTCGCACCTTTGCCGTAATGCCGCATCGCAACTTTCATGAGGACGGTCTCGACGTCGGGCAAAGGCTCGGCATCGAATTGACGAGCGACTTCGAAATTGACCGACGGATACCCACCCAACGACCAGCTCATGAATAGCCCGTCGACGCCTGCCGAAGCGAGCTTGTGGCAATGCTCGGCGACCAGATCGAGCACTGGCAGATACGGCACCGCGGCCAACTCCCACGTGTTGTTAAATTGGACTTTGGCAAACGTGTTCAGTCCGTGATCGCGAGCGGCTTGCCAGTGTTTGGTCGCGCGCGGCCCCGGCCCAACCGCCGACATCGAGTACTCGCCGATTTCGCTTTTGATTCCGCCGCGCTCGATCGGCAAAGCCCATTCGCTGACCGACATCAGACAAGTTCCCTCGGGCATCGCGGCGATATGATCCGTCGCGTCCCCATGCGAGTTCCATCCCCAGTCCCAAGCGATGACTTTGGCGTCAGGTTTGGAGCGATGCACTCCGTCGCGGATCGCCGTGTTGACTTCCGCGATGATCTCGGCCGCCGATCTCTCTTTGCAATGCGGGCAATTCTTCTGCTGGCCATGCGAAGCACAATTGGTCAAATTCTCCGACGCGGTGATCGTGAACACGCCGGCCAGCTCGGGGACTTCGCGAAACACATACGCCAATGCGTCGCTGATCCACGCCCGCACGTCGGGAGAGCTGGTGCACATCGCCGTGAAATCGCCTTCGTCCACACCCGCCATCGCAAGGCGATCTTTGAAAAACGCCTTTGGCATCGCTCGCGGTTCGTTTTGGTAGAGATAGATTCCGATTCCGTACCGCGCCGCGTGCTGAGCGAGTTTTCTCAAGTTAGCCAAGCGGATTTCATGGTTCTTGCCGAATTCCGGAAACGCTGCGCCGCCCGGTGCCAAGTCCCGTAGAACGACGTGCAGCCACACGCCGTTGACTCCCACCGCCGCAAGCCGCTCCAGCAAGCCATCGGGAAACGGATCGATCTTGTCGTCCAGCAGCGGATCGCCGAACACCGCGACGTACGAGTACACAATCCGCGTCGAAAACCGCGGCGCGACCGGCGATTCAAGCTCGACGGACTCCGGCGTTTCAATTGACTTCTCCATTGGCTTGCTGAACTCGCGAACGAATTCAAACCGCAGAGCGGGCGGCTGCTTCAGTTCTTCGCCGAAAGTCTCCTGAATTATTGCTTTGATCTTCGCCGCGCGATCCTTTATCTCCTCCGTCGGCTCTTTATAGCGAATCAAAGCGCAGCAGGGCTTGAGTTGGCCTAGCTTCACCCATAGAAAATCGTCTTCGCGCAAGATCACCGCCAATTCTTCCGCCGAGACGTCGAGCAATTCCAGCAATTGGTCGTACCTCAACAAGTGCCAATTGCGGCGGATCACGGTCAAGTACATTCGTTGCCGGTATTCGTCCGGAATCGGCTGCGCAGGCGGCAAGCCCATCGACTGCCCGATCTCCAAAACTTGTTCTCGCGTCGCCCCGATGACCCTGGCAATTCGGTCGACATCGACCACATTCCAATTCCGAAACACCAGCGCATGCACCAAGCTCGGAAAATGCTCGAACCGAACCGGCCGCACACCAGCCACGGACGGCAGAACCTTCAAATCGCCCCGCTGGCCCTTCGCCTCGCCGCAACAAAACGCAACGAACAGCAAAACCAAAGTCCATCGA
>JANNYC010000231.1:0-1038 GCA_031409895.1 Planctomycetota bacterium
ACTGCAGTGCTCGCGGTCCGTAATATGAACGAAGCACCGCAAACAATCCCGATGACTTTTCGCCCAATTCAACGAACTCGTCCAAATTCGAAAAAGCGTCTACGACAATAAACAAGCCAGTCAAACAGACGAAGCAGATCAGAAATATCTTGAAGAACGTCAAAGTGACGTAGCGATCCATCACTTTCATATTGGCGTCCTGCCGTCGAAGTTTTTTTGTTTAACGCCGAGCCAACAGCGACGGCACCGATGCTGCGAACTTGCCGTCGCTTACGCAGCGAGCTTGCAGTCGCTGTTGGCTCTGCGTTAAACGATTTGGTCACGCAGCACTCGTCACCACGCGAATTCTGTGCATTACAATGTTTAACCGTCCGGCTTCCGGGCGCTGCGATTTGATCTAAGGTACGCCAATAGTTCGGTTTCATGCAAGAAAGGAATCGCGTGCCTTATGTTCAGCTAGCAGCAACTCGCTAAAATCGCATCGTTAGCAAAGTCGTGAATCGTATCCCTACCACCGATCGAATCGACTTTCGAAATGAGTTCAACCGTCCGACTTCCAACAGTAGTCGGGCCACCTTTGCGGGCCGCTTGGCATTATTGGCGGTCGGGGTTGCTCGATTTCATTTATCCACCGCAGTGCGTGACGTGTCATTCGTCGATCGACGCGACCGATTCACCGCGAATTTGTGCGACGTGCCGCCTCGTCATGGTGAGCGATGATGTTATCCCCTGTGTCCGATGCGGGGGTCGCGTAAGCCCCAACCCGTTCGGGCGTTATTGCCGTTTGTGTCGCGGGGAAAAATATTGTTTCGAACGTGCGATCGCCTTGGGAAGTTATCGCGGGAGGCTTCGCGAAACGGTGTACGAGCTCAAGCGACGCAATCACGAAGCGGTTGCGTTTCAGTTCGGCCGCCTACTCGGTCAGCTTTGCAACGAATCGTTCAAAGTGGAAACGGACTTTAATTGCATAGCGCCTTTGCCATCGCATCGCTTTCGCCATTGGACACGCGGAATGAACCCGGCGTCCGTGATCGCCGA
>JANNYC010000232.1:0-20710 GCA_031409895.1 Planctomycetota bacterium
GTACGACGAACTTCGCAAACTGGCGGCTGCAAAACTCGCCCACGAAAAGCCGGGACAAACACTGCAAGCCACGGCGCTTGTGCACGATGCCTATATCCGGCTCGTGGATGTCGAGCAGGCCCAGCATTGGAACAGCAGAGGGCATTTCTTTTCGGCCGCGGCCGAAGCAATGCGTCGAATACTGGTCGAGAATGCGCGACGAAAACAGCAACTCAAACGCGGCGGCGATCTCCAGCGCATCAACTTGAACGATGCCGCTCTCGTCGCCAATGATTCCGCGGCCGGGCTCCTGGAGTTGGACGACGCTTTGACGCACCTCGGCCAGGATGATCCCTTGGCCGCACAAGTATTCCAGCTGCATTACTTTGCCGGACTCCCGCTAGAACAAGTGGCCGAAAGCCTCGGCATCTCACGCGCAACAGCATATCGCCACTGGACTTTCGCTCGTGCCTGGCTCTCCGCACAGTTCTCTGCCGACAAGTAGCCGACCTGTCGGAAAAATTGTTTTTGGAGGTGAGACAAACCAGCAGGGAACTTCGCACTGTATTACGGCAACCCAAACCGAAAGCCCTTTCATGAACGCTAGTCTGGAAAATGTGAAAGCAGTTTTTCTCGAGGCCGTCGAGAAGTTCACGCCGGACCAATGGGGCAATTACCTAGATGACGCGTGCGGTGAGGACTCTGACCTCCGCCGAAACGTTCAACAGCTTCTGGACGCCCACGCACACGGGGCAAGTCAGTTCGACCAAGGCGCAATCGCCGACGCTAGTACGTTCGACCAACGTCCGCTGGAAAAGCCCGGCATGCAGATCGGCCCGTACAAGCTGCTGCAGCAGATCGGTGAAGGAGGGATGGGCGTCGTCTGGTTGGCCGACCAACACGAGCCAGTCAAACGGCGGGTGGCACTGAAAGTCATCAAGCCCGGAATGGATACCCGGCAAGTGATCGCCCGGTTCGATGCCGAACGGCAAGCCCTCTCGCTGATGGACCATCCGAATATCGCCAAAGTTCTCGACGCCGGAACGACCGACTACGGCCGACCGTACTTTGTGATGGAACTGGTCAAAGGCCAGCCGATCACCAAGTACTGCGACCAGCATCAACTGACACCGCGCCAGCGGCTGGAACTGTTCGTTAGTGCTTGCCACGCGATCCAGCACGCCCATCAAAAAGGGATCATTCACCGCGACGTAAAACCTTCGAACGTGCTGGTGGCCGAATACGACGACCGCCCGGTCTGCAAAGTGATCGACTTCGGGGTGGCCAAAGCGCTCAACCAGCCGCTGACCGAGAAATCGATGTTTACCGGATTGGGTCAGATCTTGGGGACGCTGGAATACATGAGCCCCGAGCAGGCCAAGGTCAACCAACTGGACATCGACACGCGGAGCGACGTCTATTCGCTGGGCGTGCTGTTATATGAATTGCTTACCGGCACGACCCCCTTCAATAAGGAGCGCTTGGGTTCCGCTGCCTGGGACGAGATGCTGCGAATCATCCGTGAGGAAGAGCCCCCCAAGCCCAGCACGCGGCTCTCCGAGCTAAGTAGCAGGCACATTCCAGGCGCCGTAGCCTCCGACGGAACACAGCGTGCCCCCACAACTTCCAGCCTCGCCTCCGTCGCCGCTCTCCGCCATACCGAGCCTGCAAAACTCACCAAGCTGGTCCGTGGCGAGTTGGACTGGATCGTGATGAAGGCTTTGGAAAAGGATCGCGGGCGGCGGTATGAGACAGCCAATGGTTTTGCGATGGACATCCAACGCTATCTTTCGGACGAACCGGTCCAAGCCTGTCCCCCCTCGGCCGCCTATCGCTTTCGCAAGTTTGCCCGCAAGCACAAAGCAGGCGTGGGTGCGGCTTCGGCGGCCTTGCTAATCCTCCTGCTGGGCCTTGCCGGTCTGGCGATCAGCAATTCCCTCATTCGCCGAGAGCAAGCAAAGACGAAAGCGCGTGCCGACGAACTGAAATTGGTCTCCGACTTCCAGGCCGGCATGCTCGAGCAGGTCGATCCCACGGAAGCGGGAAAACTGCTCACGGCGGACGTGCAGGCCAAGTTCGACGCGGCCTTGACCAAAGCCGGCGTGCCAGAAACCGAACGCGCCGCCCAAGTCGAGGCGTTCGCGGTGCAGTGGAAAAATGTGAACGCCACCGATGCGGCCCGCGAGCTAATCGACCGCACGATCCTAAAACCCGCGATTGACGCGATCGACAAGCAATTTGCGAACCAGCCGCTGGTCGATGCCCAGTTGCGACAGGTGCTGGCGGACCGCTATGTGGATCTGGGCCTCTACGATGCCGCGCTGCCGTTGCAAAAGCGGGCCCTGGCAACCCGCCGTCGCTTACTGGGTGATGAGCACCCCGACACGCTGGAATCGATCAGTAATATGGGCGGTTTGCTCAGGGCACAAGCCAAGCTCGTTGAGGCTGAACCTTTCTACCGCGAGGCGTTGGATGCGCGTCGCAGAGTGCTGGGTGATGAGGACCCCAACACGCTGAAATCGATCGACAACATGGGCGTCTTGCTATGGACCCAGGGCAAACTGGGCGAGACCGAGCCCTATTTTTACGAAGCGATATTGGAGAGACGCCGCGTGCTGGGCGAGGAGCATCCCGACACACTGGAGTCGGTCAGCAATATGGGCTCGTTGTTACTGGCCCAGGGCAAGCTGAACGAGGCCGAACTTTACGACCGCGAGGCGTTGGAGAAGCGCCGCCGCGTACTCGGCGAGGAGCACTCGGACACGCTGCTTTCGATCAGCAACCTGGGCTTCCTTTTGGAATCCCAAGGAAAACTGGGCGAGGCTGAGCCGTACTGTCGTGAGGCTTTGGAAAAGAGACGTCGCGTGATTGGCGAGGAGCACCCGGACACGCTGATCTCGATCAACAATCTTGGATCGTTATTGCTAAAACAAGACAAGCTGGATGAGGCCGAGCCGCTCCTGCGCGAAGCGTTAGAAAAACACCGCCGTGTTCTGGGGGAGCATCACCCTAATACGCTTTTTTCCATCGCCAATCTGGGCGAACTATTAAAAGATCAAGGTCAGCTGGCCGAGGCCGAGCCGTTCTTCCGCGAAGCGTTGGAGAATCGCCGCCGCGTACTCGGCGAAGAGCACCCACAAACACTGATCTCAATCAACAATCTTGGATCGCTATTGCTAAAACAAGATAATCTGGATGAGGCCGAGCCGCTCCTGCGCGAAGCGTTAGAAAAACAACGTCGCGTGCTGGGCGACTCCCACCCAGAGACGCTCAACGCACTCAATAACATGGGTGTTGTATTCCAATTGCAGAACAAGCTGAGTGAAGCTGAGCCGTATCTCCGCGAGGTGGTCGAGAAAAAACGCCGCATTTTGGGAGAAGACCACCCAGATACACTGCGATCGATCAGTAATTTTGGCTCTCTCCTAAAGGCTCAAGGAAAACTAGACGAGGCCGAACCGTTCTTTCGGGAAGCGTTAGAAAAGGGCCGCCGCGTGTTGGGAGAGGAACATACACTGACGTTGATCTTTACTAACAATCTTGGTTCGCTGCTGGAAAATCAGGGCAAACCCGACGAAGCGGAACCACTTTTTCGCGAGGCGCTAGAAAAACGTCGGAGAGTTCTCGGAGAGGAACACAAGGATACGGCGAACTCGGCTAACGGTTTGGGAGCTTTGTTGCGGGACCAGGGCAAGCTGGACGAAGCCGAGCCTTATATTCGGGACTCGCTAAAGATTAGGCAACGACTGCTCGGCGAGGAACACAAGGACACGCTTAGTTCGGTCATTAACCTGGCCATGCTTCATCAGGCCCAAGGTAAACAAACAGAGACTATCGAACTGCTCGTGCCAATCGATGCGGCTGCCCGCAAAGCACTTGTCGGTCCTGATTCCTGGCGGCTGGGACGGTTGCTGATGACACTTGGCACGACCCACACGGTACTAGGCGAGTTTGCCGCCGCAGAAGCGAATCTGGCCGAAGCGCAACCCATCTTCGTTCAATCTCGCGGTCCGACGAATAAAGACACGCGCGAATGCACGCAGGCGATTGTCGATCTCTACACGGCTTGGCATTCCGCCGAGCCGGACAAAGGCTACGACACCAAAGCGGCCGAGTGGAAAACCAAACTGGATGCGTTATCGCAACCGGCCTCAGATCCCATCCCGGAAAACTAGAAATGATGAATTGTGAATTTTGAATTTCGACATGGGATCCAAAGGCAAGGAATAAAAAATAACGGAAAGCGATTAAGGTTCTGGTTCCCAGGCTCCCGCCTGGGAACCGGCTGAATTGCTGGCTCTGCCAGCGGAATTCGAGGCAGAGCCTCGGAGACAGTACATTCCCAGGCAGGAGCCTGGGAACGAGCAAAAAAATAACGGAAGGCGATCAATCTCAGATGCAAAAAACCGGCCGGGGAGGGTTCACACCATCACGCGGATACCTCCCCGGCCTCCGGAGCCAAACCCGGGCAAAACGTCTGCCTGCCCAGGCATCGGCCTTTTTCATTTTACGGCAGACGACAACTCAGAAAAGTCGAGGTCGAAAATGAATCTCAAGAATCCCAATGCGAAAATCCGCACTCGATTGGCACGCGTTTTGGCGTTTACATCGGCCGTCTTGCTGTTAGCCATGATCGGGACCAGCGAAGCCAACGGCCAGAAACCTCCACCGCCTCCACCGGGCCCAAAATGGACAATGGAAGTGATTGATCATCCCGCTTTTAACGCTTCCACTACCTCGCACGACATTAATTCTAGCGGCCATATTGTCGGCCGCTCCGTTGGCACAACTGGCCAAGAAACCTTTTCGTTCGTCTATAAGCCCGAAAGCGGCGTCACTTTGGTCAATGATTGGCTAAGCCCGGCAGACGCGTCCACGTGGCAAATCTTCTTGTACAGCGGATCGTCGATTAACGACCTCGGGCAAATTACCGGGGGCGGAAAACTTCGTAATGGCAGTGGGTCCTCCACCATTCGGTTAACCCCACCGACGATTGGTCAACAATACGCCTTGATTGAAGATCTTGGAGGCAGTGATAGCCACGGAATCAACCTCTTTGGCGAAGTGGCGGGAGATTCAGATCTTTCTGAGGCGGCCTATTGGTCGCCAACGGGGGACATGTCACTTTTGACTCCGCCCGCCGGATCGATTGCGTACTCAGAGGCTTGGGAAATAGCGAACAGCGGTGAGATTGTAGGTACCGCGAGTTTTGGGAGCGCTGGATCACGAGCTCTTTATTGGGCGTCGCCAGCGGCATCGCCTGTCGTGCTCCCTTATTTAGCGCTTGGAGCAAACAACGTCCCATCAGGGACCGCTGACGACATGAATGGTTCCGGGGTCATTGTGGGTTATTCTTCCAAGGGTAAATCCGGTACTGCAACCGTGATGCGTGCTTTTAGCTACGCCCTGCCGAGCGGTCCAATAAAAGACCTGGGAAGCTTCGGAGGCAATTCCAGGGCAGAATCGATAAATGATGGTGGCATGATTGTTGGATGGTCCACGCCAAAGAGCAGCATTTTCTCGAAACCGTTCTATTACACAACGGCTACGGGGATGGTGGATCTTAAGACGGCAATAATTAACCTACCGGCAGGTGCGAGCTTAGTGGGCGGTGCCGAAATCAACGAGCTCAATCAAATCGCAGTCACCGTGAAATTGTCGGACGGTCGCCAACGGCCCGCGTTGCTTACGCCGGTGCCGTTACCATAGTCGTTGTGTTAACCATTCGCGTCTCGGGCCAAAGCAGCCCGGGAGTGATTGTTCCCCATTCGACGATTTGAGCGAGAGCACGGGCGTGGACAGGATGTCGCCTGACCAACATTGTAAACATCGTTCTTCGTTTAACCCCGCCGCAGGCGGGCTGGCGTCTTGGGTTTGTGAAACAAGCCGAATCGGCAGGCAGCGTCATTCGACTCGGCTTAGCTACAGGCAACGGCGGCGAGGTAAAAAGAGGTTTTTAACCGCAAAGAGCACAAAGAAAAACAAGTCAGATTCTTGTTTTGCGTTCTTTGTGTTCTTTGCGGTAATTCTTCTTCACCTTGGGACAGCCGTTGCCCAAAGGCGTCTTGGACTGGCGCGTGGCGGGAGCCTGGCGGGGTCGCTTGAGACAAAATCCAACGCCGAGGATTACCGGCACACGCTAGTTTTTTCGGCTTGAGTTGCTTGGCCTTGACCGAACAATTCTTGGCGGACATTTTCCCATGATTCACCCGAGTTCGGATCGGCATCGAACGCTGCGACTCGACGATCAAGTTCGGCGAGAGTTGCGTCGGAGATTGGTAATCGTCCCTTTTGAATCAGGTCCTCCAAAATTGAATTAGCCAAGGCGTATTGTTGGTCGACGGGAAGCGCCTTGATGCTCGTGAGTAATTCCTGATTTGTCATTTTTGGGATTCTCCATTTCATTCGAAGTATAGCATGCGTGTACTCAACTGTCATTTCTTCTGGTGTCGCTGTTCATTAATCACCGCCGGTAATTTTTCGTCGACGATGCCGAGAGCGCCGCGTCCTTCTTGGCGGACGCGCTGAATCACGTCGTCGAGAATTTCGGGAACGTCGGCTTTCCAAAAAGCGTCTTGCGCCTCGCGCGTCGGTGGTATTTTCAGAGGGCGCAGCAAGCGAAAGCCAACGCCGGTGGCAGGTTCGGTCGTGTACCACCACGGGCTTTTTGGGAAGTTCGGGTCTTCGTCTTTCCAGTCACGGTCTTCTGATCCAAGTCGCGCGTCGCTCCGGCAATCTTCGGCCGCCAAGTCAAACGAGCCGCCGCGCACGACGCGCGGGTAGAGTTTGGTCGGTTGCTGAAAGGCCGATTCAACCGTTTGCGGCTGGCCGTTAAATTTGGAGTAGCCCGTTTCGGTGTACTCGTCCAAAACCCACTCCGCGACATTGCCGTGGATATCATAAAGGCCCCACGGGTTTGGTTTTTTCTGCCCCACCGGATGCCGGTTTCCATCCGAGTTGTCCTCGTGCCATGCGTACTCATCTAGCTCGTCGACATCGTCGCCGAACGAATAACGGGTCGTCGTTCCAGCGCGGCAAGCGTATTCCCACTCGGCTTCGGTCGGCAAGCGATAGAAGGCGCTCGACGTAAGACTGAGCCATTTCGTGTATTGTTTGGCCGCGAATTGCGTCATCGTTGCGGCCGGTCCGCGATCCTGCGTGCCAGCTTGAAAGGTAAAGCTCGGGTCGTAAAGCGACGAAGGTGCGGTGACGACGTCGATGCCGCGATCATCGGTGACTTTGCGAATTCCGCTTCCCTCGAATTTCTTGAATATGTCGTGCAACTGCATGAAGCGACGATACTCGGCCCAATTGACTTCGTATTTGCCGATCCAGAACGGTTCGACAGTCACTTCGAACTGTGGGCCTTCGTCATCCATTCGATCTTCCTCGTTGGCTGGGCTGCCCATCAAAAATTTGCCGCCCACAATTGGAATCATTTCAAATTCAATTTCGGTGCCCGGAATCGTCGTTTTGTAAGGAACCATGAAACCATTTTCGGTTTGGACGCAAGGTCCTACGGCTGGCTTTTCGCGAACGAAGCCAAGCGATTCCGTAGGTGCCGCGTCCTGTGCGACTAAGCGTTTACGGATCGGGGTCTGACGCATTTTTCGGCCAATATTGCTTGACTTGGAATCAACTGGAACCCGAAAAATGGGTCTGACCCCCTCCGAACAAGCGGCGAGTTTCCCAACTTGTGAACGGTTACCTTGTGCGACAACCAACGAGAAATAAGAAAATGTAGACAGGGCGACGATCGCACAACATGCTAATTTTCGAAGTGTCGATTGACGAGCCACAAGTTTCCTTTCGCGAAAGAAATTCATTGTCGCATTATACTGTCAGTGCCGGAAAGTTTCCTGTTGAAAATTCGGATTGCCCTCACGCTAAAATCAGCTTTAACTCCAGACTCGAAACGAACGAGCGTCGCCGGCAATTAGCCCCTTTCGAACCGCGACGTCGTGCATGGCTGACAGTGCCTCACGACCTTGCAATCCCATGTCGACCGTCCAATCGTTGACGTACAGATCAACGTGTGCAAACAAGACTTCGTCGTCAAGCTCTTGGGCGTAGCGTCGCATTGTCTCGACCGTTTCACTCCGATTCGCGCGGGCATATTCAATCGACTCGCGAACAATCGCGCTGATTTGTCGCAGAACAGATTCCGGGATGTCGCTGTGTGCGAGCAAACCTCCTAGCGGGAGTGGCTTGGAGGTTTGGCGTTCCCAAATCTCGCCCAAATCGGCGATCAAGTGCAGCCCTTTTTCTCGCCACACGAATCGGCCTTCGTGGATGCATACGCCGAGGTCGGCTTGTCCTGCGGCAAGCTGCGGAATGATTTCAGAAAAAGTTACTTGTCGCGTCGCAACAGCAAACGGCAACATCGTCTGACACAAAAACGTCGCTGTCGTATTTGCTCCAGGGCAAAGTATTTCCAAGGGACGATCGCTTCGACGTTGCGAGATCGCTTCTAGATCGGTCGCGCGCCCGGACAATAGAACCGGCCCCACGCCGAATCCGATCGCCGCTCCGCACGGCAAAACCACGGTAGAATCCGTCAATCGCAGTCCGGCGTAAAAGCTGGCTTTGGCCACGTCGAATTGGCTGGCCGCGAGTCGTTCATTCAACTGTTGAATGTCGAGTACCTGAATATCAAAATTCAAGCCACGAGTGTTGATTTTGCCTTGCAGCAAAGCATGAAAAGCAAACGTGTCGTTGGGGCACGTCGAAATTCCCAGCTGAATTGAATTGGTCAAGCGTTGTACCCGATCTCAAAATGAACTGGCGATTTTTTCGAGCAGCACTTTCAAGCCCATCAGAAAACCCAAACACCCCCTCACCCTGCCCTCTCCCCCTGAAGCCTGGGGGAGCGGGAACGATTGTTGCTTTCGCTCAAGCTCTAGCACAACACGGCATCAAAAACATCGGCAAATAATTTTGCTGCGGAATCGACCGCATCTTCGATCCGCCACAACGCTCGGTTCCGTTCACCGGCTATGTTGGAGATGCCGCGGATGATTTGCGCGGGCACGTCAGCTTGGTGACAAGCAAACGCGAATCCGAATCCTTCCATGTCTTCGGCGCTTGCGGAGGGAAATTGTTCCAACCGCAAGTCGACGTCAACCGGATCCGCTGCCGACGCGCAAACGCTTAACAACATCTCAGCGCTAGGATGAAATGCGGAAAAATCCAGCGGCAAGATGTCCGAACGAGCTTGCTTCCCCGGCGGCAGCAAGGTTTGCGTTTGTGGAAACCCGACATCAAAAGCCGATCTGTGCATCGCGCCCGTTCCAACGCCGACGCCGTAGCTGGCGACTTTTTGGAATTGAGCTGCGGAACCGATAGGCAAATCAGAACCATACGCTCCGGAAATCCCCAACAAGAACATGCGCTCCGGTTGAAATTCGGCAATTAACCAAGCCGTTCGCGCGGTGGCGGTGACGGGTCCAAAACCGATCACTTCAACACAGCACGCTGGATGCTGGCCAATGCGTGGCGCAAGCAATTTGAGTTCAAGTTCGGTCGGTACACAAACGACAAATTTAATCATGATATGTTGCAGCCCGATGCTTAGAGATTGTATTCCACTGGCCGAAGTCAGCTTCTCAGCAGTTTGCCATTTTGACGTGTCGCAGTCCCTTCGTCACCACCGTATCGAGTAGTGGTTCTAAAACTGCAAATAAAAGGAGCTATTTTCGCGGGATGCCTGCATTTTCGGCATGCCGGTAGTTGACATTGGCTGCACAAGCTTTCAAGTTACTCGATAGCGTTTAGCACAAAATAAGCTGAGGGATTGGTTTTTCGCTCAACAACTTCGTCACAAGTGCAACAAACCAAAAGTCGCTGGGCACGCGACGATGCGGTGGGCGGACGGACAGGAAATGCAACGCTAGGCCAACAGAGGGGTCAGGGGTCAGAGCGCGTCGTAACATCCGTTTCACTTTGTCGTAGGTGAGTAAATCATGGCTGAACAAAATAAAGATCAAGTTGCCGAACTTTCCGCGCAACTAAGTGCGTTGGAGAGCGAGTCGCAACACTTGCTTTCCGCACTTCAGTGGTCGTCGTTGGTACGAAACATCCTGTTGCTAAGTCTCGTGGCGTTCGTCGCGGTCTTTGGTTTGTTGTATTACAAACTTTACAAAGACATTACCGAAAAGAAACTTGCCGAGTTTCAAACGATCTTAGCGGAGCGGCAGCAAGAACTGTTGGAGCCTTTGTCGAAAGAGGCGTTTCAATTGGCCCAAGACGTTGGCCCCGATATACTCACCGCGTTCCAATACCGCGTTGAATCTGACGGCGATAAATATGTCAAAGCGTTTAACGCGGAGCGGGATATTGTCAAGAAAAATTTGGAAACACAAGTCGAGGCATCCGCCCACGATCTTTACGAGCGATTGTTGAATGATCACGAAAAAATCTTGCAAGAGGAATTTCCGCAGCTTGACGAAGATGACAAAAAGCGACTTCATGCCAACATGGAGCAGACCTATCGGCAACTCGTGAAACGCTATTATGTCGATTATTTTCACACCGAAATTGAGCGCCTCGCGCTCTCGATCGATAATTTTCCAATGTCTGAGCCGGATCAATCCAAGGGTCCATTGGCGCAGCAAGTGCTTTACGAGTTGATGGAAATGGTACAGATGATGATGGTTGGGCCGACCGATGACTTGAAACCAGTTGAGGCGGGCACGTCGACGACGATTCCGGCGGCAAAACCGCAAGTCCCGACTGCGGACAAGAGTAGCGTTGATGCCATTCCGAATAGCAGCGGCGGCAATTAATTCAAGAAACCGTTAAAAAAAACAGCCAGAGTCGAGCAAACCAAGCGAGCAGTATTTCGCTGACTTCACCAACTCAAACCAATACTCAATACATTAATCGAGGAAATATCCATGGCAGATTCATCCAACAACGCAAGTCGAATCGACAACCTCAAAAAACGATTGCAAAAACGCAGAAAGCGCACTAATTTAGCCAGCACGTTGACCCTGATCATCGGATTGGTCGCGGTCGGATTGCTTTCGTTTTATTTCTATTACGGTTACCAGCAATTCGAAGACATCACCGATCCAAAAAAAGTGATCAACATTGTCCAAGGCGTGTTCGACGACAATATCGGGGAAATTCGCACTGCCGCAGCAAAACAAATTCGTGACTCGTCGCCTCAATGGGCAGAAGAGTTGAGCAACGAGTTGATCAAGCAGATGCCGGAGGCCCGAACGGAACTGGAAAACCAATTGCGCGGCTTTATTCAATCGAAATTCCAGGAAGCCCAAGGAATTTCTCAAGAAAAATTTCGCGAAATGATTGCCCAAAATCGTCCTGAAATTCAAGAGGCCATCGATACCGTAATGAGCGAAAAAGACACGCAGGCATTCATCGACACGTTCATGCCGATTGTTGAAAAAAGTGCCGGTATCGACATTGAGAATAATGCTGCGGAATCATTAGGCGCTTTTGTCGAATTAAACGAACGGCTGAATCGCCTCACCCAAGGCGAAAACTTGTCTGCCCTGGAAAAGCAACAGCGCTATGTCCTGGGGCTTGTGCAAAGGCTTCGCGTCGAAGAAACAGAATTGAAATAAATGACTTTCCGTTTCGCCAACGCACAGTTCTGACAACGAAGAGCGAGTTGGCTGCAATTACGTCGCCAAGTTTGCGTTACAACTCGAGATCTGCGCGAAGCACGAGAAAAGCACCGGCACCAAATTCGTTGTCACAGAGTATTTGCGCAAGAGGCCAAAAAAGTGAACAGCAATTTGGCTCATGCCGCAAGAATTTTTACAAATGCCGGTTTTTTTGGCTGTTGATTGACTATCGACGCAATTAGTACTTTTTCGCAGCACGGATTTGTTGATGCGAAGGGCCTCGTGATAAACTTTTCAGCCGGCACGAACCGTGCTGCGGCTCGGCCGGCATCTTCGTGCCGAGCGAAAAGTTTGTCGAAGAGTATGGCCGGCGGATCGGCTCTATTACAGCACGCAGATTTCCGACTGCTTGTGGTTCTTTGCGAAAAACAATTCCGTTGAATTTGAAAACAATGTCCGTTTGTTTGGTGGTGAAACCGAGCTGAGTTTGGTAGCCTGAGCGTATGAAAATTGAGGCCATAGAAACCCCTAGAAGTCGTCAGGAAGAACTCGGACAGTTCCTCACTGCGTCGCCTGTGGCTGACTTCATGGCCTCCATGTTTGGGGCTCTCCCCAAAACGGTGCGTTTGCTCGATGCCGGCGCTGGTGCTGGCTCACTCACCGCCGCATTCGTCTCGCGCTTGTGCGAGAAAAATGAAGGCGTCCGCGCGATCGAGGCAACGCTCTACGAAGTGGACCCGGAGATATTGGACGCCCTTTCCGCGACCATGCAGGAATGCCAACATCGCTGCATGGATGCAGGCATCCATTTCACATTCACCATTCACTTCGCAGACTTCATTCAAGAAATATCGGCCCGTCTCGTAGGCGATTTGTTCAGCACGCAGCCTCCCGTATTCGATGCTGCCATCGTGAATCCGCCCTATCGCAAAATCAGCACCGATTCAGCCGAACGGCGAGCGCTACGTTCCATCGGCGTCGAAACCAGCAACCTCTACACCGGCTTTATCGCCCTCATTCAGCGCTTGTTGGTTCCCGGCGGGCAACTCGTCGGCATCACGCCGCGGAGTTTTTGCAACGGCCCTTACTTCCGCCCGTTCCGCGACGACTTTCTCAGCCATTTGGAGCTTCGCCGCCTTCACGTGTTTGAATCCCGCCAAGCCGCCTTCCGCGACGACAGCGTGCTTCAGGAGAACATCATCTTCCATGCGGTGAAGGGACGGAACCAACCCGACGAAATGATCATCTCCAGCAGCAGTGGAAAGCATGGTGACGACATCACCGAAAGCGTCTTTCCCTTCGCCGAGATCGTTCACCCGCACGACGCCGAAAAGTTCATCCACATTCCCTCCACAGCCAGCCACGCCATAGCCAAGGAAGCAATGAACGGCCTCAATTGCAGTCTTGCCTCTCTGGGCGTGACCGTCTCGACCGGGCGCGTCGTGGACTTCCGACTCAAGGCCGCGCTGCGCAAAGAACCGGAACACGGCACCGCGCCTCTAATCTATCCCTGCCACTTCAACTGCGGCACCGTCCATTGGCCCAAGCTCGAAGCTCGCAAACCCAACGCCATCCTCGACAACGCTGAGACGCGCCCGTGGCTTGTGCCCTCCGGCGTATATCTGCTCACGAAACGCTTCACGTCGAAGGAGGAGCGTCGCCGCCTCGTGGCCTGCCTGTTCGACCCGGACGAAGTGAAAGCGGAGTGGATCGGTTTCGAGAACCACCTGAATTACTTCCACGCCAGCGGGCATGGCTTGGAGCGAACTCTCGCCGTCGGCCTCTACGCCTTCCTGAACTCCACGGTGGTTGACCAGTATTTCCGGCGCTTCAGCGGCCACACGCAGGTGAACGCCACCGACCTGCGCACTTTGACCTATCCCGATCGCGACACCCTGCAAGGTATGGGACGCGCCATGAAAACCCTCGACATCTCCCAAGACGAGATCGACCAACTCGTCACCGAGCACCTTCATGCCCGCCGCTAAACCCAACCGCAAAGCCGCCGCCAGAAAACGGCGACTCGCCGAAACTATCGAGGCTCTCACCGCTTTGCAGTTCGGTCCCAAGCAACGGAACGAAACTGCCGCCTACACGCTGCTCGCTCTGCTCGACCTCCAGCCCGATGCCGCATGGGCGGACTCGCAGGCTCCACTTTGTGGCATCACACCCATCATTGATTTCATCGCCAACGCCTACGGTGTCCGCTACGCACCGAACACACGCGAAACCATTCGCGACGACGCGGTGAAATTCTTCGTGGAAGCGGGACTGCTGCTGCGCAATCCTGACGACCCCAACCGCCCGACCAACAGCGGCAAGACGGTGTATCAGATCGAACCGACCGCCCTCGCGCTCTTCCGCAAGTTTGGAACCCTCGAATGGACTCCTGCATTGGGGCATTACCTCACCAGTCGCGAAAAGCTCAAGCATGAGATAGCCCGGAAGCGTAACCTAGCCCGCGTGCCAGTGAAGTTGCCCGACGGTTCCCAAGTCGCGCTCTCACCCGGCGGCCAAAATCCGCTCATCAAGGCCATCATCGAGCACTTCTGCCCCGCCTTTGCCCCCGGTGGCGTGATCCTCTACATCGGCGACACCGAAAACAAGTTCGTCCATTTGGAAACCGCAGGCTTGACCGCGCTCGGAGTCACCTTGGATTCCGCCGCCAAGATTCCCGATGTCGTCGTCCACCACACTGACAAGAACTGGCTCCTGCTCATCGAAGCCGTCACCAGCGCCGGGCCGGTGGACGGCAAACGCCGCAAGGAACTCAAGGACTTGTTCGCCGGCTGCAAAGCGGGCCTCGTGTTCGTCACCGCCTTCGAGAACCGTCGCACCATGCAGTCGTTCGTCTCGTACATCGCGTGGGAATCCGAGGTCTGGATCGCCGAAGACCCCGACCACATGATCCACTTCAACGGCGAACGATTCCTGGGGCCGTATCCAGACGTGATCCCGACAAAACCATGACCGAAAATGTCCACCAATCCCGCAACTTCGCCTAGCTGCGCGATATGACGCTGTCAAAGCTTCTGAGCGGGGAGCCATTAACGATCCCGTGAAAAATGAGAATATCCTCAATCAAGCTCAAAGGCTTTAAGCGCTTCACGGACCTCCATATCACGGAGATACCCAAGGCAGCTAAGCTCGTGGTGATCGTCGGACCTAACGGTTGTGGCAAGTCGTCGCTTTTCGATGCCTTGATTCATTGGCATCGTCGAACTGCCGGTTACGGGATGAACCAAGACAAGGTCTACTACCAAAAGCATTCCGAAGACTCGATTGACTGGCACCAAAGCGTAGATGTGACCCTGCATGATGGTACTCAGCCGAAGAAGGGGATGCTTTATGTGCGAACCGCATATCGAAATGACCCTGATTTCTCAGTGGATGGGATAAGTCGCCCCGCCAATCCGTCCGAAAGCGTGCGCATAACGCGAGCCATCGATAACGACCAGACCGTTTCCGACAACTATCGGCGGTTGGTCTACGACACGATGGCTGGCATCTACGACGAAACAAACGATGCGAAGACAGTTCGCATCTTGCGGGAGGAACTAATTGGAGGCGTGCGCGATTCGATGATGCGGGTTTTTGGCGACTTGCTACTGAACAGCGTCTCCGATCCGTTGGGCGCGGGTGCCTTTTACTTCGAGAAGGGCACTGTGAAGTCCTACCATTACAAGAACCTCTCTGGCGGCGAAAAAGCTGCGTTTGATCTCATTCTCGATCTTCACGTTAAACGGCGGTTCTTTACCGATGCCGTTTATTGCGTCGATGAAGTCGAGACGCACCTGCACACTCGTGTCCAAGGTGCCCTTCTTAAGGAGATGGTTAACATTCTCCCGGAGGCGTGTCAGCTTTGGGTCACGACTCACTCGCTCGGCGTTCTCAGAGCTGCTCAGGAAATGATCGCGTCCGATCCTGCTTCCGTTTGCTTGATCGATTTCGATGGCGTTGACCCGGATGTTCCGCTCGAACTCATTCCAAGCAGTCTGGGACGGGTTACATGGGAGAAGTTGCTGTCGATCACCCTTGATGACCTATCGCAAAGAATCGCGCCCAAGATCGTCGTCATCTGCGAAGGTTCATCAGTCGGAACACGGCGGAAGGATTTCGACGCAGAGATTTACAATAGGATCCTGGGATCGAGGCATACCGATATTTTGTTTGTTTCCGGCGGTTCCTCAGACCAAGTAACTGCGACTGGAGTTTCTGTTCGGGATGCATTGCGCCACATCTTACCGGCTTCCAAGTTCTCATCTCTCGCTGACCGAGATGATAAATCCGAAGCAGAAGTTATAGAGATTGAAGCCAAAGGCACGCTCGTGCTGCCGCAGCGCAATTTGGAATCGTTCCTCTTCGCAGATGATGTCATCGAGGCGCTGCTTACTCGTGAAGAAAAAATCGCGCAATTGCCAGCGGCACTTCAACTAAAACGACAGTCGCTGGCAAACAGCGCCAGCAGGGGGAATGCTCCCGAGGACTTGAAGTCTGCCGCAGGCGAAATCTACACCGAGTTGAAGAAACTGCTCGGACTGCAACGGTGCGGCAATACGGCGGATGCGTTTATGCGTGACACACTCGCGCCGCTCGTCGCACCGCCGATGCCGACCTACGAAGCGCTTAAGTCAGCGATAATTGCCCGGTTGATTTAATGTACCTCAACGAATCCATCGTCGAAGCCGCCGGCCTCAAATGGTTCGAGGAGCTAGGCTATGCCGTTGGGAAGGAGCCGCACCTCGCGCCGAGTGAACCGGCGACGGAGCGCGACGACTCGCGATGAATCGCACCGCAGCCAGTGTGGATTCGGCGGCAAGGTGAATGCCTCAGACGGGGAGATGGCCTACGGCCGTTCCAGCAACATGCGCCACGCCCTGCCGAACGCTTCGATCATGGGCTTCACCGGCACGCCGATCGGGCAGAGCGACGCCAAGACGCGGGCTGTGTTCGGCGAGTACGTCTCGGGCTAAAACATCCAGCAAGCGGTCATCGACAAGGCGACAGTTCCGATCTACTACGAAAGCCGCATCGCCAAGCTGAGCCTGAACGAAGCCGAATTGCCCAAGGTCGATTCCGAGTTCGAGGAAATCACCGAAGGGGAAGAAGAGGATCGCAAGCAGAAGCTTAAAACCGAGTGGGCCGCGCTGGAAGCACTCGTCGGCAGCGGGAAACGGATTCGGCTGATCTCGGAATCAGCCAATGGGGGCGTCTTTTGGTAGCGGAGCGGCGCAAGCCGCCCGGTTTTTAGCGATATTGTCCAATCCAATACCGGACGGCTTGCGCCGTGCCGCTACAAAGTGAGTGGCATTGGTCGCACATCCGCAGTAAGTTACGCCGACACGCTAATTCGCGTCGGCGGATCAAACCCAATCGAGTTCGTAGCCGGGGCGGGTGAATTCGGGGGGCAGAGTGGTCCAGGCGGAGCGGCCGGAGTATTTGAGAGGCTTGCGATCGGGGTAGGCCTTGCGGAAGGCAAGGTACTGAGCCTTGAGACGCTTGCGGCGCTCCCAGTCGATGGGAAGTTTTTTGTGCGGGAAGTCGACCAGCATCTTTTCGACCTTCCACATGTTCCGATCCGAAGTTCGCCAATCATAGCTCGGCAGCTCTTTGTTCAAGTCAACGACCGCAAACGCTTTGATGCAACCTTCGTGATCGATGTAGGGATCGAAGTAACTCAGTGCCAGCGCTCGAGGCGTTTTGAATACGGGTTTGCGGCCGTGCAGACCGGGATCGCGCGAGCGTGCGATCGAACCCCATCTTTCGCGCTCGCAATAAACGAAGATTACGTGGTCGAGCTTGCAGATCGATTCAAAACTCAGCAACAGCGGCGGAAAACCATGTTGTTCGAGAATGACAGCCGCCGTCAACGCAGCTTCGAGACAGTGCGCCGTTAGGTGTTGCAACACTCCGCGAAAGCTGCGCTGCGTCTCACCCACGGGTTTTTTTTCAGCGTTGTACGGCAGATCGTTTAGAAACTTCTGCACTCGCTCGGGCGTCGACAGTCTTCGAATCAGTCGTCGCTCAAGCGGCGAGAATACGGACATCGGTAGTGGCGAACCGTGATCGTTCATAACCGTTCAGAGGCCGTGCAATTAAAAAAAGCACGGCCCGCCGATTTCCATCAGCGGGCCGCGACGTTTAGTTTATCGTATTGGATTAAGTTGAAAACGACCGATTTGGTCGAAGCAACTAGTTGATCTTTGCCGTCGGTTTTTCCAGCTTAACCATTGCTTCGACTGCCGCTTTGTACTTGGCGCGTGCCAAGTTCAAACGAGCGGTCATTTCGCATTCGGTCTTTTCGCCGCTGACAACGTAGGTGGTTTTCTCACCGGATTTCGAGGCCAATTCTTTGGCTTCAACCGGGCAATCGCACGATTCTTTGCCGACGACATACGTCATCGCGACCGCATCGGTTGCGGTTTTGATCAAAGCTGCAGTTTCGGCGGATGTCACTGGGCAAGCGCAAGTCTTGCCAGCGATCTTGGTCGCACCGCTGACTTCGCACTTGCAAGGAGTCGTGAAGTCGGTGACGAATTTTTCCGTCTGTTCGACCAAAGAAGTGAACGCGGTCTGTTCGTTGTCAAACGACTTGTCGGTAACGACATAAGTGATTGGCTTGCCGGCCGTTTTCGCAATCGCTGCGGCTGAATTTGCACAGCAGGCGGATTCGTCGCCAACTTTGTAAGCAATCGCTGGCAGCTTGGCCATCGCCGCTTCGATTGGGCATTGACCGGTAGCGTGCTTGTCATCATCCGATGCAACCGAAGTCGCTGTCGTCGCGGGGCATACGCCATCGCATTTTTCTTTTTCTTGAGCGAACGCGCTGCTGGCAAACAACACGGCAACCAACGCGAAAGCCAAAATACTCTGTTTCATAAAATTCTCCAAAAGCAAAAAAAGGGAATGCACTAGATACTTAACGAAACTCATTTACACAATGTTCATGGAACGAATCAATTTACAGCATCGACCGTGAAACCTCCACTGGCGAGGAGCTTGGTTGCACAAAACGCCTAGTCTTCAATTACGTGTGCAAGCAAACAAGAAGTTGAATCAAGCGGCGACTCTCCCGCGAAAGGTTAGAGAAGTTGCTGCCTCAAATCAATGGCTTAACTGTCGAGAAAACCTTGGGCCAGGTTTATTGTTGCCCACCAGCGAATCCTCTTGCGGATTGATTTTTCCGACGTTTGTCTGAGAAATAGAAGCTGCCAGCGGCACAACGAAATCCCGATTTTCATCGCAATTGTCGGCTGCGACGGGCAGAAATACGGCGGATTTGTTCGTCGGCGATGACGCCAATCAAGATGACGATTCCCATCGTAAAAAGCTCCAGTTGCTGAGCGACGCCGATCATGTTGGGAGCGTTGAACAAGACCCGCATGATGGCCGCACCCAAAATCACTCCGACGATTGAGCCTTCGCCACCACGTAGCGAACAGCCCCCAAGCACAGCGGCAGCGATTGCGTAAAGTTCGTAAAAGCTTCCGTGGCCCGACGGTTCGATATTATTCGAATCGAGCGTAAACAAAATCCCGCCAAGCCCAGCGCAGCCCGCACAAATCATGTAGGCCCAAATAATCAATCGGTCGGTGTTAATTCCGCTGTAACGAGCGGCTTCTTCGTTGCGTCCAAGGGCAATCAAGTATCGGCCGTAAATTGTCTGATTCAGAAAAACGCCAGCCAGTAAACCGACGGCAACCAAAAAGAAAAATGGAACTTGGACTTTGGTGTTGTGAATGGCCGTAAAACCCAGCAGCCACAGCACGGCGAAAAAGGCGACGATCGTGAGCAAAACTTGCGCGGCTAAGTCCTTACTTCGCAATGCAGATGATGCGATCAGCGAAATGCCAACCATCAAACCACCCATCGCGACGAACACGGACAGCATCTTCCACAACGTCTGCGGATCGCTGGAACTAAACGTAACGGCTTCGTCGCCGATCCAGTTTTTGATTCGGTAGATTGCCGCCAGCGAAATTCCGCAAAGCACGGTCGGCAACGCAACCTGCAGCAGCCAGGACTTGCGCGGGCCGGTCAACCATTGACGGCGACTCATTGCGATGAGCAGTCCCGCGAGGCTCAATACGAGTGGATAGACAGCGTACCTCATCCATTGGGCGGGCCGGGCGACGGAATCTTGCGGAACCGAGACGTTCCACGTTTTGACTTCGACGGAACCAAGTGTTAGTAATGTCTTCCCGTATGTCGTCGTCCAGCCGTCTGAATACTTGGAACTTGAAACCACGATTAGAACCACACCCAACGCAACGAGAACCACGCCCCAAATCCGATTGGCTCGCTGCGTTTCTGAATTTCCAAAGAACGCTCGCCATAATCCCCACGCGATTAACGCAACGCCGCCGATCAGCAGTATCAATGTCGCCGTGCAGGGCTTGCCGATGGCCAGCAACCGCAGCGATTCGTCGTATTTCGTGCCGAAACCTTGCGTGCTGTCGTTTGCCAACCAGCGGCTGAGTCCGCGATAACACATCAGGCCGCAGAGCGTCACAACAAACGGCGGCAGTTTAAGCTTGGTGATGAGAATGCCGTGCAGCCAACCCAAATGAAGTGCAAAGACTAATGAAAGAAGCAGGCAAACCGGAATCGTAACCCAGCTCGGAAGATCCAGCCGCGCGATCGCCAACGCCACGAGCCAACACACAAGTCCGCAACCGATCAGCCCTCCAACCCAAATTTTTTCGGAGCGAGTTGTGCTGTGATCGGATCGGTACGCGCGAAACACGCCCCAGCCGATCCAAGCGACGGCGACGATGAGGGCTTCGCTTCCAATAAATTTCAATATGAATCCGACGTTAGACGCGGCTGGTGACTCTATCCAGCCGTTGAGTGTCATCGTCAAAACGCAACCGATGAGCCCGACCATCGAGCCGATCGACAAGTCAATTCCGCCAGTAATGATGACGAATACAGCCCCTATTCCAATGATCCCAAACAGCGAAACATATCGGAGCAAGTTCTGCAAATTAAACGGCCCGATAAACGCATCATTCAAAAGCGCCGTCGTGATGCATACGTAGAGCAACAACAAAAGGATGCCGGTTATTTTGTTGTTCATGGGGGAGTTGAGGGTCGAGTTTTCAGTGTTCAGAGTTCAGTTTTCAGTGTTCAGTTTGGCG
>JANNYC010000233.1:0-3120 GCA_031409895.1 Planctomycetota bacterium
TCAGGACATTCGAAGCTGTCGATGCTTCCTTGATGACAAGAAAACACGTAGGGGATTTGCATTACCGCTTTTTCAAGGCTTCCCGGCTGCCGAGTATGAAGCATCCGCAAAAGTTCAGCATAGATTGTTCCCTGAACACCGCCCCAGCATCCCGCTTTAGCCATGGAAAGAGCCAGAGTCTGATAGAGATCGTGCCAAAACCTCCCAGGTGACTTCGCCTTTTGCTCATTCATGTCGAGGCGCACTGGCAGGAGTTTCAATTCCTTCGCGAGAGAGTCAGCTCCGTTGAGCAAGCTCGTCTTGCCAACTCCTCTTTGCCCGATTAACGCCAGGTGTGGGCTTTGCCCTGAGGCTGTAAGGCCGAGGTAGTAGCGAATTGTCTTCAGTTCTCGCTCGCGCCCAGCCAAATTCTCACGCTTCTTGATTGGTGAGCGCATGTAAGGGTTTGGTGGAAGGGTTGATTTGCTTGCTGCTTTCATGATTTCACTTTCGCCAATTCAGTGATGGCGCCTTGAATTCGCGTTTTTAGGTTACTCTGCTCACAGAACCTCTGCCGAACGCCAGCAGAACCAACACCGGCCGGAAGCGCATTGTATTCGCGAATGAGGGCGAAGGCGGCCTCAACGCTAGAACGATTGAACCCGGCGAGCGAGTCGTCCGCCCACCAGAATTGGGCTGTCGCGGTCTGAATGGCTTCAGGAATCGGGAATGCCGGAGGAAGGTCTGGCAAATCACGCAGCATCTCGTTCAGCGCAGGAATCAGCCCCTTTGCAGCCTCGTCTTGGGCCAAGCCGGTGTCGGGTTTGGCCATGAGACGTGCCAACCCGTCCGCAGTCAGTGCCGCTTCCATCTGGGCATACAGCGTTTCGATTGTTTTCAAGCCGACAGAGGATACGGGACGTGAGTGGCAAAGCGCATTTCGCGGCGCGAAAATATTCTCAAGCTGTTTCAAAAAGCAGTCCCCGCCCAGTTTTTCAGCCACAGAGCGACCGGACTTTTGCTGGAGCAGCGTCAGCAATTCGCCAAAGGTGAGGTAATAAAGCGGACCTAAGCGAACGAAGTTGAACTGAGGCTTGTTTTCCTCCGTCTGCGCCTTTCTGATCTTTGTGAGCAGTTCGCCAGGCAGCTTTTTCTGCCAATCCACGCCAGACTGCGATTCCAGCGACTTTCTCAGGGATTCCCGAAGCACAATTTCAATGCGAAGCAGGAGTGTATACGCACTTAGATTGTCGTCTTCAAAAGGTATCATGGTGCGGTTTTGCTTCAATTTCGAGGAGCAAATGTGTCGAGAACCGTCTTTGCCAAATGTATCCCTGAACCAGACTATTACTGGGGCATTGTCCGACTGGGCATCACGTCGGGATAGGGGCCGAGGAATCGTTCGCCGTTGAAGTGAATCAAGTGGTCCGGTGCTTCTCAGATCCAGACTTCGGTTTCCCAGGAGATGTGCGGGAGAGGCGTTTGTTTTCGCCGAAGTAGACCATGACGATTTCACGGCGCGGCAGTGGCGTCAAGCGGTGCAAATCTCATCGAATCAACAACACTTGATTACCGCGGGCTGGGGCAATACGACGTTGATTTGGGATATTGGTTCCCGCAAAACGGATTGAAACGCACGAACCAAAAGAATCCCGGCCTCGCAGGATGCCAGTGCGATCAGCACCGGCTGGTCCTTTCTCCATCAACGCGGCAATCAGAGTCCCATCGACAAGTGTAAAAGTTTGATCGATCTTCTTTCGCTCTGCTCAAGACAATTACAACCGGAGAATCTGGTTAGAGACGCCGACATCCCCAACTTGTTGACCCTAGAAAAATACAACGAGTTCGTTCCTCCCAACCTTCTTCTGAAATCCTTAGCTCACGATTACTTGGACCTGAAAGAGATGAAACAGCTATTGAAGGAGTGGCGGTAACTTGGGGGAAAACAAATGTTGCAGGAACCGTTGCAAGCGTTGGAGCGGAACGATCCGGCACCGAGTTCATCTCGGTGGTTTAACGGCTTCTGCGCCACTCTGAAGCAGACACGTTCTGAGCTTTGCCCCTGCGCGCCGGGTCACGCGGGCCAGGCGACCAGTTCGTCACGTTCGATTTCCACCCGTGCGATTTCGCAGCCAGCCTGTCGAACGTCGCGCACCGCCGACTGGATGGCGTCTTGCAACGTGGCGGCCTCGCGGGAAAAGCTGACACGGGCCACGCCGCTCGAACTTCCCACCGTGGCGTCGTCGCAGCCAGCGTCGTAGAGGGCGTTGGCCAAGGAGTCCGTCATTTCAACGACGTCCCGCAAAATCAGCGTGAATTCCCAGCAGGTCATCGGTTTACCCTCCTCGATGCGGACAAGTATCAATTTGCTTTCGCAGCCAACGGGAATGCTTGACCGGGTTTTTTGGCGTCGACCACACCGACCAGCGGCAGCCGCCGCGTTCGGCGTGCGGACACCACAATTGTCCGTGAGCATGACCGCTTGACGGTGTGTACCTCCAACTCAACGACATGGCGTACTCGATTACTTCGTTGATTTCTTTGTCGGGGTGAAACCGGGCCATGTGCCTATTGTACCATCTTGCCAAATTCGCCGTTGTTCTCAAAGCGGTGGTTTATCTGGGCGAGTTGAAGCCGACGGCAAAACCTGCTTACCGCAGCTTGGGGGAATACGACGTTGATTTGGGATATCGGTGCCCGCACGTACGACTGAATCGCACGATCCCTACGCCGGCAATTACAATGCCGGCAGCGCATTCAGCATCCCGATGACTTCATCAATTTTTATCGCTGTTTTGTAGAACAGTGTCGACTGAGAAAGGCCTCGGGAGGAATTAGGGGACGTTCTGGAATGGCAGCAAGTGGGCGTCGGTGATTTTGGGAACGCGAGGGTCGGGAGCGTAGTCGACGGGCGAAGGTGCGCCGCGCCAGGCGACGCCAATGATTTGCATGGTGTTGTAGATGCGAGTGCCCCAGCCGGCTGCGCGGAAGACGGCGAGGCCGGCGGTCACGTGGGGGGATGTTAGATCATGCAAGACGACGGTCGCGGTCGACGCACAATGTGGCAAGACGGCTTGAGCGTCCAGCGCCGGCGCTTCGCCATCGTGATCGCCGTCAATGAATACGAACGACCAAGGTTCT
>JANNYC010000234.1:0-1925 GCA_031409895.1 Planctomycetota bacterium
ATGGCGCGAGCGACACACCAACACGCCATCGCAAAACCGGTGGGGCCGCCAATTGCGCGCGTCTTTTGGCGAGCCGCATCGATCGCGGACCAATCGAAATCATTGATCACGGTGACCGGGACACAAAGCTGTGTGCCGCGAGTCAGGCGATAATTGAGCGAGATTTGCGACATCGGGATAAGCGATTCAGCAAATTGATCGTTGGTGACCGGCGCGGCAGACGATCCGACTGTCGTCTCGGCGGATTGTGCGGCGATAAAGCGTTCGACGTCGTCCGGCATGAGCTTGCCGCCCGAGCAAGGGATTTGATCGGCCGCGTCGAGCAAGCCGTGATCTTTCAAAAGTTTTCGGGTTTTGGGTGGAATTTGTACGTCGCTGCGGCGAATGGAATCGCCCATTTTTGGCGTGCCGACAGAACTTGAGGCCGGAATTGCAGAGGGTGCCGAATGATCAGTGGGGCCGTGACCGGCTGGCATTTCCTTGACCCCGGCGGCGACTTCCATGCGTGCGATTTCGGTCCCGATCGACAGGACGCTGCCGGTTTCGACGGTCCACGAAACGAGTTTGCCTTCGTAGGGAGATTCCACGTCGGTCGTGGCTTTGTCTGTTTCCATCACGTAGATCGGCTGGTCCCGTTTAACATTGTCGCCAGGTTTAGCCAAGAACTCGACGAGCAAGGCTTCTTGTAAGCCTTCGCCCAATTGCGGAATCCGAATCGAGATAATCGGCATGAGCTTTAATCCTCAACGGTGGTTCGAATCGCGGCGACGACTTGGTCGGTGCTGGGCAACGCTGCGTATTCGTAAATTGGGTTGTAGCCGATATGCACATCGGGTTTCGAAACCAGTTGCGGGGCGCTGACGAAAAAGTTCCAACTGTTGGGGTCGCCGACGATTTCGCTGATGATCATTTGTCCAACGCTGCACGATTGGCCATCTTCTTGGACGACGACAAGCCGGCCGGTTTTTTCGACGGACGCCAACACGGTCGCTTTGTCCCACGGTTGGATGCTGCGCAAGTCGATGACTTCCACCGAGACTTCGTCTGCAATTGCATCTGCGGCCGCAAGTGCTTGTTCAATGCAATTGCCCCATGCGACAACGGTCACATCGTTGCCTGCGCGGCGTATGCGAGCTTGTCCAAAGCCGACGGCTGGGACATTGGCTTGAACGTCCATTTGCAATCGGAACAAATGTTTCGGGATCAGGAAAATCGTCGGATCGTCCGCGTGCATCGCCGTCCACATTAATCCTGCCGCATCCTCTGGCGTGCTTGGCACGACAACTCGCAATCCTGGAGTATGGGCGAAAAGAGCCTCGTTGGCTTGGCTATGCCAAAGCGATCCGCCCGGAAGGTAGGCACCGTACGGCGAATAGAGCACAACCGGGCATTTCCATTCACCGAAAGTTCGCCAACGGAGCGTACTCAAATTCTGTCCGATTTGATTCCAAGCCGGACCCATGAAGTCGATGAACTGCAGTTCAAATACGGGCCGCATTCCGTAGCAGGCCATTCCGATCGCGACGCCAACAATGGTGGCTTCGGCGAGCGGCGAGTTAAAGACGCGTTCCGGAAATTCGGTCGAGAGACCAGCGGTTAAGCCGAACACGCCACCTTTTGGATCCGCGATGTCTTCGCCGAAAAATGTGAAGTTCGAATCGCGACTAAGTCCTTTTTTGAAGATTTGGTTGACCGCATCGACCATTCGCCATTTTCGACCACCTTCAAGCGGCGGTGGTTCAGCCTTCAGCTCGGCACCGAAAAGATGGTCGAGCAATTCGTCGGCGCGCGGATCGGGTTCGGATTCTGCGGATTGATATTCAAGGTCGACTTGTTGATTGATTTCGGTTTTAATTTTCTCCCATTGGGTTGCCGTTAGTTCTCCATCGGCGATGAGTTCTTGAGAGACGACGAGAATCGGATCG
>JANNYC010000235.1:0-52014 GCA_031409895.1 Planctomycetota bacterium
TGGTTCGGTTTGGCGTGATGGGTTGGATCGGGCGATTCGGATCGGCCGAAGCGGTTCAGTACGCGCCGGGCCAACGCGTAATTTGCCAGACGTTCCGCGGACTAGAAGTCGGCGATGTGCTCAACGATCAAGTCGCGGATGAGTCGCTGGCCGTTTGCGGCGATATTTTGCGACGTGTTGCCAAAGCGGATGGCTTGATTCAATTGAGGCTGAACAAACATCGTTTACGCGCGATTGAAGCTTGCGATCGGATGCTGACGGAGCGCGGCGTGAGTGCGATCCTGCTTGACGCCGAGCAAACCTTTGACGGTAAAAATCTGTTCTTTTATTTTTTGGGTGATGTTACGCCCGAGGTCGAAGCGATCACCGACGAACTTGCAGAAGCATACGAGGCCAAGGTTCAAATGCGCAAGTTTAATGATTTGCTTGTCCACGGTTGCGGGCCCGGCTGCGGAGACGAAGCAGCCAAGTGCGGCACGGGGGGCTGCGGAAATTGTGCCGTCAAAGGGGGATGTGGGACGACGAAGTGAAAGAAGTTTTCAGTTGGCGGGCGAGGGGTGTTAGCCCCCTGATTCTGGTGTTCAGTGTTCAGTTTTCAGAGTTCAGTCCGCAGCGGCGGATCAGTTTTCGGTAAATCCGGTTTCGTCGCGGCGGTGATCTCTCCTCCTCATGCCTGTAGCCTTAGGCCTCAAGCCTTCATCCTCATACCTCAAGCAGTTGCAACAGAAACGCTTCGGCCAAGGGAATGATTTCGGGTGCTGAGCTTGCGCGGGGTCCGGCGACGTTCAACACCCCGATTCCAGATTCGCACAACCAGCTTTGCGCGTAGTGCACGTCGGGGCTGGAGGTGAGATCGACCGCAAAACACGGCCGACGGTGCTTGCGGGCCATCCTCTCGGTGAACAGCGTTCCGCCGCTCAATTCTTTTATGAACAGAATAAGTGTCCCATCCGAATCGATCACGTTTCGTTCAGTTCGATCTGCGTAGTCATACGAATCGGTTTCCGCAAGTTGATAGACATTTGGGATGACGCCGTCTTCGGCGACTCGACCTTTGGGGCACCAGCCGCCATGTTCCAAACCGAGATAGATCGCAACGTCGAGCGCGGCTCGGTCTACGCCAGTTTGGCCACCAGAAACAATTTTGCGAACAGAAGAATTCATCGAACAACCAGCGACCGCGTCATTTTTCTGAAAGCGTCAAGCGAATGCCGATGGGAAGCTTGGTCATAGCCGAAACTTTTTCGGGCAGAGAATCTGTGTTGCGATCGATTATTTCGACGTATCGCGAGGCTTGGCCCAAGCGATCGCGAGCAATGGCGAATAACGTATCCCCAGGCTGCGTGATGTATTCGCCTTCGTCGGGGTCTGTGACTTCTTTCGTCGCTGAAAACAAGTCTTCTGGCACCAACTCGGGAAAGCTTTTCCTCAACGTCATCGGCGAGGGCAATCGAAGAACGCTTCCTACTACGGGTCTGCCAGTCTCGGTTTGGTCGAGGCGATTGAAAGCCCCCAGCGCTCGAAACATTCGCCCGTCACCGTAATGCCGCTGTGCAATCGTCCAGAGACTGTCACCCGCGTTGACTTGGAGAATCGCTCCGAGGTCGTCGTTTAACTCTGCCTTGATCGAAGTTGTCTTAGGATCAGGGCGGCGAACAGGAAACATTGGAGGAGCATTTGGCAAAGGAAGCGTTTGAGACGGCATATTTTGTGTCAAAGCGTTCGCTTCGCCGACACCTTCGGTCGCGGAAACTTGCATGTGGGTCGAGCTGTTGTTGGCAATTCCGTTCAATGGAAAATTCGAATGATTGCTCGCGAACGGTTCACCGCTGGCGACCTGCATCGACGAATCCGACGTCGGAATAATTACTTCGTGTGATTTGGGAGCGGGTTCCATTGGCATCAGAAAAGCGCGTGGTGCCGGCATCGGGGGCGATTTGGTTGGCGAAGTTCCACCGACGCTGGGGTCGACTTGGTCCAACATGGAGGCCGTCGCGGCTTGGAGCGCGACAGCATTGGACTTTCGGTTTTGTGTAAAGGCTGGCAGCGCGTTCGTCGCCGCTGGCGAAATTTGCGTCGTGGCGGATTCATCGACCTCGCTAACGGTTCCGCGAAGCTTGACGAAAGCCACCACTAAGAACGCGGAAAGGGTAACGCCGATGAGCGCAATCCCGATCCTAACTTCACGCGCAAATTGTTGCTTCAGTGCTTCGTCGTGTTCCATTTATGAATCCGTTCGTTCTGGTTTGCGCGGCCATTTGTTTTTCGCGTTCGTTGTCTCGTCGGACCGCCGTTTTCGTGCAACTCTTAGTCGAGCGCTTCGGGATCGTGGATTTGCAGCTATTTCTTCGTCGTTGGCGCGAGTAGGCCGTTTCGTAATGACTTCGAGTGATGAGTCGCCGCGAAGCGAGTGTTTGACAATCCGGTCTTCCAGCGAATGAAAGCTGATCACAGCAATCCGTCCGTCGGGCCGCAAGAGTTTCGGAAGTCGCTCCATGGCGGTCTTCAATCCGTTAAGTTCGTCGTTGACAGCGATCCGCAACGCTTGAAAAGTTCGTGTCGCGGGATCGATGGAATGGCCTTTGGAACGTGGAACGCATCGCCGCACCAAATCGGACAATTGTTGCACGGTACGCATCGGGCGCAGTTGCCTTTCTTCGACGATGCGTCGGGCGATCCGTCGACTGAATCGTTCTTCGCCGTATTCGTAAATCACGTTTGCCAGTTCCTTTTCACCAAGTCGCTGCAACAACTCCCAAGCCGCTTCGCCGGAGCGAGGATCGAACCGCATGTCGAGTTCACCCGCGCTCTGAAAACTGAAACCGCGCTGGGCATCGGCAAGCTGATCACTGGAAAGCCCTAAATCCAACAAGATCGCGTCAACCGCGTCAATGGAAATTGAATCTAAAAGCGCAGGCAGTTCGGCGTAGCTGGCAGTGAAAAGTTTTACTGGACTTTGGGCGAATTGATCTTGGGCGGCGAGGACTGCTTGCGGATCACGATCGAGCGAGATTACCAATCCGCTTGAAGCAACTTTGTCCGCTAGCAATCGCGTGTGGCCGCCTCCGCCAAGCGTTCCGTCAACGACGGTCATGCCGGGGTGAACACAGAGCAACTCGATTATTTCTTTCGCCAGTACTGGCTGATGTACAGTCATGCTCGTGCCAAAAAAAAACGACCCTGGTACATCATGTACCGTAGGGTCGTTTGCCGTCGACTGATCGATATCCCAATGTTGCAGTCGCTCCACGGTTTGAAGGCCATCCATGTACTTCAATCAATGGGTTGTCCTGTGATAAACAACCGCACTGACGAACCCGCAGAATTACGGACGGACGTACCTGGCAAAGATCCCAGAATCCAAAAATGGACTCCGCTTTCATTGCTAGGCCAAGACCAAATCTATCGCGCCGAGAGCAAAAAGATAAATAGAACGCGGGCGGGGTCAACGTGAAAACGACCAATTTTCCGCAGATTGTTTGCTAGCGGGCCAATTTTGGGCCAATTTAGCCAACCGGTCGCAAAGAAATTTTTCGTTGCCCGGTCGGATTTTGGCCTAAGACAACGCTTTGCATCGGGCCGGAAACGAGCGAGCGGCATCTTCAAGTTTGGTTCCGCAGACGATACAAGTGTCGGATTGCAACTTATTCCGGTTTTGTATGAGCGAAGAGCGTTACCTAACGAATGCGGCGTCCGACGTCGCACAATTCGAATACCGATTGCCGAAGGAACTCATAGCGCAGCATCCTTTGGCGAATCGGAGCGATTCACGTTTGATGGTCGTCGATCGAAAACGTGGCACGATCGAGCATCAGCATTTTCGAGACCTGCCGGAATTGCTGAACGGTGGCGACGCGCTCGTGGTGAATGACTCGCGTGTTGTGCCCGCCAAGATGATCGGTTACCGGAAAGATACTCGCGGCCGATGGCAAGGCTTGTGGCTTGAAACGGACGCTCAGCCTCAAGTCGTTCGGCTACTGTGCAAGACTCGCTCGCGACTTCAGCCGAATCAAATGATCGTTTTACAAGATCGCGAGGGCAGGGACTTTTGCGAAATGGCGGTGCTGGCCCAACTGGATGATGGAAGTTGGGCGGCGCGGCTGCTCACTGAAATGAGTCCTGCGCAAGTCCTTCAGCAGATCGGCCGGATTCCTTTGCCACATTACATTCGCGATGGCAACATGGTGGATTCAGATGTTGCGAATTATCAGACTGTGTTCGCAAAACATGCCGGGTCGGTTGCGGCACCCACGGCTGGGCTTCATTTGACCCAAGCCTTGTTGCGGACGCTCGTTGACCAAGGACTTGCAATATGCCCGGTCACGTTGCACGTTGGCGTCGGCACATTTCGCCCGATCTCCGTCCATCGGCTTGACGAACATCAGATGCACGGCGAGTACGGAATTTTGCGAGCGGAAAATGCTGGGAGGCTCAACGAACGTCGTTCCGCGGGCGGGCGAATCATCGCCGTAGGAACGACGTCGGTGCGAGTGCTTGAATCGGCCGCCGGTCAGGACGGAAAACTTGCAGCCTGGTCGGGCGAGACTCGGCTATTCATTCGGCCCGGCCATCAATTTCGCGCGGTTGATGCCTTAGTCACGAACTTTCATTTGCCACGTTCGACGCTGTTGGTGCTAGTTTATGCATTTGGCGGTGCCGAGTTAATTCGGAAGGCTTATGAAATCGCAGTCGCCGAAAAATATCGGTTTTTTAGCTACGGCGACGCGATGTTCATCGTGTGACGGACGCCTTAGACACGGGTGTGTTCTGAATCGCAACGCCAAGAGGGCTTTTCACTCGCTCAATTATCGTGATACTCGACGCAAACGTCTCGAACCCTCAGCGATACCGGCTTGAGCAATATGCGTCCCACCGATTCGGCATTCATTCTGTCCAAGATTCCGCACCGGCCGCCAATGCTGCTGGTCGACTCAGTGGATGAGCTGACCGATGATACGATTGTCTGTCGCAAGACGTTTCGTGCCGACGAGTTTTTTTTCCAAGGTCACTACCCAGGGCAACCGATTGTGCCCGGTTTGATTCTGTGCGAGTGTGCGGCTCAAGCTGGTGCGTTGTTGGCGGCGTCTCTGCAAAGTGAGTCGAAAGGCGTTCCCGTGCTAACACGTGTCAATGACGTTCGCTTCAAGCAGATCGTCCGACCCGGCGACGCGATCGAAATTCGCGTTCAGCGCGACGAGGCCGTGGCGAACGCGACTTATTTTTCGGCCAAAATCATCTTAGACGGCAAACTGGCCGCGAGCTTACAATTCGTGGCGATGGTTACGGGAGGCGAGTAACTATGGATTTTCTTCGTTTGAAAGATCAGCGCATCGCCGTTTTTGGCGTAGCGAATAAGAAAAGCGTCGCTTACGTCGTCGGACAACAGTTGACAGAAGCCGGAGCCCAAGTCGCTTACGTCGTTCGCTCGGAAGCGCGTCGCGAGGCAATTGCGAAGCTCTTGCCGGGGCGCGAAATTCACGTTTGCGATGTCGAGTACCCCGAACAGATCGAACGAATTCGCGGCGAACTTGCAGCGGGGGGAAAACTTGCCGGGATGGTCCATTCGATTGCTTTCGCCGATTACTCAGGTGGCATCAAACCATTTCACGAAACCGGCAAGCAACAGTTTCTTCGCTCGTTGGATATCTCGTGCTTTTCGTTGATCGCGCTGGCCAACGCTCTGAAGGACTTGCTTCATCCGACCGCGTCTGTCGTCACAGTCTCCATATCGACGACGACGATGGCAAGCGAAAATTACGGCTTTATGGCACCGATCAAAGCGGCATTGGATTCATCGCTGGCTTTCTTGACGAAAAGCTTTTCGTCTTTTTCGGAAGTCCGTTTCAATGCCGTCGCGCCAAGCCTGCTCAAGACTTCTGCCTCGGCGGGCATACCGGGCTATGCTCATTCGTACTTGTACGCGGAACAAGTCATCCCGAGACGGCGCGCGGTTTCGACCGACGAAGTCGCCAGCGCAGTTTGCTTTCTCCTCAGTCCGCGTTCATCGGGAATTACCGCGCAGCGGTTGGTAATCGATGCGGGTATGAGCATCAATTACTTTGACAACGCAATTATCGAACGAGCGATGCGCTACTAGCCAACCGTCGTCCAGTTTCCGGGAACCGAGAAAGTATCGCTTCCTACGCCGCCATCGGCCACGCCAGAAAGTGGAACTGACAATTGGACGGTGATCAAATCGTTTCCATCGAGCGCGTTAATTCGGACTTTGTCCGTAGCATCGTTGATGATGCTGTCGGTTTCTAGGATCGTGGCGCTACCCACATTCCGACGAACAAAACTTTGCGCAGTCGGAGTGAGAAAAAGCAACCGCAAATCGTCTGCACTGTTTGTTCCATCAAGAACATATTCATCGGCCCCCCCATTTCCAACCATCAAGTCATTGCCACCGCCACCGATCAGGATGTCATCGTTGGGACCGCCACGCAAAGTATCATTCCCCAATCCACCGATCAAAGTAGCTTTTCCTGGGAACCCGACGGCGATGAGTAGATTATTGCCAACGCCACCCGTCATGGTCGTAGTTTCCAGTTCCGAGAAAAAGATTCTGCCGCCACCCACACTGCTGATCACGCGAGAATAATTGATCCGCCAATCGGCATCCCCGATTACTGCCAACCTATCGACCCCAGCGCCAGCGCGGAATCGGAAGATACCTCCGAGAACTGGGAACAACAAATCGGGAGTGTCAACCGTCAAAAGGTCGGAACCGTTTCCGGTCGTCACATTGACGTCGAACAGCCCGAACGCTTTCAAGCTATCCGCAGTTATGAACACCGAATCATTCGCCAAAACGCCGAGCCCATCGTTTGCGCCGGTATCAATCGTAAAGTACGGAACGGTGTCAAAAATCACTGTTCCAAGGGAGAAGCTCGAGCTTGTGCCATCAATTCGCGTTGCGCTGACTCCACCAAAGCCCGTTGTCGGCGAGACGCTCAAAATGTCATTTTCACCTTGGGTCTGCAGCCGGAATGAGCTGGCGCGCGTAACATTTACGTTGTCGATACCGTACATCAAAAACAACTTGCCATCCCATGTAAACCGGCTCGCATCGATCAAATTTGCAGTCGGGCGATAAACGGTCGCTTCTCGAGTGGTCCCGATATAGTTGAAGGTATCTCCATCTCCAGCATTTCCTGAAAAGACCAACGGATGGATCGTTTGGAATGTTCCGCCGAAAACAAAATCGACCGTAAAAGTATCCATTTCGCCGTTTTGACCAATAAGCTGTATACCTAAAATCTGGTTGAGGAGTCGTTCTTCCACCACCATTCCCAGGTTTCGGTCATAAATCTCAATCAAATCTCCATTGCGTCGAAGAACAATGTCATCTGGGCCAACTCCAGAGGTGGTGATCACAAGTTCCTGAGTCAACTTCAAAAGGAAACCATCCGTTCGACCGACGCTGGTGAATTCGCTGGTTCCAATTCCGGGATCGAAGTCTACGGTTTCTCGATAAGTACCCGCGAGGTAAATGAAACCTAAACTGTCCAAGCCGATTTTTTGTCCAACGTCAGCATCGGTGCCGCCAAAGGACTTAGCCCATGAAAAATTCTGCGCATTGTCAATTCGAATCACGAAAACATCAGTCTCTCCGTTGCTACTCAAAAAGAACTCGCCAACTCCCGGATCGAAATCGACCATGGAGCGGAATTCTCCCGTGGCGTAAACATTGTTATTGCTGTCCTTCGTCACTGCGCGAGCAACGTCGTTTTCGCTACCGCCAAAACTACGCGCCCAAACAAAATTTCCCGAAGCGTTCAGTTGCAACAAATATGCATCTTCGAGTCCATTACTTGCCAATTCATAAAAGCCCGCGCCTGGATCAACATCGACAAAGCCTCGAAATGATCCGGAAATCAAAACGTCGCCCAGTGGGGATACGTACATTCCAAGGGCACGATCGTTGAAATCATCACCAAATGACTTTGCCCAAATTAAAACGCCGCTCAAGTCTAGCTTGACAATAAACACGTCTTCGCCAAACGTACTGGAAAGAACAGACGAGAAGGGGCTCGGATCGAAATCAACCGATCCGGTGAAATAACCCGACACGTAGATATTGCCAAAACTGTCTAGGGCCAGGTTGCTAACAGTGTCTGTGCTAAAAAATATTCCGCGAAATGACTTGGCCCAAATAAGTTCACCGCGGCTGTCCAATTTCGTGATAAACGTATCGCTGAAACTTGGTGCCAAGTAAAAGAATTGCGGCGATGGGTCAAAATCTACAAAGTCTCCAAAGATGCCGGCGACGTGGACATTGCCAATAGAATCAACCGCGATGCCTCGTCCCTCGTCGACCGCGTTAAAACCGGTAAGCGCTTTGGCCCAGACTAGGCGGCCCTCGCTATCAAATTTAGATACAAAGACTTCGCTAAATGAATTTCCTGGCAAAGCGACAACACCTGGGCCTGGATCAAAATCGCTCGGAATTGGGAAGATGCCCGAGTACGGGGGATTATTATACGAACCGGTAACATAAACATTACCGGCGATGTCGACAGTTACCGCCGTGGCGCGATCCCTCGCCGCGCTGCCAAACGTGCGTTCCCAAACCAACGCTCCGCTCGGGCTAAATTTGGCCAGATAGACATCTTCGACCGCACGAGTCGTATCGTATATAAATATGAACGGCAGATTCCCCGATTCGAGCGTATTGGTCTCGACCGTGGACACGGCCGTCCAGGCAATTCCGTCCCATTCGGCGAGGTGCAAGTCGTTGAAATCATCCTGCACCGCCAACATAATCCTGTTTTGATCGTTGTCACTGGTCAGCGTCATCGAATTCGATAATTGACCGGGCGTCGTTCCCAGCTCGGGGCCTTCGATTCGATCAGACCATCCCATCCCCAATTTCCACGTGCGATAACTGACAGTATTGACGTCTCCAATGTCCGCATAAGTCGCGAGCGCTGTTCCGGTTTGGCTTTCAAACGCGACATCAATGCTGTATGGCTGGGCGTTTACCCGCGGAAATGTTGTGGCCGTAATTTTGGCACCAAAGGCGTTTCCATCCCAAACGGCAAACCAGATTTCGAGGCCGGTATGGATGCCGATGGCAATGCGATCGCTATTTGGATCAGAGGCCAACGTGGCAAAGATATAATCGACCGAGATCACGCCATCCGCGGCAGTTAGAACGCCTGGCGCGCTCCACGTACTCCCGTTCCAAGTGCGAAATGTAACGCTACTACTGCTATTGTTGTTGTTGTAGACGACAAGCGCCTGGCCGCTCCTGGCTTCATACTCAACCGCCGCATCAGTCTGCCCTGTCAAGGTCGCCGTGCCCAGAATAATGCTATTCCCCCAACTTGATCCATTCCAAACAAGGGCGTAGTCATCGGAATTGAAATCGGTGACTTGAAGAATAATCTCATCGCTTAAGGGATTGGACGCGAGTCTCAAATTGGTCGCGATTGAAGCAAGCGGGGAGGTAATCTTGAATTCCGCCGACCAAGTTGTACCGTTCCAAATCCGATAGGAAATGCTTTTGGTCGTCATGCTCCCATTGGTCCAGGCAACCAGCGCGTCCCCGCTCCGCGATTCATAAGCAACGTCGAATCCCCGTTGGTTCTCTGAAACACCGGAAGCCATGGCGAATGGGAGTGCAGACCAAGCTCCATTTGAGAAAATTTCGCCCGTAATTAAACCGAGCGGATCGAGTCCAGGGATACCAGGTTCTTGACTCACTCCGACCACAATCTTTTCGTCGCGCCCCACTGAATCTGCGCCGGCAATGAACCGCCATTCCCGTAACGACGCAGTGTTCTGAGCTGTATCAAATGTCGTTCCATCCCAATCAGCAATGTTCGGACTGTTATTGCCACCCGAGCGCCAAATCGCCACATCGCCAGCACCGGGGATCACGTCACTGGCGCCGTGCCTGACCCGGCCGCCAACCGAGCCAGCCAAATATGTGTTGCCGGATGCGTCAACGAACATTCCCTGAATCCCATCGTTCAATAGTGATCCAAAGGGCGACGCCGAAACAAAATCGCCGGTCAACATCCATCGTGACTCCAGCGTCTCACAGCCAAGACTTACGAAATGACCAAGGCTTCTCGGCTTTTGGTTTGCGGCGTGTCTACGGCGATTACTTAACGTAGGGGTCAGCCAGCCAAATTTAGCGGCGATACTCATTTTTCGATCCTTGTGGCAATGAAATTTATTCGAGAAAGTCAGGCGGCAGCGGTAACGGTCAAGATTGAACGCTTAAAACAGCATTTTTATAGAATAACCAAGCTCGTCAACGATTGAAACCTTTTTTCGTGTCCTGGTTTGCCAAATTCCAGTTCAAAAAATGCCCTTGAAGCCTCTTGTAGGCGTCGTCGTTGTAGATGGAAAAACACTGTAATTTTCGACTAAACTACGGAAATTTGCGCAATTGCCGCTTTTTCTCGGAAGCACTGGCGGTTGGCATTTCGCCCGATAATTAACGGTTAAAGAATTTTTTGCGGTGAGTGCCCCGCACCGTTGAACGACACTTCGGCGAGCAAACTGGACGGGGCGATGGCCTTTAGCAAAACTGTTTCACATGCTCGCTTTATCCATCTTGCCGCGGATCCTTCGCCATAGCGCGAATAGCTTAGAGCGAAGCCAATGTCTTCTCAGTTATAATCGTGAGGACTTTGAATCAAGCTTGCAGCGAGAATACGATGAGGTCGGCTTTGGCACATTCAAGTCCGGGCAGTATTCCCAAGTTGCATTCATGTCTGGATCGTTGAATGAGGCAGGCAATTATGGAAATTCGAATTCCTTGTTCGCATTGCGGCAAAGTATTGCTCGTTCAAAGCGAGTCCGCTGGAAAGGTTGGCGTGTGTCCGGCGTGCCATCATAAAATCCAAATCGTCAGACGCACGCCAGATCATACGCCGAGTCAAATTGCTGATACTCTTCCATCAGAACCGCAAGCGACGCATGGGTCGACTTCCTCGGCCAAATCAAATCCGCCATCCTCTCGCGAAATGAATCAACCTAGCGGGTCGGGTAGCAATTCTGATTCCCTCAAACGAAAGCCGTCATCGTCCCAAAATTTGGACGACGTAGAAGTCAGCTCGGCAAGTTCAAAATCGTCGTTCGCATCGCACCCCACGTCGGCGAGCAGAAATTCGTCGAGTGTTGACCCATTGAGCGAACGGCCGGATGCTGACTGGTATGTTCGACCTCCCAACGGAAACCAATATGGTCCTGCTTCAAACGAAGTGATGAAGTCGTGGATCGCGGAAGGACGAATCGGCTCGCAGTCGATCGTTTGGCGAACGGGTTGGACAGATTGGCTTCCAGCAAGCCGCGTCTTCAATAATCTGACCGATATGCCGAGCGAACCCGCCTCGGCGAGAGCGCCAAAAGTATCCAAAGCCGCAGAATATATCGCAATTCGTGGCAAACGAATTCGCTTTAGGCCAATCCATTACGTCGCAATCGGATTGGGCCTGCTCCTGCTAATCTCGATTTGCATTATGATCTTCAGTTGAGTCCCCCTGGGCATTCAAATCGCAGACATTCACGTCCGCCAAATCGGCAAACCATTCGTCAATTTCTCGCAAACGCAGCCATTATAGGAGTCGTCATGAATCGTTGGAATGTTTTATTGTCGTCATGCTTCGCACTAATGGCTTCGGTCGGAACCGTCAGCGCCATTCAAGACAAACCCAAATCCGATTCGTCAGTCGCAGCTCAAGAGGTGGATGCAAAAGACGACGACACCAAACCCGCCGAAAAAGTTGATCCGCCTGAACCAACCACGTTCGCTGTCGCTGACGGCCAATTGAAATTGTCCGCTCCTGGCGATTGGAAAAAGATCGAGCCGGCTTCGACAATGATCGACGCTGAGTTTTCGATTGACCCAGTCGAGGGCGACGCCAAAGCGTGTCGACTCACCGTGATGGGTGCGGGTGGGACGATCGATGCCAACATCGAAAGATGGCTCGGCCAAGTCCAACAGCCAGATGGAAGCTCGACAAAAGACAAAGCGACGATTACGAAAAAGGAAATCGATGGCGTGACGGTTCACGTAGTCGACGTCGTAGGAACGATTATTGACCAGCGCGGTGGACCGCAAGCTCCCAAAGTCGAGCTCAAGAACTATCGATTGCTTGCCGCAATTCTCGAAACCGATACTTCTGGCAATTACTTCGTGAAACTCTACGGACCAGAAAAAACCATTGCCAAGCATAAGGACGCTTTTGTGAAAATGGTCGAAGAGGCCAAACTCACAGAAAAATAAGTCCGGTGGTCCACACGGTAAACATCTAGTTGCATCTGTCGCAATCACCCCATGAAGGATCGTCGTGATGTCCGTTCGCGTAAAAAAAAGCCAAGGTACAATTTCCGCAATCGGATACTTGATCGCGATCTTGCTTTTATTTCCGTCGGCGAACGGGCGGTGTCAGCCGCTGAATTCTAGTCCCCGCGCAGACGATCTTTGGTGCGTCTACCCCGACGGCGAGGGCCTCGGCAAGGGTCGCCACATCGTTCTCATTTCCGGTGACGAAGAATATCGCTCGGAAGAAGCCCTTCCCATGTTGGGGAAAATCTTGTCTCAGCGCCACGGATTTAAATGTACGGTGTTGTTCGCCATCAACCCTGTCGATGGCACGATCAACCCGAAAGAGCAAACGAACATTCCCGGAATGGAGGCAATCGCATCGGCGGATTTAGTCGTGTTGTCGCTTCGGTTTCGCTGTCTTCCAGACGAACAAATGAAGTTTTTTGCCGATTACCTGGAGGCTGGAAAACCGATCATCGGGCTGCGGACGTCAACACATGCTTTTAATTATCCCGCCGACAGCAAAAGCCCGTTCGCTCATTTTGGACATGATGGCGGAAAATGGCCGGGCGGGTTCGGGAAACACGTATTAGGTGAAACTTGGGTCTCGCATCACGGACATCACAAAGTCGAAAGCACGCGTGGCGTAACGAACGACGTGCAAAAGGAGCATCCCATTTTGCGCGGCGTCGATGATGTTTGGGGACCGACCGACGTTTATGGAATCAACAAATTGCCCGCCGGTTCAAACGTAATGCTTTACGGCCAGGTTCTTCAAGGGATGCAGCCCAGTGATGCGCCAGTCGTTGGCATGAAAAACGAACCGATGATGCCGCTGGCTTGGATTCGCGACTTCGAAACGGAATCGGGCAAGTCCGCGCGAATTTTCTGCACGACAATGGGTGCCTCGCAAGACTTTACCAGCGAAGGCTTGCGAAGGTTAGTCGTCAATGCTGCCTACTGGTGTTTGGGAATGGAAGATAAAATTCCCGACCGAACGAACGTCGAAATCGTCGGAGAGTATGCGCCAATCCAGTTTGGCTTTGATGCTTTCCAGCCCGGGAAACGACCGGCTGATTACGACTTGCCGAAGAATGGCACAAGTCAGTCGGACAATGCGATGTCGGAACATTTCGTGGATGCACGTCTTGGCCCGCTCAGAACTTTGGATTCGCATTTTCCATTCGAGCCACCGAAGACCGCCGCGCAGTGGCGCGAGCGCGCCGCATTGGTGCGCGAGCAGATCGCTGTTGCGCTTGGCCTGTATCCGCTACCCACGCGGACGCCACTCAACGCAATGATTCACGGGCGGCAAGAGTTTGAGGATTACTCGATTGAAAAAGTTTATTTCGAGAGTTTGCCTGGCTTTTACGTCACCGGGAGCTTGTATCGGCCGCTACGCAGCGACCGACCGTGTCCGGCGGTACTTTCGCCTCATGGTCATTGGAACAACGGTCGTTTTTACGACGCGGGTTCCGAGGCTGCCGCCAAAGAGCTCGCTTCTGGCGCGGAGACCGATCTTGAAACGGCTCGCGTTCCACTTCAAGCCCGCTGCGTTCATTTAACGCGAATGGGTTGCGTAGTCTTTTTTTACGACATGATTGGCTACGCGGATAACACCCAGATCACCCAAGAACTCGCGCACGGTTTTGCCTTGCAGCGGCCGGAAATGAATTCGGCGACGCGCTGGGGTTTGTTTAGCCCTCAAGCGGAGTCGCATTTGCAATCGGTGATGGGCTTGCAGACCTGGAACTCGATTCGAGCGTTGGATTTCTTGGAGAGCCTTCCCTACGTCGATCACTCGCGAATTGCGGTCACGGGCGCAAGCGGCGGCGGAACTCAAACGATGATTTTGGCTGCACTCGACCCACGGCCCTGTGCAATTTTTCCAGCGGTCATGGTCTCGACCGCAATGCAAGGCGGATGCACTTGTGAGAATGCATCGCTTTTGCGGATCGGCACCGGCAACGTCGAATTTGCCGCGTTGTTCGCACCCAAGCCACAGGGACTTTCCACCGCCAACGACTGGACCAAAGACATGTCGCGCGACGGCTTTCCGCAATTGCAATCTTTGTATCGGTTACTCGGCAAGCCGGAGAACATTCGGCTTTGCGATCACACAGAATTCGGCCACAACTACAACGCCGTGTCGCGCGCGGCGATGTACGAGCTATTCAACGACGCGCTTCAATTAAACGCCGACACCCACGAACGGCCTTTCACTCGTCAAACGCCTGAACAGCTAACGGTCTGGGACGACCAACATCGAAAACCGGTAGGCGGCGACGATTTTGAACGGCGGCTATTGGAGTTTCTAGCTGCGGATAGCCAATCCCAAGTACTGCCGCTGCTGGCTCGCGAAAAATTCGATTTGACACGCTGGAAAGAATTCTTGCGCCCTGCATATCGTTCGATATTCGGCCGAACTGCGGAAACGGAATCGGTTCGATGGCAAAGCCAAGAAAACGAATCGATTGACGGATTGTCGCTCGAGCAAGGGGCTTTCGAAAACTCGCGTCGCGTCGAGCACGCGCCGGCCGTTGTGGTCAAGCCTACACAAAAATGGAACGGTCGATACGTCATTTGTGTTAGCGCCAAAGGTAAATCAATTCTCCGCGATGAGCAGGGAAAGCTATCGACCGACGTTAAACTATTGACCAAGGCCGGATTCGGTGTCATCGGATTAGATTTGTTTTGGCAAGGTGGAAGTTTGCCACGAGGTGCCGATCGTAATCTCGCTCGCTTGGTCGAAAACAAACGTGAAGCCGCCGGTTACACGTTTGGATACAACGACCCGACGTTTGTCCGCCGAGTTCATGACGTGTTGAACGTGGTCTCTGAGCTTTCGACGAATCCAGACGTAAAGATTGATTTGTTAGCGGTCGATGGCCTTGGTCAAATTGCGGTCGCAGTGCGCGCATTGGCCGGGTCGGCTGTGTCCCGTGCTGCGATCGATACTCAGGGTTTTCGATTTGCCACGATCACTGATTTGCGCGATGTGAATTTCCTTCCCGGCGGAGCCAAATACGGAGATCTCCCTGCGATGCTCGCAATTGCAGCTCGAAGTCCGCTGTGGCTACGGGGCGAAAAACCTGCTGAAACCCAATGGATCGAAGACTTTGATGCAGTCGAGGGGGAACGTCATTGGCTGCACCCAGCGACCGACGCGGATAATCCGATCGATTGGTTGATCAGCGATTCTGGTCGTGACCGCTAACAATCGCAGCATTTTATGATTTGGCTTTTGACCGTCGCCATCCTTGCGATGTTTGTTGTTCAATGGTGGCTCGTCCGCCGCTTTGAAAAATTTATTCATTGGAACGAGCCAGGAATTGCGGACGACTCGTTTCGTCCGGCGGTCGCGGTGATCCTCTGTGCTCGCGGTGCCGATCCGTTCCTTGCATCGTGTTTGGCGGCTCTGTCGCAGCAAGATTGGCCGGACTATCACGTCTATTTTGTCACCGACGACCCGCTTGATCCCGCCGTAGAAGTCTTCGAGTCCTTTCTTCAGTCGAAGATCATGGATTGCTTTGAGCATCGAGTTGTTGCAGTACACAACGTCGGACGAAGTCTGAAATGCAATTCGCTTTTTGAAGTCTGCTCTAACCTCGAACCCCGATTCGATGTCGTGGCCTTGATCGATTCGGACGTCGTCCCGAGCGAACAGTGGTTGCGTCGACTGATCGCCCCTTTGGCCAATGACTCGACGGCGGCGTCCTGCGGAATGCGATGGTTCGAACCGAATTCCGATCGACTGGGGACTCAGATTCGATCGATTTGGAATGCGGCCGCGATCGTTCAAATGCAGGCCTATACGATCGCGTGGGGTGGCTCGTTGGCGATCAAGCGCCGGGCGTTGGAAATGTGTGGCGTTTTGGATTCTTGGCAAACGGCGCTCTTTGATGATGTCCTCGTTGGCCCAATGCTGGCGCGCCAAGGGTTAATCACTCGAACCTGCGACGATTTGATCCTCGTCAATCGAGAGGAAATCGGCTTCGTAAACGCCGCTCGCTGGATCAAACGGCAACTGCTGGACGTAAGACTTTACCATCCGCGCTGGTCTCTCGTTTTGCTTCACGCTATCGGAGTCAGTGGGTTAGCGATTACGCTCGTGTTGTGCGGGCTGATTAACTTGTTCCTGGGCAACTTGATTCCTTTCGCAATTTGTGTTGCTGGGCTTGGGGTTTTCCAAGCATCGAATTGCTTGCTTCTGACGCGAATCGAGCGCTCCGTAAATTATGCTTTGCGCGGGCATGCGGAAAAGCCGATAACGACGGCTCAGCAACACTGGGCCACGAATTTGCTGGTCGTATCATTGGCCCAAGTCGTTCATTTGGGCGCGGCGATTTCGGCGCTGCTGGCTCGCTCCGTTCGATGGCGTGGAATCAAATACGAAATTCGCGGCGCGCACCAAATACGTATGAGCAAATATGTGCCAATGAAAGAAGTCCAGAGCTCCGCAGCAGCGTCAAACGAGAAATCACTCGAATCGATTGGTTAGACGTGAGGCTTGAGGCCAAACAAGCTACCGACGCGAGTCGGTAGTACTGACACAATTGGCTAAAGGCTGTTTCCCCAATCGGGCTAAAGTTGCAGCTTGGCCGGCGCACTCATTTTGGGACGTTGAGCGGGATAGGTGAACTATCGGCTACGTCGAATAGCTTTCCGAACCAGTGAGACGACACGTCGCGCGATTGACTTGGGCAAACGTCGGCTGAATTGAGTTGAAGCAAATGCTTGGCCGCTGGATCTATTCCTCGCGCCATATTCCAGTGACCAAACGCGTCGCGCGAAAGCGTCCATTGGCCTCCGCCCGGCCCATGAATATCGACCGCAGCGCAAAGCTCGCAACCATCCGCTTGGTCGTCGACAGCCATCAGTCGAGTTAACGACTGCAACCCGGCCTCCACTTCGATCGCAGGGAGCACTGGTAGCGGCCGCGACTTGCCCCATTGGTCGCTCGCGCCAAATTCCAAGAACCGCTTAACCATCGCTTTGTCGATCGCGGGACAAGGCAAGTGCCCCGTGAATTTCTTCAGATTCGCACGATCGAAGTCTGGGTCGCTCCGATCATAGTCGTGATAAATCTTGGTGTTTTCGAAAAAAGATTTCGCAAACTCCGATTCGTGGCCGTCTGCGTGCGACTGCGGACCAGCGTATTCGACACCACATGAATTGAAATATTCATAGCAGCTATCGACGACCAATCGCGGCGTGGTTCGAACGTCGGGCGTTAGATGAAATGTCTGACCGTGTGCGGCCCGATTGCCAATGATGCCGCAAATGACTTGTGAGACCCAATCGACCGGTACGAGATTGCGCGGCTCGTCGCCTTGGAGCGGCAACTGGATCGGCGTGTAGATTGCTCCCCGAGCATTGCGCTGTTGCTGCGGCACCAGCATTGCCAGCAGACGCAAGTACAAAAACAAACCGTGATAACTTGTCGTCGCACCGGTCTGGCTGTCGCCTACGACGACCGAAGGCCGGTAGACCGTGACGGAGCCTGCCGCACAATGATCACGAACGTAGCTTTCCGCAACAAACTTCGAATGTTCGTAATCGTTGCGGAACGATTGACCCTTATCAAGTTCATTTTCTAGAACACGATCGGTTCGCTGTCCACATGCGTACGCCGTGGACAAATAGTGAAATTGTCGGACCGCAAAATGCTCGCAAAGCGAGACAATATTTTTCGTGCCGTCGACATTCGTCAGCCAAGGCTCCGATTGCCGGTCACCGAAAAAATGCAACACCGCAGCAGAGTGAACGATGCGGTCGCACGAATTTTGCACCCAAGCGAAATCTTCGTTGCTCAAACCGATCCGTTTTTCGCGAATGTCGCCGGACAAAACAATCGGGCGCGGCAAGATTCGGCCCGCTTCTCGTTCCCAATGCTGCATGATCGCTTCGATTCGCTGCGGCGCGGTTGACTTGCGATCCGGTCGGATCACAACCGCCACGCGATGACCCGTTAGCAACAAATCGCGCATCAGATATCGCCCGACAAAGCCCGTTGCACCTGTGAGCAACAAGTACTTGTCGGCGACGCGAAGCTTGTTGTGGCCTAACCGCTGAATCATGGAGGGGAAGCTAGTAACGTGTTAAGCCGATCAGATCCAGCGTCGATGATTGAGCGCAAGAGCGATGATGCGGCGAAAAAAAATTTCGATGTGCATGTTCCCGCGCATTTGAATTGATATGCCAAACGCCCGAGGAGTCTTTGATGGAGGTCACCCACCCGACGAGCAACTGCCAGTTGCAATTTCGGCAACCGACGGGAGTTTCTCGCCATAGCCTTACATTGTGTCAACCGACCTTGGAAAAGATAGACTGCAAAACTGGTTTTGCCGGTGATTAATTGCGTCGAGATTGCGGAAATCTGAATTATTCCTCGCGAAACGGCGAAAAACCGGAGGATTGCCAACGACTTCACGATTTAGACGAGCATTCGATCACTTAATCCGGCCGATGCCCTCAGGCGTTTGCAAGTTCTATTCCTATAAGTCCCAATGCTGCAGCCGAGCCGCCACTCGCCGCAAATCATTTCGACGTTTTTCAAACAACCCCAAAAGAACCAGAATCACGATGCCCACGCAAATCCCGAATGCCCACCACGGCCAATTGTGCTCAAACCTATTTCCAGCGTGCCAAACCATCGCAACCATTGCCATCAGCAAAAACAATGTTCCTACAAACAAGAACGCGCGAACTTGAATCAACATTCCCGCGACCATGCCACCCAGCGACAAAACCGCCAACACAATCGGAGGCCAAAGCTGATCGCCTATTCCATCGATGAAGATCTCACTTGTCGAACTCACGTAAATCACGCCTAGCGACGCGTATCGCAACAACGCCACGTTTTCACGAGTCAACCTCCGGCGATTAAACTGAACCGCGAGCAACACAGATAGTGCCGGCGGAATTAGCCAAAGCTGTGGATGGTCGACGAAGTTAAATCCAGGGATCCGCCTGTAATAACAAAACAACGCCCAATTGCCGAACACTAGCGCCGCCGCGCTCGCCAACATCGAACGCTGAACGAAACTCAATACCAAGTACACCATACCTGCCATCAGCATCACGAGAGCCGAATCGGATTTCGTTTGCGTTAAAAGCGTTCCCGCTGCGCCGGCCAACGGAATCGTCATCGCCGTGTTCATCAGCGGCTGGCCCAGAACCGTCAGTTCGCGCTGCTCAAGCAGCTTCGCCAGTAGAATGCCACCGAGCGCTGCTCCCATCATTAGATACGGCCAGTAATGTTTCAAACCCAAATTAAACAACCATGGGATTGTTATCACGGCATAAAGAATTCCAAAAACGCTTGCGAGTTGCGCCGCATACACGAACCCCTTGCGGAGCGGAATCGAAAACGAAAAAGCATCATGAAGCGGCCGAACCGCAATCGCAATCAAGCTGGTGACCATTGCCATGACCGCGACGACAACGCCGGTTGATTCGCGGAGCGGAACTTCAACTTGCCTGCCCTCACTTAATGGGCCAAATAAGCTCGCGACAACAAATGTCAGAATTCCGATTCCGCACGACGCCGTGAGGATCGTCATGCGTCTGAGCGTTGCCAACCAAGCATCACCGCGCCGCGCAATTCGCGGAATCATCACGGCAAAAACAAATACCGATAGCGCAACAACCGTTAGCGTTCGAGTGGCCAACGTCATCGCCGAGCCGGAAAGCGGTACAACGTCGATCCACGAGAACCAAACGAACGAAATTGTCAGCAGACTTGCCGAGACTAGTTGTGTTACTTCGTTCGTTGGCCTTCCCGCCAAATAGTAAAATGCGATCGCAAGCGGCAAAGGGGCTAACGCGCAAATCAGCCGAGCGTTCACATTTTCTGCTCGCAACAAGTATAAAACCGCCAGCGGCAAGATCACGCCAGCAAAGCACCAAACCAAAACCGGTATCTGTCGTTCAAGCTTTTGTTGCAGACTGGCTGGTCGAGCAATCCCCAGTACGCGAACTTGCCTCAAAAATGCTTCGCGATGCCAACGCACCGCGCCCCACAGCGCAACGACCATCGCCGTTGCCAACAATATGCAAACCGGCATTTGGGCGACGTTGGCTTGAATCAGCATGAGCGATGCCGCCGCAACGGAACAGAAACATGCGGCCGGGACGATTCCGCGAGCCCGAACACTCCACAACTGCAATCCCAACAGCGCGACCAGCGAGGCAAACGTCTCAATGCGCATCGGGCTTAGTGGAAACTGTGACGCATTGATCGAAGCCAGATTTCCGAACGCCATCGCTTGAGTTGCGGTCAACGCAAACCACGCGCTTCCACCGATGCAGACCAAACTCGGCCAACAAGTAAAAAATCGCAGCGGCATTCGATCCGCTCGCCGCGCGCGAATCAGCAGAAATGCCACGACGACGAGGCTTACGCCAAGCAACGCAAGCCAAATCATATTAACGAAGTGTCCCAGCCTCCAACTCAACGACGGATTGACCAAGATTTGAAATCGCCAAAGCACAATGACGCAGAAAAGCGACACGGCAAAAGTAGCCAATAATCCCCATCCGCTCAAGCCACGGCAGCAATAAATCAATGCCATGAATAAAACGGCACCGATTCCCGCATAAGCCGGCCAAAACTGAGTCGCAAGCGCCCGCTCGCAAAACAAAATGGATGTCGTGCCAATGATCGCTATCGGAAAATGTTCGACTCGTGGCAGCGGTACAGCAAATCGTGTCTTGTGCGTCAGCGACAGCGACAATGACTTTCCTGCTTCGCCCTTCCGCATCGCGGCAACCTGCGCCGCCAAAACAGTCGCCATGCCATAAGCGATACTTAGTACGCCCCAATTGCTAATTTGGTCGACGTGAATCGTCGCGATGGCAACTAGAATCGCACCGAAAGCTGCAATGAGCCAATGTCGACCGCGGCCAAGTGCTTGAGGCAAGACCATGACCGCAAGCGGAATCATTAGCGCGACAGCCACGATTCCCGCCGGACCACCAATCGCCTTTGCCCAGTCGCCAATGATTCGACCGTCGGTCCAAAACTTGCTGAAAATGATTCCGCTCAAGCCAACCATCAATCCAATGTTGACCAGGGTGTGAGTTTGTAGCAGCGACCATTGCTTCGTCGATGACGCGGGCTCAATTCGATCGCGTAGCCAATACCAAACGGCTCCGTAAATCGACATACCAATCGAGACGACTTGAAGGATCTGAATAAACCGAACGGACGCGATTGCGGGGTTGTTCGATATGAGCAACAGGACAAAAGCTCCAGCCACACAGGACTGAAAGACGCCCGATCCTAGCATGGCCAACCATGACCGCCGCTGCGACACTGCATACGACAAACAAGTCGCCACGAGCAACGCGATCGGCACGCCGTAGGAAACTTCCGTTAGCATCTCGCCGAAAAATGTTCCAGACAGAGGACGAGAAATTCCTCGTCCATTAAAAACCATAATTGCCGCAGTGACGAAGCCTGTGATTCCCAACACGATGCTGATCGCGGTGGCCAAGGACACGTTGATCCTGAACAATCGCTGTTGCTTGGTTAACGTAAATTGTGGCGCAAAACCAAACGCCGCCGCGCGGCTAGACCATCCGCGAGCCAACCATCGACGGACGCCAATTAATAACGACATCACCAAACCGCCCGTCGCGATCAACCACCGCAAGCCCGTTGCAGTTGCAAGGCTTGCCTCAAAATTTATCGCGGCCAACGCCCAACCGCCGATCCAAATCCAACAAAGCGCCGCAATCGTTCCGGCCGTCACTTCTTCCAAACAGCACGACAATACTGCGGCGGTAGCTAATCCGAGCACGACCATAAAATATGCGCGCCTGTCGTGCAAATCAAACAGAATTAGGTCCGAAAAATTCCCGACTCCCGCAATTTCCGCGCATACCGGCTTCAGTAAACCAATCGCAATTAGGCCAACGCAAGCCGCTACCAGCGCGACGGCGACATGCCGCTCCGGTCGATAATTTTGGCTGTCAAAAATCGCGGCCAATCGAGTGCCTCGCGTAAATCGTCGCAACGTCGTCCAAGGCAAACACCAAAGACCTAGCGCGATGATACAAGTCAGCACAAACTCAATGTTCGTCAATTCTCTGTACCAAAGGATCCGTTTACCGAGCTCGGCCACGAAAAGCAGCGCAGCCACCGCGATGGATAAAGCGAAGCCAGCTCGCAGCCGGGCATCGTTTTGCGAGACCGCGAGCAGCATCCAGACCGCGACCAAATCAAGTCCAATGATTGTCGCCGTTGCCAATTGATTTTGAAAAAGCGGTATCGACAAAGCCCATGCGCCTATCGAGCCGCCTATGGAACACAACGTATAAAACCGCGAGACGTCGTGAGATGCAGCAGAATCCAATTGCGTCATTCCAAACCGCACAAACAACGCCGCACTGACTCCCATCAACATGGCGAATGCACCTAAGCCCACAGGGATTGGAGAACTTGCCCCAAGCGATTGATGGACGGCAAAGTAAATCGCCTTGTTCCACCACAATCCATGTGCCAACGCGGCTAAAGTAAAACTGACCGCCATCGCCGGCAACCACTTTGACAATCCTCGTTCCATCGGCCTAAAGATCGTCGTTGCTAGAAGCGTGATCGCAATCGTCGCCAACAAGACCGTGGCCGCGACCAAGTCGAATTGTCGCTCTGGAAAAAGAACGCTTGCGACGACGGCCAGCAAAACGCCAAGAACCGCAATGCCACACAACGTCGCGAATTTCACTGTTCGGAACCGCGAATCGACGTCGTCAAACCGCCGCACCAAAAATTTCGAGCCGATCGCCATCGCGCCAGCCGCGACCAGCAAACTTATCCCCGTTCGTCCGGCAACGAGCCCTCGAAAGTAGTCGCTTGCGGAAGTGAAACGATCCCATCCACCCGTTCCAGCGGCTACTTCAGAAACCAGATTCGTACCCGTGACCGTCGCCAGCGCGAGGCTTACGAAAGCCGGCAACAACAGCCAAGCCGAACGTGCAAAGAAACTTTGTGCGATGAAAATAACACTCGCCAACAGCGCCGTAATCAAGCCCAACGTCGGATGAATTTGTGATGCGACAACCCCGCCGACCATCAGGAGGATACCGAGGACGACATGGCTGATCGCGACCGTGGTCCAAATCGCGTTTGGCCTCCGTTGCCGCGCGAAGTACAGTCCCCCTAGCCACACCAGCGACGCTGCAATGAGCGCCAGCGTCGTTGCGATCGCCACAGCGGTTGTCCTTGCTGGCCATTTGATAAAGAACAGCGAAACTCCGACCGCTACCGCGAAAAACGCGATTCCTAAATTCACGAACAGCCGCCGAATCTCGCGACCAGTCCAGCGCCGATTGTTCATTCGCGGTGCAATGCCGCAAACTCCTAACAAGAAAAACGCGGCGAAAGGACTCATCCATGCTGCCGTTCTCAGAGCCGATCCCGACGGGTCAGGAATTCGATTCACTAACAAGGTGAACGCAGAACTTGCCATGACGCTCGCCACCAGCGCGGCATATCGAACGCGCAACAAATGCTTGGCGGCGAGCCAGCTCAACGCCGCGAGCGATATCAGCTCAATCGCGATCGCAGTCCAATAAACCGGATCATCCAAAGCTCTTTTGTACTGTTCGCTTCCGGTCAACCAACAGCCAATCAAAACATTCAGCGGAATCAGTAACAGGCCAATTGCAAGTAGTCCGCGGCTGGTCATTTGCAATCGCCAGCGACGGAGTGTGTAGATGCCGGCGGCTATGATCGCAGCGGTGATTAACAGAAACAACAGTGCCGGAAAATACGGAATGACGTCCAGTAATTGCTTTCGCAGACTCAAGATCAATCCGACCGCGCTGCCGACAATCAAAATTCCACTTGCAAGTTCTCCCCAACGGATATTCTTGTCTTGCATGAAGACCGCAAAGACTTCGCGCCAAGTCCGCTGAGGCGACGGCTGCGCGGGAACGTCCGGCAGGTTCCACGGCGAAGTCGGTTGAACAGCGGGCCGAGGAATCGCGGTCGGTTCATGGGCGACCGGCGGCAGCGAACGCTTTGTGCTAATAACGTCCGGCGCGGGGTCGACCATTTCAGCTTCGATCGGTTCTTCACCAAGTTTGCTTTTGCCACGCTCGAGCCATTCGCGAAACATCCGCGTTCGATCGACGACCTGCGGCTGTGGGTGCTCTGAACCGTCCTCACCGAGGTGCAATGGCACACGCATCCGTTCGAGAGCCTCGGTTATCTCGTCGTATGCCGCTGGCGACAAGTTCTCTCGGGTTTTGATTTCTTCAATAACGCGGCGAGCGGTCTGCAAATCGCGGGAACGCGACCTCCCTCGCTGCAGAGCCAGCACAATGAAACGAACGATCGTCACCAAGCCCAAAAGCGAAAGTACCAAGACCGAAATGATGACGATCGGGATTATGAATTCAAACGGCATTTAAATAGACGACAAAATAATTGCACATTTTGACTCATTTATTGTACTTGGCTAAGTCGCAGCTTGTTCCACCCTCCAATGAGTTATCGCGGAAGTTTGGGATACTCTTCGGTACCCAAAAGTTTTTTGCACGGGTTGCTTCGAGCGAACGACTTGAGGAAACTCTTAGAACCCGCAGCGATCATTGTTCGCCCCCGCATGCCATGTTTAGCCGAGTCGCTTCGGATCATTTGGCCGCAGCGCCCGGAAGCCGGGCGGTTAAACGAAAGAAATTCTTTCCAGATGTAAACGATGTTACGATACGAGTTAATCCATCCCGAAATTTTAGCGGTGTTAGCTGCGGCCGGTCACGGTGCGACCGTTTTGATCGCCGACGGAAATTATCCCGCGTCCACATTCGTCGGTTCACGGGCCCGCGTTGTCAGTTTGAATTTATCCCCTGGTGTCGTCGGATGCGTCGACGTGCTTCGAGCGCTCGCTACCGCAATCCCGATCGAAGCAGCCCAAGTCATGCAGCCCGCAGACGGTAGTCGCCCGTCAATTTGGAACGACTTTCAATCGGTTCTTAACACTTCAGGACTTGCTCCTGCATTACAGACCGTCGAACGATTCGCGTTTTACAACGCTGCGAGTACCGATCAGCACGCCTTGACGATTCAAACCGCCGAACAGCGCATTTTCGCGAACCTTCTGTTAACCGTCGGTGTGCGAACAGAGTGAGCTCCACAGCCGAGCAGATTGTTCCGTTGGCTGGATTCGATTTGAACGAAAATGGTGAGCCTTTAAAACCGGCAGTCGCCATAGAGCTTTCGCGAACTAGCGGCGCAGTTCGGCTTGGAGCGCGAATCCTTGGAAGCCTAAAAAGCCCAGCGTTGGTGCGCCGGCTTCGGCCCAAAGCTGCCCTTCGTACATGCCGCGAAAGCGCAGTTCGTTTCCCCTTCCGGTTCGTCCACTCCATTCGAGACCGAAGCCAAGCTCACCCATTCCCACGACCTCGTCCGCCTTCTCCAAATTCAGAAACGGTGGGGATGGTTGTGGGCTTTGGTCGTTAAACACCGAGCGATTCAGCGATTTCTCGCCGAACATCAGTGCTCCACCGCCGTTGACCACGGCGGAAATCGAGCTGCCGCCTAATCGCTTTCGCGCATCGAAAGCGAGAGACGGGCCGACTCCGCTGAATTCGCGGTCCCATCGCAATTGGGAAATAATAAATGAAGGTTGATTTAATACTATGTTATTCGAGGCTACAACGGCGTCGTAGGATTGCACAAGTTTCGCGTACCGCAGACCGACGGCGCCAGTAAAATTGATTCCTTGTGAACAGCCATCGATCGTGCCATACACATTGATGATTCGTGTTTCCAAGGAATCGTTGGCGATAAGACTTTGGCCGGGCTGCAGCGCGAAAATATTGGCGGGAAAAATCGTCGACACGACATGGGCTCCGTAAATGTTCGACGCATCGGCTGCACGGTTCGACGAATCGCCCTCTTGGTCAAAATCCCAATACGACACCCGCAAACCAGTTTGGCCCGAACGAACACCAAACCAAACTCGTGGCGTCGGCGAGTAGTCATATGAAAACGGAATCAGCGATTGCGTGCCAGTCGCCAAATTAAGCGTTGAAATCTGGAACGATTCCTTGAAATGTGGCTTGGCGAAAACGACGGCTGCTCCGGCGTACCAATCACGTTGTTCGCAGCATGATTCTGAATAATTGGCCATGCAATCGCTGCTGGAATGCGACGCTTCGTAACCAAAGGATTGCGCATCATGCAGTCGCCGCATCTGCCCCATCTGGTTTTCCATCACCAGGGTTTTGGAATCCTGCGAATCGCTGGGCGCTAATTCACCAAACAATGGAAGCTCATTTCTTTGGTCGGGCGGCGGCAAATCGCCAATCGAAATACCCGGCTCAGGCACACCTTGACCAAATGCAATGCACGAACAGCAAAGTTGAGTAATGACAATGGCCACGGCAATTATGAGGCGCATGATTCATCCCTGAATTGGACGGCGGACAGAGGTAGACAGCGTGAGGAAGCACTTTGCTTGAGGCGCGCAATTCGTGCGCCAGCATGTCAAAATCTATCGGTCGTTGGGATTATACCGATTAGGGAAACTTTAGCATCGAGTCAAAAGTCGCAAAAACGAGCAGCGTTTCAAGCGATTTTGGGCCGCCAAATGGTTGCCAGAATAAGCTTGCTAGCGATGACTGATGATCGCGCGTCTACTTCTCACCTAATCGCCCCGGCATATCGGCAAACACATAGGCCGTCACCGCCAACGTTATCGCGCAATCGGTCAAGTCGGCTGGATTCACTTTGTCAACCGTGTCCGCATGGGTGTGATGCGTATCGAAGTAAAGCGAACCATCAACGTCTAGTCCGAGACAAGCCGTTCCCAGAGTTTTTAACTGCCCGACATCGACACCCGAATGACCAGCTTGTGCTTTCGTTGCGTTGAGCGGCTTCAAAAGTTGAAGTATCTCTCCAAGTTGTACGAGCGCGATCTCTTGCTGGGCTTCGTCTTGCATCTCTACGCTTAATCCCTCCGGGGCAAAACCCCCTGAGTCCGATTCGATTCCCGCAACGTGGATTTCGTTTTGATGGCGGGCAAGATAATTCTGCGCGCCGGCAGTCCCATTTTCTTCATTCGTCCATAACACGACACGAATCGTTCGGCGCGGGCGCAAACCAAGTTTGCGCAAAATATTGAGAGCCTCCATCGCCGCAACGCAACCTGCCCCGTCGTCCTGGGCACCCTGGCCAACATCCCACGAATCGATGTGACCACCGATCACGACGATCTCTTTAGGCTTCTCGCTGCCGACGATCTCGCCAAGAACATTTGCGGAAAGTGCTTCGCCTTGATCGGCTGCTTCCATGTAAAGTTTCACGACCGGCTTCCTGCCGCGGGCCTGTAATCGCGACAGCATTGTCGCCGCTTCGATTGTGATCGCGGCGACAGGGATTCGGGTCTCAGCGCCGCCATAACGCATTGCACCGGTATGCGGCGAGTTCAGCGACTTCGCCGTAACGGAACGCACGAGTGCGGCAGCGGCTCCGCGCTCCGAAGCCCATTTCGCGCCATTCGTCCGGTATTGGACAGCCGAACCGTAGCCGGAGCCTTTATCAATAGAGTATTTTGGCATCGCGAAATTGAAAACGACGATTTTGCCTCGGATAGCCTCGTCGGCCAATGCGTCTAGTTCGTCTTTGCCGTTGACGACTACAACTTCTGCGATGATTCCATCCTTGGGCGTCGCAACGGACCCACCCAAGCCCAGCATCTCGATTTTCATCGCGCGTGGTTCAACCAATTCACAATGCTCATTCCCCCGGACCCATTTGTGAACGGTGACTTCGTCGGCCCGAACATTTTCCTGGCCATCGGCCTTGAGAGATGCTTGAGCCCACTCGATAGCCTGTTCCAAGGATTTGGAGCCGCTCAGCCGGTTTCCGATGTCGTCACACAATTCTTGGAGTTTAATCCACGAGTCATTTTTCTCGCGACCTGATGTAATGATTCGTGAGGCGATTTCTTGATAAGTGTTATATTTAAACGCGGAAGATTGCGCAAAACCAGAAACTGCCCATAGCAGAACGGCCGCAGCAGCGCCAATGGATTTAACGATCATGTTTCGCATCTTTTGAACTAAAAAACAGGTGACGCAACAATGTACCTCGCGCGCGGTACTATTTTGGCGATCCCATTTTTTGCATTACGGGGCCGATGATTTCCATGATTTTTGGATTCGTCATGGCGACTTTGGCGAATTCCATCATCTTATCTTGCATGACTTTGGCCTTGGCCTCCATCTGGGCTTCAAGCTTTGCCTTGAGTTCAGGCGACGGATCACCGAGTTTCTTAGCCTGTTCGGTAAGCGAGTTCATCGTCGACGATAGCGCCTCAAGTCTGACCTTCGCGGCTTCGGCGGATTTCTCGTCCTTAATCGTTGAGAAGATATTTGCGACGTCGTCCATCGAAGCCATTATTTTGGTCGCAAGCTGCTCTTGTGGATTAACTGCGGCACCGCATCCAGCGAGAAACACCACGGCTAATGCAAGTATGGAAATCTGTTGAAATTGTTTGCGCATGGTTCGAACCGTTAAAAGAATTGGCCTGCATTAATCAAACCAATTTTATAGACGTAATCCTCAGTTTCGACAACCAAGCGACAGTCGAGCCTTCGATGGAAGGTCAAGAAATCTTCATTCGAGTTCAAACGAGTGAACCGGCCAAACATTCGAAACGACAATTTAATCGCCAATTCGCAATAATGCTTGCTCGCTTCGAATGAGCAAATCGTTGCCGACTACGGCGGGGCTGGCCATCAAACGGGATTCAAGCTTATTCTCGGCAAGCAACTTGAACGCGGCCCCAGCTTGAACGACACTGACTGTCCCTTCATGCGAAAGAAAATAAATCTTGTCGCCTGCCGCAACCGGCGATGCCGAGAACTCTTCGCCAAGTCTCTGCCGCCAGACTTCCGTCCCGTCAGCGATTCGCAACTGCGTCAGCACCCCATTATCGGCCAGCATATACAACTCATCACCCACGATGATCGGTGACGGTTTATTTGGCGCACCGCGTTTAGTTCGCCAAACCACGTGCGTCGAGGTCACATCGCCTTGACCATTAGGCCGGACCGCAACCAAATCCGGTTTTCCATATCCAGTTGAAAAGATGACCAAACCGTGGCTGAACAATGGTGCAGCGCAAAGCGAAAAACCGTCGCCGTGGTCAATTCGCCATATTTCCGTGCCGCTCGCCGGCTCATAGGCCGCAATCCATTGGGCACCCGGGACAACAATTTGCTTCTTTCCGTCAACCTCGATCACCAGCGGAGTACTGAACGATTTTCTAAATTCCGCGTCTTTCGGTCGTAACGAAGGCCGCGAGGTTTTCCATGCTGACTTGCCGGTGGCCTTGTCCAAAGCGCTCACGAACTGCTGATCGCATCCGTCGCAGACGAGAATCAACAAGTCGTCGCAGACGATTGGCGAGCTGCCTGGTCCGACGCTGTAATCGACTTCAATTTGTTCGTGCCAAATCGTCTCGCCTGATTTTGCATCCAAGCACCAGGTTCCGTAATTTCCGAAATGGCAGTACACCCGACCGCCATCAAGCACCGGAGTCGGCGAAGCAAAAGTGTTGAGCGGATTGATCGGCTGTGCGTCAGTTGTATTGGCAAGCTCGATATTGTGAAGAATTTTTCCAGTCGCGAAATCGACACAAACGGCAAAAAATGTAACATTGCTGGCGACTTCTTTGATGTCCTTGAATTCCACATTAGCTAGTTTCTTGGCTGTTTCTTCTGCGCTCGCGGCGGCACTGACCGCAGTGGTCAACCAGACTTGGCCATCGGCAACAACCGGCGAGGACCAGCCTTTTCCCTCGATGGTTGTTCGCCAGCGCAAGCCTTTGTCCAAGCCAAATTGAATTGGCAGATCCGTTTGCACCGCCTGCCCTTGTCCACCCGACCCGCGAAACTGCGGCCAGCGATCATCGCCGTTTAAGGTCGAACAAACGATCAACATTATCAGAATTAAGAAGCAATCTCGGCGAGGGTCAACAGAAATTTGCAGCACGGCCGTTCATCCTTTTTTCGAATGTTTGAAAACCTTGCGAATAGGATACCGAATTAACCGCATGCGTGCGCCGTGAGTTGGCGATGTTACTCTGCTTCAAACACCAAGTCCGTTTCCGAATTCGCTCAAAAATCGCTTCAATCTACACCGAACCGAGGATTCATCACTCTGATCTTTCCCCGCTGCCAAGCCAACGTCCTCGACTAGCCAATGTACCATGTCATCCGGACGGAGCCCCGTCACGCAGCCAACCTCCACCACCTTAGGCATTTCATGAAGTGCGTTTGGAAAACCATGCATGGAGTAGCCCAGCTTGAAAAAACTGAACCGGCGGCGCAAAGCCACCGGATTCGATGATGGTCGCGACTTAATACGTTCGCGGTTGGATAGGATACTTCGGCTTGTCCGAGTATTACGCCGTTCTGCCGACGTTGGACGAATGGCTTCGCCGCCGTGTGCGGTCGTGTTAGGCCTCGTCCGCAAATAGGTTTTCGAGTTAGCGGAACGGCGCGAGCCGTCCGGTACCGTGAAGCCGGAGGGCTTGCGCCCTGCCGCTACTCGTTGATTCGGCAAATTATTTCCGTACAACGTGTAACTAGAAGATGTGGCGTCGTCCGCGAAACCGCATTCGCCAACTGATTAAGTTCGGAACGGACAAGCGTTCGGCCATTCTTGCAGGACTCAGCCGCAAAGATTACTGGCGACTCTCCCGCACGCTCCGCACTCACACGGGGATAACCAACGCTTGGCTTGCCGAGCGAGGCGTCCTCTCGTTGAAGGAACTTTGGGTCCACGTTCACTACCCGGAAGGCAAAGCTTCCCAGCATCGTCTTCCTCGTTAGTCACCGCCTGAACCGCCCGGTGCGGACCCGCATGCCGTGGTGGTGTGGGGGCCGGGAGCTAAACACTCCCGGCTACCCGATTAGGCCACGTCAGTTTAGGTTCTGGGTTCTAGCAAGCAATTGTTCGGGTGTGGAATCGAAATTGGATGCGATGTCGGGAGCGGTTATTGTGTCGTGAAGAGTGCCGCCCATGTCGGCAATTATTTCCAAGTAGTCCGGTGGAAGTCTGCCGTCGTCCCAAAAATCGTTGTGCAGTAGAAATGAATTGACGGCGCTGCAGTTGGCGTCCGTGCGTCCAGCCGGTGTCGCAAGAAACTGTAGCACATCACGAATTGCCGATTTCAACGTAGCCAATTCGATGGGAAGGCGACGCAGTTCATCGTGCAGGCGTGCCAGCAGCGGCCGAAGTGCGTTATCTACCTCTTCGGCTGGACGGTAAAGATCTTCGAATTCAACCATCGATTGGGCCAGTGGCCTAACGCCAAGGATCAGCGAGTCGTGACCAATAAATTTAACTAAAGGAAAAACTAATGAGCCAATCAAACGAGCCTTCAGCGACTTCGCTGCATCCGATTGTTCAAGTAAGCCGCTATCGCGGCGGATTTTCAGAGCTGATTGTAGACGATTGGGGAGTGACGAGCAACTTTTTGAAGCATCATCGACTCTTGGTTTCTTCACATGTACCAAGGAGCACGATCGATGTCCAAATCCACCTATTTTCACGGGTCACATTTCCAACAGATGTCCGACGACTTGCACTTGGCTGGCATGGGTCAGCGGACGCATGACGGGTATCTGCGGGCGATCCGGCAACTGGCTGACTTTTGCCAGACTGCGCCCGATCAGATCAGCGAAGCTCAACTGCGGCGCTGGCTATTGCACCTCAAGAACGATAAACACTTCGCGTACGGCTCGCTGCGAGTGGCCTTCAGCGGCGTCAAGTTCTTCTTCACTCGGACTTGTCGCCGCGATTGGAAAACGCTGGCCGAGACCAAGCTGCAGAACGTCAAGTCACTCCCCGAAGTCCTCACCCGGCAGCAAGTCCAGCGGATCATCGACGCTTGCCGCACGCTCCGCATGGCGGTCTATTTCTGGACCGTCTACTCGTTGGGCCTCCGCTTGGAAGAAGGGCTCAACCTCGAAGTCGGCGACATCGACAGCCAGCGAATGATGGTCCACGTCCACCGGGGCAAAGGGGCCAAAGACCGCTACGTGCCGCTGCCGACTTCGACACTGGAACTGCTCCGATCCTACTGGCTCGTTCATCGCCACAAGCGGTTTCTCTTTCCCGCCGATGGCAGGAATCAGAAACGGCAATCCTCCGTCGCAGAAAGGGAGCCCTTCCTTCGTTCCGAATCCGCTGCGGCGGACGGAAAAGCGCGTCGGACCTTGGCGACAACCAGCATGAGCCCTACCGCCGTGCAGCACGCCATCAAGCTGATCACCAACGCTCTCGACTTTGGCAAGAAAGTTTCCACGCACACGTTGCGGCATTCGTACGCCACGCACTTGCTCGAAGCGGGCGTGTCGCTCAAAGCGATCCAAAAATATCTCGGCCACTCGAGCTTGCAGACGACGATGGTCTACTTGCACTTGACCGAGACCGCCGAAGCCGACACGCGGCAAGTCATCAACCAAGTCTTCCAGCGGCCGCTTCCGGTCGCACCGAAGACAACGGTGCGCCAGCCTTTCCCCGCCCCCGGAGCTAGACCAAGATGACTTCGGTGGCCGCTGCCTTGAGGCAGCACGGCCCGGAGTTCTTGGCTCGGTTTGGCCCCGCGATTCCGCTCGGCGTACGCAAGGTACTGAGCTACATCACGCGCTGCCGAACCGGCGAGTTGGGAAGTCTGCTGTACCACTGCGACGGCTGTCAGCGCCGCCACTGGGTCGGACGATCGTGCGGCAATCGGCATTGTCCCAACTGCCAGAAGCAGAAGACCACCCTGTGGTTGAAGAAGCAAACCGACAAGCTCCTCCCGGTCGAACATTTCGTCGTCACCTTCACGGTTCCCGAGGAACTGCGTTTGATCGTGCGCGCCCATCGGCGCGATGGCTACGACGCGATCTTCGCCGCTGGAGCCAAGACGATTCGCACGCTGCTGGCCAATGATCGGTACTTGGGAAGCGACTGCGTCGGGTTCTTCGGCGCGTTGCACACGTGGGGACGCGATCCGCTGGTCTATCATCCGCACGTACACTTCGTCGTTCCCGGTGGAGGGCTCAGTCGCGACGGATCGAAGTGGCTGCAGACTCCCAGGGGCTTTTTGTTTCCGCATGCCCGGGCCATCGCACTGTACAAAAAATCCTTTGCCAACGAGCTGCGAAGAAACGGATTGTACGAGCAAGTCCCCGCCGAAGCTTGGTACGGCAAGTGGGTCGTCGACATCCGTCCGGTCGGCAATGGTCACGCCGTACTGAAGTACCTCGCTCCTTATATCTATCGCGTGGCGATCTCCGATAACCGGATCGAAGCAATCGATGCGCGCTCGGTCACTTATCGCTACACGCCGTCGGGAACGAAGCAGACGAAGTCCCGCACGGTCGAAGGCTGGCGATTCGTGGCCGGCTTCTTGCAACACGTGTTACCTACGGGCTTTCAAAAGATCCGCTACTACGGCCCGCTGAGTCCCAACTGCAAACGCCAACTGGAAAACGTCCGCTGGCTGCTCTGGCTGCACAAAGGCTGGACCTACTGGCTGGCCCGTCGGTCGGTTGTGAACGAAGCGGTCAAGACTTCTCCCGACGTTCGCTGCACCGAGTGCGGTCATGCGATGCGGTTGGTCCAAGTCATCGGCCCGGTCGACGGTGTTGTTCCCTCCGTCACTCCCCCGCAAGCTCGAGCCCCGCCCTAAGCGATGATGGCAATTTCTCGAATCCATCGCCAAGACTTTTCAAGCGCCCCACTCGGCGTCAGCGCTCCGGCTCCGCGCTCACTCCACGATTTTGACGAATTCGTGGCTCTGGATCAGCGGACCCCAGTTTCATTTCTCACCGCTTGGCCACTTCCGGCTCGCGCCGCGCTCGCGAGCCCCTCCGCGCCGATGTTAAAAGCTCTCGTCGCGCAACGTCGCGCTCGAAGCAAATCCCAATAGCCCGCCCCGCCCCCCATCGCCGCTACCGGGCTTCTTGAACAGAGCATTTAACATCGGCTCGAAGACTCGCGATGTCAAATGCTTATTTGTTAACATCGGCTCGAAGACTCGCGATGTCAAATGCTTATTTGTTATCCGGTTTTTGAAGGATCATTCTGGTCACGAATTCGTTGAAGGTTCCTAAGGTAGCGCGAATGACCCATTAACATCACTATTCCTACGAACGCGCCAAGGGGAAATGTCAGTATATAAATGCTCAACAACACAATCTTAGTGTTGACGATCGTCGGGTGCCGTTAAACAACGCGATGCCGCCGACAAATGCAGACAACCCAAGTACGAAAATAAACAAGCCAATGCCAAATGGCAAAGGCCGAGCGATTGGAGGTATCCCGATAAAAACCGTGATGCCTGCGACAGCATAAATCGCACCTGTGATGACGAACAGAATCGAAACCGCACGAATAAGGATGTAGTTTCTGTAGTCCGCAGGATTCAAAACGTCGCGGATGCGTTTCATGGTTCAGAGCCGGATAACGAAAACGAAAAGCAAACTAACCGGTTGTAGTCAGGCGGTTAGTTTGTGCGTTGAACTGAGACGCTTCGCTGCGGTTTGCGGATACTTTGCGGCGCGGCGTCTTGCAGGTGCAAGTTTAACGTGGGGAGCAAAGCACAGGCAAGCCGTTTTGGTTGCCAAAGCGGAAATTGACCGAGTGGCGTGGCAACGCTTGGTTTGATTGAGTCAGACTGACGCATAGGGCAATCCAGAAATGATCGGCCGGAACATGGGCCGGGTTGAGATTAGGCTTCGAAGTGAGAGACCGGTCGCTCGCCATCAGCTTTCGAACCAAGCATGGTGGTCGGCGCCTTAGAACAGATCACGCCACGAAGGACGGCGAGTGTCGCGGATGAATTGCACTGGCTGCCGACAATGAGGGCAAGTGGGGCGCGGCTTTCAACGCTGGTTTCTGGTTCCTGATGCTTGGCTGCGTCGGGCGCAGTCGTTTGCGGGTCAAATTCGTCAGAGGAAAACGCGATAGTTGCTGTTTCAACTTGGGGTACCGTGGAATAGAATATGGACATGGTCCGAACGGCATTAATTTTGGCGCTAGCTCTGCAGATTGGTTTCTGTCCGATCATTTGTCGGCTTGGGCCGTGTTCTTGCTGTGATCAAACAGCAGGCCATAGAAAAAATGTGACAGGGTTTGGAATTGAATGCGCGGATTCTCCGCAGACTTGCGATTCTGGCTGTTGTTGCCAATCGGCTCGCAATGTCGCAAATAATGCCGCATCCGCCGAGCGTTCGCGGCCGCAGGATTCAGTTCCGCCGCCGGAGCCACGCGGTACTTCTAATTGCGTCTGTCATGGCGCACTAAAATCGGATCGCCTTGTTGGCCCGGAGGCCAGCGAGCTACAAGCGACTTGGCGCTGTTTTTCTTCAGTAGTGAGTTGGCTGGATGCCGCACATGATGAATACAACAGCGGCAAGGCAATCTCGCGCGAAAGTGTTTTTGCGTCAAGCCGCGGCAAATGCGCTTGGCTGCAATCTTGGTCATGCTAACTCCCAAAGCGACTTGCGATTGACGGCATCGAATTGCTTCGATGCGAAACCAAACGCGGTTTGTTGATTGGGATTCAATGTTAGGCGTGCGCACTTTGCCTTGGGAATACGGGATTCGCAATTTATTGCGTCGTCCGCTACGGACTGGCCTGACCTTACTTGCGCTGACGATTGTGGTCGTTTTGGTGTTAGCAATTGTCGGCTTCGTGCGAGGCATCGACCGATCGCTTTCGATGAGCGGCGACCCAAACGTGGCTCTCGTGATTTCGCTGGGGATGGGTGAGAACATGGAGTACTCGTCTATTCCGCACCGGACGAGCGAGTTGCTGGCTGCGAGCTTGTCGGGGATTCGTGCGCCGTACGGCCAGAAAGCGGTTTCGCCCGAACTGTATTTGGGGACGCAGGTGACGATTGCCGGAAGCGAACCGTCGTTTGGTCTGGTGCGCGGAGTTAGCCCGGCGGTGTTATTGGTTCGCGATCGCGTGCAAATCGATTCTGGAAATTGGCCTGGTCCGGGCGAAGTACTTGTGGGGCGATTGGCGGCAACCAAGTTGAGCGCTCGGGCCGAAGATTTGGCGATTGGGCGCGAAGTCACTTTTGAAAGCCGATCGTGGCGGATCAGCGGCGTGTTTTCGTCGGTCGGTGCAACCATGGAATCGGAAATCTGGTGCCGGCTCGATGATTTGCAACAAGCGCTGAAACGTCAGGACTTAAGCTTGGCGGCGCTGAAGTTGAATAGTCCGCAAGACATGGCGAGCGTTGAGCTGTTTTGCAAAGAGCGCTTGGATTTAGAATTGCAAGCGTTTTCGGAGCCCGAGTATTTTGCAGGTCTGCAAAGGGATTATCAACCGATTCGCTTTTTGGCATGGTTGATTGCCGCACTGATCGCGGTGGCCGGAGTCTTCTCGGGCTTGAATGCAATGTATGGCTCGGTGGTCGGGCGTATTCGCGAGCTCGCGATGCTTCAAACCATTGGATATTTGCGCCGAGCCATTCTCGTATGCTTGTTGCAAGAAGGGTTGTTGCTGGGAGCGGCCGCTGGGCTAATCGCCAGTCTATTTGCAATTGTGTTTCTCAGTGGAACGGCCATTCGATTTACTATGGGAGCAGTTGAATTGAATATCGACCGCACGACCGTGTTGATCGGTTGTTGTGTTGGGTTGTTCGTCGGGTTGCTCGGCGCAATCCCGCCGGCAGTTCGAGCGCTGAGAGTAGCGGTTGCGGTTGCGCTGAAGGCGGTGTGAGAAGGAGTTGAGAGTTGAGAGGAATGGCGAAAGAGTGTTCAGTGTTCAGTTCGGAGATTTGTCTTGCTGAAAACTGAAAACTGAAAACTTACGTTAGGCTATCTTTTTTTAAGGAGTTTTTGAAATGATTTATCGAGGAATGATCTGTTTGATGCTGGGAGTTTTGTTGACGGTGGTGGCGTGTGACGGGGGTGCGAAGCAGTCGGCGTCGAAAGTAGCAAACGCCTCGATCGACGGCGCGAAGTATTTGTTGGCGAGCGAACCTGGAACGGCCTTGAACGTCATCGACGCGCGCAAAACGGCGAAGCACGATGCGCCGATTTCGCTTGTTGGTCGAATTGGCGGCAGTACGAATCCTTGGATTGAAGGCTTGGCGGCGTTCACGATTGTCGACACGTCGCTAAAAGCTTGCAGCGACATTCCGGGCGATACGTGTTCAAAGCCGTGGGACTATTGCTGCGAATCAAAGGAAAGTTTGAGCGATGCGACCGTGCTGGTGAAATTCGTTGACGATCAAGGGCGTGTCCTCAACGTTGGCGCGCGTGATTTACTGCGAGTGGCCGAATTGAATACGGTGGTTGTGACGGGCAAAGCCCAGCGGGACGACGCGGGAAATTTGACTTTGTTGGCCAGTGGTCTGTTCGTGAGAAAATAGTAATGTCAAACGTGGATTTGAGTTCGCTGGCGGTTCGGCGCGACGAGCCGCATGTCGTGCGCGGGCGTCCTCGGTGGTGGACCCGCTATTTCATTCCGGGTTCACTGCTCGTCGGGTTCGCCATTTTGTTGGCTTGGGGGGCGCAAGAATTGATCTTTCCGCCTCGCCCCGTGACTACGATTCGTGTCTTTAGCAACCGTGGCGAAATCCAGGGAACGAGTGGCGAACTATTTCGCGCGGCGGGGTGGATCGAGCCTCGTCCCACGGCGATTCGCGTTGCCGCGCTTTCCCCGGGCGTGATTCGCAGACTCTTGGTTGTCGAAGATCAAGCCGTCAAAGCTGGCGAACCGATCGCCGAGTTGATCGAGGAAGACGCGAAGCTTGCCGTCCAAAGCGCTACGGCAGATCTACGATTGCGCGAAGCGGAACTTGAGATCGCCGAAGCATCTCGTGCGGCCGCGATGACACGCTTTGAGCAACCGGTACACTTGCAAGCAGCATTGGCTGAGGCAGAGGCAACTTTGGCGGAAGTCGAAACGGCCATTCAATCGTTGCCGTTCGAATTGCGACAAGCCGAAGCGGTTCGTGAATTCGCGCAACTCGATTTCGACCGAAAAAACTCGGCCAAAGATTCGATTTCGCGACGAGCGGTTGACGAAGCCAAAAGCCAATTGGAATCGGCCAACGCCGACGTGGAGCGACTGACACAGAAGAATCTTTCACTCAAATTGCAGCGCGACTCCATGTCCAACCGCCGCGACGCGAACAAGCAGCAGCTTAAATTACTGGCGAATGAAACACAAGCAAAAGATGAGGCGATCGCAGGAGTCAAAGTCGCCGCTGCCCGCGTCGAACAGTCTCGCGTGGAGTTGGCAAATGTTCAACTGCAGCTAGAGCGGATGGTGATTCGCGCGCCGGTGGATGGCCGAGTGTTTCGGCTGGTGAGCGAGCCGGGGGCGAGTGTTGGCGCGGGACAAAGTAACTCTATGGATTCGGACCGCAGTACGGTCGTGACGATGTACCAACCTGAATCGTTGCAAGTGCGAGCCGACGTGCGATTCGAGAACCTGCCCTTGGTGAGCTTGGGTCAACGCGTCAGCATTGCCAACCCCGCCATCGCGCAGCCTTTGCCCGGGAAAGTTCTTTACGTGAGTTCTCAAGCCGACATCCAAAAGAACACGTTGCAAGTAAAAATTGCGATTGATGCCCCGGCGACATTGTTGCGGCCTGAGATGTTGGTGGACGCGACGTTTTTCGGCGATGAGAGGAATCAGCCGACCAACGCGGCTGATGCGTTGCGAGTTTACGCGCCGCGACAACTTGTGTTGAATGGCACCGACGGAAATTATGTTTGGGTTGCCAACCAGGCTCGGCAGACTGCGGAGAAAACGCCAGTGGCGATTGGTCCAGTGTTGGGCGACCTCATCGAAATTACCAGTGGACTTAATGCGGCCAGCAGGTTGATCGATTCGGGCCTTGAAACGCTGCGCAACGGACAGCGGATTCGAATTGTGGATCGCGCGGCGACGAACAATGCGAATGCGTCGCCCGTCGCGACGGAAGATACTTCAAAAGAGGAGCAGCGCTGATGCCACTAGTTGAAATTCGCAACGTGACCAAGCGTTATAAAAAAGGGGACGCGACGATCACGCCGCTGGACGATGTGACCATCGATATTGATGAAGGCGATTTCGTCTGTTTGATGGGAGCCAGCGGCTCAGGGAAGACGACGCTCTTGAACTTGATTGCCGGAATTGACCGTGCCGACCAAGGTCAGATTGTTGTCGCGGGAACGGACATTACGCGGCTTTCACGGTCGGGCTTGGCGAGGTTCCGGGCCAACAATATCGGATACATTTTCCAGACGCATCAACTCATGCCGGTGTTGACCGCATATGAAAACGTGGAACTTCCGTTGTTGTTATTGCCGATGTCGCGGGCCGAGCGTCGACGGCGAATTGAAATTGCACTTCAAGCGGTGGACTTGTTGGACCGCGCTGATCACCTGCCGCGGCAGATGTCGGGCGGACAAGAACAGCGTGTCGGAATCGCGCGTGCGATTGTGGCGCATCCGAAATTGGTCGTGGCGGACGAGCCAACCGGGGACTTGGATTCGGAAACGGCTGCTCAGATTCTGACTTTGATGCAACGGCTTAACCGCGAATTGAATATCACGATGCTGATGGTGACTCACGATCCGACCGCAGCGGGAATAGCGAATCGAATTTATCGGCTTGTACAAGGCAAATTGGTCCAGACTTCGATAGCGAAGCCGATCCTCAGCGGAGCGGCATCATGATCCACAAATTTTTGCCGTTCATTTTGAAAACGCTGTGGCGGCATCGTGCGCGAACCATGTTGACGGCTGCGGGTGCCGCGACCGGATTGTTTCTGTTTTGTTTTGTGTCATCGATTTTGGAGGGATTGCATGAGCTGGGCCGTCAGCAAAAGTCCAAATCGGCGCTCGTCGTTTTTCAATCCAACAAGTTCTGCCCGGCAACCAGTCACTTGCCGCAAGATTATGACGCCAAACTCAAGGGGGTCGATGGCGTCGAACAAGTGATCCCGATTCAAGTCTATACAAACAACTGCCGTGCAAGCTTGGATGTTGTCGTTTTCTATGGTGTGCCTCCCGCGATGCTGCGAATTGCGCGGCAGTTGCGCGTGACGAGTGGATCGTGGGACGATTTTGACAAGCGAACCGACGCAGCGCTTGTTGGTCGCGCGCTTGCCGACCGCCGAGGCCTTGTGCCGGGAGCCAAATTTTCGATTGGCGATTTGAGCGTGTCGGTCGCTGGAGTTTTCGAAAGCGACGATACCAATGAGGAAAATCTTGCCTACACGCATTTGGATTTTTTGCAGCGCAGCAAGTCGCAGAACTTGGTTGGCACGGTGACTCAGTTTGAAGTGCTTTGTAGGCCCGATGTCGAATTGGAATCACTTTGCAAAACAATCGACAACATGTTTCGCGGCGGACCAGTCGCTACCGACACGCGCCCCAAAGGCGTGTTCCAAGCTCACGCCTTGGGCGATCTGATGCAAATGATAGAGTTGTCGCAATGGCTCGGCTTTGCGGGAGTCGGCTTGGTGCTCGTGTTGGTAGCATCGACGACGCTGATGAGTGTTGAAGATCGCTCGCAAGAATATGCGGTGCTGCAAACGATTGGACTGAATCAGCGCCACGTTTTTGCTTTGGTGTTGGCAGAAAGCGTCATTCTCGGTTTGGTCGGCGGCTTGATTGGAGTGCTGGCGGCGATCGGCACGTTATACTGGAGTCGGCTTTCGGTCGGTGCCGAAGCAGTCACGATCGCGTTTGCTCCAACGCTGGGTTTATTCCTGAAAAGCGCTGGAGTCGCGATTGCGGCGGCATTCTTAGCCGGAGTTATTCCGGCTTGGTTTGCGGCCCGGGCGGAAATTGTCCCCGCCTTGCGACACCTGTAGAATCCAGCATTAGCGTGGATTGGTGCAGGCGTTTGTGAGAGTCGCGAATGTTGAATAGAATGAATGGCGTCGAACTAGATTTGATACTTTGTGGATAAGCTCATGCTCACTGCCAAACAAGTTGCCGACAAGTACTTTCTCGAAACTCGCTGCATGTTGGTGGAAATTGCCGCCACGTTGGACCGGGTCGATCGGGCCGCAGAGCGTCAGGCCAACGGTCAGCCATTCCAAGACGAACGGATCGATCTGATCCGCAAGTCGCTGAATTTTCTTGCCAACCAGAACAGTGGTTCAAACCGGAGCGAGCAATTGCTGTTGATGTTTTCGGATCCGGTCAGCTAACGAATTGGGAGCAGGTTATGCAAATCATTCAGCCGCACTATCACGCGATTGCGCGAACGGCGCAAGATTACGAGCGGATGGCGATGTCGGGCGTCGTGGCAGTCGCCGAGCCTGCGTTTTGGGCTGGGTTTGATCGCCACTATCCGGAAACTTTCATCGATTACTTTCGCCAGATTAGCGAATTCGAACCGACGCGGGCCGCACTATACGGCATACGACATTTTTGTTGGGTCGCAGTGAATCCCAAGGAAGCGGAGAATCCGGAACTTAGTCGAGAAGTGCTGAAGGAGATGCCGAGCTTTTTCCAAAAGCCGACGGTATTGGGCGTGGGCGAAATTGGCTTTCACAAGACGACCAAGAACGAAGAGGACATTTTTTCCGCACAAGTCGAAATGGCATTGAAGCACGATCAACTTATTTTGATCCACACGCCGCACTTGCAAGACAAAGTCCGCGGCACAAAGCGAACGCTTGACGTACTGCGGAACCTGAATGCGGATCCGAGTCGTGTTTGGATCGACCACGTCGAAGAGCATACGATTCGCGCGCCACTTGACGCAGGCTATTGGGTTGGGTTTACGCTTTACCCGATCACCAAATGCTCGTCGAAGCGCGCGGCGGACATGTTGGAAGTGTACGGCTCCGAGCGAATTTTGGTGAATTCGTCGGCGGACTGGGGGCCGAGCGATCCGTTTACTTTGCAAGAGTGTGTAATGGAGTTCCGCAGCCGCGGCCATTCGTTACAAGAAGCGGTCGAAATCTTTCACAACAACCCGTGTCGTTTCTTGGGTCAGAATCCCAAATTCGATATCGCTCCAATCCAAATCGTAACGGCGGATTCGGTCAGCACCGTGTCGGCATAGACGGCACAATCAAAACGACCGTCGCTTGAATATTCCCGTCGTTTCGCTTGACGAAGAATTTCCAGTCGAACCGATTGCGCTCAGCGCGACAGCGGCTTTGTTCCTGCTTGCTCGCCTGTTCCGATAGTCTTCGCATCCAGCGCGCATCCCGAGCGATTCTGTGGTTCGGTGTTTTGCAATGAATAGCGTTGGCCAAGTCTCTGTGGGAAGAGTTGCTATGAAGATTCGCGTGACTATTTTGATCGGGTCGGTTTGCCTGTTGGTTCAAAGCGCGGCACATGGGCAAACGCGATGGGACAAATTTCAGCAAAAGCTGGAAGATCTGCGGCCAAAAGGGAAACTCTTGCAGCAGATTAAAGATGAGATAGAGGGAATTAGTACGGCCGAACAAAAAAAAGCTCCGGTACCTACGACACATCCGCCTGCGAAGAACGCAAGCCAAGTATCGCAGAACGGGGCTCGACAAATTCCCGTTCAACAGGCCAGTCGCAAATCAATTCTGAACACCTCGCGGACGCTTCCCACAGCGGGCGTCGTCTTGGGAATACAGCTTGATCCTAAGTTTCTGCCGTCACAGAAATTAATCGTAACGGAAGTCAGTCCAAACTCGCCAGCGGGTAAAGCGGGGCTTCGCTCTGGCGACCAAATTATTGCCGTTGGTGGCAATCAAACAAATAGCTTGAAGGCGCTCGATGGCGTGTTGGCATCGCTGAATGATGGCGATCAAGTCATGATTGAATTCGTGCGCAATCGGAAAACGCAAAAAGCGTTGGCGCGTTTTGGAACAGCGATCGGAAAAACGGCGGTCGCCCAGCCGGCTAAAAATGTGCCCGGCACCATCGACGTTCCAGCTCCTCCGGATTTGAGCGAAATCCCGGCAATTTCACCGAACGACCAGTCGACCGCAGGATTGCGTTCCGTGCTTTCGGCTCCGCTTTCTGCAAACCCAATTGGGCCAAGCACTCGCTCCGGTCCAGTTTATTTTCCGTCCGCAATGGAGAACCCGCCTGTCGTTGGCAGCGGGCAGTATGGTTCGGCTTCGGCGACTAACGCCAGAGGTGTTACGATCGAACAGCTTCAAGAGCAAGTTCGACAACAGCAAGAGCTGATCGAGCAGCTTTCTTTGCAGCTCCATCAGTATCAATCCGCGCCCCATTCGGGCGACGAGCTGATTGAACTCGACACAATAATACTTGACGCCGACGGCAACTAGTCTGTCGGCGCGTTATTGACCAGGACATTGGTCTCTCTCTTCACTTGACCGCAGTCTTGCGGCGCGTTCCGCCTCTCCTCTTTGGTTCCGGAGATACGGCTTATGCGGATTGTTTGTTTCGAAGTTGTTGAGCCGCGCGCAAGGAAGATTCCGGCTATGCGGGCCAGGCAATCGTGAAGCAAGAAAACAACTTGATCGAAGTCGCATGTTGCTAAAGATGGGCTATGTTTTCTCGTTGCGGTGACTTTATCGCCGCGCGAAATTACTCATTTGCACTAAATTTATGAACGCACAAACAGTATCGTATACATCGGAAGCGAACGCCGAATTCAACGCACTTAAGATGCGCATCCACCAAAAACTGATCGCCAAGCTCGACTTGAATCGAGTTAGCGAATTGGAAGGCGGCGTGCTGCGCCGAGAAATTAAATCCGTGATCGAGCATCTGTGTGATGCTGAAAACACGATGCTCAATCGGACGGAACGTGAGCGATTGGTCGAGGAAGTTCTCGATGAAACATTTGGTTTGGGTCCACTGGAGCTGCTGCTCAAAGACCCCACGATCAGTGATATCATGATCAACGGCCCATCCAGTATTTACGTGGAACGTGGCGGCAAGATGCAGAAGACGGACGTCAAATTCCGCGACAACTCGCACTTGTTACAGATCATCGATCGCATCGTATCCAAAGTTGGTCGGCGCGTTGACGAAACCTGTCCGATGGTCGATGCTCGCTTGGAAGACGGCTCGCGCGTCAATGCGATCATTCCACCGCTGGCGCTTGATGGAGCCGCCATGTCCATTCGGCGATTCGGTTCGAATCCGCTGAAACTCGAAAACTTGCTGGCCTTCAAAGCCTTTACGCCGGAAATGGTAATGTTGATGGAAGGGGCGATGAAAGCCCGGCTCAACATCGTAATTTCGGGTGGTACGGGCTCTGGCAAGACGACGTTGCTTAATACTTTGTCCAGCTTTATTTCCAACTCGGATCGTATCATTACAATCGAAGACGCGGCTGAATTGCAATTGCAACAAGATCACGTCGTGCGACTTGAAACGCGCCCGGCCAATATCGAAGGTCGGGGTGCGGTTACCGCCACGGACCTGGTAAAGAACTGTTTGCGTATGCGTCCTGAACGCATCATCATCGGCGAATGCCGCGGTGCTGAAGCTCTCGATATGCTGCAAGCCATGAATACTGGTCACGAAGGTTCGATGACAACGGCACACGCCAATACGCCTCGTGACTGCATCGCCCGTTTGGAAACGATGATCATGATGTCGGGGTTCGATCTGCCAATTAAAGCGATGCGGACGCAAATCGCCAGCGCAGTCAATTTGGTTATTCAAGCCAGCCGTCTGCAAGGCGGCAAGCGTCGAGTCACGCACATCACGGAGATCGTCGGCATGGAAAACGACACGCTCGTCATGCAAGACATCTTTAAGTACGTTCAAGACGGTGTTGACGAAAACGGTCGAGCCATCGGGCGGTTTATTTGTACCGGCATTCGGCCGAAATGTATGGACCGGATGGAGTCCTCGGGCGTTCGACTGCCAGCGAGCATTTTCCGCGAACGCGTCATGTTACAGGACGGTTAATTCAAATCGGTCGCGACCACGTTCGTAGTCATTGGCGACCGACCCTTCCTAGTTTTCCTTACGGCGAAATTCAATGATTCAAGTTCTAATTATCGCATCGGTATTTATTTGTGTTGCCACCCTCATCGGCGGCTTGGCCTTTACGATGCGCGGCAAGGACGATGGCAACTTGGCTGCGCGATTGAGCGATATCACGCGAAACGGCGGTCGTGGCAGCGTCCGCAAAGAGGAAAGCACCTCGGTGCTCTTGTCGCCGCTCAATGACATGCCTAACTATTTCGAGAAGATCGTTAGCAAGGTCTTCAACATGCGCCGGCAGCTTGACCAAGCTGGCATTAATATGGCGACGAACAAATTTATTACCATTGTCGCGGGTGCGGGAATCGCGGCGGCCCTTGTTTGGTACGTCGCCGCGCCGTGGAAGATATTTACACCAATTTTCGTGTTCTTTGGCGCGTTCCTTCCTCTTGGTTGGCTTTGGTTCAAACGAAAGAGACGGCTGAAACGATTTGGCGCTTTGTTACCCGGCGCGCTGGAACTGCTTTCTCGGGGTCTTCGCGCCGGACATAGCTTGCCCGCTGGCATTCAGCTCGTGGCGGAACAGATGCCCGAGCCACTCGGGCCAGAGTTCTCACGCTGCTATGAAGAGCAAAACTTGGGTATGTCAATGGACGTTGCGTTACGCCAAATGACCGAACGCGTTCCCAACGTCGACTTAAAGTTTTTCGTGACCGCCGTAATTCTGCAACGGCAAACTGGTGGTGATCTTGCCGAAATTCTCGACAAGATCGGGCACCTCATCCGCGAACGATTTATTATTTGGGGCCAAATTCAAGCCCTCACCGGCGAAGGTCGTATGTCAGGCATTGTCTTGTTGTCATTGCCGCCGGTCTTGTTCGCCACAATGCTCAAATTGAATTACAACTACGTGATGCTGTTATTCACGGACCCACTTGGACAAAAAATGATGATCGCTGGGGTCATCTCGCAAATCGTCGGCGCGCTCGTTATCAAGAAAATTATTACTATCAAGGTTTAGACCATGTTCCTCGCAGCCATCGACTACGCAATTATCGTCCCTGTCGCGCTATTCGCAGCGATCGGTGCCGGCGCTTGGGTTGTCTCCGATCAGTTGTTCAACAAAAAGTCCAAAGCGGAGTCGCGATTGGACCAGTTGAAAAGCCGGCGTCCTGGTGTAACCAAATCGGCCGTCAAGGCGTCCGAAGGCTTTGCCAAAATTTTGGAAAAAGCCGCCCCTGCTCTGTCGAGGCCATTCAAACCAAAATCCGCCAAGGAGACAGGCAAGCTGGTTCAGCGATTGAACCACGCTGGCTTTCGACACGAGGCTGCCTCCGCAAGCTTCCTTACACTCAAGACGATCAGCATGATCTGCGGCTGCTTGCTGGGTGGAGGCGGCGTCGCATTGACGATGGGCCTTGGAATGAACGCGCTGATCAGGATCGTTGGCATTGCCTTAATGAGCTTTTTCCTGCCCGATCTAATTTTGGCATTCATGGCAAAGAAACGAAAAGAAAAAATCTTTTTGAGTCTGCCAGACGCGCTCGACTTGATGGTAGTTTGCGTCGAAGCCGGCCTGGGCCTCGACCAAGCCATGCGGAAAGTCGCCGACGAGCTAAAAGACTCCAAGCCAACCATCGCCGGAGAATTTGAACTGTGCAACAAACAGTTGCAGTGGGGGCGCCGACGTGAGGAAGTTCTTACGGATTTGGGGGACCGTGCCGGTGTTGACGATTTAAAGGCCCTCTCTTCAATCATCATTCAAGCCGATCGGTTCGGTTCGAGCATTGGGCACGCGTTGCGCGTCCAGAGCGACTCGATGCGTACCCGTCGCCGTCAAATTGCGGAAGAAAAAGCGGCTAAAACGGCCGTAAAGCTGATCTTCCCCCTCGTTTTGTTTATCTTCCCCGGCATATTCGTTGTGCTCGTTGGACCCGCTGCAATCACTATGGTCAACGAAATGCTCCCGGCTTTCAAGAAACAGTAATTGAGCCCCCACTTTTTGCAAAATTCTCCAATTTGTCACGAGCGTTATCGTCCAAAAGATTCCGATAACAAACAAACGTGATGGAATCAGGACAATGCGTTGACCCAGGGATGGTTGGAGAATAAAAGATGGTTCGCACTTCATTCGTCGTTACATGTTTTTGTTGGTTCATCGGAACCGCTTCTATAAGTCTCGCCCAATCGGGTCCCGGCAATTGCGGGTCTGGTAATTGCGACACCGGAGCCTGTGGGACTTCTCGCGATGGTGGTTGCGGCAGCTCGGATGGCGCGACCGTGTTTCAAAAATCGCAAGCCAAAATGGACTTGCACAAACAACAAGCCGAGTTGATTAGAGAGCGCAACGATGCTTGGCCCAAACCGTTTCAGTGCTTTGATCGCCAAGCTTTTCACGGGGTTTTCGCCGTGATGACCCAACGCGGTTGGCAATGTGAATGCACACTGACCAGCGACCACTTCGACTCGACCACGCACGAACTCAACATCGCCGGCAAATCGAAAATCAACGGCATCATGAGCAACCTGCCTGAAGTCGCCCGCCAAGTCCACGTCTATCAGGACTCGAGCAATGCAATCGCCGAAACTCAATTGGCCAGCGTTCGAAAAGAAGTTCAAGACAAGTACAGCTTTTTGCCTTCCCCAGAACTGGCTTTGACAACGTACAAGCCGCACGGCATGTCTGGCGCTTTGGTCGAAGACGTCCAGAAGAAATTCGTCGAAGGCCTGCCAGCGCCAAAAGTTCCAGCAGCCAAAGCCTCGACGATCTCCACTCAATAATGCCGCCGTTTGTTGCAACATCGCAACGACCCGGCAATGCAAAATATCGACAACCAACAAACAAGGCTGAATCACTCAGCCTTGATTGCGTTCTTGTCATAGGCGAGTGGCGGTTGTCTGCCCTTTGATGCGTTTGTCGGATCCGTCGTTATCAAATCCCCTACCGACTCGTCGACTCACCGCTCGCTAAACGAACCGGATATTTGTTCGTTGCTTGATTGACTTCCTGACGCACGGTGCCGGTTTGGAATGGACCGACACCCAACACCGACCATCGACTGTCGTCGCCACGGGCCAATTGCCGCCCGCTGTCAAACAACATTTTTCCGGTCGCCGATTGATATGCAACCAACGCGATTTTCGCGGTGCCAAACTGACTGGTTTTCTCGTACAAACGGACTTCGGGAAGCTGTACCGGGAGCGGCCCCGGTAACGCAATCGAGGGTGATCCCAAAAACTTGTCGACGTTGTCCGTACCGATACCGCCGGATCGAATTTCGATCGTAACCACGGAATCTTCTGGCTTTCCGACCAACATCGCTCCCGCCTGCAACAGTTTCTCTCGGACCGACGCAACCAAATATCCCTTGTCAACGCAGTCCAGATACTTTTCTTCCAAGTAAACCTTTTGACCATCGACCGGTGGCAATGGCGTTTTTTCCAATGCTTGATCAACCGCATTGGACAATAAAAGTTGCTCCATGCCTGTCCGGGATGTGTGCGACATTCTCGTCGTCGTACACGCAGAAAACATCAACAGACCAGCGAACAATATAAGTCGATAATGATGCATTTGCCACTCCATCTAGCAGACGAGACCGACAGGCCATTCTTGGCCCGGCGGCGAAATTGAAGGTCAGTGAATTACTCGATTTCACAAAGTCACTCAACCCGATTTCCATTATCTCCCAAATGCTGGCGTCGATGCGCAGTCATACCATGCATTGACGCGACGACTCGAATTCACTTTTGTAGCACAAGGATTGGCCAAGGCGAAACCAGCGCGATTTCGCGAGCGTCTTTTTCGTTGGCGACGAAAACGATGACTTGATCCGCCGCAATCTTGCCCAAATCAAAATCGCCAACATACCGCCATTCATCCTCAAATTCCCAGCTTGATTTACCAGGTTCTCCCAACTGAAAAAAGGGACGTCTCTCTGCTGGCATTCGCAGCCAATCAACTTCGGTTCCGTACTCAACTGGTCGGCCACCCGCAGCAATCAACACGCTTCGGTCGATCGCAATGCCGTAAGGCTCGAAATCCCAGCGCGCCAAATGACTTCGAAACGACCGAAGCTGTTCGAATTCGCTCAGCGCTCGATTCGTAAAACAGACGACTCGACTTGAGTCGCGCGTCAAGCGATTGTTGGAGATCAACTGCCGTTGCAACACGATTCGAAATAACGTGGCCAGAGGACCACGTTCCGGATTCGATCCGCCGAACAATAGCGAATCCAAAAACTTGGCTTCACCTTCGTCGAGCCACCCGCACTTTTGACGCCGGGTGAAATGCGACACGTATCGATTCGGATCAATATCTGTGAGCCACAAGAATTTTGACGCTACTGGGCGAGCGATCTTGTCAGGTCCGTTGGGAACATTCGCGTCAATCTTCGGATCGTATACATGCCACGCGATTGCGCCTTGATCGAAAAGTCGCGCAACGTGTTTGGGTCGAGCCGACGCATCAGTTGTCAAGATCAGGGTTCGCCGAGCGAATTCCGACGCACTTGCCAGCCTCGCACAAAGCATTTTTTCAATGTTGCCGTTGGGCCGAACGTGCAACGCACGGACTTCGCCGCAAAGTGCTGCGACGCTTTGATCCGCGCCCACCAAATCGCCGGTTGATGCCACCACGCGAATGACGAAGGACGCAACTTGGCTCGGTCGAGCGTCGCGAAACGCTTGAACTTCGATCTGCTGTTGCCCAAACGTGTCAGTGGTCGACTGCAATAGAAATGTTTGATTGATCGGAATCCAATCCGCCAATCGCTGTAAGTAGCGATGGGTGAATTGCCCGGGAGAAGTTAGCAAACAGACATCGCGATCAAGTTGTAGACAATAGGTTCGCAATGCGTCGAACCATTGCGGGTGTTGTTCCAACGACCGACCCAACCGTGAACTTACAGCGGTCGTAAACTGACGCGCAACGAGTTCGCCAAGTACGACAAAGATACAAGCACTATCGCCCTCTGGGCCAGCAGTCGGCCAATTCGCCCAGATCGACATTCCTTCATGCAAAAGTTTTTCCGCTGGGTTCTCCGATTCGATTCGGGCTGGATATTTGGCACGGCATTGAGAAAGTACTTCATCCCCAGTCGCCAGCGAGCCGCTCTCAATCCATTCGTTGGCGAGCGTAAAGCCCAGGCCAACAAGAATTTTTCCCAAGATCATTTTCTTGACTTGGTCGCGTTTAATTTTCGTTTCTTCGCCGATGGTTGCAGTCATAATCGCGTGTATATTGGTGAACGCATTTCGTTCCCTATCCCATGCTTCCAGGGAAAGGGCGGTCAAACCAGAATCGTTCCCTCTCCCCGGCTTCCTGGGAGAGGGCGGTCAATCCAGAATCGTTCCCTCTCCACGGCTTCCGGGGAGAGGGTAGGGTGAGGGGTCCAAACATGAAGACCAAAGAAGTTTACCAAATTGCTGGCGTGCAAATGCCTGTCGTGTTTGCCGATCCGCAGCGCAACACCGCAGCCGTGATCGAGCATTTGCAGGCGACCGCCGGTGGTGGCGCGGATCTGACGATTTTTCCGGAGTGCGTATTATCGGGCTATTGTTTCACGGACGCGAAGTCGGCCGCTGAGGCGGCAGTTGACGCCGACTCAAGCGAAATCCATCGGCTGGCCGAGTGTTGTCGCGATCTGGGTACGTCTGCGATCTTTGGATTTTTGGAGCGGACCGAGCAAGGACTTTGCAACACGGTCGCTTTGATTGGGCCCATTGGCTGGATCGCAAGTTATCGCAAAGTCCATTTGCCCAAACTGGGGGTCGACCGTTTCACGCGCCCTGGGAACCAACCATTTGAAGTCGTCGAACATCTTGGACTAAAAATTGGCTTGCTGATCTGCTACGACTGCTCATTTCCCGAGGCGGTTCGCGTATTGGCTTTGCAAGGGGCTGACATCGTTGTCTTGCCAACCAACTGGCCGCTGACATCCGGCTGCACGGCAGATTTCGTGCCGAATTGCCGCGCCCTTGAGAACAACATTTATTTCGCTGCAGTGAATCGCATCGGCGAGGAAAACGGATTTCAGTTCATTGGCAAAAGCAAAATATGCGCCCCCAACGGCCGCGAATTGGCGTTTGCCAATCACGACAAGTTTGAAATCTTGCGCGCCGAAATTAACCCCTTGATCGCGCGGCAAAAGCACCTAGTTCACGTCCCGAATCAGCACGAAGTCGACCGCTTCGCCGACCGCCGTCCACATTTCTATAGTCGCATAAGTCAATTGTAATTCCGTCAATCAACTGCGAGTGAAGGAGGTATCGGTGGGCAAAGTTTTGTTGGTTGGCGTGGGAAACGTCACCAAATCCTGCCATCGTCCAGCTTTATCCTGTTCGATTAGAGTGACGCAATGAAAAATTGTCGAGAACGGTTTGTGTTGACGAGTAATTTCGTCAATCGTGGAATCGGAACAAATTCCATTTCGTGGATGAATTAACGTAATGTGTGGATTGTGTTTCCGAGGAGAAAACGCATCGGTGGCAAGAATCGAATGCCGTAGCCTGTCAAACGATTGTGTTGAGCCGACCGATGAAAGGTAGACCAAGTTATCCTCGCGCACAGGCATTCCAAAATCTAACGCAACCTCAATTGCGCCCAATTTAGATAACCGTGATGCCAATTCGACCCAGTCGGAGACTTCGTCCTCGCGGCAAAGTGTTACGTGTGCTCGAATAAGATCGAACTGTACGGGATTGAATTGGGAACGAATCGATTCGGCACAAATGCTCCACGGCAAAGGGAGGTATAAAGTCGCTTGGCGTCGATTGGTCATTGAAACCTCGTCTTGTGAAGCTCCACATTGTAGCCGGACGGTAAGAATGTCGGATTCGTCAAGGT
>JANNYC010000236.1:0-3250 GCA_031409895.1 Planctomycetota bacterium
ATGGTCCAACGAACGAACTGAACTGGTTCTGGCACATGAATTGGCGCACGTTCAACGGCACGACGTTTTTTGGCAGACCATCGCGGCGCTTGCGAAAAGCCTGGCCTGGTTTCAACCGTTGGTTTGGCTAGCCAATCGGCAAATGATCCTAGAGCGAGAACGGGCATGCGACGATCGCGTCTTAAGCGATGGTGCTCAACCGACCGACTACGCAGCCGAGTTGTTAAGTCTCGCGGGAATGCTTTCAGGTCGCATTAGCCCGCACTGCGGTGTCGTCGCGATGGCCCAAAAACCGATCGAGTGCCGGCTGCGAGCGATCTTGGATAATTCGGTTTGCCGCGACAAAGTTCAAGCGACGTTCTATGGTGGCGTTTGGATTTGCTTCGCATTAATCTGCGTACCAATCGCCGTTCTCCGGCCGTTTGATCAGGTCAATTTAAACGACCAGGAAATCTCCGCGAGTTCCTCTGAGTCGTCAAATCAAGAGCCTGAGAAACTGGCCGGCAAGGTCGTCGACGAAAGCGCCGCGCCAATCCGTGGCGCGAAGGTTTCACTTGCGATAATCGAAAATCTTTCGGAGATCGATAACGCACGTCGTCCGCCGACTCGGCGGATAAAGGAAGTGACTGTTGAAACTCGCGACGACGGGAGTTTTGAGATTAGCGCTCAGGGAATCGACGCTAATCCAAAAAAACTGTGGTTGCGATTATTGGTTAATGCGAACGGTTATTACGAGATGCGTCCGCATTTCAACGCGGTCAAGGCAATGGCAACGGGCGAGCTAGGAACCATTACGTTGCACAAGGGGCGACTCGTTCGCGGTAGACTTAACCCTCCCAAGAATGAAGCTGGCGTGATAACACTTAAGAACCCTACCGTGACACTCGCAACTATGGACGAGATTCATTCCTTCGCAATCACGATTTGTTGTGAGCTTGATGGTCGGTTCCAAACTTTTGTTCCAAAGAACACGGTAATTCAATTGTTGGCGACCTCCGACAATACTGCGGCTGCACGCACCCAAATAGGTCCGTTTGATGAAGAAGTTGACGAAATCGATTTGCCGCTGGGAACGTCGGTGATCGGAAGAATACTCGATCAAAACAATAATCCAGTTGCGGGCATGATAGTAAGGCTAGTTGATGTTCCGAATCGATCCGAAGATGCGATGTACTATCCAGCGGACTCAGCTGTTAAGTCGGATTCGAACGGTCGATTTCGGTTACCACCGCATTTGGGAAAAGCCGTGGTTTGTGTGGTTGCCACCGCTTGTCCGCGAAATTCCTTTGACCAATCTGAGTCAATTCACTCGGAGCGTACGCCGCCCATTGTCTCACCGGTGCCAGTTGAATTGGACGGGTCCCAATCCGAATTGGAAATCATCTTGAAAGCCGGTCCCACAACCAAAATTTCTGGCACGGTTCGTTGGTCGGACAACACGCCGGCGGAGGGAGTTGTGGATTGGGAATTGCGACCCTACAAAAATCCCGTTCGGCCGACTGAACACGAATCCGACCGTGAGTTTAAGAAACTTAGTGATCGTTACTGCGAACTCTCAAATAGGTATCACGCGGCACTTAAAGCTGTTGGAAACGACCAAAGCAAACGGGCGAGAATCGAAGTGGAATTGGAACCCACAGCTTTAGTTTTCGAGGAGTTATTCGCGTTCGAAGAAAAATATCGCGGCCAGTCGAATGCCATCAAGGCATTGTCCGAGGCTTGGGAGTGGCGATTAAATGGATTAGAAGCTGGAGTGACGCAAAACGTAGCAGCCAGCAAGGCAGCGGAGTTGTTGATCGAGCATTACATCGACAATCCCGATCTCGATCTTTGTATCCAGAATGGGGGGCTGCAATTTCTAGAAATGGATGAACGACTATTTCAGGCCGCCGCTGAAAAAAGTCCTCATCGTCATGTTCGGGCGACTGCCTTATATAATCTTTGCCTTTTCCGCAGCGAAGAACTGTTCTTCTACAAGTTCATGGAACAATGCGATTGGAAATACGCAAGAGCCTATCCCGACACAATTGAAATGATCAAAGCCCTCAATCCGGTTGCCTTGGAGCAACAGGTGCGCGATGCAGTGATGAAAATCAACAACGATTACGCCGACATCAAATATACGAGCGTTGTACACACGCCTCAGTACTATTCCGAGTTCTCGACACAAAGCTGGGAGCAATGGCGGGACATTGAAAGCGAATCACGCAACACTTTGTACGCCACATTGGCGAATGCAATTTTGTTTCAGATGGATAAGCTTGCCATCGGCAAACCGGTGCCCGATTTCGGCGGGGTAGACGTCAATGGAAATGCGTTCAAGCCGAGCGATTTTCGCGGCAAGGTTGTCGTGGTGTTATTCTTATCGTCACCGAACCAAATTTCCGCACTCAAGAACTTATCGGAAAAACAAGCAGGACAACCGGTTCAAATCATCGGTGTTATCGATGCCCAAAACCGCGAAGGATTCGAACGAACGACCGCGGAGGCTGGGTTTTCCTGGATCACCACTTGGGATGAGGGTCGACCTCCACCCCTGACAATGAAATGGAATATTCGTGGATATCCCCTGGCATACTTGATCGATCACCGCGGGGACATCCGCGGCTACACCGTAGACTTTGACGAACTCGAACGACTTGTCGAACCGCTCGTAGCTCAAGCCAAGTAAGAATCGCCCCTAACAAGCGTTCGCGTTCGTGTCCTTTAACCACCGAACCTCTTGACGATATCGCGTATAATTTGTCTCCGAGCGCTTAACGTGTTTGCGGTGTGTGTTTCGTCTATGCGAGACCAACAAAACTGCGAATAAGTTTCTGTCGCTAGAGGGGCTAATTCGAATAAGAGATTGAGATGCCTTGGATCAAATCCAACGACTTAATGGATGTCAGAAAACGCAGTTGTTTCCGGAGGAAGTTTTTAAGCGGTGCGAATTCGTTGCATTTTATTCTGTGCCTGGCGATTAGTTGCTTGAGTACCCGCAGCGAGGCTGTGCAAAGTCAGCAGGATCCTCTGGCTGATGCATCCACGACGGTTCAACTTCCAACGCTGGGCGTCGAGATCGATGCCAACGGGGTGCTGAGTTTGTCGGTCACCGATCCGACCGAAAAGATCCGCGCCGAACGGGCGGCCGCTGCTCGGCGCACTCTGCCGCGAGATATTCAAAAGAATTCCGACAATCGAAAAATCTCGCTTCGCCGCTTGGCGGGTGCGATTTCAAAATCATTGGACAAGGGCCAAGCACTAGATT
>JANNYC010000237.1:0-18189 GCA_031409895.1 Planctomycetota bacterium
TTCGCCATACTCGTTGACGAGAAAATCGCGGTTGTAGGTTCGCTTAATATCTCGCTCTAGTATTCGTTCCGGAGATCGCTCTGGCTGCGGCTTCCAGTGTCCGTGCTTATAGAGCCATGCAGCAACTGCTTCGGGATCACTGGAAGATTTTCCAGTCTCTGTTTCGTAAAGCCGCGTAAGTCGAATAATTTCCTTTTGATAACGAGAAAGCGATCGTCGAGTCTTTGTGAAAGCCATAATTCACTCCTAGTTAGAGTAACCATATCCGTCAGTAAGCGCAGTTGACGTAATTGCGCTCCGAACTTTTACGAGCATTTCCCGATTGGCGTAGTATCCAATTTCTCCGCGAAATTGAAGTTGACCAACTACGATCCCGGCATGGATTTTAATGCGGCGCGAAAAGCCAGTAATTGTGTCTTTCGAATACAGCGGGCCTACTCGCTGAACAAACGACTCAAGTTCTTGCGGGGCAATAAGAGCTGCCGCCGCTTCTCTGTCGGCTCGCAACTCGATTGCTGGCTTGACGGTCATCGGCAGCATCGCATGTGCGCGAATGTCAGAATCAAGCGGTGCTTCGTCCCGATGTTTGATGTGTGATATTTCGTGGCAAAGCGTATGGAAAAACGAATCGACGCGATCATGGAGAATAGACATCCCAATTGCCGGGGCATCGTCAATCCACATCGCGACGCCATCAACTTTGCAATTTATCAACGGTTCTACGACCACAAAGCGAATCCCGTAATCGTTTAAGACTGTTGGGATGCGATGGTATTCCGGTGGACAAATCGAAATCGCGCGTAGCTTTGACAAGCACTCGTCAATCTTATTCTCGTTGTAGTGTCGCGCTAATTGATTGCGCGCTCGTTGGCGCACTCGAAAGCACCATGCGCGCTGACTACGATTTAGTGGAGATCCATCTTCTGCGGATCGGCGGGTTAAGCAGCCAATCTCGATTTCTTCGTCAAGAGACGAAACAGAGAAAAATGTTTTGAGCTGAGTTTCCAAAACAATCGGATCGTCGGATGATTCGATCCATCCTCGCTTTGCCATTTCCGCGATCGGTGCGAGCGAGTGGAGTTTCGCCCTTATTGAAACGTCGGCTGTTTTTGTCTGAATGTCGTTAAGCTGAAAAACAGCATCCGCAACTAGCCATTCTTTTGCATCATTTCCAAGGGCTGCCGCCAACAGAACCGCCGTTTCCGGGGTGACAGACCTTTTGCGTTTTGCAATTTCGTTTATCAATTGGGTTGGCTTGCCCATAATCTCGGCCAATTGCTTTTGAGTCCATCCTTTGGCTGTTAGTAATCTATCTAACAGTTCCGCCGGGGAGTCGATTTGGTCGTCCATTCCTGGCTCCTTGAAATGAGAAATAGCCGCCGGGGCATTGTAAAACATCGGCGTTTCAATTGCAATACATAAATACACGGTATTCATGTATTTCTTGTTGACGAACCTTGTCCGGTCAAGCATAATGGTCAGTATGAAACAAATAACCCTCGAAAAGCGTTGTGCCGTGGTTTCCGCTCTGGTTGAAGGCTGCTCGATTCGGTCAGTCGTCCGAATGACGGGAGTCGCCAAGAACACCGTCGCCAAGTTGTTGGTCGAATTGGGCAATGCTTGCACCGAATACCAAGCCAAGGCATTCGTCAATCTGAATTGCAAGCGACTTCAGTTGGATGAGATTTGGAGCTTCTGCTACTCCAAAGACAAGAATGTCCCCGAAGATCGCAAGGGCGAATTTGGCGTTGGCGACGTTTGGACTTGGACGGCAATTTGCGCCGACACAAAGATAGTTCCAAGCTGGCTTGTTGGGACTCGCGATCCTGGATGCGCCCAAGACTTCATTTCGGATTTGAAGGGCCGCTTGGCGAATCGCGTTCAAATTACGAGCGATGGATATAAAGTCTATCTAAACGCAATGGCCAACAACTTTGGCGAGAGTGTTGATTATGCGATGTTGGTCAAGGTGTTTAGTAATGAAGGCGGAGCCACTGTTGCGGAACGAAAATACAGCCCTGGACAGTGCAACGGAACGAAAAAGAAAAACGTCATCGGCACCCCCGATCCGAAGCACGTATCGACCAGCTTTGCCGAACGGCAAAACCTAACGATGCGAATGAATATGCGACGGTTTACCAGACTGACCAATGCGTTTTCGAAAAAGATTGAAAACCATTGCGCGGCGATTGCCCTGCACTTCATGCACTACAATTTCGCGAGAGTCCACCAGACTTTGAAAACTACTCCTGCGATGGCCGCTGGCGTTGCCGACAAGGTTTGGACGATTGCCGACATCGTGGCGTTGCTACCAGAATTGAAGTACAACACCCGCCCAACGAAGAAAGTCAAAGATTAGACTGACCCACTACCTAAGTTTGCGTAGTTCGTGCTGAATCATCCGGATACAGAACCCTATTTGACGTACTCTGGTATCCCCAGCAGCGCTGGATCGGTCGTGTTTACTCCTTCAACCTCGGGCAAAGGTCGAAAGTCAAACCACTCGTTCAAAACCATTCGATCCGGGGGCGGAATAATCAAGCCCACGGGAACCGACAAAGAGCCCATCCACAATTCCGATTCGGGAGATATCGCCCCATCCACAATCCTCACGTCGTACGAAATTCCGTAGTGAAACTTTCCGTTCACGGTGCCGTTTCCAGCGTGACCTTTGTAAACATAAATCATCCCATCCAAAGTCAATTCGTTTTTATCGTTTCGAATGGGATAGCGAGCCAGCCAGCGCTGGCCCGGCTCCACGTTTTCGAAATACGCCGGCGTGTCCACTCCTTCCGGCTTGTTCAACAAGGCCACTTGTCGACTCATGAAAATCGTCTGCATGATCGCATCGGTGAACAAAGCCGGCGTCGCATGCTTGGCCCGTTCGATTTCCAGCTCCAAGTACAACAGGCCCGCGCCGACTTGATCGCCCCAATTCAGTTTCTTGCCGTCGGCATCTGCCAATCTTAAGTGCATCGTCGCCGTCCGGTAAAATCCGCCGTTGAACAATCGCGTATCTCGCTCGTCGTTCCCGCGATAATACGTTCCTCCAAGTTGCTTGACGTGTTTGGGGCGTGGCGGAACTGGTCCGCCAAGTGGACCGCGCTGAACCGGCGGCTCCTCTTTCTTATTTAACTCGACAAAGCTCTCTTGCATTCGCGTCATCGCTTGCCGAGCGGCTTGCGTCTGGCGCTGATGAAAGCTCCAAAGGCCAACCAACCCTAGCGCCAAAGCACCCACCAAATACCATTCGCGCCGCACCAACGCCAGACCTTCGGCTGCAACGGTATCCGCCCGTGTCCAGCGCTGTCGATGCTTGGCCCGCTCAACCAAATACACACCTATCAGAAAAACGAGCAGCGGAAATACGATCGGTCGAATGTAGCTGTAGCCCTTTTCCAAAACTCGAAAAAAAGGCTCAAGCCAAATAACCCAGCGGTCAACCGCCGAAAGCTCGTTCTTCGCTGGAACCGCTGTCGCCCATTTCGCCCCTTGTTCAAGCCAACGACGAATCAGTTGAATTTGTTCGGTGTTCAGCAACGAACCCTTCGCCGGCATTCGATATTTCGGATCGTCCGACGTGATGCGCAGAAAAAGCTCGCTCGCGTCCGGCCGATCCGCAAGGATCGCGTTTCCGGTGTGCCCGCCCGCCACGATAAATTCTTTGCCATCTAACCGCAACTCACCTTTTTGCTTTTTCGGACCATGGCACTCGATGCAATGCGATTGCAAGATCGGCTGAATCTGCGTCGAAAAATCTACACGAGTTTCTTCGTTGGTCGCAATCTTCTGATTAGGGCCTACAGAATTTGCCCCAAGCTCCATCGAGCCGGCCACCCGATCGATCGGCCCTGCGCAACAACTGAATATCGCCAGCGCAAGCGTCGTTCGCAGCCAAGCACAACTGCGGCGAACTGTCCGCTGGCGGGGCGCAATTTCTTCCTTCAACCACATTATTGTTAATCCTCATTTTCTCCGCTCTTCGGCAATGATTGTAACAAGTTCTCGCACGAGCATTCCTTGTACATGCGGTTGCGGCATTGGCTACAATCCTATGTCGGCGATCCAATTCTTGTTAACTCGGTCTGTTGAATCGGGCCACGATCATGCCGCCATTCCTCGATCGACGACAATGCTTGATTCTCGGCTCGGCTTAGATTTGGCGCTGCGGGCCGCAACTCGAGCCGTCGACGTAAACACGGAGCATTATCCTCGCCCTCCCGCGATCTTGGCCAAGATTAATTTTTTGTTGGGGCACAAAGATGAAACCATTCGATCTAGATGTTCCAATCAGCTGACTTCAAATTGGAACTCAAGCTTGGCGTTGGCTCCAAATCCTAAAACGCTGGCGTGAAGACACAACATAAAGGAAAGATTCAATTATTGACGGAACGAATGCCAAGCTGGACCAGGGTGGAAAAACAGGGACGGTCTCAAGGCCGATTTTGTTGGCATCCCAACAGGTGCCTCGTCGCTCGTGCAACAGAAAATCTAAAGACAGGCCCCTTGCAACAAAGGCTAGGCAGATCGTTACGAGTGAGAAATTATGTCGGTCTATTCATCGAAATCCACCCAATTGGCACGGAACGGTGCGTGTCTTAGATTTCTTTTCCTTCTCGTGGTAAACTGGAGAAGCTTTGATGTCAGGCAATCTTCCCGATCTTTGCAACTTGCCTTTGACACAAAGATGCGTGCCTTTGTTTTGCGGTTTTTGGTGTGAGGGGTTGTATCGTGTGGACTTAAGTTCACACTATCTTTCGCTCCGCAGGGCTGTGCTACGCGTTTCACGGCTGGCAAAGCACTAAGTTGATGGCGGCAAGAACAGCCGCTCATACGGTTGTGCTTCATGCTCGGCAAACGCGTGCAAAGGAGCCATTCGTGCATGTCCCGGCGAGTAATAATGGGAGACTTGGACGACTGAGGCCGTGGCGAAGGTTCACGGATCCGGATGCTCCGCTCCAAAAGGCAGCCGACGAGCCGCCGCTCAGGGCCGAGTTGCTCAGCGTTGAGCAGCTCGAGCGGCACGCCAAGGCCGTGGCGGCGTCTCACCGGCTAGGTACGGGGCGGATTCCCGACAAGCTGCTACCTAGGCTGGCTGAAAACGAGCGAGTTCTGGTCCAGACCTACGAGCTGGTAACTGCGGCAGCCGAGCGGGACCGTCGCATTGCCCCGGCCGCCGAATGGTTGCTGGACAACTTCTATCTGATTGAAGAGCAGGTCCGCACGATCCGCCGTCTGCTGCCGCCAGCATATAGCCGCGAATTGCCGCGGCTGGCGAGCGGACTCGCGGCGAACTATCCGCGAGCTTACGGGATTGCCTTGGAATTGATCGCCCACGTGGATGGGCGAGTGGACGCCGCGAGCCTCAACGGTTTCATCACCTCGTACCAATCGGTCGAGCCGCTGAAGCTGGGTGAATTGTGGGCGTTACCGCTGATGCTGCGGTTAGCGTTGATCGAGAATTTGCGACGTGTTGCGGTCCGGATCGCGGCCGCGCGTCGGGATCGGGATCTGGCCAACGATTGGGCCGAGCGGATGGTGAGCGTTGTCGAGCAGAAGCCCACGGATCTGATCCTGGTGCTCGCGGACATGGCCCGCGCCAACCCGCCAATTTCGGGCGCGTTCTTGGCGGAGTTCACCCGCCACCTGCAAGGACAGAACCCCAATTTTGCTTTTGCCAACAGTTGGCTGGAACATCGGCTGGCGGATCAAGGACTGACCATCGAGCAACTCGTGGTGGCCGAAGGGCAGGCTCAGGCCGCCGACCAAGTCTCGATTGGCAACAGTATTAACAGTCTTCGATTTCTCAGTGCCAACGATTGGCGAAAGTTTGTTGCCGAGCAAAGCCTAGTGGAGCAGACCCTCGCGGGTGATCCAACCGGCGTTTACGCCCAGATGGACTTTGCCACGCGCGATCGGTATCGCCATGCCGTCGAAGGCATCGCCCGACGGAGCCATTTGTCCGAGTACGCCGTGGCGCGCAAGGCTGTGCAGCTCGCGGAGAACGAAGCGGCGGACAAGCCGCATGATCGCGCCGCGCACGTGGGCTACTACCTGGTAGATCGCGGCCGACCAGCGCTGGAACGCGTAGCCGAAATGCGACTGTCCCCGTGGGTCGTGTTGGACAAACTTCGCCGCCGCTATCCGCTGGTCTGCTACCTGTTTTTGATTCTGGTTGTCGCGCTGTCCACCACGGGGTCGTTTTGGATGTGGGCCCAGCGGCACGATGCGGGACTCTTCCCCATGCTACTGCTGACCTTGCCCTTGCTGATGTGTGCCTTGCACTTGGGCATCGGGGTCGTCAACTGGTTGATGACGATGGTGCTCAGCGCGCAGCCGTTGCCGCGGATGGACTTTCGCCACGGCATTCCACCTGAGCATCGCACGCTAGTGGTCGTGCCGACGATGCTTTCCAGCGCCGGCGGTATCGAGCATTTGCTGGAAGGAATCGAAGTGCGCTATTTGGCGAACCGCGACGACTGCCTGCATTTCGCCTTGCTCACGGACTTCGAGGACGCCCCGCAAGAGACGATGCCGGCCGACGAGGAACTGGTGCGACAAGCGCGGGAAGGCATCAACCGCCTCAATGAAAAGTACCAGGCGAGTCGCACGGATATCTTCTTCCTCCTTCACCGACAGCGTCGTTGGAACGCCCCGGAAGGAATCTGGATGGGTTACGAGCGAAAGCGAGGCAAGCTCGCCGACCTCAATGCGCTGTTGCGCGGAGCTACCGGCGGCTTTGCCGAAATCGTAGGCGACACGGCGATGTTGTCCGCCGTGAAGTATGTCATCACGCTGGACACCGATACCCAACTACCACGCGACGCGGCGCGTGAATTGGTCGGCGCGATGGCCCACACGCTCAATCGGCCCGTCTTCGATCCCCAGCGGCGGCGCGTCACCGAGGGCTATACGATTTTGCAGCCGCGCGTCGGCGTCAGCTTGCCCAGCGCGCAGCGATCTAGATTCGTGCAATTGTTTGCGGGCGATCCGGGAGTTGACCCTTACACGCGAGTCGTGTCCGACGTTTACCAGGACCTGTTCGGCGAAGGCTCGTTCATTGGCAAAGGCATTTATGATGTCGATTCGTTCGAGCATCTTTGCGGCAATTTCCCAGAAAACACCATCTTGAGTCACGACTTGATCGAAGGCATTTACTGTCGCTCGGCCTTGTTAAGCGACGTGATTCTGTACGAGGACTCTCCCTCCCGATACAGCGCCGATGTCAGTCGTCGGCATCGTTGGATGCGCGGCGATTGGCAGATTGCCTCGTGGTTGTTGCCTCGGGTTGGTACGCGCGACGCGCGGAGGGTGGTGAACCCCATCTCGGCGTTGTCGTGGTGGAAGATCTTCGACAATCTTCGCCGCAGCCTGGTGCCGGCGGCGATGCTGGTGTTGCTGCTCGCTTGTTGGTTGCTCGTTGGGCCGTCACTGGCTGTGGCGTCGCTGATCTTCGTGCTGACTGTGGTGGCGCTGCCACCTTTGATGGCGACTTTGGCGGACTTTGTTCGCAAGCCCACCGATCTGCCCCTGCACACGCATTTGTGGATAACCATCATTGGATTGGGAAGACCGCTTACTCAGAGCGTGTTCACGCTGGTGTTCCTTCCCTACGAGGCCTACATCGGCCTGGATGCCGTCGTTCGCACGTTGGTGCGAGTGCTGTGGACGAAGAAGAAACTGCTGGAATGGAAGACGGCCAGCACATCGGAGCGCAGTGCCCGCAGTCACCTGGCCGGTACTTTTCTTTGCATGCTGTTCGCGCCCGCAGTGGCCAGCGCCACAGTGTTGCTGCTGGCTCTGTTCCGATGGGACGTGCTGCCGCTTGCGGGTCCGCTCCTGGGCTTGTGGTTTGCCTCGCCGCTGATCGCTTGGTGGCTGAGCCGTCCCTTGCTTGAGCCTGTCGTCCATCTGTCCGACCATCAACGAATGTTTCTCGAAAAGCTATCTCGCAAGACCTGGCGGTACTTCGAGGAATTCGTGACGGCCCAGGATCACTGGCTCCCGCCGGACAACATCCAGCAGAATCCGACCGGCATTGTCGCGGCGCGCACCAGCCCGACGAACATTGGCATGGCGCTGCTCGCCGATCTGGCCGCGTACGATTTTGGCTACTGCTCTGCCGCTCGGCTGCTGGACCGCACTCAGAAAACTTTGGGCACGTTGAACCGCATGGAGCGGCACCGCGGTCACTTCTTCAATTGGTACGACACGCGGACTTTGACGCCGCTCGCCCCATGTTATGTTTCGACGGTCGACAGCGGGAACCTTGCCGGGAGCCTGCTCGTGCTCGCCAGCGGCTGCATCGAATTGATCGATGCGCACATTTATTCGGCCCGAATTCTTGGCGGGCTGCGTGACACGCTGCAAGTCCTGGCGGACGTCGCCCGTGCCGTAGAACGATCGGCACAACAGAGTCGGCTCCCGATGGTCAGCGCAGAGGTGCTGCGCAAGATCGATCGTCAGTTGGAAAGTCTGCAGGGCCGGACTTACACATTAAGCTCGGTGGCAACGACATTGTCGCGGCTCGGACTTGCCGCCGCGGAAATTGCGACCGCCGTGGACCAAGACGAAGAGCTGCTGTGGTGGGCGAGCGCCTTGGAGCGCTGCTGTAACGATCATCAGGACGAATTGCGACAATTGGCCGCGTGGACGTTGATCGCTGCGCCGCCCGACGATGCGTGGGACCACGGTTCGCCGGAGCAGAGCCAGCGGCTGAGCCAACTGCGCGAAACCCTCACGCGGCTGGACGCCGTGCCCACGTTGCGAGCCGTCGCCGGATTGCAACACTCGGTGCTGCCCTTGATCGACGCCGTCCTGTCCGGAGCGCCGCACGACGACGATCCGAAAGCCCGGGAATGGTTCTTTCAATTACGGCGTGCGATCGCGGATTCCTCGCAGCGTGCCGCCGAACGAATTAAAACCCTGGAGCAAGTTGCTCGCCAGTGCCAGGAGCTGGCGGACATGGACTTCGGCTTACTCTACGACGAGTCGCGCGATCTCTTTGCCATTGGTTACAACCTGAGCGAACATCGTCTGGATTCCAGCTTTTACGATCTGCTGGCATCCGAGGCACGCTTGGCGAGTTTTGTCCTGATCTCACAGGGCCAAGTGGGCCAAGAACATTGGTTCGCGCTCGGGCGGCTATTAACGAGTGCGCGGGGGGCGCCCGCGCTCTTGAGTTGGAGCGGCTCGATGTTCGAGTACCTGATGCCGCTTTTGGTCATGCCCACGTACGACAACACGTTGCTCGATCAGACCTGTCGAGCGGTCGTCCGTCGGCAGATTGCTTATGGCAAACAGCGGGGAGTGCCGTGGGGGATGTCGGAGTCGGGGTATAACACCGTTGACCTCCACATGAACTATCAGTACCGGGCGTTTGGAGTGCCCGGATTAGGGCTGAAACGCGGCTTGGCCGAAGACCTGGTGATCGCTCCCTACGCGAGCGCCTTAGCCCTGATGGTAGCGCCGCAGGCCGCCTGCCGGAACCTGCAACAATTGGCTGCCGAGGGGCAGGAAGGCGCGTATGGATTGTACGAAGCCGTGGATTACACGCCGTCGCGTTTGCCACCCGGAGCGACCCGCGCAACCGTGCGGCAGTTCATGGCCCACCACCAGGGAATGAGCCTGCTGGCGCTGGCGCATGTGCTGTTGGACAAACCGATGCAGCGCCGGTTTCAGGCCGATCCCATGTTCCGGGCTGCCGAGTTGCTACTGCAAGAACGCATTCCCAAAACGGCCGCACCCGTCTATCCGCACGTCGCGGAAGCCAACGCCACGCGCAGCGAGTCGCCCGAAGAAACGGGAACCATGCGAGTGTTTACTGATCCCAACAGTCCGGTCCCGGAGGCCCACCTCCTTTCCAACGGACGATACCATGTGGCCGTGACCAGCGCCGGCGGCGGGTACAGCCGTTGGCGGGACTTGGCGGTCACCCGCTGGCGCGAAGACGTCACGCGGGATTGTTGGGGAACATTTTGTTATCTGCGTGATCTGGAGAGCGGCTCGCTGTGGTCGGCGGCTTGGCAACCGACCGCCCAGGCTGCCTCCAAGACTTACGAAGCGATCTTTACGCAGGCGCGGGCCGAATTCCGTCGGATTGGCCAGTTCATCGAAACGCATACGGAGATCAGTGTTTCGCCCGAGGATGACATCGAGCTGAGAAGAATCACGCTGACCAACCGCTCGGACATTCCGCGCACGATTGAAGTGACCAGCTATGCCGAAGTGGTCTTGGCAACTCAAGCCCAGGACGAGTCGCACCCGGCGTTTAGTAATCTGTTCGTGCAAACGGAATTGGTGCGATCACGCCAAGCGATCTTCTGCACCCGCCGTCCGCGCTCCAAGGAAGAGCAGCCACCTTGGATGACGCACATGATGACGGTCCGGGGCACGACCGTGGGCGAGCCATCGTATGAAACCGACCGCATGAAGTTCATCGGCCGGGCGCGAAGCGTCGCCGCTCCGGCAGCGTTGGACGCCGTATCTCCGCTTTCTAACAGCGCCGGGCCAGTTCTCGATCCCATCGTCAGCATCCGACAATACGTGCTGTTGCAGCCGGACGAGGCCGTGCGAGTTGACATTGTCACCGGAGTTGCCGAGACGCGTGAAGCCGTCGCGGCCATGACGGAAAAGTACAGCGACGCAAGCCTGGCTGACCGCGTCTTCGAACTCGCTTGGACCCACAGCCACATCCTGCTTCAACAGCTCAATGCCAGCGAGGCCGATGCACAAGCCTACGGTCGATTGGCGGGCTCGATCATCTATGCATCGGGACTCCGCCGCGCCAAGGCCAGCGTGCTCGTCCGCAACCGCCGCGGGCAATCGGGACTTTGGGGATACGGCATCTCGGGCGACCTGCCGATTGTCCTGGTCCGTATCCGAGACCGCGACCGAATCGATCTAGTGCGCCAAGTTGTCCAGGCTCACGCTTACTGGCGGCTGAAAGGTCTGGCCGTGGATTTGGTGATTTGGAACGAGGACGATTCGGTATATCGGCAGACGTTGCAGGAAGCGATTATGGACGTCGTGGCCGGAAGTCCCGAAGCGGCGCTCGTTGATCGGCCCGGCGGAATCTTTGTTCGCCGGGGCGAACAGATGTCGGAAGAAGATCGCGCGCTCTTGCAAACTGTGGCGCGTGTCGTCTTGTTGGACGACGCGGGTACGCTGGCCGAACAGGTCGAGCGACGCGGACGGGCCGAGCTGTCAATTCCGCACCTTAAGCCGCTGCGTCGTCTGCCGGAACCGGGAGCGGCCGGCAAACCACCCCAGCGCGACCTGGCGTTCTTCAACGGCTTGGGAGGCTTCAGCCGCGATGGCCGCGAATACGTCACCACACTGGCCGCAGGCCAGAACACGCCGTCGCCGTGGGTCAACGTGATTGCTAATTCGCAGTTCGGCACAGTCGTCACCGAAAGCGGCGGCGCGTACACGTGGGCCGAAAACAGCCATGAATTTAGGCTCACGCCGTGGCACAACGATCCGGTCTCGGACACCAGCGGCGAGGCCCTCTATCTGCGCGATGAAGAAACCGGCCGCTTTTGGTCGCCCGCGCCGCTGCCCGCCCGCGGCCGAAATCCATACGTCGTTCGGCACGGTTTTGGTTACAGCATTTTCGATTACTGGGAGGACGGCATCGTCACGGAGCTTTGCGTTTACGTCGCTGTCGATGCGCCAGTAAAGTTTTCGAAGTTAAAGGTCACGAACCAGTCCGGCCGGCCGCGCCAGCTTTCGATCACCGGTTATTGGGAGTGGGTGCTGGGTGAAACACGCAGCAAGTCGCTCATGCACGTGGTGACGGAAGTTGACCCGGTCACCGGCGCGCTCTTTGCGCGCAATGCCTATAGCCCTGAGTTTGCCGACCGGGTGGCGTTCGTCGATAGCAGTGAGACGAACCGGACGTTGACCGGCGACCGCACCGAGTTTCTCGGTCGCAACCGCTCGGCGGCCAATCCCGCAGCGATGCGTCGAGTGCGGCTTTCCGGTCGAGTTGGCGCAGGACTCGACCCTTGCGCGGCCATTCAAATTCCGCTCGTGCTGGAAGTTGGACAGGAAAAGACGGTCGTGTTCACGCTCGGAGCGGCCGGTGATGAAGGTCAAGCGCGACAGCTCGTCCAGCGGTTTCGCGGAGTCGACAACGCGAATCGAGCGATTGAACGCGTGTGGGACTATTGGAGCCGGACGCTGGGAGCGGTGTATGTGGAAACGCCCGATCCTGCCGTTAACTTCCTGGCCAACGGCTGGCTGATCTATCAGACGCTAGCGTGCCGCATGTGGGCTCGCACGGGATTCTATCAATCGGGCGGCGCGTTCGGCTTCCGTGACCAGTTGCAAGATGCCATGGCGCTCGTGCATGCCGAACCCCGTTTGCTGCGCGAGCATCTGTTGCGCGCGGCGTCGCACCAGTTTCGTGAAGGCGACGTACAACATTGGTGGCATCCGCCGGTGGGCCGGGGCGTGCGTACGCACTTTTCGGATGACTACCTTTGGCTGCCATTGGCTGCTTGCCGGTACGTCGGCATGACCGGCGATACAGGTGTCCTCGACGAGCGCGTGCCTTTCCTGACCGCTCGATCCTTGCGACCGGATGAAGAGTCGAACTACGACCTGCCACGGATTTCTGACGATGTCGACACGCTGTATGAGCATTGCCTGCGCGCCATCAATAATGGTCTTCGCTTCGGTGCGCATGGTTTGCCGCTGATGGGCTGTGGAGACTGGAACGACGGAATGAACTTGGTGGGTCAGCACGGCCAGGGCGAAAGCGTGTGGCTGGCATTTTTTCTCTACCAAGTGCTCACGCAGTTTGCAGAATTGGCCCAGCATCGGGGCGACACCGCCGTGGCCGACCGATTCACCGTCGAGGCCGGCCGTCTGCGCGGGAACATTGAGACGAATGGCTGGGATGGCGAGTGGTACCGCCGAGCTTACTTCGACGACGGCACGCCGCTCGGCTCGGCGTCCAACCCGGAGTGCCAGATCGACTCGATTTCGCAAAGCTGGTCGGTCCTTTCCGGGGCCGGGACCGAAGACCGATCCGCACTCGCCATGCAGAGCGTCGATCGCCGCCTGGTCCGCCGCGATATTCAACAGATTCAACTTCTGGCCCCGCCCTTTGACACGTCGGACCTCAATCCCGGTTACATCAAAGGCTACGTCCCCGGCGTTCGCGAGAATGGCGGACAGTACACGCACGCCGCCATCTGGACCGTCATGGCCGTGGCCGCCATGGGCGACCGTGAACGAGCCTGGGAACTTTTTTCGCTTATCAACCCGATCCATCACGGCGACACGCCGGCGGCCATCTCCACCTACCGCGTGGAACCCTACGTGGTAGCCGCCGACGTCTACGGTGTGCCGCCCCACACAGGCCGCGGTGGGTGGACCTGGTACACCGGTTCGGCCGGCTGGATGTACCGCCTGATTACCGAATCGCTTTTAGGGCTGCATTTGGAAGTGGACAAGCTGCGCTTCACGCCCTGCCTGCCGCGCGAATGGACGTTGCTGAAGATTCACTACCGCTATCGCGAAACCGTGTATCACATCACGCTTCGCGCCAGCGGGGAGGGGATGTCCGCAAGTCGCGTCGTCCTCGACGGGATCGAACAGCCAGACCAGTCCGTGCCCTTAATCGATGACCGGCGAGATCATAACATCGAGGTAGATATTGCTATGGCTGTTGCGTCGGATTCGCGGGCATAGCGATCATACCGCCGATGGCTTTTCCGGTGTCGGGACGTCACTTCCTGCGGTTGTTTTCCAGTTAGCTTTCTTACGAAGGCTTGCCTACGGCGACTTCAGGCACGCTGCCATTTCAAGACGCCGTGTTAATGACAAATGGCAAGATGTGTATTTTGTCGCCGCGCTGGAATTGGCCCCAAGCCTTATAGATGCCAGGCTTCGCAAAGTGCGCCTCAAACTGCACTTTGCCATCCGTGGAGTTCTCTTTGGCCGCATGAGCATGAACGTATTGCTTGCCATCGGCGCTGATAATGACCAAGTGGCCCATGGCACCCATGTAAGGCTCGAGGTCAGTTACCGGCGCATCGGATGCATCCATCAATCTGAATTCGATTTTTGTCGCCCCACTCGGCTCAGCGTTTTCCACCGAGACATCCGCTTTGAGGCCATCACCCGTGATGTTGCCCGGCGCGTTGGGTGTGAGTTCCGCAGCGGGTGGTGTATCGCCAGAGACCTGCAACTCGGCAATGGCTGTCGCTTGGTCTTTGCCTAATGGTTTGTGATCCGCGTAGAGCCGGTATTTTCCGCCGGTCGGGAAGGTAAAGACGGCGGTCATGTTCCCATCGGGATCAAGCTGTGGGTGAATGTGAGCGAACTGGTCGAGTCCTTCTCTCACGATGATGAGGTGAATTCTCTGCTCATGCACCGTCTCGAAGTCCTTGAGCAGTGCTCCGCCCACATCGTGGATCATGAGCCGAAGGGTCGCGGGTTGATCGGCATGAACCTCTTCCGGTTCGGTCGTGACCATGAGCATCGCAGATTCTTTGTTGGCATGATCCCCTCCATGCGTTTCGTGGCGCACGTCTTCCGACGTGACTTTGGCGGGCGTCCGATCGACGGACTTTTGATCGCAGCCCATGGCGGCGAACAGCCCGGCCAACATAAGCATCCAAGCACATCGGGCCATGACCAAATCTCGTTTGTGTACCATCGACATGATTTCGTTCCTTTGATTGCACGGGTCTACCGACCTCACTTCAAGCGGGCTAAGTACGCTTTAATCCTACGGGCATTGGTCCCGACATCACTCTTGCCCACGCGCGAGACCGAACGGACGTCGATGCGGCTGCCTGCCGGCGAGGGACTAAGTCGCACGACGACGTCATCCTTGAAACCAAACCAACGAGTGGTGTCGGTCGCCTCGATTCGCAGCGACTTGGGGTCGGACGCCACGATCTCCCAACCCATGTCCTTGGCCGCTTGCAAAGCTCCGGGATAAGCCTTGTCCGGCGGACGACTCACGGAGCCTGGTTGGAGATCTGGATATCCGTCGCGCTGTTGCTGGGCTAGTTCTGGACCACCGTACTCGGCCGCGTTTTCCGCGCCGGCGCGCAGCGGCAGGACGGCCACGAATAGCGGTGGATTCTCGGTGTCGGTCGTGATGTCGTGGATGTAAGGCACGCTGTCCAAGTTGCGTTTCCACTTCAGCGTCAAACCTAGAACACAGCCGCCGATGACGAGGCCGATGAGTGCGGGAATCATTCCTTGCGGGAAGACCTGCGCTTGCCAGAGCGCCAAACCGGCGAGACATACGACAATCGCCCCGACGCTGATGAAGCCGGCGTATTTCATCAAGCTGATCCCGGTCTTGAACCCCCACAAGCCCAGCCGATAGCCCGGCCCGGAAGCACCGAGACCAAGCAGTCCGATCACCGACAGCGTCAATCCCAAGTAACTCACGTAATTCATCTCAATTTCCTTTTTCGCAATGTGGGGCGGTCGTTAGAAATCGCGCAATTTCTATTTCCCGTTTTGATTTTTCTCGTTTAACACTTTCTTAACGTCAGGGTTCTTACTGGAAGCGAGGCGCTTCGACCATGGGAAAGGGTACCATCTGTTCGCCAGTCTCGGTGCTGATGTCATTGTGCATACTCAGCACAATAACGCCTGCGGCTTCATGGACCAGCGATTCCAACATGGGGCGTGCCAACTACAGTAGTTGATTCCGTGGTTGCTTGAGGAGATTCCTGCCTTTCTCCGGCGACAACGATTGGCCGAGTTGTCGTTCGGCGAGAGTCAGGACATCGCGAATGCGGACCACCAAGACGCCGGCTGGAGGAAGGAAAGGGGATGGGCAACGTGGGATGTCTCCCTTTTAGTTCTCCTCGGTCATCACTTTGTTTGCCCACTGTTTTCATCTTCGGCAGGCGATGTGCCTGCTTTCCTAACCTCACAGATCTCATCGGCCAACACCTGACCAAGCTCTCGGACCTTGCCGAGTTCTTCCACGAGCGCCGTTACTGACATGGCTTGGCTCAGTTCGTTCACTTCTTGGTCTTGCCCAGGTTGCTTGAGCCGCAAATGCTGGCAGATCAAGTGGAGCATCTGCATATTCTTAGTGACCTCCTGTTCAGTAAGCATGTTGAGATGTAAGTCCAGTTTCGCCCATTGCTCGGTTCGGCGCATTTGGTGCTTTTGATTCATAAGAACAAACGTCGTCAGACAAATGAACTCGATGCCGATCACAGCGGAGAGAAGGCCGAAAGGATATGGATCAAAGGGCGACACGCCGGGGATCATGCTGGTGTTCAGCAGCACCCATCCCGCGATGAACAACCCATGGGCGATGATGAAGGATAGGCTCCCGAAGAAACGGGCGATGACTTCGCCCAAGTGCTCCGTCACAGAGCGCTGTTCAAGTAATTGCTGTTCGACTTGGGCGATGGTATCGACGTTCTTCTTCGCAGTCGGCGGTAAAAATGGTTCAGTCGACATACCTGCTCACTTCCCTTTGGCAACCGGAGATTGTTGTGGACAACTTGACAATTGGCTACTCGAAGCGAGGCGCTTCGACCAAGGGAAAGAGCACCATCTCTTCGCCGGTCACGGTGCTGATGTCATGGTGCATACTCAACACCTTCACGCCGGTGGCCTCGTGGACCAGCGATTCCAACATGGGGCGTGCCAACTCCAGTAGTTGATCCCGAGTTTGCTTGATGAGATCCCTGCCTTTTTCCGGCGACAACGATTTAGCGAGTTGTCGTTCGGCGAGCGTCAAAACGCTGAGTATGCGGACCAACAACAGGTCTTTGATGAAGTGGGCGTGAACTTGTTCCGACCGCCATCCCAGATACTCCTCTTGAAAGCGAATGATCCCATCGCAGATGGCGGCTTCGCTTTCGGCTTGAGTTAGAGTTTTGGAGGGGCGCTCGCTCCGGATGCGCCGAGCTTCCTCCATCGGCAATCGTCGCTCGGAGCCAAGACTCACACGCGCTCGCGCCGGTTTTGGCGGCTGGCCCGTAGGTGTGACCACGGGAACGACACTGGCCAAGACGGCTTTGATTTCGGTCAGAGTTGCAGGTTTGACGAGGATCGTATCGCAGCCGGACTTGAGGGCCAAGGTTTTGTGTCCCTCGTCTTTCAGGCCGGTGACCGCCACCATCTTTGCTTGGGCGAAGTCCGGCATCTGGCGCAATCGCTTTACGAGATCACAACCATTCATGTCCGGCATGAGCAAATCGACGAGTATCAAATCGGGCCGAAATGCGGTCGCCACGTCAAGTGCCTGCCTCCCGCCGTAGGTCACATGCACTTGGTTACCGAGTTCTTCCACGAGCAAACCCAAGGCGTCAGCACCGTCTCGGTTGTCGTCCACGATCAGAACTCTTAGCGTCTTCTCAGTTGTCGGCATTGTCTGTTGTCCTTTCGTTTGTCTAATGAGCGGCAAGGCGCTAGCCGCCGGTTTTTGCGTTTGAATTTTCCGTCACGACACCGGTGGCTAGCGCCATTCCGCTCACTGAGACGGTCGCCAAGATCTGTTGCAACTGCGCTAAACGAGCGGGCTTGACCAGATGGTGATTGAATCCCGCTTGCAGCGAGGTCTGTCGGTCTGAGTCCTGGCCGTAACCCGTCAAGGCGACCAGCACGATGTTCTTGAACTCGGGTTGCTGTCGGAGCCGTTTCGCCACCTCATAGCCGTTCAGCCCCGGCAAGCCGATGTCCAACAACACCACATCCGGTCGATAGTCGAGGGCCACTTGCACGGCCGTCGGCCCGTCGTGAGCCGTCCGAACATCATGTCCCGATGTCTTCAGCAGCATCGAGAAGCTCAACACAGTATCCGCGTTGTCATCAACCACCAGCACTCGCAACGGGCGCGCAGTCGGCTGGTCGGTTTCCGAGACTGGCAATGTTGGAAACGGTGCGTCAGTCGGCGGCACCGACAGTCGCACGACGAACTCGCTACCTCGTCCCAAAACACTGGAAGCCTCGACCGTTCCATCGTGCAATTCCGTGAGTCGTTTCACCAACGCCAGTCCGATGCCCAAGCCGCCTTGCGAGCGGTCCAACGATCGTTCCGCCTGCGTGAACAGGTCAAAGATGCGCGGCAGTAGTGCCGGGCTGATGCCGACACCGGTATCGCGCACGCGGATGATGCACTCGCCTATGAGCGGCACGGCGCTAGCCGCCGGTGTCGTTGCGGCGATATTCCCAGGCGAACCACCGGCG
>JANNYC010000238.1:0-53760 GCA_031409895.1 Planctomycetota bacterium
CTTGAACCTGAACATCACGCCCCAAGGCCAAGCCAGTGCCTTAGTCGTCCAAGCGTTCAATGCCTAATCCCGTCTTCAGCGACGTGCGTTCAAAACCAGGCTCACTGCCTGACCAACGACGATTGTGCCGGTTTGCACCACCGTTCCATAGACGCCCGCGTTATTTTTGTTCAGCCGCACGACTGTCTTCAGCACCCGCGAGTCTTGTTTGCCTGTGTTCGGATCGAGGTTGATCATCATGCAACGTACGTCGCGCACCGTTACGCTCACCGCCGGCCTTGGCTCCCTGTCGCCGAACACCAGCGTCCCGCCAACCCACCCATCCTCGAGAAACGGCTCGGGATTGCCAGTCTCAACCACAATGTTGGCTCGGAACCGCCGGCGATCGAGAGCCACTCCCGCCTCGCGACCGATGCCAGCAATGGTCGCCAGGCTAATCACCGATAACGAAGCATCATCGAAGATCCCGTGCTTGAGCTGCATCAATTCCACGCTGCTGCCACTACGCTCGGCAACCTCGTTCAGGAGCTCCGCGCTGCGCAGCTCGATGTGCGTTCCGGCGGGCGTGCGTACGTGAGTTGGCAGTGGCTCGCCGGTACTCTCGTCGAGACCGAAAGGGTGATACAGAAGGAGTTCAGCATGCCGGCTTGCGTTAAGCCAAGGGAAGCCGCTGTCGTCTCCCAAACGACGAAAGGCGAAGCGCCGATCACCATCGAGACCGTGCCATCCGAGAAATGCCGACTCCGTCGCGATACCTGCCATCGACTTGACGGGATACCGCACAAGTTCGCTGACATGCCCGACTTGATTCATCATACGGTCACTATACGTTACGCCGTGGCAAATCGCCGAACGACGAGCAAACTATCCGGTTGTAGTCAGCCGGATCTTTTATGCGTTGAACTGAGACGCTTCGCTGGATCGCGGCTTATGCGGATTGCTTGAGGCTGGGTGTTTGGACTGCCAGTTTAACGGTGCGAGCAGGACAGAAGCAAGTAGTTTTGGTCGCGTGAACAGTTCACTCGAGGGTCATCGTCAGGTCGAAAGTGCAACGCTGGATGCCATCCTCGCCTGGAGTGACCGTGACGACGGCCCCATTGGCTTGAGCACGGGCACGATCGTCACTTTTCAAACGGGGGTCGTCGGCAAACAGAACCTCACCGATGTAATTGCGGTAGCCGGGTGACGTCACCTCGTAATGGATATGTTGAGGAATTTCCGAATCCGGATAGCCCGCAGGGCGGATCGTGCGGAATTCGTACGTGCCGTCGCCGCCTGTGCGCAGGTAGGCGAATAGTCGCGGGTTCGCTGCCCCGCCGGCATCATTTGTCGTATACAGGCCGTGCGCGTCGGTATGATAGACGTAGACAATCGCACCGGGGACGGGTTTTCCCCCAGCGTCGCGGACCACTCCCGTGACAATCAAAGGATCGCCTGGCTCCTTTTCGCTTACCAGAGTTGCCCGACAAGCGTAGGCATATTTGCGAAATAACTCGCGGAATCGCTTTTCCGTGCGGACGTTTTCCATATCTGCTTCGAGCAATGCTGGCTCCGCATTGTCGATCCCGAGTTCAAATGCCCGCTCCAATGCGACCAGGGCTTTGTCTTTCTGACCCGTCAGGGCGTAAATGCGCGCCAAATGGTAGTGAACGATTGGTTCAGGCGCGCCGCCCAGCTTTAACGTCGACTCGAAGTTCTCAGTGGCAGCGGCAAACCTTTTTAAGCGGAACTGTATCACCGCAAGCGTGCTGATTGTATCGCCGTCGCGGCGCCCGTCTTGCACGGCCCGCTCGAAGTTGATCGCGGCTTCTTCATAGCGCCGGTTGCGGAATTGTGATTCCGCCAGACGATAGAGCGCGACGACATCTTTCGGCTGCTGATCGACAATCTGCTGGTAGGCTTTTTCGGCTTCCGGCCACTTGCCCGCAAACCAACAGTGAGCCGCGAGTACGTCCGGCGAAAGCGGTGCAAGTGTTGCCAGAAGATATGCCTCAGGCTCCCAGTGGTATTCCATGAAACTCGCGGTTTGTTTGGCGGTGTCCAGGCCGCAAAGTCGGGAGACCAAGTGCAGCGCCCCGTCGATCCCAGCCGAAACCCCCGCAGTGGTCACGATCTTGCCGTTATCGACAAAGCGCCGATTTTCGCAGACCCTGATGCGGGGATACAGCTTTAGGGCGGATATTGAAGAAGCATGTGTGGTCGCTTCCAACCCGTCGAGTAGGCCGGCCTGTGCGAGTACGAGCGCTCCGGTACAAACTGAAAACATAACGTCTGCGTCTTTGGCCGTCGCGCGAATCCACGCCATGAACGCCGGGCTGCGAAGCAGAATGTTGGTGTCTCCACCCGGAATGACGACGATGTCGGGTTTCGGACAGTCGGCGATTGAGAATTCAGGCGTCACGGCCAGGAATCTCTGGCTGCGAATCGGTCTAACAGTTTCGCTCACGGTATAAAGGCGAAACGCACGCCCTCGAGCTGCGGAAGCAAATACTTCGGCTGGTCCACTGAAATCCAGTAACTCGACATTGTCGTGTACCACGATGGCGACGTTCCACCTGTCCTTGGTAAGTGGCGCAGCGTTTGGCTCGGCGGTCGGAACCGCCTTTGGCGTCGCGCCAATGAAGAACAACGCCAGCGCGATTCCCACGCACGATTGTCGAGTCAAGGCTTGCATTTTGATGGCTCCGATAAAGAAGATGCTTAGGTGGCATTATTGCCCACACGAGAGCCAAGTACAAACTCCTTTCGAACGGAAAACCTTTAAAAGTCTTTCGATCAGGTCGGCCTACCTGACGAGCAGTTCCCTAACCTATATCGAAGGAAACCATGAAGACCGTGGCTTGACGCTCGGGTCGTTTTTGTACGCTGATTGGGCACGTGATCACGCGGATGGCGTGTCACAGGGATCCATAAGTGGATTGGTCGTTCCGATCGTCCAACGCCTAATCGCGATCCTGTGAGCCCTGTCAGCTGGCAACGGAGCGTTTGCGATGCGACATGATTTTAGGTCGCGGGACTTCAGAATCTGGCGTCTGAGCGATGGTCACGGTCGGTTCCGTGGGCGAACTTTTTTTTGTGCGAAAAACGCGGCCCATTGGTCCGGTCAAGATCGCAGGGAGCATGAAAAGTTCGGCGATGACGCCGGCGATCAAGATCGTCAACATCAAAAACCCGAGTCGCTGCGTCGGAGTAAACGAGCTGAGCGTAAACACCGATAAACCCAGTCCGCTAATCAGCGCGGATTGCATTGTTGGCGAAGCGCAATGTCGATACGCCATGATGATCGCTTTCCGGCGACCGCGCGTCACCGCCAAAGACTGGCGGAACCACGTCAAAAAGTGAATCGTATCGTCGACGGCGACGCCTAGTGCAATGCTTGCCGCCATCATCGATCCGATATCGACTTTGGCACCCAGCCAGCCCATACCGCCGAAAATTATGAGTACCGGCAAAGTGTTTGGGATCATGACAACCAAGCCCGCCCAGAAGCTTCGGCACACGAACATCATCAGCGGCGTGATGGTCAAAAACGACCAAACAGTACTATTGATCAGCCCTTCGAGTAACTTGCGCTGCGATTTGTAAACGATTGGCACGACGCCGGTGTAAATCGCGCGAATGTCGTTTTGAGCCAAGGGGTCCACGCCGTTAACGTCATTCTCATTGGCCGCGAAGGACAATCCAATTTGTTTCACTAGCGGCAAGTCAATGATTACGGGGGAACGTAGCGCGACTTTAGCGTGTTGCTCGTCGCTCATTGGGATAGTCGTAATTTGAACGTCAAACGATTTGGGTTGCTCAGAGGCTTCATCCTCACTGGATAACTCCCTTGCCTTAGTCGAGATCCCGTCGCGAATTAACAGTTGACCCAGCGCTCGGATAAAGAACTGCTGTTTTTCTTCCGGGACCGATTCAATTTTTCCATCAGGGCTGGAAAACCAGATCGTGGCCGTTGCGACAGGACTGTTTGGGTCGCTGGCCCGTCGTTCTTTGATCAGTTTCAGGACTTGAGTACGACATTCGTGCGCGAGCAAGACGGGTTGGATTGTATCCTGAGTTTCGTGCAGAAACTCGCCGAAATCGACCCCCGCAAAGGCGCGGACGCGCATGCTAATCCGCCACAGTTCGGATTGGTCTTTGGGGTCAACCCGAAGGAAGCCGCTTGATATAAATCCCTCGCGGTTTTCCCAGAGGACGTCATTCGTCGCAGATCGCAAAGCGATCGTCGCTGCGTCAACCTTTAGTGGAGGAAGCTCCGGTGAAAACGTCACGGGAGACATGGACTTACCGACAAGGTCTTTTCCGTTGGAACCATGTTTCCGTTCGATCATCTCTTGGCAAAGATCGACCAATTCACAGCGTTCGAGGTAAGTCAAAAAGTTCGGCGAGTTCAACGACTCAAATTCTTTTTCGGCCGCAAGTTCATCGGGGCCGGCTAACTTGACACCGTCGATCTTGAATCGTTCCGGGCCAGTATTTGTTTCTTGTTGAACGGAAGCGGGGAAGCGAATCACGATTTCCAATGGAACCAGCGGCCCGATATTTTTTTCAAACCAAGTGTAGTCCTGAATAATGCGCGCCTGGGGCTCAAACAGCTTGAGCAAGTCGATCGACGTCTCGAGCCGCCACAAGCCAATACTCGCGGCGACCAGCAGTGCGGCGCTGACAGCGGAGACTTGCCAATGCCGCCGGATCAAGTAAATAGCGCACCACGACCAAATTTTTTCAATGCGAGTTTTGTCGTGACGGTGTGTCCACGAATCGTCCGCGATCGGCTTAATCACGCCTGAATCGCCATCCTCGAACGAATCCAGCGCGACCACCGCACCTTTTTTGCCTTTGCGCCGGGACGTCAATTTTGCAGGCTTTGTCGAATCGATGCGCTTATCGAATAACTGCATGGCTGACGGGAGGTAGACGAACGTCGTCAGCAATAGCGCGCCGACGCCGATGGCCGAAAAAAGCCCGAACTTGCGAATCGGTTCCAAATCGCTCGTGCAGAGCGACGCAAGGCCCACAGCGGTTGTAACAGCGCCGAGCAAAGCGGGCTTCCACGCCATGTGAATGGCGCGATCCGTTGCGTTGTGCCAATCGCCGTCACGCAGTGCTTCTCGATAATAGTTGACGACGTGTACCGCACCGGCAACCGCCAAAACGTAGACTAGAAGCGGCATCGACATGAGCACCGCGTCCATCTTGTTGCCTGAGTAATACACTGCGGACATTGCCAGCATGGAGCTGATAATTCCGTTCGCGAACACGATGGACGTCAAGCGAATACTACGAAGCGACCACCACGCGAGTCCAAGGCCAAAGAGCATCGACAAACCCGCCAAGCGGACGAGCGTTTTTTCGCCTTCTTCATCGATCGCGACGTTATCGATGGGTGGGCCACCAATATGGACAGTCGCTGGGTCGACGCCGCATTTTTCCAAGAGGTTAAACAACTCGCCTTGAGCACGTGCCAATCGAAGCGGTGCTCGTGCATGGCCGCGACCGACCGCTTCGCGTAAATTCTTCGTGGCTTCTTTGGTGAGTGTCACGACGACGCAAGTTTGCAGTCCATCGGGTCCGATAAGTGCGCCTTGGAGTCGGCCAATCGCCTCTTTGTAAGGGTGGCTCGCCGGTGCCCTAAGCAGCACATCCAAAACTCGCCGCCCCGTTGTCACGGATTTGAAAAATCGATTCGAAGGACTGGATTTCGACGAGCCAAGAAAAATATCCTCGTCGATCGAGTCGGGTACGAGGGATTTGGCAAGCATCTCGATTCGCGGATCGTCGAGAGCTTTATCGCCCGTCTCATTGGGATCGCCCAACCGGCATTCAGGCCAACTAATAATGACGAATTGATCGGCGGCAAAATGCTCGCGAAACCAACCCAATTGGCGGGTTTCATGAAAGCTGGCGGGCAACCAATCTTCGACTTGATTGTTATTGCTACGCACCGCTCTAATCGAACCGATCAGAAGTGCGGGCAGCGCCAGGATGACGACAAGCAACACGATCTTCGAATAGCGTGCGTAAAATCCAGATTTGGTGCGATGATCAGTCAAATCCTTGTGGCCCCACTTAAGGCGGAATCGCGGCAACGCCGATGCAGGCCGCTTGAATTCCTGGATCGAAAGTAACTAACTCAGGTTGCGGAAACGAAACGAGTCGGAAGGATGCTCGACGGATAACGGATATTTGTTTGGCTGGAAGTGTTATAAAAAATGCGCCGAAAAAACCGCACAGAGTTTGATCGACACCGAAACATTTTAACCTAACGGATAAACACTTCCAACCGACTGTTCTCAAAAAAAGCCTACGATTTGACCCATCAGGTAGACTGTCCCTCCCCAGCCGAATTTTTGCGAAATCGCCGACCAACGGTATATAACGCTCGCGTAAAGTTTAACTGCCAACAATTTTTTCTAATTTGCCTCAATTCCCTGGCCGTCGATATAAGCGGACTTTCTAAATTTTTTTCAAGCTCGTACCAGTTGGCAAGCCCCCAGCGTCCTGATGCAAGCCGCGAAAAAAATTCGACAAGCTCGCCGCTCGCAGCGTCCCTTGGAGAGAAAAGTCGGAACGGACTTACCGAAAAGTTTCCGGATAGATAACGATTTCCACACGACGATTTTGGGGAGCGTTGTTCGGATACCTCGGTCGATTCGCGCCCATGCCCACGGTGAACAATTGCTGATTGGGCATTCCGGATTGAGTCAGATGATTGAGGACCGCAAGCGATTGCGTGGCGGTTAATTGTTGCAACGAGTTGGTCGAGCCTTGGATTTGGGAATTGTCCCAGTGTGCTTCGACGCCGACGAACTGCTGAGGAAAGTGTTGGCGAATCGCGCTGGACAAATTGTTCAGCAACATCTGCTGGCTGGCTTGAATTTGATAAGTCCCCGGCGCGAAGAGTTGGTCGGCGGGAAACTCAACGCGGATAACGTCGCCGTCCATCGTCGCCTTGACGCCCGCAGCTTGAACTTCATTGAGCTTGGCCATCAAGCTGTTGTTGGCATGAATCGTCGCGCTGCCCGCAAACTGATATGGGCCAGGGCGATTCGCAGTTTGAGATTGTTGGGCTTGCAGTTGAGACCCGGCCAACTGCTGTTCAAGCTGCCCTTTGGATTGCTGATATTGTTGCAACTGCACCGTCGAATCGCGAAGCTGTTGCTTGAGCTGATAGTTGTAGTTGTTCGCGCCGTCGAGTTTTTGTTGCAGCGATGCGATCTGGCCGTGGAGTCCTTGGTTGTCCGTGTCGAACCGGCCCATCTGCTGGCTCATATCCGAAAGCTGCTTTGAAAGCTGCCCGATCTGCTCGCCTTGTTGTTGTGTCGCGTATTGAGCTTGGCCGTTCGGCAACCGTTGAAACATAGATGCGCCACCACTTCCGGCTCCCAACATCGGGTTTTGCCCGCCGGTCTGGGTTGGAAACATCGGCCGCTGACACCCCGCAATAGCGGCAGCCACCAATCCAATTACGACCAAGCGAAGAACATTCGTCATTGCACGAAAGCCCAAACCAATTTGCGGAAATTTCGGCGGGTACCGTAGCAAGCCAGCAAAATACCGTAAAGGTCATACACCGCAGCTAGCTTTTGAAAAAAAGGCTGGGTTCTCGTTCCCTAGTGCCTGATCGACATCGACCCTAAAAACAAACAAGTCCACATCCCCCAATGTCGCACCTTCTTGCCTTGACGCTAAAACTGGGTCCAAACAGCTCGTTGAAAAACGACCTCGTGCCCCGCATTCTCCCGTCAGCAAATGTAGAATGTCCCCGTAATCTCCCCCATACTTCGTGTTCATCCCGATTCCTCCGTGAATCAATTGGGACAAACAAGAAATGCCCATGTTACGTTGACTGACTTCGACGAAGCCCAAGCCTAAAAGTCGTCCGCTACTTCGCGGCCCCAGCGAGTCGCCCAGGCTTTATATATTTCCAAATCGATCGCTTCATTGATCAAGTGAACCGAACCATCCGCCGCTGCGAAATTGGCGCCACTAGGATGGTGGCTGCGAAAATCGTCGATGTGTCCTCCCGTGGCGTTGGGCGCGTGGTCCGCAAGTCCAACGACACGTGCCATTGACTCATCCAGCCAACCGATTGTTCCCAACCAAGTCATGGCGCCATAATCCGAGGTGCGCTCGCCGATCAAAAACGTGTGGCTGAGCCCATCCAGGATGTCCGCAAAGCGGACTTTGCTATTGCGAAAGAACACGCCGTCTCCGTGGTCGGGGTCATCTTCAATTTCGAAGGTGCCGAACATGCCCGAATAGTTGGCGCGGCCAACCAGGTAGGTGCTCGGAGGAGCGGACCAAGCAAGAGCGGGTGCCCCCGCCAAAATGCTCGGCGGCGGCAATCCGCCGTTCCCGACAGTTGGAACCAAGTCCACTATTTCGGGCGCGGGATCCGATGGACACTTAAACGTCGAGATTAGTGTGGCTACCGCGGAAGTATTGCTCGGGTCGTCGATGGCCAATTTGAAATCGATCGTGTCATAAAGATTATTTTCCTCCATGAAGGGCAGGACCTTGCTCGCCCAGCCCCAGCCGGGGAGGTTGTCAACACTATCGCCGATCCAACCAGCCGGCAGGCGTTCGTTGGAGTCATGAAACATGTGTGCCGCAATCGCAACTTGGCGAATATTGTTCTTGCAATGTGTTCGTCGCGCGGCTTCGCGAACGGCCTGAACCGCTGGCAACAGAAGCGACATCAAGATTCCGATAATGGCGATAACGACCAACAACTCGATTAACGTGAATGCAGATCGCACGGTGAAAAAATGTGAACGCGAGTTGCGCCGTGCGCGGGTCTTCTGATCCCGCACCTCCGCCGAACGCAGGTCTCCCTTGTCGTGTTTGAACAGACTTTCCGCGCAATGATCATAAGAAAACGAATACATAGAATGCTCCCCAAGAAAATGCCAATGAATGAAATAATGCTGACTCGGCGAATCCAAATCGGAATCCGATCGGTGCCGACGAAACGAAAGATAGAGTCAGCGACTCATTGGCGGTCCGCGCGACCAAAACGCAAGGAGCAAAGCGGATTCGACCGCAGCCGATTCCGACAGCGAGGAGAAAACGCAAGCCTGATTCAGCCAGACCGATTCGCTTAACGCTGGCGCTTGGACAGCTTGCTGAAAATAATGCGCAATGGGACAGAATGTACGGTCGGCGATCTGCGGGCCATCGTTGGCCGGAGTTTCGGCGGGCGCGCCGTGGTTCTGACATTGGCAGTTTGCCAAATCATGTGCAGCGGTCACATGCTCAAAACAACCGCAGCTGTGCAAGGCCGCAAGTCGGTGAACGACGACATTGCCGCAGGAAAGTACGGCAAAAACCGCAGTCAGCAGGACGGCAACAACTTTTTGGCGTTGCGAAAGCACAAACGGCCTCAATTAGAAATACGCAAGTGTTCAACGACACTTGGCTTTATTCTTTACAACCGTCGCGGCTATGACAAGTCGTGCGACCTAAAAAACTGGCGATTCGACATTTATTCGCCGGATTTTAACGAATCAAAGGGGTCAGGACTCATTGATTTGCCTTTGGTCGACGAAGCGGACTCAGCGACGACGTTGTGATGTGAGGCAGGTGCGAACTCGAGGTGCTTGGCCGACAATTCTACCCAACGGGTTTTCCCTAATGGTACTCCTTGGCGGTGCTCCGCGACGCGACAAAGCAAACTGACCCTTGGTTAAAACTTCGTTAACCCGCGACATTTAATTGGGAATCGGAATTCTAAAACGCTGCGATCCTTGGTAACGCCGTGCCGATTTGACTTTTTGTTTTGGCCGCGCGGAATCCAAACCATGAGCCTACCCGAGGCCAATCGAAATTGAAATGGATTTGCCTTTCAGTCGAAATCAATACTTCACGTTTTGAGAGGCAATCCTGGCGGCCTTTGTCGCTTGGTCATTGGGTTTTCCTCGGCGGGCAGTTAGGGGCTATCGTGAGGGCAAATTTCTGAACACGATAATACCGGCTTTCGCAATCGCAATTTCTCGGAGAGACTTCGTCGCTTTATGACCGCAATCACGCAAAACCCATTGCGAATCGCGCTTGCAAGTTGCGCGGTTTTGCCCGAGCCGGATACGGATTTTGAACCACTGGCGGCGGCGCTGCGCGAGCGGGGTTGCGTCGTCGACGACTTTCCCTGGGATGGCCCTGGCGATGTAGCGCAATTCGATGTTTGCGTCTTGCGAAGCACTTGGAACTATTATCGCGAACCAGAGCGATTCTTGCGCTGGATCGATTCGGCGTCCCAAGTCTGTTGCTTGTTGAATCCCGCGCCGATCGTTCGCTGGAACTCGCACAAACGATATCTGCAAGAACTGCAAAACGAGGGCGTGCCGATCGTCGAGACGGTTTGGTTCGACGCCGGGCAACCGGCTGAATCGATCACCGAGATCTGTGGCAGTCGCAATTGGTCCCGATTCGTGATCAAGCCTGTGATCTCCGCCGCATCGTTTTGCACGCGTTCATTCGCCGCCAGCGAATTGCCAGCGGCCGTGGAATTCTTGACCGCTCAACTACCGATGCGCGAGATGATGGCGCAACCGTTTATGCAGAGCATTACAACGGTGGGCGAAAAATCGATCGCTTGGATCGATGGACAAATCACTCATGCCTGGACCAAATGGCCGCGGTTTGCGGGGCAGCATGAAAATGTTCAGCCCAATGCGGAGATTACAGACGGCGATCGTGAAATCGTCGATCAAGCCGTGCGAGGCTGCCGCGACCAAGTGCTGTATGCGAGAATCGATTTAATGTACGACGCCAATGAGAAGCCACAGCTTTCAGAATTAGAATTAATCGAACCGTCACTCTATTTCAACTTCAGCAGCGCGGCGCTCGATCGATTCGTGGCCGGCATCTTGCGCCGGGTCACTAGGAATTGAAAGCAAAACCTCAAGACGAGAGGGTCAGACCCCAAATTACTTCGAAGACTACGCAATTTGGCGTCAGACCCTGGAGGTTTTGTTTTCAGCTCTGATGGTGCCGTGAAAACTCGATAGGTACGCGGTTTCCATCCTCCAGCCGACGGCCTGGGCTTCTTCCGTCGACAGGTTGTGAGGAAATGTGCCATAGAATCGTTTGATGAATTGTCGTTTGGGCGAATTTTCCAAATGGCGTTCCCAGCCCAAACGTTTCATCAGCCGATCGGAAATTTTGGAGCTGGCGACGTGGCAGACGATTGCGTCGACACGCTTGATTCGGGCGACTTCGTCGGCCACCAACATCGCACAGCGAAGCGTGGCGAGCTTCGTTCCGAAATTCGAGATGATGTACTTGATCGCAAGATATCGCTGGTGGGCAAGCGGTTGATTGAAGTACACGCGGCAAGCATCTCGCACCAACCAGCGATGCGAGAATTGACTTCGCACGAGCACGTCGTCCGCCGTAAAAATCTTGGGCCACGGACGGAAGGCGATTCGCGATAATCGGCCCGCACTGACTTCGATGATGCCGTAAGCCCGGTGGCGAATCGCGGCTTGGCCTGATTCCAAATCGAAAACGGTTTCAAATAACTTGGGCATGATGTCTTCTTTCCCCACGCAAGTTTGCCGGGCTCATTTCACTCATCGGCACCAAACCAACGATCCTTGATCAACCGCCAACCGCCCAGCATGGCCCCCATCAGCACCAAGCAAACCAACGTAATTGCCAGCAAAATCGGACCCAGCGAGAAGATTCCATCCTTGGCCCAGTCGTGCCAAATTGAACCCCAAAAAACCAAAACGAAAAGCGCGCCCAGACTCAAATATGGTCCAAAGGCAATCTCGGTATGCCGCATGATGAGTAGCTGCGCGACCGCGATGAATAGCGCGGCAAACGGTGCGATCGCAAATACGAGGAGCGCCGGTTGCCAACCAAGCCACGCACCGATCATTCCCATTAACGTCACGTCGCCGAACCCCATCGCTTCTTTTCCTAGCGCGCCTCCAGCGACGATCCGAACCGCCCAAACGAGTCCGCCGCCGAACGCCAGTCCCATCATAGCGCCAAACAAATTATCCAACGCCGTCCCGCCTGCAGACCAAGCCAACGAGAAAAATGCAACCAGTACAACCAACAATCCTGTAACGAACTTCGTCATGCCAAACATCTTGCGCGGTTCCGCGATCGATGTTGCCTGAGACTTGCGCGGCGGTCGAATCATGCTGGCCCACAGCAACTTGCATCCGCGCAACATACCGTATCGCCAGGAGAATCGCTTGGGCGCAATCGCGAACATCCAAACGACCGCAACGACAATGCACGCGACAAGACCCCAGAGACCGCGATGCCAATCCGGCAGACCGTTGGGGCTTGCGAAATTCAATGATTCAATTTGGGGAACAGCATTCGCCAGATCGACAGTCGGCAATCGCGACGCAGGAACGAAATAAGCGACTAACAACGCGATTAGCGTCCCCGTCAGCGTGATCTCATCTGGAATGGTCTTTTCGTCAAAATCAATAAACGTGGCGGCGACCAATAGGATCAGCAACAAGTAAAAAAACGCCAGCCAAACCCACGATTGCGTTGAAGAAGGTGAAAGTGCAAAACGGTCACAAGCAGTCAGAATCCCAGAGTCAATTCCGCTCCGCAGTGAGGGCAATCCGAACCCGCAAGCCAGTTCGATCAGCAAAGGACGAACCCAAAATCTGCGGCCGAACTTGTCTGCCAGCCGCCGTTGAAACCACCAGCCCAACACCGGCACGAAATCAGTCCAGCGGCGTTGCGGATCGTAAAGTCGGCTCCACGGGCTAACCGGTCGAGGATTCAGAATCGCCAGCCGATAGATGGCCCAATTGGCCAAGACTCCTGCCAAGCAGCCGACGAAGAATAAGAGCATGTCGATCATCGCGGATAACTTTGCAAGACAGTCGGGGTCCCTTTCGCGTCAACGAAAGCGACTTCTCGATTTATCGACCGTATCAAACCAAGCGACGATGCGCCGGGCGACTTCGTCCACGGATAACGGCCCCGTATCGATCTCGTAATCCGCACAAGCCGCATAAAACGATTCCCGCTCGCGCAACAGTTGGCGAATCTCGTCCAAGCCATTCGAAGCCTGAGTTCCCTCGACGCTGACTTTCAGCGGCGGACGTGTGTTAGCCGATCGCGGATCATCGCAAACCCGCTTCCAAAGAATCTCGGCATCCGCGAACAGCCAAACGGCTTTGCCTGTCTCGCGGATCAAGCATCGATTGGATTCGCGCAAGATCGCCCCCCCACCCAAATCCACTATGGCGTCAGAACTATTGGCAGCTTTCGCAAGAGCGTCCGTTTCCAGTTCACGAAAGCCGTCTTCGCCTAGCGTTTGAAAAAGTTCAGTGATCGAGTTGCCTGTGGCCGCTTGAATCGCGTCGTCTGTCGACCAGAGCAGTCGATCCAATCGTCGGGCCACTTGTCGCGCAACCGTCGACTTGCCAGAACCCCGCGGGCCAATGAGATACAAGTGCATGTTCAAGCAAGTGACTGAGGCACGTGGTATATGAAGGAATAATTGTCGATCGGTGATCGCCTCTCGCCGCCATTGAGTTGTTATTCGATGTTGGCCAGTGCGCCGGTGCTGTCGCCGAATTGTTTTTCGGGGATTCCCATCCGATTCAGCATGGAAACGTACAAATTGGTAAGTGGTGTTTCGTTGTCGAATTTCAGATGCCGACCGGTTGTGATCGAACCGCCGCCACGACCTGCCAAAATGATCGGCAAGTCATCGTGGTTATGCTGATTGCCGTCGCTGATTCCGCAACCGTAGACAATCATCGAATTGTCCAGCAGCGTTCCATCGCCTTCACGGATCGACTTCATCTTTTCCAGAAAATAGTTGAACAGCCGGGCGTGATGCCGATTGATCTGCGAGATATGTTCTTGTTTTTTGGCACTATTGCCGTGATGGGACAATTCGTGATGGCCTTCGGCGATGTCGATCTCGCGATAACTCCGATTGCTGCCGGCGTTAGCAAACATGAACGTCGAGATGCGAGTCGAGTCAGTTTGAAAAGCCAATACCAGCATGTCCAAAAGAAGCTTGACATGTTCGGTGTACTCGCGCGGGACACCCTCTGGGCGCGCCAAGTCCTTGGTCACCGAGTCGCCATGACTCAGCTTGTCGGCACGACTAATGCGCTGTTCTATTTCCCGAATGCCGTGCAAGTATTCGTCGAGCTTTCGCTGATCGTTGGCACCCAGCGCCCGATGCAGCGAACGGGCGTCTTCGGCCACGTGGTCCAAAATACTTTTGCGAATGCGATTGCGACGTTCTCGTTCGGCAGGCGCGAGCGACAGATCGGTTCCAGAAAACAAGCGATCAAAAGCCATCGCCGGATCGACTTCTTTTGCCACGGGGCTGGTTGGCGTCCGCCACGACAAATTGGAAACATAGGCGCAACTATAGCCTGAATCGCATTGGCCCGATTGCGAGCTGGATTCGGTGCCAAGCTCCAACGAAGCCAACCGTGTCGCGTGCCCGATTTTTTCGGCGGCAAGTTGATCGACACTGACGCCGTTCAAAATATCCGCGCCATCGGTCTTGCGCGGATGGCTTCCTGTCAAGAATGCGGCGACGCTGCGAGCGTGATCGCCGCCGCCATCGCCCAAAGCTCGCGCACCATTGAGCGTTAGCCCGCTCAAGACATTGAAATCGCTCTTGAAATTTCCGAACTCTTTCAAAATTGGTGACAACTCATAGTCGGCTCCGGCAGTTTTCGGAGTCCAGTCGGGCATGTGAATTCCGTTGGGCACGTACAAAAACGCCATACGAACCGGTGGAGCGACGTTTCCAGAAACGCACGGAACTCGCGGCATTCCGTATGCCAAGCGGTTTGTCGACATGGCTTCCAAACATGGGAGCGCGATCGCCGCACCCAAACCGCGCAGCATCGTTCGACGTGAAATGTTGTTTCGAATCATTGTCTACTTCTCCAATTTCAACTGGCGCTTGCGAAACGGTGGACTCTCAACGATCCCGAAGATCAATTCCGAAAAACGATAGTCATTGGCTTCCAGTCGGCGTGTAATTTCATTCACGGCGCATTGATCTTCATAGCGTAAACCCCGGCCCAAAGCATAGATCATCATTTTCTCAGTCACGCAGCGTACGAATTCATCCTTCTTTTTTTCAAGCAGAACATTGCGAAGCTCTGCGGCACCCGTAAAAACTTCGCCCGACGGCAATTTGCCGGAAGCATTGACGTCGATTCCAGAATCCTTGGTTCGCCAACGTCCGATTGCATCAAAATTCTCCAAGGCAAAACCAAGCGGGTCCATCAAATCGTGACACTGAGCGCAGCTTGGGTCGCGACGATGCTGTTCCATTTTTTCTCGGAGCGAACCGGTAAGCTCCTGTTGCTCAAGCGGCATCACGTCGGGCAGGGGAGGGGGTGGCGGCTCGCCTAGCAAATTTTCCAATATCCATTTGCCCCGCTTTACGGGACTGGTCCGCGTGGGGTTACTGGTCACGGCCAAAATGCTCCCTTGCGTCAATAATCCGCCGCGCTCGGTCCCTACAAGGCTCACTCGCAAAAAGGTCTCGTTGTCTTTCGGCTTGTTTGACAGTCCATAGTGTTCGGCAAGTCGTCGATTCACAAAAGTAAAATCGGCGCTCAGCAATTGCAAGACGCTCTGATCGCGGCGCATAATCTCGCGGCAGAAAAGTTCAGTTTCCCTCCGCATGTCACTGAGCAATGGTTGATCGACTCCAACAAAGCGCACGGGGTCGGGCTGAATCGTCGCCAAAGGCCGCAGCTGCAGCCACTGCACTGCAAAATTCTCGACGAGCTGATCGGATTTGGACAACGACAACATTCGTTTGACTTCGGCGCGCAACACCGCTTCGTCTTGCAAATCTTTTTTCAAAGCAGTCTGGAGCAGATCGGCATCGGGCGTGGTACACCAGAGAAAATAAGACAGGCTTGTGGCTAGTTCAAACGACGTCAAATCACGAGGAGTGCCGTCGGCTGGGGCGGGCCGTTCGACCTTGTACAAGAATTTGGGTGAGATCAAAATCGCTTGCAAAGCGTACTGCATACTGCGTTCGAATGAATCGCCGCCTGTGCGAGCCTCTGTGAAGATTTTGAGCAGTCGATCTACTTCGTTGTCGCCATTGGGTCGCCGAAAAAATCGGCTTGTCCAAACGGACAAGAGTTTATTGGCCGCAGCTTCTTCTTCCGCTCGTTTTTTCGGAACAACGAAAATGAAATTCTTGTGCATTTCGGATGGCTGGACGCCAGAAATTGCCGACCGCACCAGCGTGACGCTTTGCACGATCAAATTTCGATCGCGGTTTTTCTTGTCGGGAGCCTGTTCGTTGTAGAAGTCGTTGTCGAACGTGATTCGAATCGTGTGCGAACCTTTGGGCAATCGAAGCTTGACGTCGACCGTTTCGTATTGTTCGTGATTCTTGAGTTTGTATTGACCGAGTTTTCGCTTGTCGAGAAAAACGCTCATCTTTACCGGTTCGTCGCCAGCTTGCTCGCCGACCGCCTTGATTCGCACAATCGCATCGTCGGCTGAGTCGTTTGTAATCGTGAAAGCAGCTTTGCCTTGTGAATAAAACGTCAGCGAACCACTGTTGGTGTTGATCCCCCCTTTTAACTTCCATTGATTGATCTCCAGCAGCGTTTCTGCGGGGACGAGGTCTTCGGGAGCCTGAATGACTTGTCGGCTGATTTTTTCGGCGGCGTCCAAGTATTTTTCCATCAGCACGGGGGGCAAGCTGAGCACGTCACCAATATTGTCGAAACCGTATCCCGAATCGTCGCCAGGAAACGAAGCCGCCGGCGTGTAGTCGAGCAACAACAGATCGCGAACGGAATTTTGATACTCCAATCGATTGAGTCGCCGAATCGTCATGTGGCCAGGAAACGCCGCGTCAGTGCAATTGATGTCATGCAAGGCACCGTCGATCCACTTGGCAAGAAACGCCCGCTCGTAGTCGTTGAGTTCAGGTGCCTCTTCGGGCGGCATCGATCCTTTAGTCACGCGGCGAAGAACCTTGTTCCAAATTTGTGATTCGTCGCGAATGGCCTTGATCGAGGTAAAGTGTTTTAAGTCGAGCCCTGCTTCGGGTTCCTCGTGACCGTGGCAATTGAAACACTTGTCGGAAAGAATTTGTGCCACGCGAGGTTCGATACCGCCAGAAGTTTCTTGACCGAATGCTGACGAAAGAAACACGATCGAATAAGCGATAGACCAAATTGCCGTTGGGTTAATTCGCCTGATCGCGCGAGTTAATAACAGCAACATCGCTTGTGGATTCCGGAAAAGCGGAACGGTGACTGGCGATCCGCCAGGAGATTTCTCGTCGATAATGTCTTGGAAGCGAACCGGCTCCTGGAGAATCGTTGCAAGAGACTCGGAATCGCCTGTCGGTGAACGGCTCAACGATGATTCCTTGCAAGTTAATATCGTGCGGCACTGATGGCGCGGGTGACTTCTTCGCGGATCACTTTTTCGTCGGCGGTGAGCCCTGTGAAAAGTTCGAATTGTTTGGCGGCTTGGCGGACGAACATGTCGACGCCGGTTACGGTTTCGCATCCGGCGTGCCGCGCGAGTTTGATAAACAATGTCTGCTCGGGATTGTAGACCACATCAAAGACAAACGTCCCGCGGCGGAACCAAGCGGCTTCGTAGGGCGTTTCGTTTAAGTTGGGGTGCATACCGACCGACGTGGCATTGACCAAAATGTTGTAGTCGGCGTTTTGCCGAACGGGCCAATCCGCGAACTTGCAACCCAAAGTCGATGCGAGCGATTCCCCTTTGCGATAATCGCGGGCGCAAATCAGAACTGTGGCCCCAAGCCGCTTGAGCCCAAAAGCCACCGCTTTGGCGGCTCCGCCCGCGCCCAGAACCAACGCTGAGTATCCCTTGAAGAAAAGTTTCTCGTCCGCCATCGGAACGATCTGCTGCAAGCTGGCCATCGCCGCCGCGTAATCCGTGTTGTAACCGAAGACGTCTCGATCGCGGTAAACGACCGTGTTGGCAGCGCGAATTCCAACCACATTGTCGTCAAGTGCGGTCAAGCTTTTGAGGACTCGCTCCTTGTGCGGCAAGCTGATGCTCAACCCACACACGCCCAATTCAGTACACCGCTCCATGAAAGCCGAAAGCGCTTCCGATGGAACGCGAAACGGTAGATAGACCATGTCCAACTTGGCGGCCCGAATCAGCGCGTTATGAATGCGCGGGCTCAAACTGTGGGCGACGGGGTCCGCCACGATGCCAAGGACTTTGGTTTCGGGTCCGATCGATTCGTAGCGATAGTCGTCGCGCATTTGACTGACGCTCAATTGCCCCGGAGCGAATTGGCGGCCGTGGTGAAAAGTTGCATAGGTGAGCGGGGAGCCGAACTTGCCGCATAGGACGCGCGAGGGCAATCCAATTTCGCCCATGCAAAACGCGACCGTCGGAACGGAACTGGCTTTGCACAACTTAAGCACCCGAATGTTGTCGTTCGGATGATTGGCCATCGTGATGATCTTGATAATGTCCGGGTCGAGTTTCGTGGCCCGGTGATGGATGTCTTCGATGTTGCCAGGCGTCTCGCGAAAGTTGTGATAACTGATAATCCGTTTCGTCGCGCCGTAACGCGGAATGGCTTCGGCGATGTCCGTTTCCAAATCGATATAGTCGACGCCGTCGGCAATTGCGGTCCGCAGCAAGACTTGACGGTCTTGTTCGGATCCTTCCCATTTGCCCCCTTCGTTGGGGCGACGGCAGGCGGCAATGACGGAACACGGTCGATCATCGAGCAGGCGTCTAAGATTCACACTGTTGCGAATGTAGTCCAGCCGCAATTCGACAAGCTGAACACCTTGTTCAACAAGATGTTTGTGTTCGGCTTTCATCATGCGGTGCCGGCCGCGACCGATACTTACACAAATCATAGGAGCCAGCAGAATGGACCGGAGATGAAGGTGACAATGGCCAGGGTGATAGGTTGGATTATCTTTTATTTTGGCCGGAACAGCAAATTCTTTGAATCCAAAATCGGTCGGTTGGGATGAAATACTTACAGAATACGCTTGGAGTCTGGCGTTAGAAGCGTCAAGTTCGCTTGAAACGGCGGTCCAATTCCTCGCGCGAAAAGACCAGTGACGTGGGCCGACCGTGCGGGCAATGATGGGCATCTTGGCACATGGATCGATGTTCGAGGAGCGCGTCCACCTCGGCGGGCGTGAGTCGATCGCCCGCTTTGACAGCAGCTTTGCAGGAAATCATGTGCAGCAGTTCGTCCAAGACATCCCGCCGATCGACCTTGGAATCCCGCTGGTTCAAATGTTCGACAACCGAACGCAGCATCTCAGCCGGGTTGTGATTCGCAAGCATCGCCGGATAAGCCGAAACCAACATTGTCGTTCCGCCGAACGGCTCGACCGTGATGCCAATTTGCCCCAGCGTCTCGGTGGCTTCGGCAATCAGCGCGAACTCGGTAGGCGAAAGCGGAACCGGTTCGGGCACGAGTAACTTTTGAGATTCCAAAGCTCCCGACAAAACTTTTTCGCGAAGCTGTTCGTAAATGATTCGCTCGTGCAAAGCATGTTGATCAATGACGATGATCCCTTCCGGGGATTCAGTGATCAAGTACCGATTGTGGACTTGAAGCGCTCGGTTGCGATCGTGCGCCGCTTGCGGTATAGCTTGTGCGGAATCGACGCGACGCTGTGCCGCCAAATCTGGAAACGGGCGAAAGCTGTCGGCACCGCCAAACGACGATCGCCCCAGCGTCGATGGACCGGCGGTCCAATCGGTGATTCGCCGATCATCGGTAAGCGAAATTTCGCGCTGCTGAAATTCGGAAGGGCGGTTGTGCGATGTGATTGACGGCGCGAGCCCATCGGCTTGCGCTGTTGAGGAAGCGGTCGCAAGTTGTGGGGTGCCATAAATGTTTGCCGACATGTCCGCGATTTGCGTGCGTGCGGTGAGGTCGGTCGTCAAGAACTTATTGCGAATTGTGCCCAGTACCAAACTGTAAATGCGGCCACCGTCGAGAAAGCGGACTTCTTGTTTGGCCGGGTGAACATTGACGTCGACGGCGTCGGCGGGCATCGAAAGACCGAGAAAAGCGATCGGATAGCGACCCGTGAGCAGCAGTCCGCGATACGCTTCGGACAAAGCATGTTGCAGTGATCGCTCGCGGATGTGCCGACCGTTCAGGAAAACGTATTGCAAGCGATTGTGTGAACGCGAATGAATCGGGTCGACAACAAAACCTTCCAATTTGACGCCGTTGTCGTCGCCGGAAACAGCGATTAACGCTTGACGCACGTCGTCGCCGAAAAAACTGCCGATGCGATTGGACAAGGACTCGTTTGCCGGTAGCTCGTGTACGACGCGGTCGTTGTGCCGCAGCACCATGTGAATTTTTGTGTGGGCAAGCGCGATGCGAGTGAAGGCTTCCACCGTGTGCCCCATTTCAGTTTGCATCGTGCGTAAAAATTTCTGGCGCACCGGCGTCGTGAAAAACAAACTGGCGACTTCGACCACGGTGCCGATCGGGCAGCCGCAAGGTGCCATTGGCTCAATCAGTCCGCCGTTGACGATCAACTCGTTTCCTACATCGCTGTCCTGCGCGCGACTGCGGAGCTTCAATTGGCTGACCTCCGCGATGGAAGCGAGTGCTTCGCCGCGAAAGCCCAACGTCGAGACGCGGAACAAATCGTCAGCGTCGGCTATTTTGCTGGTGGCGTGTGCCGCAATCGCCAAGGGCATGTCGTCCGCACTGATTCCGCAGCCGTTGTCAGCGACGCGAATCAATTCCAAACCGCCGTCCTTGAGCGTCACTTCGATGTGTGTCGCACCGGAATCGACGGCGTTCTCCATCAGCTCCTTGACGACGCTGGCTGGCCGCTCGATGACTTCGCCCGCAGCGATTTTATTGATGACACTCGTCGGCAGTCGGTGAATGCGTGACATAGAAAGTCGGCCTACTAAAAGTTAACTTAAATTGTACTCGTTTAGTTTGCGGTACAAATTGCGCTGACTGATGCCCAAAATGTTGGCAGTTTCCTCGCGATTTCCGCCGACCAATTTAAGCGTCTGCTCGATCGCCCATCGCTCGATTTCTTGCAGCGATTTGCCAACCAGCGAACCGTCACTCGTGGAAACTTGCTGCGGGACGATGATCGAAGTACCCAACAAATCCGGCGAAAGGTCGTCCATGTCTAGCATTCCATCGATGTCCATGACGACAAGGCTCTCAACGACGTTTTTTAGTTGCCGTACGTTTCCAGGCCACGGGTAGTTCAATATCCAGTTGCGCAAGTCCTTGGAAAAACCTTTGACGTTTTGGTTGTTGTTCTTGTTGGCTTGTTTGCGGAAAAAGTCGGCCAGCGGGATGATGTCTTCGCGACGCTGCGTCAGCGTGTCCAAGTGGACCGTGACGATCTTCAATCGGAAGTAAAGATCATTGCGGAACCGACCCGCCGCGATTTCAGTTTCCAAATCCTTGTTGGTGGCCGCAATGACACGGACGTTTACGTCGATCGGCCGATTGTCGCCGACGCGAGTGATTTTTCGTTCTTCCAGCACGCGCAGAAATTTGATTTGAGTCGCCAAAGGCATGTCGCCGACTTCGTCCAGGAACAGTGTGCCGCCGTTAGCGTATTCGAACTTTCCAAGCCGATCGGAGATTGCGTCGGTGAAAGCTCCTTTGACGTGACCGAACAGTTCGCTTTCCACCAAGTGTTCCGCGACCGCGCCGGTATTGATCGCGACGAACGGTTTTTTCTTGCGCGGACTATTCTGATGGATGGCTTGAGCGATGACGTCTTTGCCGGTCCCGGTTTCGCCCGTGAGCAACACGCCCACGTCGGTCGGAGCAATCCGTTTGAGTCGCGAGACGACGGATTCCATGCTCTTGCTGGCGTAGATGAGATTTTCGAAACCGAATTTTTCGTCAAGCCTTCCAAGGAGTTCGCGATTGGTTTGCTTGAGACGAATCGTCTCGATGGCTTTGGTGGCGACCGTTTGCAAGCCCTTGGTGGAAATCGGCTTTTCCAAAAAGTTAAACGCGCCCTCGCGCATCGCTTCGACGGCTTTGGGAATCGACGCGTGCCCCGTCACCATGATGACTTCGCATTCGGGCAGCGACTCTTTTGCATCACGCAGTATTTGCATTCCGTCTACGTCGTTCATCACCAAGTCAGTGACTACGATGTCGTAGTCGTTTTTGGCAATCAGCCGCTGACCGTCCGGGCCCGTCGTGGCAATCGTGCACTGGTGGCCGATTCGCTCCAAACTCTCCGACATGGCTTGTGCGTGGTCCGAATCGTTGTCTACCAACAAGACCCGGACTGTGGTTGCCGACGTTCTTTTTTCCGCTTCTGACATGTGCCGAATGATACCGAAAGTTGATTTTTCCAGCGAGTAGCGCGGATGGGCGATTTGTTCGGGCAATCCCCGCGAATATATTTAAGACAAGGGTTTTTTGGCCCAAGCCTTTGATATAGAATATCTGATACACAAGCGTATCCGACTTGGCTCGCAAAAAAATCGCCTCAAGCCGGTCTTACGAATCTCGTTCCGTACCAGACATCGTTGGTCGCCATGATTACACGCGGTTTTATCAAAACATCATTGCTGATTTTTTTGGCGGTGGGTTTGTGTCTCGGGGTTGGTTCCATCGCCGTCCGAGATCGAACCGGCACCAAGGTCACGGTTAACACACAATTAACGGCTGAAATCACTCGCGGAGAGTTTATTTCGTCCGTCATCGAATCGGGGGACGTCGACAGTTCCAAGAATCTCGAGATTCGCTGCAAAGTCAAATCCGAAGGTCGCGCGGGGACGGCGATCTTGGAAATTATCCCCGAAGGTACGCTTGTCAAAAAAGGCGATTTCCTCGTCCAGCTCGATGACTCGCTGTTCGTCAATGACTTGACGGTGCAAAAGATCACCGCAGCAACCGACAAGGCCGCCGTGATTCAAGCCCAGAGCGATCTGGATACCGCGTCGCGAGTGCTTCAAGAGTATGAGAACGGAACTTACGAGCAAGAGAGGGACGCGCTCGAAGCCGATCAGGCCTTGGCGGAGGAAATGTTGCGTCGCGCCGGCGATTACCGCAGGTACAGCGAAAGCTTGAACCTCAAAGGCTATATCACGAATACGCAGTTAGATGCCGACAAGTTCGCGGTTGTCAAATCCGAAAAGGACCTCGCGCTGGCCACTCAAAAGCTTGCCTTGTTCGAAAAGTACACGCGCGACCGGATGGTCGCTGAATACTCCGCCGAAATTGAAAAACAGCGCGCCAATCTCGAAGCCGCGACTTTTAAACTCGAACAGAGCCATTTGAGGCTCAAGGAACTTCAACTTCAAATCGACCATTGCCGAATTATAGCGCCAATGGATGGGTTGGCGGTCTACGCCAATCAACTTGATGGTGACGGCGATGTCGCCGTCGTTATCGAAGAAGGCGTCGTCATTCGCGACGGGCAAGAAATCATCCGTATGCCCGACCCAAGGCATTTGCAAGTCAAAACCAATGTTGGCGAGTCCAAAATCAACCAAATTCGCCCGGGTCAAGCGGTAGTTATTCGCTTGGACACCGATCGCGAAGTCGTCGTTGCGGGTACGGTGCGGCAAGTCTCCACATTCCCGTTGCCGCGGCGCTGGTTCCAGGCTCCCGTTGAATATCAAGTCTTCATCGATATCACCGAATCGAATCCGGCAGTCCGGCCTGGTTTGCGAGCCAAAGCCGAAATGATTGTCGAACGAATCGAAGACGCCGTGCAGAGCCCCGTGTCCGCGCTGATTCGGGACGAAGATACGTTTTACGTCTTGGTCAGCAAACAGGACTCGATCGATATTCGTCGCGTTGCGGTCGGCCCAGCCAATATCAAGAACATCGTCATCACGTCGGGCTTGGAACCGGGCGAAAAAGTGGTCCTCGACCCCGAAACGTACTGGCCCAAGCTCAAACCTAAAGTCGCTCCGTAAAACTTTTCCAGTTCCCTCTCCCCGGTACTCCGTGGAGAGGAAAAGGGTGAGGGGCTGCGAAACAAAACTGTTCCCGCTCCCTGTAATCAAGGAGAGGGTTAGGGGCTGCGAAACAAAACTGTTCCCTCTCCCTGTAATCGGGGAGAGGGTTAGGGTGAGGGGAAAGCATTTCAGCAATTTTTTCGATCCCAATTAATCGACACGCGGCTACTTGAAAGCGCACGGCAGACCCATGCTATTGTTTCGTTTGTCGATCTGGCGCTTGGGCATCAAGAGCTTGGCGCTCCATCCGCTTCGCTCGCTGCTGACGATCTTGGGCATCTTCATCGGGATCGCCAGCGTGATCTGGCTATTGGCCATCGGCGAAGGAATCAGCCAACGCGTCCAACGCCAAATCGAGGAATTGGGAACCAACAACATCATCGTTCGCAGCGTCAAACCCATTCGCGAAGGCGATGTCGATACCAGCTCGATGGCCATTTACGGACTGACCCGCGAAGATGCCGAGGCCCTTCGCGAGATTCCGACGATCGACAAAGTCCTCAAGATTCGCGACGCGCGTCGCGAACTGTACTATGGGAACTACGAGTTCGTCGCGCATCTAATTGGTTGCACGCCGGAATACGCCCAAGTCATGCAGATGGAGCCGCAAGACGATGGCAGCCGATTCATCCGAGAGATGGATCTGGAGAATCGGGACAATGTTTGCGTGATTTCTTTTCAGTTGTCCAAAAAACTTTTCCCGACCGAATCGGCGCTGGGCAAGATTGTTCGCTTGCGCGAGACCCCTTACCAAATTGTTGGAATCATGAAAAAGCGCGAAGCGATGGGCGCTACCGGCAGCTCGCTCGAAGCTCAAGACTTTTCCGATGACGTGTACATTCCGCTCACGACGTTTTGGAGCCGGATCGGCGACTGGACGTTCGAACGGAGCAGTGGGGCGCGCAAAAGCGAAGTCGTCGAGATCAGTCAACTTACGTTTCACGTTCGCGAACGAAACCAAGTCGTTCCGACCGGCGAGTTGATTCGGAAACGGATGCAAGACCGGCACGAAGACGAAGATTACGCGATCATCGTCCCGCTGCAACTTTTGCGACAAGCCGAATCGACGCGCCTCATGTTCATGGCGTTTATGGGACTGATGGCAGCTGTGTCGCTCGTGGTTGGCGGAATCGGTATTATGAATATCATGTTGGCCACGGTGACGGAGCGGACGCGCGAAATCGGCATTCGCCGCGCGCTGGGTGCAAAACGAATCGATATCATCCGACAGTTCTTGATCGAGACGGTCGTTCTGTCGGTTGTGGGGGGTAGCTTTGGCGTCGTGGGTGGTCTGTTGTGCCCGCTAGCGGTGACTTGGTTACGCGATTTGATTGCCCGCATGCTGCCGCACGTGATGGCGACCATTCCTGAATCCGTGCGGGATACCGTCCCCATCATCGTGCCGATGTCGATCCCACTAGCATTTATCATCGCCGTCGGAATCGGAATCGCATTCGGGCTCTACCCCGCCATCCGCGCCGCCAGCCTCAACCCCATCGAAGCCCTGCGCCATGAGTGAGCAAGTTGAGAGTTGAGAGTTGGCGAGTCCGCCGCGGCGGATCAGCCCACTGATTCTTGCGTTCGGGAATCGCGAATCGTCCTGAATTCCACGGGCCCGTCCCGTCGGATTCAAAAAACTAGGAAAGACCTGCACGTTGCCGAGTCTTCATCCGATCTCGCTGACAATGTGACTTCATCTGCGCAAGCCAGCCAAGTGCACGCGGCCGCTCGCGCGATGCTCAAACTGCCCCGTGAAACTGAAGACGGAATCAAGTTCTCTGCGGATCACAATCGCCGTGTTTGCGGCTGAACAAAGTCATGCCGACGTCGCCACCAGAGCATGTTTAGAACCAAGGTTATCCCAACGGAACCGAAAATTTGAATCCTTGTCCAATCGTCGTAGCCGTGTCGCGGCAGTATAAATGGCGCAGGTCGCCGCGAGCTTGACACATAACTTGTGGCGTGTGCTTACGCTTGCGTCGATGTGTACTTATTGAGGCAACTGTGGCAACAAGTAACTCGCAACTTCGGCTCTCCGTTTCTGATTCATCGGTCCAACACTTGCAACCCGGCGGCGAGACCAAGTTTTTACTGGCGGCTGAGCATGGGGCCACAATCGTTGGTCGGGAGGTCAACGCTAATATTCAATTGCTTTCGCAAACCGTATCTCGCCGACATGCCGTTATCGAACACGATGGCGACCAATGGAAGATTCGCGATCTTGGCAGCAAGGGAGGTACGCGAGTAAACCAAGTCGCTGTGTCGGCAAGTCAGTTTCGGACGCTCAGGTCCGGTGATGAACTACAACTTGGCTCGCTTATCTTAAATGTGCACGTGGTCGGTGACATCGACGCCACCTCGAAGTTGCCGCTCCACGGGGACGAAGGTGCGAGTGACCGGACGTCGATTGTCGCCCGAGATCTGCCTGGCTCCGTTTCGGCAATCGCAGAGACGGAACTCAGTGGATTAGCACAATTTCGTTTAGGGGTCTTATTGCAATCAGCCGCTAGTTTGACCGGAGCAACCGATCTTGGCAGCCTTGCCAAGGCGATCACAAAGTCGGCGGCTAACGGAAACTCAAGCCCGCGTGCCATATTGATCGGCACGGGCGAGAAAGGCGAGTGGGTCGTCTTGGGCCAATATCCCGCCGAAAACTCTGGTACTGGCGAAATTGAAATTAGTCGTTCGCTCGTTGCGTTGGCCAAACAGGGAAGAATCGCGCAACTGCTTGCCGAAAACGATGACTCTTCGGGACAAGGAAAATCCATTCTGAATCTGAATATTCGATCGGCTATTTGCGTGCCGCTTGTGGTAGACGAATGCGTGGCAGCGGTCCTTTACCTGGACACTCGCGGGAATGAAAAACCGATTAAGCCAGATGCCGCTGCGTTTTGTGTCGGGCTCGCTCAGCTTGGAGGCATGGCATTAGCCAATCTCAGGCGGGCTGAATTGGCGCGCCAAGAAAAAGCAATGCGAGACGAGTTGGTAGCCGCCCGAACTGCGCAGCAACAGATGATACCCGATTCGATCGGCGACGTCGGCTCTGTCCGATACGCCTTGGAGGCCGTCCCGGGTACTATTGTGGCGGGTGACTTGTTCGACATAGTGCTTCTCGACGAAGACTGCACGATGGTTTTGTTGGGCGATGTTATGGGCAAAGGAGCGGCGGCCGGATTGATGATGGCCACCGTGCAAACCTACTTTCGCGCTCGAAGTAATTCCCAGATCGACTTGTCGCAATTGCTGGGCGAGGCCAATTCCTATTTCCACGCTCGATTCAAAGGGCAGGGCTTTGTCACTCTTTGGATTGGAATGTTTCAGGCATCGTCTCGCCGGCTTCGGTATATTGATGCTGGTCACGGACATTGGTGTGTTTTTCAGCAACTTTCGGGGTTCCGATCAATAGACAGCCAAGGAGGACCGCCCCTGGGAGCTTTTTCCAGCTCAACCTATGCCTTGGGGGAGCTTGTGATGCAACCGAGTGACCGTATCATAATTTTCAGTGATGGACTGGTGGAACAGCAGGATGATCGGGGAACGATTTTCGGGGAAACCGAGGCCTTAAAATGTTTGTCGGCAAGCCATTCGGCACTGGAAGATGTCCAATTACTCTTGAAAGCCCATGACGCGTTTCGAGGACCAGTCCCACTGTCGGACGATTTGACCATTGCCTCAATTGAGTTGATTGACAAAAGGATCGAATGAAATGAATGAAATATTTGTTACAAAAATCAGGGATGGTGTGATCGTCGATTTTGTGGAGACGGAAATCCTTGACGTGGTGAAGTCGAGATCCATCGGGCTTCAACTCCGCGAGCTGGTCGCGCAAGGCAACGTCTCCAATCTGTTAATTGACTTTCGACACGTAAAACTGATTACATCCTCGATGATCGGCGAGCTACTTCAGCTCCGCCAGAAGTGCGACGAGGCAAAGGTCAATTTGAAATTCTGCAGCTTGTCTAGCGATCTCACAAAGTTGTTAAAGATAACCAAACTAGACAAGTCATTCGACATTTACTCTGACCGCGAGCAGGCAGTCAAAGCCTTTCAGGCGAAAAAATAATAATCAAGAATCGGTTCGACCGCCGCGTTGAAGATTTCGCGTTCGTTCATTTCAGAGTTGAAAGTTGAAAGTTGAAAGTTGAAAGCTGAAAGTTCAGCCAGATAAAGCGTGGTCGTTTCCGTAGTTTAACCGCCCGCCCAGCGGGCCGCGCGCCTTTCGCCGTCGCAGCGCGCGGGGCGTTGCCCGCGCGGTTAAACGATGTGGTTCATTTGGTTCCATGTTCAGCACCATCTTCCGAATTTGTCAGCGCTGCATCAAGCATAAGAACCCGGCCCTGAAATCACTGATTCAGGACTCTCTCCACCAAGACAATGCGAAGTCGCGGGGCGAAAACCGGGAAGAAAATCCCTTCGGTTGCGGATTTTTTCAAAAGTCCCACAATCGACGGTGATTTGCTGCTTGGTTCAGAGGCTTTCCCGCTTTCAACGACCTTGTTTCCGAACGGTCGCTCAGTCGCCCTTTTCTAATTCCCGGCGAAACCAAGCCCGGGCAAAAGCCCAATCGGACTCGGCCGAGTCTGCGGAGATCCCCAAAATGTCTCCGACTTCAGCGAACGTGCACTGTAAAAAGAATCGCAGTTTTGCCACCTCGGCTTGGCGCGCGTGTTTTTCGGCAAACCGATCGATCATTTCATGAACGGCGAGTTGTTCCGAGATGTCTCGCTCAGCATCTGGTAAATCGGTGAGGCCATCGGTCTTCCGCCATTGGCCGCCGCTGCGACTTAGTTCGTCGTCATGGTTGGGATGTGGACTAGTGCGTTGCTGCCGTCCCAGATGTGGACGAGATTTCGGCCTAACTCTTTGGATCGGTAGAGGGCTTTGTCGGCACGATCCATGAGCGATTCCTTGGTATCGCCCGGCAAAACGATCGCCACGCCGATGCTAATCGTAATGCTGGTTAACGATGCGTCGTCGCCGATATCAAAGCTAGTCCGAGCGATGAGACTGCGAAGGCGAGTGGCCATCTGCTGATATTCCAATTCGGTCGTGCCACGCAATAGCATCGCAAATTCGTCGCCACCCAAACGGCAGACGACATCATCGCCGCGCACGAACTGGCGAAGGACTTCGCCGATGCGTTGAATGACGATATCGCCTGCGGCATGCCCGTGGGCGTCGTTGATTCGTTTGAAATGATCGATATCCGTCAGCAACAGTCCAAATCGCTCCTGTCGCGATTTAAAGCTGGAATAGAAAAAGCCAAAATATTCATCGAATGCGCGGCGGTTGCCCAGGCCGGATAGTTTGTCGATGCGTGCTTCGCTACGAGTCGTGTCAAGTTCTCGGGCGCGCTGATGCAACTCGAACTGCGTGATCGTCAAGTCATTTTCTAGACGACGATTCGAGTGGACCATGGCGTGAATTTCTTCGACCAATTGTTCTTGAACGGCATTCAAGTCGCCGTCGACTTGGATTTCGGTGACCGATTGACGTACCGTCGCGAGCACGTCGTTATGCGTATCGACGTCGGCGTTGAGCTGTTCCGTGCTCTTGAGAATCTGCATCAAGCATTTGAGAAGACGCGATTTTTCGCGCTTCATTCGCCACGGTTCGTAATAAAGGGCGAAACTCGATCCCAAAACGAACCCGCAGATCAATCCAACGATGACCGTGCCGACCGACCACATGACGGCCGACATCGGCAAGCCGAACATCGCGATCAAATTAGTTGCAGGTAACAAATTCATGTTGGTTCAATTTCAAACTATTGAGGGACAGAGAAAAATAGCTTGACGTTTGGCGAAAGTGGGAGAATTTGTACACGTTTTCCGGAGAAGGGAACGTCCGATCTTTAGGCTTGTACGGAACATTCTGATAATCGGGGCGCCAACGTCAACCCTACTGGCGACTAAGCCTCGAGTTCGCCGCCTCGTTCTTTTTCGGTGCCCAGGGTATTGCAGAGCAAATCAAACTGCTCGCGATAAAATTGGTTCGAGGCGTGAATGTGTTCGCCTTCGGTAATGAAGTGCATTGCTGGCTCGCAGTTGATGCCATGCTGCTCCAAAACTTTTTCGAACGACTCAAGCGGATTGCCGTACATGATCAGGAGCTTGTGTTCGTCGAATTGAACTTCTTGTGGAGTCTGCGGATTCAATACGGCGATGCCAGTGCAGCCGTCATGGAGCAGCATTTCCTCATACTCCATTAAAATACTGGTGAGAATTGGCAGGTCGATTTGTTCGCGAAACAAATCGCAGTGTCCGGTGACTTCGTGTTCGTGGCTGGTTTCCAGCACAACGTCGACGACCGGTCCCAGTTGCTGAATGAGTTGCAGGAAGACCGAGTAAAGGACTTCGCGCGATGCCGCCGCCATGATCACGGGAATCTCGGTCTTCGATTCTTCGTCGACATACTTGTCGTAACGAAAACCTTGCGAAGGACGGACTTTTGCTTTGGGCGACGGCCGAACCGCATCGGTGAATTCGAAGTTGCCGTACGTTTTTTTATCGAGTTGTCGCTGGCGCTCGACTTCGGCCCTGGGAATGGGTCCAGACATTGAGGCAGTCGTTGGCGTGGCCGGAGTCAAGTCAAACAGTTGATTCAAATAGTCCATGGTCGCATTCTGAGCGGGGGCGAGGAATCGTTTCGAAAACTTAGGTCATCGCAGGCGGCAGCGTCATCGCCAGTTGTTTTTTTGTGATTTCTTGCCTGCTGGCGGAGTCGTCACAATCGGACTGATCAGCGTCAGCCGAAATACCGGGCTGAATTATCCCAAGATGGCCCGCCTGGCCGCGAATACCCAAAAGCGAATACGGCCCGACAAATCGCTTGAATGGGGAATTTGCGGTCTTTTGGCGGCGACAAATGGATTGCGGAAACAATTTGAAGAATTGGCAATTGCCGCGCGTTCAAATTCGTTAAAATAGACGGAGCATCGCGGAAGATTGTCACAGGAATTTGGTCGCGCAAATTGACGGCATAGTCGCAAGGGGTTTTAGCATGACAGAAACGAGTTCTCGCCAGGGCACCAAAGTCATTTTTCTGGATCAAACTGGATCCAAGTCCGTCGAAGCGGTCGTCTCCGATGCGGTCACCGTGCGCCGCATTCTGCCCAACATCATCACCAAGATGAATCTGCCCGTGGTCGGACCGGACGGGCATCCGATGAGTTATAGCTTGGACCACAAGGAAGGCGGCAAGCGACTCCTGGAAGATCAAACGCTGATCGAAGCCAATGTTAATGAAGGCGATCATCTCATTATCTACCCGGAGATTGTGGCCGGCTAAATAACGTGCCCGCAATTGCCATGCGCCCCTCTCCGCGCGATCGACGGCTCGCAGCCGATTTCCAAGCCTTGATTCGTTTGCAGAACGAAAGTTCAATCGTTTCGTTTCGTCAAACAGGCTCGGCGCACGAAATCTACGACGTGTTCTTTCGCGGCATCGGGCTTTGGCAATTGGACGACGGACAAGTCGTCCCGCGCGACGAGCATCACGTGCGCATCGAATTGGGATCGGCTTATCCTCGGTTCATGCCCGCGCTCAGTTGGCGCACCCCGATCTTTCATCCGAACATCTCGACGAACGGCGTGGTGTGCTTGGGCGGATACTCAACATTTTGGGTTCCCAGCCTTAAGCTTGACGAAATGTGCCTTATGTTGTGGGACATGATCCGTTACAAAAATTTCGATATTCTGAGCCCCTACAATCGCGAAGCCGCAATCTGGGCTCGCGACCAATCGACACTTTCTTTTCCGTTGGATTCGCGTGGTCTACGCGACCGCGTTTCGGGCGAAGCGGCATCCATCGTCGACGCAACCGAAATCCGAAACGTCGTTCCGCCGCCGATTCTCGTTGGCGGCAACCCCCGCCCCCGTTTTTCCGATAGACTCAAAAGCTCGAGTCGAAATGCAGACGCGGATATTATCTTCATCGATTGATGAAGGGGGTTAGTGTTCAGTGTTCAGTAAGAAAAAACTCCGGACTGAACACTGAAAACTGAAGCGCTGCGGCGGATTGGACAAGAATCAAGGGGCTGACGCCTCCCGCTCGCCATACTGAAAACTGAACACTGAAAACTGAACACTTCTCTTTCAACGGCTTATGGACAGTGTTTGAGCGATGAATCAACCGCCCTTTGAAATCAGCGACGACGATCGCTATAGTCGGCTTCAGCTTATTCCATGGTGGGACCAGCGGAGATTGCAACAAAGTCGCGTGTTGGTCGTCGGTGCCGGTGCACTTGGAAATGAAGTCCTAAAAAACTTGGCCTTGGTCGGCGTGGGCCACATTGAGATCGTGGACTTCGATCGTATCGAGAATTCGAATTTATCGCGCTCGGTCTTGTTCCGCGAAAAGGATGCGGGCCGTTTTAAGGCCGAAGTCGCGGCCGAATCTTTGCGGCAGATTAATCCGCATGTACGTATCGATGCGATCGTCGGCAATGTCATGACCGAAGTTGGCTTGGGTCGCGTCCGCGCCGCCGATGTCGTGATCGGCTGTTTGGATAATCGCGAAGCCCGGTTGTGGGTCAATCGGATGTGCTGGAAAGTCACACGGCCGTGGATCGATGGCGGAATCCAAGAAATCAACGGCGTCGCCAAAGTCTTTCGGCCGCCTGCGGGACCATGTTACGAATGCGGAATGACGGATGCGGATTATCGGTTGATTCAACTTCGTTACAGTTGCCCGCTTCTTCAGCAGTCGGACATCCAACAAGGTCGCGTTCCGACGTCGCCGACGATCGCATCGATCATTGGCGGCCTCCAGGTTCAAGAGGCGCTCAAGCTTTTGCACGGCCTGCCGCCCAGCGATGCGACGGCTTTTGTATTCAACGGAGTCGCGAATAAGTTTTATGAAACGCGTTATCCATTACGGCCGGATTGCCTCAGCCACGAAACGTATGAAGACATAGTTTCGATTGCCTTGACGGCCGAAGCACGGGCCAGCGAGTTGCTGGAAACGGCGGATGCCCAATTAGTATTGGATCGAGATTGGGTTAGCGCGCTTGAGTGCAAGCAATGCTCGATCGCGACGTCGGTGGAACGGCCGCTGCAGAGCGTTCAGCTCAGCGACGCGACTTGTGTCCAGTGCGGACAAACCATGCAACCGCAGACGATTCACCGAGTCGACGCGGCCAGTCCGTGGGCAAATCGGACTTTGCAACAGCTAGGAATCCCTGATTTCGACATCGTCAAAATCGAAACGGCAGGCGGGACACGTTATTATCAATTGAAGCCTCGCAATACCTTGCCCGGCCATTTTGTTTAACCCGGAGCCAACGGCGATGGAATCTTCGCCGTGTCAACGCCGTCGCCGTTGGCTCCGGGTTAAACGAGGCATCACGGGCGGACTTTCCTCGACAGCAAACCGACAAGTTCAATGGATGCGGAAATTAGTTTTGGCGAATTCCAGCAATCGCAGCCCAAATCGGGCGTCGCGCCGGATCGCAATCCGCATTTCGCGGTGGCGTGGGTTGGCGAACCGACTGATGCTTGGCCGATTTTTGTCGATTTGGATGTGATGCGCGAATTGGAATCACACGCAGTCGACAATGTCAACGTGGAACTTGGCGGGGTGCTGCTCGGCGATCAGATGATCGACCCTGACGGGCGACCGTTTGTCGTGGTGCGCGACTCGTTGCGGGCCGAACATTACGAAGCGACTCGCGGCAGCTTTAAGTTCACACATGAGACTTGGGAAGCCATAACGCGGCAGCGCGAGCAATTTCCCGACAAGTTCGCGATTGTCGGCTGGTATCATACGCATCCAGGTTGGGGCGTTTTTCTTTCCGACATGGACATGTTCATTTGCGATCATTTTTTTAATCGATCGTTGGACGTCGCGCTGGTCATCGATCCCGTTCGCGACGATCGCGGTTGGTTCTGTTGGTCACAAGAATCGCGGCCTGCCAGCAAGCAGCGTTCCGCCAGTTTTGGCTTGTTCGCCCATCGTCACCGCGAAGAAGAGCTTCAAGCGGTGGCTGGGCATTACAATGAAAGGGCAACAATGTCAGCCGATCCACGATTACGAATGTCAAAACCGGCGGCCGCGCCGACCACGATCACACTGGCCGAGCGATCGCTTCCGCCAAGTATTCTCATCGGCTTGGCCGTATTGATTTTGGGGCAGTTGATACTGATGACGGCGGTGTTGTGGCAGGGTTCGGCACCGGCGAATGTTGATCGGTCGGCGACTACGGAACAAACACAAATGGACTTGCTCGTTCGCGAGCGCCAAGCCCAAACGAAAGCCGATACTTATCGGGAGATGTTGGCAGCGCTGGCGGAAAAGACGCCCGAAGCAACGGGCTTGGTGGATCGACTAACTGCGGCGAGCGAGCAGAACACGGCCTTGAAATCGAACTTGGAAGGGCAGTCCGCGCTAACTCAGCAGCTCAAGGACCAAAGCAAAATGGCCACCGAGCAACTCGCTCGGTTGACTCTAGAGAACAAAGACTTTGCCGCGAAGTTGGCTCAACGCGATATTTCTATTAAGGCGCTTCAAGCCAAGTTTGATGAAGCGAAGCCGGCAATAGTGGGCGCGGCAAAAGACTCGTCGACGAAGTCGATCGTTTTATTCTCAACGATTGCCGCGCTGATCGCGACGATTGCAAGCGGCATCGGCGGCTATTTTTGGGGACGGCGACAAGAATCGCTCGAATCGGCCGAAATGATTTCAGATGACACGTCGCGCGGCCCGCCCCGAGACGATTCAAAAATCAAGTTGGCGTAAGAACTTGATTAAAAAAAATCAGTTTAGTTCCCTTGCGAGTAGCCTAGCTTGGGATTAGGAGCAGCGCAACTCGCAATTTATTTTTTGCAAACCTCAAGTCTCAGGCCTCACGCCTCCTACACCGCTACGAGGAACATCGATTGCGAACATTGACCGTCATTGCGAGCTTGGCCGCTGTCGTTTGCTTCATTATCTATTTGAATCGACGAGCGTCGCTGTATTATGCATTTGAAGATTTGGCCAAACGATACTTGGGCCTCATATCGACGGCACTGACGGGAAATCCGCGAGTTGTGTTTCGTTTTCGCGAGTCGGTTGCTCAATTCTCATCGCATCTCCGAACTCCCCGTGGCGGAGGCCGACAGACCCGAATGGCCATCGATTGGCCCGACCGGCGATTTCAGCTTGTTTTATTGCGACATGGCCCGCGATCTTTTGGGATTCCGAGGGGCGGGTTGGGTCGATTCTTCCTCGATCAACCGGGGCTGAATGAAAAATTCGAAGTCTGGACCAACGACGCACTCATGTGCCGCCAGATTTTGTCGCCGGCTTGCGTCTGGCATTTGGACCATTTAGCGAACATGTCGAAAAACGGATTTTTGTTTTGGCGAATTCGGCGAGGCAAGTTTCAGATCAGCGTCGGCGGCCATTTTCGCAACAGGCAACGGCTGGGCGAAGTCACGGCCAAGATGCTTGACCTGTTTTCCCAAGCCCAATTATCCCAACAAGAGGGTTTGGAATTTGTCGACGAACAGACCGCGAGCGTTATCGAAGAGATGATTTGTCCGATTTGCAGCGGAGCCATCGGACCAGACGTTGTCATTTGCATTCGCTGCCGCGCCCCACATTGCAAAGAGTGTTGGCAATACAACGGCAAATGCGCCACCTTCGGCTGCGGCGCTGAAAAATACGTGATGCCAGTGGCCGAGCGCAACTCGCGCAGCAATCCCGCGAGTTAAATCCGATCTTCGCATCGGAGTCGTACGATCGAATTGAAAGCATACAGTAGCGTAGAACGGTGCCCGAGCTATTTCGCCTTCAAGTGCTTTTCGACGGCGGCGAGAAGAGGGTCGATGGTTTTGCGTTGGATCTTGTGGGGTGGGGTCCAGTCGAACCAGCGATAACCGTCGTGTTCGGTGACGTGAATTTTGACATCGCGCGTGAGCCGAGCCAAATAAATGACTAGTTCCTTGAGTTGCTCGCCAACTTTATCTTTAGTCCGACCCCGCGCGATCGGATAGTGATGCACGAAGCGGAAATCTTTGTCGACGACGACTGACCCGGGGTCGATGCCCGTTTCTTCCTTCAGCTCGCGGAGGGCGCAATCCACGTCTGATTCGTCTGGATCGACATGGCCTTTGGGCAGGTCCCAGCGCTCGGCATGCTTCATTAACAAGAATGACCGCTTGGGTTCATCCCGATAAACGAGTACGCCGCACGAGCGTACGTCGACAATTTCGTTGGTCGGTGGCAAGCAATCCTCGCAAAAAAACAGGGGAGAGTATCGACAAATGGAACCAAGCTAATTTTCTGACGAACGAAGCATTGAACTTGGCTGGCAAACTTTCACGTATAATCGCTTGGGCAATTTTTAATCCAAGCGAGACTGCCCGCCGAAAAAGCCACTGGTGATGGTTGCCGTCGAAGTCAGCCGCTGCGGACGACTCCGGGTTCACGACGGCAACCGGAATTCGTTCGAAACACCTAAAAAACTAGCTAATCGGCGATCGGTACCATCATATCCGCATTGGGCCTAAAAGCCAACAAAGGGACAATTCTCGATGAAAATCTATACAAAAACAGGGGATCAAGGCCGGACGTCGTTATTGGGCGGACTTCGCGTTGAAAAAAGCGATCCGCGAATTGAGCTGTTGGGAACATTGGACGAATTGAATTCCGTGTTGGGAATCGCTGCAAATCAATCGCGCGATGAAGTTTCCGCGAGATTGCTTGAGCGAACGCAGCGTCAGCTTTTTGCCTTGGGTGGGGAATTGGCGAGGCACGATTTGGGAAAGTCGAACTTGCGCGAGCGAGTTACAGCGTGGACTGCGGAACTTGAACAAGAGATGGATCAGCATACGGCCCGCTTGCCGCCGCTTGCCAATTTCATCTTGCCTGGCGGAAGTTCGTCGGCCGCGACGATTCACCTGGCGCGATCGATCTGCCGACGGGCCGAACGCGTTTATTTTGGACAGCCGATCGCGGACAGCCAATGGGTTGGTGTTTACGTGAATCGATTGGGGGATTGGTTGTTTGTTTTGGGGCGACTGGTCAATCAAACCGACGGAAAAACCGAGTCGATCTGGATATCAGGGGCCGATTGATGTGTGCCGAGTAAGGGGCTGGCAAAGCTGACGGTTTCGAGCGTTCCAGTCGATTCGCTGGAGGCAAGGTAAAGCTCCACAAAGCCGCACTTGGGGGGCAACTATTGGCTTTCCCATTTAGAAACAATTTTTTTGGGCGCGGAATTCTGTCGCGGTTGACGCCGTTGTATAATTCGTCCTCGGAGAATTGAGCTTTGACGAAGCCGTCAACAACGCACGATCGGGAGCGGGAACATGAAAAAAGTAGAAGCCATCGTTCGGCATTTCAAACTGGAAGAAATCAAAATCGCGTTGGATGCTTGTGGCGTCGGCGGCATGACTGTCACCGAGGTCAAGGGCTTTGGCCGACAAAAAGGTCATACCGAAATGTATCGCGGCACCGAGTATGCAATCGATTTTGTGCCCAAGGTCAAAGTCGAAATCGTCTGCCCCGATCAACTAGTCGCCGCCGTTATTCAAACAATCATGGAAAAAGCCAAGACGGGTCAGATGGGCGACGGCAAAATATTCATCACGGATATTAAGGATGTCATTCGCATTCGAACCGGCGAAACCGGCAACGAAGCGATTTGATCGATTCGAATCGGATTGCTGATGAGCCAAGGTTCTTCTTCGCCGTTGATTTCGACTGCCTCAACTCTGCCCGAGCACGTGTTGAAAGCTCGCCGCACTTGGGCCGACGCGCACGAGGCTACTTGCCGCCGGCACGACCAAGGCGAATCCGGCTTGGCGATTGTCACGGAGCTTTCGAATCGCTTGGACGTAATCATTCAAGAGTTGTATCGACATGGACTTGCCGAATCCGAAGATGCGGAACTGGCAAATAAAACTGCTCTGGTATTGCATGGTGGTTGCGGTCGCCGGCATGTCGCGCCGTATTCCGACATCGATCTGATGTTGATGTGTCAATCGACGGACGATCGGAATTTGCAGCAATTGGCTCGGTCGTTAAGCCAATCCCTGAACGACGCGGGCTTCAAAGTCGGCTTCACGGTACAAACGCCTCGACAAGCCCAGGGGTTGTCCTTACGAGTTCCAGCGACGTTTTCTTCGCTGATTGAGGCTCGGCTCATCGGCGGCAGCCGCGCGCTCTTCGATCATTTCTTTTTGCAATTTCAGCGATTGGCCCAGCGGCGTTCGGCGGGGACGATTCGCGGAATCCTTCGCGCGCGAGAAGTGGAACGCGTGCAATTCGGCGATACGGTGTACTTGTTGCGGCCCGACATTAAAAAATCGCGTGGCGGCCTGCGCGACATTCACTTGGTCCGCTGGATTGGCTTCTTGCGGTTCGCGGAAACTGACTTGGAAAAGCTTGCGGCCTCTCTAGCACTCATGGGATCCGACTATCAGAGGCTGACCGTCGCGTTTGAGTTTCTGCTACGACTTCGCAACGAATTGCATTTCCACGCAAAACAAGTCAACGATCGGATGACGCGCTCGGAGCAAGTTCGGATCGCCGAAAAATTTGGCTACACGGCTGGCCAAGGCTTGCTGCCCGTGGAATCTTTTATGCGCGACTATTTTCAGCACACGAGCGACGTCCGATTTTGTTCCGACCATTTCGTCGCGGCCAGCCAAGCCCGCGCGACGATGCCCAATATGCTGACCTCGATCATCACTCGTTCAGTCGATCAGCACTTCCGCGTTGGCTTGTTCCAAATAGGTGCCAAGCCAGCGGCCCTCGCCGACGTCTCAAAGAATCTTGAGTTGGTGTTGCGGCTGATGCAGCTTTCTAATCTCTATGACAAGGAGATCGAATACCCGACTTGGGAAGCGATTCGCCAATCGATGACCGGCGCGGAAGACTTGCCGCTGACTCCCAACGAAACCTCGCGGTTCATGGCATTGTTGTCCGGCCCGACGCGGCTTGGGACGCTGCTGCACCGCTTGCACGATTTGCGCGTGTTGGAAAAGATCATTCCGGGGTTCAAGCACGCTCGATGCTTGTTGCAGTTCAACGAGTATCACCAATACACCGTCGACGAACACACGATCCGCGCAATCCAAGCGGCCACTGAGTTCAATGCGCGGACGGACTTGCTAGGCCAAGCCTACCGGGAAATTCGTCCCAAGGATTTGTTGCACTTGGCACTGCTGTTGCACGATCTAGGAAAAGGCTTTCGCGAAGATCACAGCGAAGTCGGGCGGCGAATGGCGGAAGAAACCGTGCAGCGCCTGGGCCTGTCCAAAGAAGACGGCGAGACGGTGATTTTTCTCGTACACAAGCACCTGCAAATGGATCATCTGGCGACCCGCCGTGATATCAACGACGAATCGATCGTCGCTGAATTCGCCGCGACCGTTGGTTCAATTCAGACTTTGCAAATGTTGTACGTGCTGACCTGCGCGGATATCGCGGGCGTCGGGCCTGGCACGCTCACCGATTGGAAACTTGGGCTGCTCACCGACCTGTATCGCAATGCGCAAAGCTTCCTGACCGGTCACCACGGGCCGCGCGCGGTCGACCCAAAATTGGGCCGATTCTTCGATCAACTTCGCAAATCCATCCCCGATCCGGAGGTCGCTCAGTGGGTCGCCGAACGAGCCCAAGCCCTGCCGCGCAATTATTGCCGCGACCATAGCCCCGATACGATCAAAGCCCAAATGCTGGAGATTCATAAGCTTGCTCCAGGCGATTTCAAATGCTGGATCGAATTTTCCGAGAAGCGAAACGTGATCGAATTGTGCATAGCCAAATATCAACAGCGATTGGCTGGCGTTTTTTATCAGATGAACGGAATGCTCGCGAGCTCGGGCCTCAAAATCCGCGGGGCCGACATCAAGCCCTTGGACGATTCGCTGGTGTGGTATTGGTTTCAATTCGAAGACCCGACCTTCAGTCCGGAACCGCCGAAGAGTCGCTTGGAGCAGATTCTGCACATGGCGACCGAACTGGTCAGCGGGACGCGTGCAACCGCACCGCGCTTCCCAAGGACTTGGGAGTTCGCTTCAGCGGCCAGCGAAGAATTTGTTTTGCCGGAAATTCGCGTGCAGATCGACAATCAAAGCGCCGACCATGCGACGATCGTCGACGTGTTCGCGTATCAAAAACTTGGGTTGCTTTACACGATCTCAAAAAAGATTTACGAGTTCGGATTGGACGTTCACTTTGCCCGCACGTCCGTCAATGGTTCGCGGATCGTCTGCGTCTTTTATGTGACCGACGAATCGAATTCCAAAGTTCGCGATCTGCGACAACTCGTCAAGATTCGTCGCGGGCTACTGGCCACCACAAAATCATTCCTGGGAGGTAAGCCTGCGGCCAGCGAAGAATAATTGCCTGTCCGAACACCAGAATAGTTCCTCGGCAACAGAAGAATAGGTGTCTGTCTGAACACCAGAATAGTTCCTTCTCCCCGGCTTTGCGGGGAGAAGGTGGCCGAAGGCCGGATGAGGGGGCCGAAAATCCCTAATCCTCGTTCCTTCGCCCCGGCTTTGCGGGGAGAAGGTTAGGATGAGGAGCAGCGCCGTCAAGGATTTTGGAGTGAGGACCGGAGTGAATTTTGCATTGTTCCTTCTCCCCGGCTTTGCGGGGAGAAGGTTAGGATGAGGGGCGAATTCAACCGCTGAGCTGACTAGCGCTTGATCACGTTGCCGCGCAAACACACGATTCCAACTCCCACAACGACAATCATCGCAATCACAAAAGTGGTTTGCGGGTCGTTGCTGGCGATCTTGTAGATTTCGTGCCAGAGTGAGCGAAAAGAATAGTTCATTGGATTGACTGGGGTTGATGGCGCAAAAGAGCGTTGGATTGACCGCAACACTCCTGTACAAACTTAGCCCTGGTCGACTCGTCCGGTCGGCTGGAAATCGCGTCGAGCGAATAATACCTAAGCCGAACGAACCGAACGAATCGACCGTCCCAGTTGTAACGGCCCAACGAGGTAGCCTTGAAAACCAGCCGGTTGAACTTGCTTCCCTTTCGTTCCCTCGCCCCTTTGGGGAGAGCGGTTGAACTTACTCCTCTATCGTTCCCTCGCCCCTTTGGGGAGAGGGCAGGGTGAGGGGGATAACTAATCAAAGAGTCGTTTGTTATGAAGACTATAGCCGGATTTTGCACGCAAAAAGCCACTTGTCCAAAACGAACCCAGCGGCTATTTTTAGAGTCAATCCCAACAAGGGGCCGTAGCTCAATTGGTTAGAGTACCGGACTGTCGATCCGGTGGTTGCGGGTTCGAGCCCCGTCGGCCTCGCTGATAAACCCCCGCGAAACAATTTGTTTTTGCGGGGTTTTTTCGTTTCTGCGTGGATCGTCCCAAGTTGCCGAATTGCCACAAGTTGTCAGTAATGTTGCACGGAAGTCAGAATGAAGTGCAACCGAAAGTACAAATCCGCAATTCATCCGCAGCAATCAAGACCTAGCAGAGTTGCGCGCCGTGCGGCGAAAGGAATCTGGCAACGACGCTATTGGCCTGAAATTCGTTTGTTACTCAAGTCGAGGCGGTAGAGAAGCTGATTGTATTCGTAACGAGGTATGGCTACCGACCCGGAAAAAGTGCGAGTGAAAGTCCCTTCGAAGTAGACGTACCGGCCATCGGCGGAATCAAAGAAGGTGTGCTGACGTGGATTGTAGAACGAAAAATTCGGATGCGATGCGATTTTGATCGCCGTGTGCCACGGACCAGCGATTTCATCGGCCGTGGCCATCCAGACCTCACCCAACCGCGAAGCCGCGTTCTCATCGCCCGCTTGATTTCCGATCAATAGCCACTTGTTAAGAAACTTGTTCCAATTGATCGAAGCCCGATGGATTTCAATCGACGAACCGCTTGCTGCTTCAAGACACCGATATCGACATTGCCCGGCGCTAATTTCGCCCGCGATTAACAACTCGCTTTCCCGTTGCTGTGTGGTCGGTTCCAAATCGGTTTGCCATCGGTACGACGAGGTCGCTTCGTCAAAATGTAGAGCTTCGTAGGCTTGCGGGTCGATGACGCTCGCCCAATTCGCTTTAACGCGAGTCGTGGCAAAGGGCTCGCAAAAGTAGAAATAATCGCCGCTGCCGCCGTTTACGCGGACCGCGTTGCCGCGCGGATACCGCCATTTTTCGGCGAGGTCAATGGTCTTTAACTTCTCAAAGCGTTCGCTTTTCGAGTTGAAGCGGACCAGACCGTGTTCCGCGACTTCCGCCAAGCTGAGATGCCGAGAATAATGAGCGAGCAGTTCGTCGTGGCCAGACTCGTTGGGAACAACCATCAAACCAAACAACCAAACGGCCCCAGGCTGTGAGTCTGGAATCATTGGTGCGACGAACCCCGTTGTTGCATCAAGATAGTATTCAAACCGTACTCCGTTTTCGGGCGGTTCAGTTTCCTTGGTCGGCAAGCGCGACGTTGCGGCAGTGGTGTGAAAATTTCCCAAGGGGTAATGAGCCAAATTCGTATCGCCCCACAGCCAAAATATCTTGTCGCCGAATGGAACTGCTTGGACCGAGTCCTGTCCGAGAGTTATGGCTTGGTCGCGCTCTCGGTCGGTCGCCAACCCTAGCAGCCGTGTGTCGCGGTCGATCCCTTGGCCGGTCATGCGGCAAATCCTTTCGGCGAGATTGGTTCGTCTGACTTGAATCGTTGCTGAATTGCCCGGCGTTGTTTGCAAGCGAACGCCGCGATAGCCAAACCCATCGGATGGAAACTCGTAGCCAGGCGTGGCGACGTGAAAGAAGACGTCGCGATCCATCAAATCCGGCTCGTGAAACGCGACCCAGCCCTGACTATCCGTCCAGTACGACACGTCGTTTACAGTCCGCAATTCAACCAAGGGTACGCCGCGATCATTCGATCCATCGACTACGTGAATACCAAAGTATGGTTTTTCGACTTGTAATGGCGCTGCCCAGGCACTGACTGCCAAAGCCAAAGTAAAAAATTTAGCCGACAAAAGCAATGTTGTGATTCGAACGAAATATGTATTCGGGCTTCTAGATTTCTGACGCACAAATCGCATTGGCAACGTCTCGTTAACAACTGCATAGAAAAAGTATTGGAATAAGTTCAATTATTGACGAAAATTGGATTGTTGGTTACGGCAGTGTGGGGCTCGACCTCCTAAAATAACGGATTCAATTGCCATAAAGTCGGTGTATGATCGAAGGAGCGATTTGGGTCCGCAACACCGGTTTTCGCAACGGTTTATTGACCGCGTTCGCCGCCCTTTTGCCGCGTATTCTAATTGCTTCAACCCTCGAATTGCACCAGTGAGACTGGTCAACCGGAACGATGCTAGTTCAACGCGTTGACAAATTTGACGAGTTCCAGTCCCTTCAAGCGGCTTGGGATTCTCTCTATCGCCGGGATCCAGAATCGCAGTTTTTTCTAACGTGGAAGTGGCTTGCCGGTGTATTGGATAGCTATCCCGGTGAATGGACGATACTCACGGCGCGCACGCCAGACGACAACCTGTGTGGCGTCTTGCCACTGCGCCGAAAAACGGTGTGGAGCCGCAGTCGAAAACAGTTGCGCAATGAATTTGAATTTGCCGGGCGTCTGTTTTGGGCAGATTATGGCGGGATTCTCTGTCTCAGCGAACACGAGCACGAGGTGCTCGCGGCATTTGCGTCATATCTCAAGCAATTGAATTGGTCGCATTTGTATTTCAAAGGATTTCAGATTTCCGACAAGCGTTTCGCGTTGTTTATTGGTCCGTTTGTCGACGAGGATTTGAGAATCGAATTCCTCGACGCCACCATCAACCATGGCGAAACCGACAATCTGATTAGCCCGTACGTCGAACTTCCGCCGACCTATGAGGAGTATCTCAATCAAAAGTTGAGCAGCAACGCTCGCCAGAAGGCCCGCCGGTTGTTTCGCCAGATGGAATCGTCGCCGGAATTTAGAATCTCGACCAGCTCGAGCGCAACTCAATCTCAAGAACTGGAAGCACTTGAAAAGTTCTGGTTCCAAATGTGGCTGCCGGACAAAGGCTCCGACACCCAGAATTTGGCGGCCAAGTACACGAAGATCGTCAAACGAGGCTTGGACGACCACCTCGTTCACATGCCGGTCCTGTGGCGCGGCGACGATCCGCTTGGCATGTTAGTGAGTTTCGTAGACACGGAAAAATCGCGACTGCTGTTTTTCATGGCCAGTCGCGACGAAATGTTTGATGACTTACCCGTTGGGCTGGTCCTGCATTATTTCAGTATTCGTTGGGCGATTGAAAACGGCATCCGGACTTACGACCTGTTACGCGGAAATGAACCTTACAAATATTCATTGGGTGCCCAAGACCGGCGAATTAAATATGTGTGTATTCGCAGGCAATCCGGGGTGAATCGCAATGGGATTCTGGACCCTGGAGGCTTCGCCGACGCGATTCGCTTGACCGAGGATTTTGTCAGCCAAAGTAGTTTCGACAAGGCGAGGATCGCCTGTCATCAAATCCTTGCAACCCAGCCGGGTCATGAGCCTGCGATTCGGATATTGCGTTCGTTGGACGAAATGTGAACGAGCCAAGGTCGTGCCGGACGAATGCGGAAAAGAAAAAGATGGCGACGAACCATTACCGGCACGAAGCACAAACTAGTTGTAGAATCGCGCGCGTAAGTGAATCTCGCACAATTTCCACTTCCACCGACAGACTTGATTCGGTTGCGGCGCGAAATATTGCCACTGCAATTGGGGCTCATATTCCAATTTTCGCAAGTTGACCCTGCCGGTTTCAGGGCGAATTGTGCCTTCAATTCAAAGAGTTTACGATGTTCCCATCGAAAATTTAGAGTGGCAGTTTTTGAAGCAATCACCGTTTCGATGAGTTTAAAGTCGAGATTCGGGAGAAACTTAAGATGCGAACTATTTCACCTGGCGGCATGTCGAAAAAATCCACACCAACCCGATGCGTTCGCGAGGAATTCGAAGAATCCCGGCCTCGCTCATGCGTTGGGTTTGTATTTCAACGAACTACTGCTATAGCGACCAGGGGCCTGGTTGGAGTTTTTTCTATGTTCGGATTTTTCGCTTGTGCCGTTTGGGCCCAGGATGCGGCCGAAAGAAAATTTGAACCACCCAAATCAGAACTAAGTCGCCAGTTGAGAACTCCCCTTCGACTTGAGGCCGACGGAAAGGTGATCGACATCGGCGAGCTCTCGAAATACGCTCACGCCGGGCCAAGCCTTGGAGACATTGATGGCGACGGCGACAATGACATGCTTGTCGGTGATTTTCCTGGGTATTTTTGGCACTTCGAAAACGTCGGTTCCAGCTCCGAACCAAGATACGAGGGTCGTGGAAAATTTATGGCGGGAGGCGAAGCAGCCAAGACGCCAATTTACTGATGTATCGCTTCTTCTCCACAGTTTGTGGACTTCAACAATGACGGCATACTCGACATTATCAGCGGCTCGTACGATCCCGGTGACCTCTACCTCATTCGCGGTTTGGGCAATGGCGAATACGCGAAGATCGAAAAAATCTTGGACAAGAACGGTCTGGCCCTCGTTCATCATCCAATCGAATTAGCTCGTTACGAAACGGTGAGTAAGGATAAAGACGTCGACCAAAAAGACTCGATCAATGATCGCGTCGCGTCGTTTGGTAGCTGGCCGGCAACTGTCGATTGGGACGGCGACGGCGACCTCGACATGCTGATTGGCAGTTTTGGCGGCGAGTTATTTTTGCGGATGAACGAGGGAACCCGTGCAAAACCCGAATTTTCCGGCGAGAGCATTTCGGTCAAGGCCAACGACGAACCGATCAAAGTTAACGGACATGCGTGCCCGGCGGTTGCCGACTGGAATAACGACGGCAAGTGGGACATCGTTTTGGGGTCGGATGTTGGAAGCGTGGGTTGGCATGAGAACGCCGGCTCGGCGAAAGAACCGCGATTCGGCATGTTTCAAGAATTGATTCCCGCTGTCGCCGAACAAAAGTTCATCGTACAGGAATTGGAACAAGGCGAAACACCAAAACCCGGCGTACGAACTCAAATTTGCGTCGCCGACTACGACCATGATGGTCGAATGGACTTGTTGGTTGGCGACTTCTCGGAAATCAAAATCAAACGCGAACTGACGGATGAAGAGCAAGCTGAACAGGCTGCTTTGGTCGCGGACTCCAAAGAGATCGCCGAGAAGCTGAACGAGCTGGGATACGACGAAGCAAAACAAGAGGAGCGTCAAAAACTTGTCGAACAACTCATGGAGTTAATGGAAAAAGAAAAAGGGTTCTACGCATCATCCGGGAATTCGAGTTTTGTCTGGTTGTACTTGCGAGAAAATGAATCTACTGCAATTCGAAAATCGACGAATGTTCGAACGATCCAGCTTGATGAACCAGCGACAGATTCGGACAACGAATCCGATTCTGATTCGCCGGTTGAGATTTCAACGTCGGTTGCTTCTGTTGAATCGAAAGATTCGAGCGATGCACGATATAAAGTCTCGATCAAATTCGAAATTGAGCCCGGCTGGCACCTATACGACTCGGCCGGCAACGGGAACCTCTCGCAGGCTGTCGAAGTCGAGTTGAAACCGAGTGAAGGAATCGAGTTGGTCGGCGATTGGGATCGACCCAGCGGCGACCCCGACACAAAAAATCTCGGCACGCGTTTGTACCACGACCAAGTTACTTTGACTCACGAAGTAAAATGCAAATCGAAACAGACGACCGGCACAATCGAAGCCACAATCCGCTACCAAGTCTGCAACCAAAAATTGTGCCTACCCCCTGTAGCAAAAACACAAACCATCTCGGTTAAGGAATAACGGCAATTTCAAAACTCCTGGCACGAGTGCCGATTTTCCCGATCTTTGTGGCTGCCAGTTTCTTGGTGGGGCGGTCAATTCCTGCTTTCTATGATTGGACAGGCTCAGATCAAAGTCGGCCTTCCCCATTAGTCAACCAAACCGCCATTGGTTTGCTTGTTTGCGTGATGTCGATTTGCATCGCGCTTCCGTGGCTTCCCTTTGCGCGCGATCCATCCACCGTTGACGGCAGCGGTAAGTTTCAATTCAAGCTTCGTACGATTTTGATAGTCACGGCAGTGGTTGCAGCGCTCTTGGCAGTCTTCCGTCAGAAGCCTCTGCTCGTGCTTGGGAATGGTTTATTTGCTTTCGCATTGTTCAAGGCCGTGCAGTTTTGGATTTCATTTCGCAACATTCGTTGGCGAATAATCTCGTTGTTGGCATGTATGTACTTTCCGTTCGCCTGGATTGTGAACCTTAGGGAGTTGTCCAATCTCTCGTTGGAATTCCTCTGGATGGTAAACGGATTGCCCGCGTTCATCCCAACTCTATTGGTCAGCAGCTTGGTCCAGCAGCATCCCGACGGATTGGCGTGGCTATCCTCGATTTTGGCCGGCTCAGAGCTTATTGTTGGTCTCTGGTTTATTCGCAAAGGCATTCGATGGGCAATTGCCTATCACTTGTTCGCACTCATCATGTCCATTTTCGGATCGTTCGTTCTCAATGCACTGTTTCGAATGTAAGCACTTGGCCCAAACTCCGGTCAAAAACCCTAAGCAGTACGATCCCTATCTGGACCTGACCGGCGATACACTTTACGTTCGAACCGAAAAACATTTGTTCGCGATTGCGAAATTAAAGGGACAGCCATGAACGAAGACCGATCGGTATTGCCTGAATTGGTTGAAACACACGCCGGCATTCAAGTGCTTCGCGGGGATTCCGGACACCAACGGGGATGGAATGGCATCCAATATCAGCAGGGACTCTCGGGTCGAAACTGCGGCGCAAAGAACCTTTCGGTCAATATCGCAACCGTCCCGCCAGGGGCGATTGCCCACGCTCACATTCACGACGGGTTCGAAGTCATGTTGTACATCGTCGAGGGCAACGTCCGTCACGACTTTGGCCCCAACTTGGAAAACTCTGTGATCAATCAAGCGGGCGACTTCATCTTTATCGAGCCCGGAGTCCCGCATGAAGTCTTCAACATTGGCGACGGCCCGCTCACCGCCTTCGTCGCCCGCTCCACCGCCGATGAATGGGACAAGATAGTCAACTATCCCTCCAAACATCGCCCGGCGAATGAATCCAGCGAGGTGAAATTAACCGCAGAATAGTGCTAGGCTATCACTTAACAATTTTTTTAATGGAGAAAACAGATGCGCGACGTCAAACAAATGGAAAACGAACTAAATCAGATGATCCTCAATGGACAAGCACTGGAGGCGTTTGAAAAATATTATGCGGACGAGTTGATCATGCAGGAAAATAATCAACCGCCGCGGGTTGGCAAAACCGCCAATCGCGATTTCGAAAAACAGTTTTTTGGTTCCATCAAGGAGTTTCACGGCGCGACTCTCGGCGAGGTCGCCGTAACCGATGACGTCTCGTTCTCCGAATGGACATTCGATGTGACCTTTCTGGACGGCAATCGCGTTGCCAATCCCCAAGTCACCCGGCGCAAATGGAAGAACGGACAGATAGTTCACGAACGTTTTTATCACGCGTAGCCTATCAATTCGCCCATCCGCGGCGCGAATTTAAGCGAATTCGAAAATTCCTTAATGGCTATCCGTTGGCTAAATTGGCAGCCCGGAACAGAGGCCCAAAACGTGGCGGGCATATTCGGTCTCTGACAACTTTGTTTTCCCCGCTTGCCAAGCCCAGTTAGCGCGTCGTATCTCGACCCCGAGCGCTGGTCGCGCACCTCCATCCTCAATGTCCCCCGCCTCGGCTACTTCTCCCCCGACCGTAGCATCTGCGACTACTGCCGCGAAATCTGGAAAGTCGATGCCGTCGCAGCGGAGTAAAACGGGCTGGGCGGCACAAACTGTGCCAGTGTCTTTCAGGACTGATCTGAAACTCAACTTCGTCGAATCGCTATAAATGGTGAAGTGACCGAACGGTAACATCGCAAAAAGCTAAACACTTTCATGGGCCGGGTTGTTACGTTCGTGTTACCTGAGACGGGGCGAATTCCAGATATAGTTGAAAGACCTGCCTATTTTTACGAAAACTCGGAGGCTCCCATGTTTCGCCGTTGTTTGACTCTTTTACTTGTCGTGCCGTTTCTTGTCTTGACGCCGGCCATGCATTCGGCGGCCCAGCAAGGTAATGAACTAAGACTTGTGACAGAGCGTGCGATCATTTTTAAGGATGGGTATGCGCTGATCATCAAGCGTGGCGTCGCGACGACCGACAAGAACGGCGAAGTGTTTACCGACGAAGTGCCCGATGCGGCGGTGTTGGGATCGTTTTGGGCTGTGCCAGAAGATGGGCGGCTTATTTCGATGCTCGCCGGCTGGAAAGAAACCAAGGACGTCCAGGAAAAGGAACTCTCTTGCACACAGCCAATCGAGATTCTTTTGGCTAACAAGGGGAAGTTCGCCAAAATTGAATTGCACGACAAAACCTTGTACTCGGGAGTTATTCAGGAAGTACTCGTCGATAAAGCCGATGCGCCAATTGCGGCCGCACAATTGCGACTTCTTGGTTTGGAAGCTCCCTCGCCATTGGCAAGTCCGCGCGATCCGCTCAGTTCAATCTCGGCGCACCGACCCGCCGATGAAGCGAGCGCCGGCGAAAGCACCGTGACGACGATCAACGGGTCACACTTTATTCTCCGGACCGAAGATGGGGATGTGTTAGTACCCGTGGGGCAAGTCCGATCGATCCTTGTCAAGGAAATGAAGACCACGGTCGCCAAACAAGTCTCCACATCCAAAAAGACCAAGCGGCTGACATTCAAATTCGACGCGGGGGACAAGAAGCAAGAGGTTTCTATCATGTATTTTCGGCCAGGCATCCGTTGGATTCCGACGTATCGTGTTTCACTGAGCGACCAGCTAGAAAACAAAACCGCCGGGATCTCACTGCAGGCTGAATTGCTGAACGAGGCCGAAGACTTGGAGGATGTTCCCATCGACATCGTGGTGGGCGTGCCGAATTTTCGCTTTCGTGGCACGCCGAGTCCGCTGGTATTGGAGGCCACGCTTCGCAACGCATTGGCCGAAGCCGCACCCGACTTGATGGGCAATTCGAGCCAAGCACTTTCGAATGCGATGTATTCGCAACGGTCGAGCGAATTTCGCCGCGATCAAGCTCAGTCTAACGCCGTGGCGCAAGGCGTCGTGGACTTGCCGGGGGAACTTACGGCTGCGGGCGCTCAGGACTTGTTCGTTTACAACTTGCCCAAGATTTCGCTGGGCAAAGGCGAAAGAATCGCCGTGCCAATCTTTTCCACCGAAGTCCCATATCGGGACATTTACACTTGGGATGTCCACCTCACAAAACAGGACAACGACGCGGCGCCGAGTGGTTCGGGGATGAACTCGCCGCTGACGCTTTCGAAGAACGAAGTTTGGCACCAGATAATGCTGACGAACAATACGAATCTGCCGTGGACGACAGGCGCGGCGATGATCATGCAAGGCAACCAACCGCTGGCGCAAGAACTTTTAACCTATACTCCTCCCAAAGATGATGTCCGCCTGCCGGTCACCGTCTCCGTTGATACTCGCGGGACAATTGCCGAATCGGAAACCAGCCGCGAGCTCGGCGCGTTGCAATGGGAGGGCTACCAGTACGCTCGCATCAATCGAGAAATGAAACTCGACTTATGCAACAACAAGCATGTGGCAATCGAGGCCGAAATCACGTTGCGGGTGGGCGGCAAAGTGGACGAGTCGTCCCATGAAGGCAAGGTAACGCTGGGCGCCTTCGACGCCGCCGATTGGGTGCAGTACCACGGTCATCCAGCCGTGAACAACAGTTCTACCGTCATTTGGAAAGTCAAACTGAATCCGGGTGAGAAATTCGAGCCAACCGTCAACTACCACCACTTCACTCGGCAATAAGTCCGCCATCCTGAAAACGCTATCGTTCTCAAAACCAAAATCGTCGTTGGCTATTCCGAAACTGAACGAGTCGTTCACGTCGCCTTGATTCACGTTAACAGTATTGAATCGTTGCAATCGGCTTGAACCACTCCCCACCAACTATCATTCGCGTTGGCGGCAGTTACAGAGCGGCTTTGGACAACAGCCCCGTCAGCCTCGATTGCAAAATCCCGCGAAACCGCTGGATTTGTGGGGTTGTTTTGTTGAGCAAGCTGCGACCATAAAATAACAGTGCTTTATGCCTTGGCTTGATGCCCCTGTAATAAGGTGTGGCATGGGCTGATGTTTCGTCAGCCTCGTTGACTCAGGTCGTCTTGATAGTCGGCCTCTTCGGGAAAGTCCTGCATACCGTTTGCCAACGGTATACAGGCCTTTGCAAGGCATGCCGTGGCCCGGCGAATTTCGGCGGGCCACGGTCATTTTACTTTGTCGAGCCGAAATCATGTTCAGTTGGTTGCAACAGAAATGGACGGACCTCACGCAAGGTCGCGGGCGCGATCTTGCGGAGTTGTCGAAACGATTGGGCTTGCCCGCCATTCGTGTCGAACAACGAAGCAACCCAACTGCAACGACTGAGTCAGCCGACGGGCGGATTCCGCTTAAGTACCGCTGGCACCGAATTCCGAAACGGAGCGGTGGGACACGGCTTCTGCATTCGCCGAACCCGGTATTGAAAAAAGTTCAGCGGCTGTTGCTGCGACGAGTTTTTGGGCGGTTGAAAGTCCATCCGGCGGCGCATGGTTTTCAGCGCGGTCGGTCGATCGTCACTCACGCTCGCTTGCACGTCGGCCAAGCAGTCGTGGTTCGAATCGACATCCAAGATTTTTTTCCAAGTACCAGCGGCGACCGATTAACTAAGTATTTTCGTCGGATCGGCTGGAATCGCGGCGCGGGGAGGATGCTGACCAAGCTTTGTACAAAACGGCTCGGCGACCGAATCGGCTTGCCGCAAGGAGCCCCGACCAGCCCGATATTGAGCAACCTCGTTAACTACGGACTCGACGCCCGACTGAGTGGTTTGGCTCGGAAATCCGGTGCGCAGTATAGCCGGTATGCGGACGATATGATTTTTTCGTTTGCTCAAGACGATCGCCGATTCATTCGCGGCGTAATTCGGCGGGCGCGGCGGATCTTGAATGAATGCGGCTATCGAATGCACGGCCGATCCAAGTTGCGTGTGTTACGGCGGCATCAGCGGCAAATCGTTACGGGGCTTGTCGTGAACGACAAAGTCCAATTGCCGCGCAAGACTCGGCGCTGGTTGCGCGCGGTCGAACATTATCTCAAGTCCGGTCGCCGGGCAAGCTTAAATCGCGATCAGCTCCAAGGCTGGCGGGCGCTTGAACACATGATCGCTAAGCAACGTGAATCGACCGATATGGAAGATGTTGCGTCGTCGCGGTGATTTCTTATTGCCCTAAGTTTTTATTTCGGATTGGCACCGGCGGTCGACGACGCTTGCTGCATGCCGACTCTTCGCAACTGAGTCAGCAATTCTTCGATTTGGTCGTGTACTTTCGCCGAATTATTGACGACCATCAGACCATCGTAGACGACCACGGATTGGCTGTGTTCCTGCCAAGTTTGCGGCGAAACTATTGTCCGAATTAGTTGGGACAATTGAGCTTCCTTCGGCGAACTTTTTACAGGTTCCTGTGCTTTGTCGGTTTCCCCCTCGGCTTCCCCCTTATCGGAATAATTGAGAAACTCGACGGCGGTATCCAGAGCGGTCGCATGGTCGTGAACCAAATCTCGGCAATTGTAGACTCGGATTTCCGAATCCATCTCGGCTATCTTTTCAGCGCTGGCAATAAAAATTATTCCATCGCGAATGACGTAGTCAGAATTATGTGGCCTCAGTGATAGCTCTAAAGCCATCGATAGTCGAATTTGGTGAAGGTTTAAGATTATGGGATTGTCTAATTGCAGATCCGAAGACTCGTCCAAGTAAGATTCGAGTCCATATACACCGCGCAGGTCCTCCAAGATATCTGAAAACGGCGTTTGTTCGTATTCACAATCGACAATCGAATGTTCCAGCTTCTCGCGAGTTCTCGTATTGCGGGCTTCAACGGTTTCGGCTTGGGTTGTATCGGCGGGTGCTGTGGACTCTTGCGCCGTCGAGCGGGAGGTCAATGGGAGCCGATCCTGGTCGGGCCATAGACTGAAGATTAACAGGGTGCCTACAAAACATCCGACGATCGAAAAAGTTGCAAAACGCATGCCCCACCTCCGCCTCTTTTGTTGATTGATAGAAACAAAATCTTCCGCCAAGCCCCCCGCGTCACCCAATTCTTCGACCGCGATTCGTACCGCGTCCGCTCGCGAGTGGCCTAGCGACAATAATTCTTCCAGACGCTCCCCCAAATGATCGCGCAGCTCGAACGAAATCTCCGCGCGCTGTTTGGTGCTTAGACGGAGCAGTCGCCCGAGCATCTCCAAATAGGTTTCAAATTCGCTGTCCGTCATGAGTCACCTCATTCATGCCGTTTCCGGCCGCAATCCGACTAGATTCAAAAGCCGCTCGACGCATTGCGAGTAGCTCTTCCACTGTTTGGCTTGTGCGGCAAGTTGCTTGCGGCCGCTGGCTGTAATCTCGTACCATTTTCGCTTCCGACCGGTCGAATCGTCCCAACGGCTGCGAATCATCCGCTCGTCTTCTAATCGATGGAGCAATGGATAAAGCGTCCCCGCCGGTAGTTTTACTTGTCCGCGACTTGCTTCGCGAATTTGTTTTTGAATCGCATAACCGTATTGCGACTTGTCCGACAAGACGCTGAGCACCATCAAGTCGAGGCTTCCCCGCATCAGCTCGCGTTCAAAGTTTTCGACCATTTTCGATTTTCCTCAACCGTCGCTCGAATTTTATTTTACTGGACCGCTTCGGGCCGCGTGGTGAGGCCGCAGCGCCCGGAAGCCGGGCGGTTAAACGGGGGAA
>JANNYC010000239.1:0-5246 GCA_031409895.1 Planctomycetota bacterium
GCGCGAGTGAAAAACATTGGCGATATTGCATCGACGATCGTGTCGATAAAGGACGGCTCCCCGATCACGCTTGGCGAAGTCGCCGAGGTGACGCTTGGCCCGTCTCCCAAACGGGGAACTGCCGCCAACCAAGGATTGCCAGCAGTCGTACTAACGATACAAAAATCTCCCGGCACAAATACGCTGATGCTGACCGAAGCCATTGATCGATCACTCGATCAAATCGAGAAGGGCCTACCTCCCGGTATCGCCATCAATCGCGACGTGTTTCGCCAGAGCCATTTCATCGAACGATCGGTAAACAATGTGATGCACGTATTACGCGACGCCGCGATCATCGTCGCCGTCATCCTTATGATGTTCTTGCTCAATGTGCGGACCACGATAATCACCTTGACGGCGTTGCCGCTGTCATTGGCCGTCGCGTTGCTCGCCATGCGTTGGTTGGACATGTCGCTCAACGTCATGACGCTCGGTGGCTTGGCCGTGGCGATCGGCGTGCTCGTGGACGATGCAATTATCGACGTGGAAAATGTCTTCCGGCGGTTGAAGGAAAATGCCGCGCTGCCCCGCAGCGATCAAAAATCACACGTCGAGATCATTTTCACGGCTAGCAATGAAATTCGGCCGGCGATGGTATTCGCGACGATCATCATCGCCATTGTCTTTGTCCCGCTGCTATTTCTAGGAGGGATCGAAGGGCGATTCTTCATCCCCCTCGGACTTACCTATATCGTTTCGATCTTGGCGTCGCTCGTCGTGGCCCTCACGGTCACACCAGCCCTCTGCAAGATATTGCTTCGGAAATATGGTGAGAGCGCGACCGAGGGCAATGTCTCCAGTGGAAATCCGCATGCCGATGGATGGTTCGTACGCTGGCTCAAGGGGCGATACGAACCGATCCTGCGTTGGTCGCTGGCCCATCGCGAGATTGTTCTCGGCGCGGCACTCGCTGCCACGGTGTTGGCCGCGATGCTGGGTCGCACCTTTGGTACGTCGTTCCTGCCCGAGTTTAACGAAGGTTCGTTTACTGTCTTCATCTCGTCCCCTCCCGGCACATCTCTGGCCGAGAGCAATCGGTCGGCGATGGCGATCGAGAAGCGATTGATCGAAATTGACGGGGTGAAGAGCGTGACTCGACGCACGGGCCGCGCCGAACGTGACGAACATGCTGAGCCGGTGTCGAACAGCGAACTCGACATCACGATGAAACCCGGCGCGATTAAATCCCGCATACGCCAGGAAATTGCTGCAATCGCCTCCAGCGTACCCGGGGTCACTGTTCAAATCGGCCAACCCATCGAGCACCGGCTTTCCCACATCCTGTCAGGAACGCCCGCAGCCATTGCGATCAACGTCTACGGAGAAAATCTTGCAACGCTTCGAGACTTGGCCAAACAGATTGAGGGACAGCTCAAGAGCATTCCGGGGGCGCGCGATGTCACCGCAAATCGCGAAGTCCTGATCACGTCACTTCCCATAAACTACCGCCACCCTGACTTGGCCGCCGCTGGTTTGAGCCCAGCCGAAGCTGCGGAACAAGTTCAAACCGCGCTCTATGGCGACGTCGTTGCCACAGTGAATCAAGGTGTTCGCCGATTTGATTTGGTAGTTCGCCTTGCTGAGGAAGACCGGCAGCGAATCGATCAACTTGCGGATTTCATCCTCAAGGGTCGCGAGGGTATGCAAGTCCGCTTGTCCGAAGTCGCGGACATCGGACCTGAAAAGACCAGCAATATCATCGCTCGTGAGAATTCCCAACGTAAAGCCGTGATCTCGTGCAATGTAGCGGACGGGTACAACTTGGGTGACCTCGTCAACGAAGTGCGTGACCGCGTGGAACCCATCGTACACGGTACAGGTTACATCGTCGAATTCGGCGGGCAATTCGAAGCGCAACAGTCCGCGGCACGGACCTTGTTTGTTGCTGGCGCCGGGATGGCTTTGGTAATGTTCATGTTGCTGCAACTTTCCACCGGCTCACTCAAAGTTGCCGCGCTGGTGATGGTCAATCTTCCCTTGGCGGTCATCGGTGGAATTGTCGCAATCTTCGTCATGGATTCCGTTCAGCATGTAGGTCAAGGTGGACTCATTGGCCTGCAACAGAATGCGTTGGCGCTTGCGGGATTCGGAACGGCGATTTATCAAGCTCCCGTTATCTCGATCGCGAGTCTGGTTGGTTTTATCACTCTGTTCGGCATTGCCGTACGAAACGGAATTCTCCTCGTGAACCATTACAAATACTTGGTTGAAGTTGACAAAAAGTCCATGGCTGAGGCAATTGTACGAGGGTCCATGGAGAGGCTCGTCCCCATCCTGATGACGGCCTTGTGTGCGGCGCTCGGACTCTTGCCCCTCGCCATTTCCGCCGGTGAACCCGGAAGCGAGCTATTGGCTCCTTTAGCGATTGTCGTGCTCGGCGGATTATTGACTTCGACGTTTTTGAACTTGATCGTCGTGCCTGCCGGTTATGCGCTCGTCCATGGCGTCCGTCGCACTGAGTTCGAATCCGATCGATCGTCGTGGATCGCTCGCATCGTCCGCGCCATTTTTCGAACGTCGAAGGCAAACCGGACAGCGTAGTGGATACCTAGTGGTTTAGTTTCGTTTTTTTGACCTGATGTTTTCTCAAAAGGATTATGCAATGCGTAAGTTCTCGCTTCTCGGAATCGTATGCTTGTTGAGCGCTCTCGTTATGTTGCCTGCGTGCGACAAGAAGGAGCCTCTGAAATCCGACTCAGGTGCTAGGAAATCAACGAGTGCAAATGAACCCAAACCCGATGCGGGTCATGGCGGACCTGTGATTGATCTGGGAACCGCGACTATCGGCGGTTTTTCTGCCAAAGTGACGCGCGATCAAGGCGATATCGTCGCCGGAAAAGATGCGCCCATCGACGTGACGGTCACACCCGCGGCCGGAACCACTTCAAAAGTAACCGCGGTTAGGTTTTGGATCGGGATTGAAGACGGCAGCGGATCAGCCAAAGCCAAATCTGAAATCGAAAACCCGGCGGAACCCAATCGATGGCATACTCACGCCGAAGTTCCCGACCCTCTTCCACCAGGAAGCAAACTATGGGTTGAGGTAGAAGATGATTCCGGCAAGCGAAACGTGGCCCGTTTCGACTTAAAAATGTAACCAATCGCGAAGACAATGTATTCGCCTTTCGCCAGAATTGCCCGCAGAATGGGGTACACATTCGACTATTCAAAGTTCGCATGTGGATCATTGTATTAATCTCGTTTTGTTCCCGATTGCAATCGCCTTATTGATGTTGCGTCTACGGGCTTCAAGTACAATTCGTTGATCCTGTTGGCGCGTCGTACGCGTGAATCATCGCGCCAGGTGCAGTTGACCGATTTTCATCGTTCTTGGGTGAAAATATTCCGGGAGGCGCAACGCAATGTTTAAAAGCTTTACTTCCGAGTTGGGGCGGTTCTACGGCATTAAATTTGTCATTGCTCTAGTGCTCCTGGTGCTTGGGCCAACGGCCTTCAGTCAGGATCAGGAATATTCCAGCGACCCGTGGCGGTTCCAGTTGCGTTTTCGAACCGAAACGAGCGCCGAAAGCGGACGATTTCACACATTGACGAAGGAAGAAACCTGGGATCCGAAACGGTCAGCGATAATTGTCTGCGACGTGTGGGACGCACATCATTCCATCAATGCCGTTCGACGAGTCGAAGAACTTGCGCCGCGAATCGATCAAGTCCTGAAATACGCTCGGCAAGCCGGCGCGACGATTGTGCACTCGCCCAGCGATTGCATGGAAAGTTACACAGAACATCCATCGCGGAAACGAGCGCAGGCGGTTCCCTCAGCGGCTCGGATTCCTGCCGGAATGAAATCTTGGTGTCATCGGATCGATTCCGAAAAAGCATTTGAATATCCTTTGGACCAATCGGACGGCGGCGAAGACGATGATCCGGCAGAACACGCGGCTTGGGCCAACGAGCTGCGAGCAAGAGGGCGAAACCCCAACAACCCGTGGAAGATGGAGTCGCCCTTAATCTCGATCGACACGGACTTGGACTACATCTCGGATGACGGCGAAGAAGTCTGGAACATTCTGGAGTCGCGCGGCATCGACAACGTGATCTTGGTCGGCGTGCATACCAACATGTGCGTTTTGGGTCGGCCTTTCGGACTTCGCAACATGGTCGCTAGCGGCAAGCGAGTTGCGCTTTTACGCGACTTGACCGACACGATGTACAACCCTCAACGCTGGCCGTTTGTCAATCATCACACGGGCACAGACTTGATTGTCGAATACATCGAGAAGTGCATCTGTCCGACGATCAGCAGCGATCAACTGGTGCGTGGAAAGCCATTTCGATTCAAGACTGATCATCGGCCGCTCGTCGCCATCGTGATGGCGGAGGATGAATACGAAACCAATCGGACTTTGCCGCAGTTTGCCGCGAACTACCTTGGAAATGATTTTCGCGTCGCGCTCGTCTATTCATCGGAAGAAAACACCAACGACATTCCCGGTCTGGAAATTCTGGACCAAGCTCAGGCGGCGATCATTAGCGTACGCCGCCGTCCCTTACCAAAGGAACAAATGGAGATCGTCCGGCGATTCGTAAAAGCTGGGAAGCCTATGCTCGGAATACGCACTTCAAGTCATGCGTTTGTCATGCGCGACGACGCGCTGCCCGAAGGATTAGTGGCGTGGCCTGCGTTTGATGCCGAAGTCTGGGGCGGGAATTACACCGGCCACCACGGCAATGCACTGTTGCCGGAAATTGAATTGGTCGCCGAAAATGTCGGGCATCCAATTTTGGCCGGCGTTCCCGCGGAATCCATTTCGGCTGGGGGCTCGCTGTACAAGACGTCTCCGCTGGCCACTTCAGCAAAAGTACTTTTAGTCGGTGCGATTTCTGGCGTACCACCGGAACCCGTTGCGTGGACTTACCATCGAGCCGATGGCGGTCGCTCGTTTTACAGTTCGTTGGGTCACAAGCAGGATTTCGAAAACATTTCGTTTTTGCGAATGTTGTTCAACAGCGTTTGTTGGGCGACCGGGCGAGAAGCAATTGTGTTTCCCAATACGGCAATTGAGAAAAGACCGACATTCGAATATTGGAAGGTAATTTCAGTACCTTGTGTTCCCAACTCCAAGACTCCAGAGACATTGGAGCCAACTGAAGGCGACGGTTGGTACCGTTGCTTTTTCAAATTCGATCGCGGTGTCGCCGATCAAAAGATAAAGCTCACGTTGGCAAACAGCGTTGGTCTTACG
>JANNYC010000240.1:0-6328 GCA_031409895.1 Planctomycetota bacterium
ATGCCCGATCCACAACACGAGGCCCTTGCCTCAACGACATGGGCACGTGCCGGCGTCTCGGCATTTCTAGAAATAGTGATCGGCGGAGCTGCTTCGGCGGAATTGGCCATTCCCCTGTCCAGCGTCGCCAAGGACGGAACGCAGGCCATCATTTTCCGCCGCGATCCGAAGGATCCTAACAAGGCGATTCGGATGGATGCGGATTTGGGGCTGAATGATGGTCGCTGGATCGTGATCAATAGCGGCGTGGCCGAAGGTGATGAAGTTGTGCTCGACGGTGTCTATCAGCTCATGGTTGCTACCAGCGGTTCGATCACCAAAGGCGGCCACTTTCATCCCGACGGAACATTCCATGAAGGGAACGAATAAGGTCGCACGATGCTCAAACACCTAATCTCCTTCTCGCTTAGACAATCAACTCTGGTGTTGCTACTTGCCGGAGTCGTGTTGGTGTACACGGTCGTAAAGCTACCGACCATGCCCGTAGACGTTTTCCCAGAACTCAACGCGCCGACAGTCGTGGTGTTGACCGAAGCGGGAGGATTGGCCGCCGACGAAGTCGAGCAATACGTCACATTTCCTGTCGAAACATCGGTCAACGGATTGCCGGGCGTGAGGCGTGTTCGAAGCGCGTCGGCGATTTCGCTTTCGTTGGTGTGGGTTGAATTCGACTGGGGAACGGATATCTACCGAGCGCGACAACTGGTTGGCGAGCGATTGGCTAGCGTGCGCGATTTGCTGCCGGAGGACTCCCATGCTGAGATTACGCCCATCACTTCCATCACCGGTGAGATCATGCTGCTGGCAGTCTCGTCACCCGATGGATCGGTGAATGATTTGGATCTGAGAGCCTACGCTGAGTTTGACTTACGAAACAAATTGCTTGCGGTTCCTGGCGTTGCGCAGGTGTCGGCGATCGGGGGCGAATTACCGGAGTATCAAGTGAACGTAAAGCAGGATCAATTGGCCCTGTATGGATTGACGGTTGCCGATGTCGCAGCAGCCGCGCGCGCAGCGCACAGCACGGCGAGTGCAGGCTATTTACCCTCGGTGGAACGACAAGAATTGCCAATTCGCCAGGCCGCGCGAGTGAAAAACATTGGCGATATTGCATCGACGATCGTGTCGATAAAGGACGGCTCCCCGATCACGCTTGGCGAAGTCGCCGAGGTGACGCTTGGCCCGGCTCCCAAACGGGGCACTGCCGCCAATCAAGGATTGCCCGCAGTAGTACTAACGATCCAAAAATCTCCCGGCACAAATACGCTGATGCTGACCGAAGCGATTGATCGATCGCTCGATCAAATCGAGAAAGGCCTGTCTCCCGGCATCGCCATCAATCGCGACGTGTTTCGCCAGAGCCATTTCATCGAACGGTCGGTAAACAATGTGATGCACGTATTGCGTGACGCAGCGATCATTGTCGCCGTCATCCTTATGATGTTCCTGCTCAATGTGCGGACCACGATTATCACCTTGACGGCGTTGCCGCTGTCATTGGCTGTTGCATTACTCGCCATGCGTTGGTTGGACATGTCGCTCAATGTCATGACGCTCGGTGGCTTAGCCGTGGCGATCGGCGTGCTCGTAGACGACGCAATTATCGACGTGGAAAATGTCTTCCGGCGGCTTAGGGAGAATGCGGTGCTGCCCCATAGCGACCAGAGATCACACGTCGAGATCATTTTCACGGCCAGCAATGAGATTCGGCCGGCGATGGTATTCGCGACGATCATCATCGCCATCGTCTTTGTCCCGCTGCTATTTCTCGGAGGGATCGAAGGGCGGTTCTTCATCCCACTCGGACTTACCTACATCGTGTCGATTTTGGCGTCGCTCGTTGTGGCGCTCACGGTCACGCCAGCACTTTGCAAGATCTTGCTTCGGAAATACGGCGTGCGCGCGTTCGAGGCGGATGCCTCCAGCGGAAATCCGCATGCTGATGGATGGTTCGTACGCTGGCTCAAGGGGCGATACGAGCCGATCCTGCGTTGGTCGTTGGCCCACCGCGGCATCGTTCTCGGCGCAGCACTCGCGGCTACGCTGTTGGCCGCGATGCTGGGTCGCACCTTTGGAACGTCGTTCCTGCCCGAGTTTAACGAAGGATCGTTCACCGTGTTCATCTCGTCGCCTCCGGGAACATCGCTGGCGGAAAGCAATCGGTCGGCGATGGCGATCGAGAAGCGATTGATCGAAATCGACGGGGTGAAGAGTGTGACTCGACGCACGGGCCGCGCCGAACGTGACGAACATGCTGAGCCGGTGTCGAATAGCGAACTCGACATCACGATGAAACCCGGCGCGATTAAGTCCCGCATCCGCCAGGAAATTGCGGCGATCGCCTTGAGCGTACCGGGTGTTACGGTTCAAATCGGCCAGCCCATCGAGCATCGACTTTCTCACATCCTCTCAGGAACGCCCGCAGCCATTGCGATCAACGTCTACGGAGAAAACCTTGCAACGCTTCGAGACCTGGCCAAAAAAATCGAGGGACAGCTCAAGAGCATTCCGGGAGCTCGTGATGTCACCGCAAATCGCGAAGTCCTGATCACATCACTTCCCATAAACTATCGGCACCCCGATCTCGCCGCTGCGGGTTTGAGTCCAGCCGAAGCTGCGGAACAAGTTCAGACCGCGCTCTACGGCGACGTCGTCGCCACTGTGAATCAAGGTGTCCGCAGATTTGACTTGGTGGTTCGCCTCGCGGAGGAAGACCGGCAGCGAATCGATCAAGTTGCGGATTTCATCTTAAAGGGGCGCGAGGGTGCCTTAGTCCGGTTATCCGAAGTTGCGGACATCGGTCCCGAAAAGACCAGTAATATTATCGCGCGCGAGAATTCCCAGCGCAAAGCGGTGATCTCGTGTAATGTTGCTGACGGCTACAACTTGGGTGACCTCGTCAACGAAGTCCGCGATCGCGTGGAACCCATCGTACACGGTACAGGTTACATCGTCGAATTTGGCGGACAGTTCGAAGCCCAACAGTCGGCGGCACGGACGTTGCTCGTCGCCGGTGCCGGGATGGCATTAGTCATGTTCATGTTGCTGCAACTTTCCACGGGCTCGCTTAGGGTCGCCGCATTGGTAATGGTGAATCTCCCCTTGGCGGTCATCGGCGGAATTGTAGCGATCTTCATCATGGATTCTGTTCAGCACGTAAGCCCAGGCGGTTTACTTGGCTTGCAACAAAACGCGTTGGCGCTTGCTGGATTCGGAACGGCGATTTATCAAGCTCCCGTTATCTCGATCGCGAGTCTGGTTGGATTTATCACTCTTTTCGGCATTGCCGTACGAAACGGAATTCTCCTCGTGAACCATTACAAATACTTGGTTGAAGTTGAAAAAAAGTCCATGGCTGAGGCAATTGTACGAGGGTCCATGGAGAGGCTCGTCCCCATTCTGATGACGGCCTTGTGTGCGGCGCTTGGACTGTTGCCCCTCGCCATTTCCGCTGGCGAACCCGGAAGCGAGCTATTGGCTCCATTAGCCGTTGTCGTGCTCGGCGGATTGTTAACGTCTACGTTTCTGAACTTGATTGTTGTGCCTGCCGGTTATGCGCTTGTCCATGGCGTAAGTCGCACCGAGTTCGAATCCGATCGATCGTCGTGGATCGTTCGCATCGTCCGCGCCATCTTTCGAACGTCGAAGGCAAACCGGACAGCGTAGTGGATACCTCGTGGTTTAGTTCGCTTTTTTGATGTAATGTTTTCTTAAAAGGATTATGCAATGCGTAAGTTCTCGTTTCTCGGAATCGTTTGCTTTTTGTTCGCGATACTTGCGATGCCCGCGTGCGACAAGAAGGAGCCTCTGAAATCCGACTCAGGTGCTGGGAAATCAACGAGTGCCAATGAACCCAAACCCGATGCGGGTCACGGCGGACCTGTGATTGATCTGGGAACCGCGACTATCGGCGGTTTTAGCGCCAAGGTCACGCGCGATCAAGGTGATATCGTCGCCGGAAAAGATGCGCCCATCGACGTGACGGTCACACCTGCGGCCGGAACCCAAACAAAAGTTGCCGCGGTTCGCTTCTGGATCGGTACTGAGGACGGCAGCGGATCAGTCAAAGCCAAATCTGAAATCGAAAACCCGGCGGAACCCAATCGATGGCATACTCACGCCGAAATTCCTGACCCACTTCCAACAGGAAGCAAACTTTGGGTTGAGGTAGAAGATGATTCCGGCACGCGAATCGTGGCAAGTTTCGACTTAAAAATGTAACCAGTCGCGCGGACAACGTATTCGCCGTTCGCCAGAATTGCCCGCAGAATGGGGTACACATTCGACAATTCAATGTTCGCATATGGATCATTGAATTAATCTCGTTTTGTTCTCAATTGCAATCACCTTATTGATGTTGCGCATCAGGGCATCAAGTACAATTCGTTGATCCTGTTGGCGCGCGGTAAGCGTGAATCATCGTGGCAGGTGCAGTGGACCGATTTTCATCGTTCTTGGGTGAAAATATTCCAGGAGGCGCAGCGCAATGTTGGAAAGCATTACTTCCGAGTCGAAGCGGTTCTACGGCATTGAATTTGTAATTGCCCTGGCGCTCTTGGTGCTTGAGCCAACGGCCTTCAGCCAGGATACGGGACATACTGGCAACCAGTGGCGGTTCCAGTTGCGTTTTCGAACCGAAACGAGCGCCGGCAGCGGACGATTTCACACGTTGACGAAGGAAGAGTCCTGGGATCCGAAGCGGACAGCGATTATTGTCTGCGACGTCTGGGACGCACATCATTCCATCAATGCCGTCCGACGAGTCGAAGAACTCGCGCCGCGAATCGATCAAGTCCTGAAATACGCTCGGCAATCCGGCGCGACGATTGTGCACTCGCCCAGCGATTGTATGGAAAGCTACACAGATCATCCATCGCGGAAACGAGCGCAGGCGGTTCTCGCAGCGGCTCGAATTCCTCCCGGAATGAAATCTTGGTGTCATCGTATCGATTCCGAAAAGGCATTTGCATATCCCTTGGACCAATCGGACGGCGGAGAAGACGATGATCCGGCAGAACACGCGGCTTGGGCCAACGAGCTGCGAGCAAGAGGGCGAAACCCCAACAACCCGTGGAAGACGGAGTCGCCTTTAATCTCGATCGACACCGACTTGGATTTCATCTCCGATGACGGCGAAGAAGTCTGGAACATTTTGGAATCACGCGGCATCGACAACGTTATCTTAGTCGGCGTGCATACCAACATGTGCGTCTTGGGGCGGCCGTTCGGACTGCGCAACATGGTTGCCGCCGGAAAACGAGTTGCATTGCTCCGTGACTTGACCGACACGATGTACAATCCGCAGCGCTGGCCGCTTGTCAATCATCACACAGGAACCGATTTGATTGTCGAATACATCGAGAAGTGCATCTGTCCGACGATCAGCAGCGATCAACTGGTGGGCGGACAGCCATTTCGATTCAAGTCGGATACTCGTCCGCTCGTTGTGATCGTGATGGCGGAGGATGAATACGAAACCAATCGGACATTGCCGCAGTTCGCCGCGAACTACCTTGGAAATGATTTCCGCGTCGCGCTCGTCCATTCATCGGAAGAAAACCCCAACGACATTCCCGGTCTGGAAATTCTCGACCAAGCTCAGGCGGCGATCATTAGTGTCCGTCGCCGTCCTTTGCCGACGGAACAAATGGAGATTGTCCGGCGATTCGTAAAATCTGGGAAACCGATGCTCGGAATTCGCACTTCAAGTCACGCCTTTGTTTTGCGCGACGACGCAATGCCCGAAGGATTAGTGGCGTGGCCTGCGTTCGATGCCGAAGTCTGGGGCGGGAATTACACCGGCCACCACGGCAATGCACTGTTGCCGAAAATTGAATTGGTCGCCGAAAATTTCGGGCATCACATTTTGGCTGGCGTTCCCGCAGATTCCATTTCGGCTGGGGGCTCGCTGTACAAGACGTCTCCTCTGGCCACTTCGGCAAAAGTACTTATGGTCGGTGCGATTTCTGGCGAATCACCGGAACCCGTTGCGTGGATCTACCATCGAGCCGATGGCGGACGCTCGTTTTACAGTTCGCTGGGTCATAAGCAGGATTTCGAAAACATTTCGTTTTTGCGAATGTTGTTCAACAGCGTTTGTTGGGCGACAGGGCGAGAAGCAATTGTGTTTCCCAAAACGGCAATTGAGAAAAGATCGACATTCGAATATTGGAAGGTAATTTCTGTTCCTTGTGTTCCCAACTCCAAGACTCCAGAGACATTGGAGCCAACTGAAGGCGACGGTTGGTACCGTTGCTTTTTCAAATTCGATCGCGGTGTCGCCGATCAAAAGATAAAGCTCACGTTGGCAAACAGCGTTGGTCTTACG
>JANNYC010000241.1:0-2618 GCA_031409895.1 Planctomycetota bacterium
ACCATCGAATGTTGCCAAGATCGTTTCAGCGGTAATCTCGGCGGGCTTGCCTTTGAAAAGCTCAATTTCGCGAACAGTGTGCGAATGATGCACGGCTACTTGACCGCTCTCGGCTGCCGTAACGCGCAAGCCAGACGCCGAGCCAGTGACGCGCGCAAACAGCACTGTCGCCAAGACTCGATCGAGTTGCGGCGAATGTCGCACGCCGGTCAGAAATTCTTCGATCTCATCGAGGATCGAGTCTTGATCGCCGACGAACGGCAAGTGATCGTTGCCGGGAAGCTCGACGAATTTTGCTCCAGGAATCTGCTGCGCGAGGTAGCGGCCTTCCTCGACCAGCAGACAGTGATCGTCGCGGCGATGGATCACAAGTGTCGGCACTTGGATCGTCGGCAAGATCGGTCGGACATCGATCTGGGCGTTCATGCGAGTCAACGCCAAAGCTGCACCGGGACTTGCCCCCATTCGCAAATAAGTCCCCCACCAATCGCGAAATTCTGGATCGGCGGCGCGGCTAGGGGCTCGGGCTTCGATACCAACGGGACCGCCCCAATCTCGGCGAATTTCCTCGAGGAATTGTTCCCGCTGCTGGTCGGTCGGGCCCCAAGGATAATCGGGTGCCTGCATGCGCCTCGCGTAACAGCCGATCATCGCAAGTGCGATCGTTTTTTCCGGATACGTCGCGGCGAACAAACTGCACATCGGACCTCCCTCGGAGACTCCGCAGAGCACTGCGCGCTGTGACCCGACTGCGTCCATCACGGCTCGAACGTCGTCCATTCGCTGCTCCAGTGTCGGCAACTGATCGAGCGGAACGCGATCGGACAATCCGGTCCCACGTTTGTCGAACAAGATCACTCGCGCAATCGAGCCCAACCGATTCAAGAATCTTGCAAACGAAGGCTCCTTCCAAAACCATTCCAAATGCGAGACCCAGCCCATCACGAACACTAAATCGATCGTGCCGTGCCCGAAGACTTGGTAGGCAATGTTGACGTCTCCGCTGCGTGCGTAGCGAACTTCTGGGATAGTATCGTTGGTTGAATCGGCGAATTCGTGTCGCGCGGATGGATCGGCGAAATCTTTCTTGTCTGTCGATTTGCTGACGCTTGGCTTAAGGCCACGGCGACTGGATTGATCGTCAATTTCGCGGTGAAGTTGCTTGAGGTCCAAATGCAAATCCTTGGCGGTCTGATATCGCTCGTCGCGATCCTTCCTCAAACACTTGAGGATGATCCGTTCAAGTTCCGCAGAAGCATTGGGAAAATATCGCGCCAGTGGCGGAGGCTCATGTTCCAAGATCGACGCAACGATATCGCTAGCCGATCCCCCGTCAAACGGCCGGCACCCGGCGACCATTTCGAACAAAACGGTCCCGAAACTAAAAATGTCGCTGCGCGTATCGACGTCAATCCCTCGCGCTTGTTCCGGCGACATGTAACGAAAAGTTCCCACGAGCAAGCCGGGCGTTGTGAGGACCTGTGAATGGCCAATCGTCGGCTCGTCCCGTGCGACGTCGGCGCGTGACATCGGGTCCAGTTGTTTCGCGAGCCCAAAGTCGAGAACTTTAATCCAACCATCGGGCCGCACCATGACGTTTTCGGGTTTGATATCGCGGTGCACGATGTTGGCCGCATGTGCCGCCGCCAAAGCACTTGCGATTTGCGTTGCGAATCCAATGGCTTGAGGTAGTTTGAGCGACTTGCTTCCCAAATGCTGGCGCAAAGTAATTCCGTCGATGAATTCCGTCGCAATGAAGTGAATGCCGTCGGCCTCGCCAACTTCATAAATGGTCAAGACGTTCGGATGATTGAGCGCGCTGGCCGCACAAGCCTCGCGCTGGAATCGTTTCAGCCATTTTTGGTTCTTGGTGTACGTCGGAGCCAGCAATTTGAGAGCGACTTTTCGACTTAGTTGTTCGTCGTGTGCCGCGTGGACTTCGCCCATGCCGCCAGTTCCAATGCGCTCGATGATCGTGTAGCGGCCCAATTGAGTGCCGGGCTCTAGCCATTCAAACCACGCAGGCAGCAATGAATCGGGCAATTTATATGCGCCCGACGAAAGTTGCGTCTGGATGATTTGAGGAATCCGGTCCAATGCGACTTGCGGTTGCTCGTGTGCCGCCAGCAGATTTTCCAATCGTTGGCGCAGCGATTTATCTTGTTGGCAAACGGAGTCCAAGAACGAGGTGCGAATCTGGCGGTCAGAAATCGCCACAGCCGCCAGAAAAATTTCACGCTCGTTCATTTCCGCCTCAATTCGGTCCGCTCAACTATTGTGCCGGATGCCATCGCTCAATGCCAGCGTTCGAATTACTGGTTCATGGCCCGTGGGATGAAAAACATCCGATGAAGCAGCCATTTCACGGGCTTCGCGGAATGGAATCACTGGCGAACACCTGCTGGCATAAAACGGAGCTTTCCCGGTCTGTGAAGATTTATCAAATAAACCGGTTGTGTCGATTAAACTTTTGAAAGCAACTGTGACGATTTGAGTTAGGACATCGGACACATTGCCGTCGTCGTTGTACGCCAACAAGGTTCAAGGAGCAATCAAATGCGTCGGCTTTTCATCGCGACGCTGCTGGCCATCGGATTGAGTTGCAATGTCGGCTGTAT
>JANNYC010000242.1:0-3983 GCA_031409895.1 Planctomycetota bacterium
TAAGGAGGAATTCCCCAGGTGAACTTCGCCGCAGAATTGGCCAAGGACAAAAAGCATGTACATGACGGAATGTGTCAATGAGTTTGAGACACATATTTTCGAAATTGGAGTATGGGTCCTTTGCAGTCGGGGGGCAGCCCCCGAACCCCCGGGATTTTTCAGGCATGGCTCGCGCCTTTTAAGTCTCACTTCCGATGGACCGTACGCGTCGGGCCGTTTTACGTATAAGTCATCCTGAACATTTGGTGGTCCTGGCATGAGATATTCAATTTGCTTTTTGCTGAGTCTTGTGCCATGGTTGGCCGAGGCACAGGAGTCCCGACAATCAGAACTGGTTGCTTACGTAGGTCGCGACGTCTCAGCAATGGGAGTCAGCGAAAAAGAGGCTTTCATAACGCTGTTCCGTTCCGTTTCCGAAAACGACAAGGCGCTTCCCCCTTTTGGAGAGGACAATTGGGAATTCGTTCCCCAATCCCTGTACGAATTCGCTGACCCGGCATTTCGCTTTTTCGTTGAGATTGCGCCCGGGTTTGGTCACCCGGGATTTTGCGGATTGCGGATCCACATTTTCGATGATGGTTGGAAACCCGTGCGAGTTGACGCATTTTCAACAGGGTATCGGCAGAGGATTACGGGCGTTTACAAGGCGAAATCGATAATGCTCGACACAGAAGTTTTGGTGGTCAAGACGGTTTATGCTACGTTACCGGAGGTGATGCCAAACGACAAGCAAACTGAAGCACCCCAATTTCGATTGCAATTCTATGCGATCGTTGACGGAAGCCTGATGCTTGTGCGGATAGAAGATGATCAAGGAAAACTTATTCTCAATAGCTATTCCGATTGGACGGTCCCGGCGATCGGCATGAACTATCCCAAAGGAACGACACAGGAACTGTGTGAACTTCTTAGTTCGGGACCTGATCCCCAACGGTTAGCCCTTCTCGCATGGGTCACAGGCGACCACATGAATTCTGATATCAAGCGAGTCGAAGGTGTAAGCCAGGAACCGGTAGAATCATCCCAGGCATACGAAGAACTGACGCGTTCCCCCAAATTCGAGGAAACGGTGCGTGATCTGCGTTTGTGCGAAATCGACTGGATACGAGAATACGCAGAAAAAATACAGTTCGGCGAATAATGTCGCAAGCGGACATAGTTCTAGACTCGCGAGTTACGTTTTGGATCGGACCATACGAAGTGTTGTTGACGGATCGTCGGTGGAAACTGGTTGAACCGTTCATTCCAAAAGTAGCTTGCAGTCCCCAACGCGCGCCAATCGCCACTTTGGTGCATCCGGTTTTTGAGCTTCGGCTCGCATGCCCCAGTCACGACACCCTGAGAGAATCGAAACCCAACGCCCGAAATCAGTTCTTCTCAATAATCCGCGAAGTCAAATTCTCAAGGGTGCCGCACCTCTTTCAATTTAACAGTGATGTTTGGGTGCGCCTGGCAGAATTTGAGGATTTCAGATCGGCGGATACTGGGGCAGTTTTCGATGCGCAGGTAATCCAAATCTGGCATCGTATCAAGGTAATTAAATATTGCATCCGATACAGTTGAGTCGGTAAGCCATATGCCGCCAATTTTGGGAGCGTTTTCGAACACCTTGAAACCGTCATCCGTCACATCGTTGCCGGAAATTTCGATGGAATGGGGTCGTGAAAAATCGGCCGCGATCTTTACCACCTCGGCCAAGGAATCATCGTCAAAGTTCTTGCCATGAGGAGAATGAAGAAAATCGCCCCCCTTGGGTATCAGATTGTAGTGAGTTATTCCCGCTAGCCTAATTCGGCGTTCCGTGCGATTGTTGTACCATCCGACTGCAAGCGCAAGAACGCTGGCGACGACAACAAAAATCGCAAGTTGTTTCATTGTGAACTGCATTTGGCAGGATAACTTCAGTGATCACGGAGCGACGACAAGTGATCCTCAATTCCAAACAGCACCGCTTCGCCGCTTCCGTTTGTTATCGGACGACGTGGTCGGCTATCGCGTGGGTTTCCAATTCGCGACCTTCAATGTAACGATAAATAAAACGAGCGGTTATCCCAATTAGGCACAGGAAAATGCCCGTCAAGTACAGCGCGACGTTTGTGACATGAAGCAGATTGTAATGCCACGGTTCGACGAATCCAGTCAGTATGTACAAGAGACCGAAGAGAAGCAGAAAGCACAGCGCCCAGACCCACCATCGCAGAAACGGGATCAGAACAAAGCTCGTCCCGCAAAGTAATAACATCGGGGCGATGAGAATGATCAAGAAACCAAATTGCCCGAAATTCCCTTGAGCCTCCAGTGGCGGACAGCATGTAGCGTCGAGCAAACCTACAAGCACAGCGTAGCCAATAGCCAGAAAAAACAAAGCGATGAAAACACCGCTTGCGGCCAGGCCGATCGCGCAGAGTGGACGAGAGAAAGACGACGAAACGTGGGGACCGGCAGAAGGCTGAGTCACGCGCATGGGTCGGATAACGCTTGAAATAACCCGGACCGAAGGGATTGGGATGACGGTAACAAAACAGCAACTTGAGGGCTTGGGTTCATTTCGTTGTTCGTACAGTTGGCATCAGGCTTGCGCTAATTGTGCCGAAGGATGTTCACTGGTCGGCCTGTTCGAACCTGCCAAATAGCCCCGCCTAATACTTGGTTTTAGATCAGCGGGAACAGGGTGTCAAATCAGGGTGTCGTCAGTATGTGCGGCATGTTGCGGTTTGTCAGTCAGGATTGCCGCCCGCACCATCAGCCACTTGACTTGCCAAACCTAAAGCGATTTCTTTGTTATTTGGCATTTCTGTGGTCCCTGGAGTCGACCGCAGCGGCGACGATTTCTGGATCAATGCTCGACAGACCGAAAGCAATGTGAGCAATCCAGAGTTCATTGTCCAGTCGCTCGTACACCTCAAGGAGTCGGCGATATTCCCATTCATCACTTAGCGTCAATTGATCCTCTGCAACCGACTGAATGTTTCTTCTAACCCATTCATGCGGCATCGCAAATATTCCGTCGCGACCGAGGTTGATATTCGTCTCGTTTTGGCATTGGCACGCCAACTCGACGAAGTAAGCAAGCAGTGATCTTCCGGCATCGACAGGCAGCGTCGGAACGCGGTCAAGATTCTCCCACAGGCTGTCGCCGTAGGTATTGACCTTCGCTATCACGGTTTCAAGGTAAGTCGGCATTGGTTTCGTTCAAGCAGGCACATGGCCAAATAACGAATAACAAACTATCCCGACTTTTTTACGGAGGGATAGTTTGTGCGTTGAACTGAGACGCTTCGCGGCGGTGGTGTGCGGTTTGCGGATAGTTTGCAGCGTGGCGTCTGGAGGTGTTAGTTTAACGCTCGCGGCAGGAGGATTTCAAGCAGCATGGGCTGCCAGGTGAGAGATTGATCGAGTGGGGTGGCGACGATGGGTTTGTTTGAATCGGGCTGACGGTCAGCACGTTCCAGAAGTGAGCGGCCGCAGCGTTGGCCGCGGCGAGATTGAGGTTCCATACGCAAGACCGGTGGCTCGCCATCAGGTTTCGATCCAGGCTGGGTGGTCGCTTCCGTAGAACAGTTCGCGCCATGAGGGACGAGGCGTGTCGCGGATTGGATGCATCGACTGTTGACAGTGCGGGCAAGTGGGGACGCGGTTTTCAACTCGGGCTTCTGGTTCGTGTTCGCCTTCGGTTTCCGGGGAAGTGGTTTGCAGTTGGTCTGCGCACGACTGCGGACGGAGTTGTTGGCACAACGCGATGAAGTTCTTGCGGTAGCGACCGCTGTAACCGCCGTAGCCACGAGTCCTGGTAAAACTTTTGGGGAGAATGTGCAGCGACCAGCGGCGTGTGAACTCGACACCGGAAAGTTTTTCCGGAACCTGTTGTTTCGACTTCGTCTTGTCTTTGCTGCGAGCCATGAAAGTCACGATGTCATTCTCACAACTTACCAAACGGCGGTCAGAGATCGGGCCACCGGTCATGTAACGGGCCAGATATTTCA
>JANNYC010000243.1:0-1177 GCA_031409895.1 Planctomycetota bacterium
ACGGTTGATACGTAAAACGATTTATGTCAACTTGTAAAGCACAGTTTGCCCAGTTTTCGCGTTGCGGAGTTTCCAAGTGTTCACCGGTTTAGTCGAAGATTGCGGCACGGTTAGTGCCATCGAACCGAGCGGGCCCGGCAAGAGATTGACGATCGCCTGCAAACGCTTTTTTGAGAAACGGGCGGTTGGCGACAGCGTGGCGATTAACGGATGTTGCCTCACTGTTGTTGATCGCAATTCCGATCGGGCGACATTCGAAGCCGGCGAGGAAACTCTGCGTTGCACGAATCTGGGACTACTTACGACGGGTGCTCGCGTCAATTTGGAAAGCGCGGTTTGCGCGGGAGATCCTCTGGGCGGGCACTTGGTAACCGGACATGTCGACGCCGTGGGAAAGCTGGCAAAGCGAACTGATAACGGCGATTGGTCGGAAATTTGGTTCGCTGTGCCGAATCGACTTACGCGGCAAATGGCCAGCAAAGGTTCGGTCGCAGTCGACGGAATAAGTTTGACCTTGGTTGACGTGACGCACGATCAATTTAGCGTGGCCTTGATTCCACATACACTCGCGACGACAACGCTGGGTGGGCGGCGAGTCGGTGATATCGTCAATATTGAAACGGACGTTTTGGCAAAATATGTTGAGCGGCAATTGGCGATCGCCGGTCTAGTTGGTCCGCAAGAGCAGCGGAAGGATTAAGTGAAATGTCCGACGAAGCACGACAAACCATTTCTTATTTGACTCGGCGTTTCAAAAGCGTTGGCCTGCGCCCCCAAGGCCGATTCGGCCAAAATTTTTTGGTCGATTTGAACTTGGTGGATTTGCTGGTTCGCGCGGCCGATATCCAGCCGAACGACGTGGTGTTGGAAATCGGCACCGGAATGGGCAGTCTTACGGGGCGGCTCGCTCAACTCGCAGCCGTCGTGGTCACTGTGGAAGTTGATCGGAATTTGCACCAGTTGGCTCGCGAAGAATTGGAAGCACACAACAACGTCCGGTACTTGTTGCAAGATGCGCTGCGAAACAAGAATCATCTGAACGACAGTATTATCGAGGCGGTTCAAGTCGAATTGGCGGTCGACCCGTCGCGTCGCTTAAAAGTCGCCGCGAATTTGCCGTATTGCATCGCGACTCCGGTAGTCTCCAATTTGCTATCGACGAAGATCGTTCCCGATT
>JANNYC010000244.1:0-9923 GCA_031409895.1 Planctomycetota bacterium
AAGGTTGACCTATCATTCGACGAAGCAGTTTGGCAAAACGATTCGACGCTGATCGTGTCCGCCGAAGTCCAGGCTAACAAACCGCTAATGGTGTTGGAAACTGGAGGCAAAATCACCAACCTGGATGCCCACGGGACATACACCAACATCTCGCTGTCGCGCGATGGCAATCAGTTGGTTTGCGTCAAATCGACCGGTACAACGCCGCCGGAAGTCTACTTCGAAGACTCGGTCGGGGGCTGGAGAGAACCATCGCGCAATATCAGCCAAGCCAACACCGAGCGCCTGAAGGAAATTGAATTCGGCAAAGTACAGTGGGTTGAGATTCCCTGTGCTGACGGAACCAAGATGCAAATGTGGGTCATCACGCCGCCAAATTTTGATTCGAAGAAAAAATATCCGCTGGGTTTCTTGGTGCATGGCGGACCGCAAGGAGTTTGGGGGGACGGCTGGAGCAATCGCTGGAACCCGCAAGTCTGGGCAGCCCAAGGCTACATCATCGCGCTTCCCAATCCGCGCGGCAGCACAAGCTTCGGCCAGTTGTATACCGACCAGATCAGCGGCGATTGGGGTGGCAAAGTTTATACGGACTTGATGAGCGGTCTCGAGTATTTGGAAAAGCATCCCAACGTCGACACCGATCGGATGTTCGCCGCCGGTGCGTCGTTCGGTGGATACATGATGAATTGGTTTCAAGGGAACACGGACAAATTTAAAACGCTCATCACCCATTGCGGCGTGTACAACTTTGAAAGCATGTACGCCACGACCGAAGAACTTTGGTTCGACGAGTTCGAACACGGTGGCCCACCGTGGGGCGAGAATCGCCATTCGTATGAGCAGCATTCGCCGCATCGGCTTGCCGCGAAATTCAAAACGCCCATGCTCATCATTCACAACGACCTGGACTTCCGCGTCCCCGTCAGCGAAGGCCATCAGCTCTTTACGACACTTCAGCGGTTAGGCGTGCCAAGCAAGTTCATCAACTTTCCAGACGAAGGGCACTGGGTACTAAAACCCGCCAACAGCAAGTTTTGGCACGAACAGATTTTCGAGTGGCTGAAGCAGTATTGCCCCCCTGGTCCGAAATAATCGGTTCGGACAAATCTAAGATCGAACGAACCAACTTGCCATGGTCGGCCAGGTGGCAATTCGGCGGCGGCCAGCCCGAGTTTTTCTGTAGCGGCCTGAAAAGCCGTTTGTTTCACTCTTTGCCACCAAGAAATCTGCCAAAATAGCCCAAATGGGTCATGCCCCTCGTGTTGCGTTTTATTCAAATGCTTCCCATGATTTCCATTTCACAGGTAGGGTTTTTCTAGGATTTTACTGTAAAGGATGAAAAATGAAAAAGTTCGCGGTAGTAGTCGTGACCTGCGTCATCGCATTATCAGTCATTGAAATAGCTCAAGCTCAACTCCTGCGTCGCGGGAGCGTTTCCAAATTGCGCGGCGGCAACTCCGGTTGTTGTCAATATTCTTGTCCAACAAGCAATTGTCAGGTTGCGTCGTGGTGTCAACCGACGGCGGGCTATCAGTCGCGATGCTGCGAAGCCGTCCCGACGTGTAATCCGTGTTATCAAGCGGGCATTGGACAGAATCAATCGCGCTATTGGAGCGTGTGTTGTTGTCCACAGGCGACCTACACAAATGCAGTGGATAATCGAGAACCCCTACGAGTAACGCCCTATCAGGCTTGCTGCGCGGCTTGTACCCAATATTGCCCTGGAAACTACAATGCCTGTATTGCATATTGCAACTGTATACATGGCGGCCGCCCGCCCTGCAACAAGCCAAGTTGTCTTCCGTAGCGAGTAGATTTTCGCTGAGACTCGTTTGGATCAAACCAATCATCGCATCGTCTTGGATCGTTCCGAGACGATGTTTTGCGTTACTGATCGGGAATGACCAGGCGGATCCCTTGATACTCGGACTTTAGAAATCGACGGTCGAAACTGGGGAATCCGGCGCAAAGCTCATCGAGATCACAACTGTTATTTCCGCCAAGCTTATATCGACCGCCAGGATTACCAATGGGACCGTCAAAACACCATTCGCTGACGTTCCCTAACATGTCGAATGCGCCCCACGGATTTGGCATTTTTGTCGCGATTTGGTTTACCGGATTGTCAACATTGGTCGCCGGACTCAAATACCATGAATAGTCTTGCATTGAATCGAATTGTTCCATACTTCCAAATGGAAATAATTTGGTCGACTGAGCCAGGCACGCATACTCCCATTCGATACGTAACGGCAAGCGAAATCCGTTTGAGGCTTCGTCAATAGAGACTTCCTCGCCGTCAATCGAGTAACATACATTACGTTGAGAGCGCATGTTGAGCCAATTGCAGAACCCCACGGCCTCATCCCAATTTATTCCGTGCGCCGGCAGCGATTTATGCAACGAAGTAGAATCGGATTTTGATAGAGGATTGCTTTGAGGAAGTACGCCGGGCGATGGTGTGTCAGCGAATTCGCGAAACAATGTGCTTGGCACTTCCGTGGCCGATATCCAGAAACCAGCGACAGTGACTTGCGAATCGCCACGCGCTTCGTTAAATTTTTTTAGAAACGCCTCCGGCACGCCTGCTCCAGTCGTGATTTCCCCAGCGGGGATTCGGACAAATGTCAAAACATGCCCGGGAAGCGGCTCGGTAACCCACCAGTTTTTGTCGGACGGTGGAGTAGGATTTGGGGCAACTGGCGGCGGCTCGACCCCCCATTGGTTGAGTGCCCATTGGGCGGCGCTGTGCGAACCACCGGCTGGCGATTTCAAGTACACTTCGCGAAGAGAATCCAGCAAAATCGAATGCTCATCGTCGGAAAGTTGCGATTGCGGAATTCGACCGACAGCCGAACAAAGTCCGCTTTCGAAATCAAAATCATCAGCGTCTTGGATGAATTTCGCGGTTGAGGTCAAATCGCCTGCACACGCGCCGAAATTCTTGATAAACAAAGTTCGCGAGGTCGGATCGGGGCCGATGGACAAGACTTTTTCCGCAAAGTCATCGAGATCCAGAAACAACAAAATCGTGGCCAGCCGCGCACGCAGCTTCGGATCCGTCGCGTTCGAGAATCGCGACACCAGTCTTTCGACTGCCGGATTGGCATCGCTGGAAAATGTCTTGATGAATATGGGGATTTCCTCATTAGGAATCCATTCAAGCGACGCGATCAAACGATCGAGACTCTCGGACTTGCGATCGTCGTTCTGAAGCCGCGCCAAGTGGATGCGATAATTTGTCGCGGCATCAACTTGCGACAGCGCGTCCAATCGAGGCTTGGCCCAGCGATACGACTGCCCGACGGACTCGAGCGCGTCGTCCAAGTCGGACGAACGGGCGATCAACAAGCTTTCGGCACGAAGCACGCCAGTTCGTCGGTTGGTTTGACTGCGAAGCCCAACGCCCGTTAGTACGATTGTCATGCAGATCAGCGCAGCAACGGTCCAGCGAGCGACGAGGCGTTTGGTGGCAGTTGCCAAAAAATTGGTATGGAGGTCGCGAATTCGCTGAGGCACCCCCAGCATCATTGAGGCAAGTTCGCCGCTGGTCGGAAGAAACCTTGCGTCGTTATTTGCAGTCCATTCTCTCGACAATTCGGTCAAGCGGAGATGAGCCCGCCCGCGCCAACTTCCCAGCCGTTGTTTTTCCAGCCAATCGTGAATCGGGCCGGCCAAAAAATCATGGCTCAGTTGATAGTAGCGCTCGTCGGGCGTTTTCGAATCAGTCGCCCCGTCGACTTGGGAGATCAGCCGCGTCGAGTTCAACAAGATTTCCAGGACTTGCTCAAAATCGTCAGCTCGACCGACCATGTTGGAGACTTGTTTAAGGTCAGTTTCGGCGACCATGCTCCCTTTCATGTCGCGTTTGCCGATGGGGAGCAGACGCTCGAGAATCGCGGAGACTTCAGGGAGAAAGACACGTATCGCGCGGGGTGCTTCCGGGTCGGAGAAAGTTTCTTCCAAAAAGCGGACGCCGACTCCTTTCCAGCCCCCTATGCGTTTCAATTCGCGCGAGTCCCATTCGCGGTCGCGCATCATCTGTGCAAACAAAGCCAAATGTACGCAGATCACTTTTCCGTTCCGGGCAAACGATTTCACCGCAGCGGCAATAAAATCCCGCTGCGATTTGGATCGCAGCGACATGTCTTTCGGAAGGCAATTCATGGATTGCCCAAAAGTCGTCAGAACTTTTTCGGCGTGACGGCGATCAAACAATGGATAAGCCATCGCATTGATGCCTTCTTGGATTTGCAGATCGAGCGAGCGCATGAATTGCGTGATGCCCATCCAATAGTCGTCCCGCACCAAAATGAGGCAACAAATTTTTTTGCCGTCGAGCTGCCGCAAGGCTTCGACCAAAGGCTCGCGATGCAATTGCCGTGGCGGCCGCAACCATTGTTCGAATTGATCCAGTACCAGCAGCACGCGTTTGGATTCCAAAACTTCCGAGTCCAATCGCATCCTGCGGAATTTTTCCTCCAACAATTCGATTGAACTTAGGGCTGGAAATTTCAGATTGAGTTGTCGAGTCAAACGAGCTTCGGTCTGTCGCGAATCGCATTCCACAAAAACGACGTCGAATTCGCCGATGAGACGTGGCAAAAGGCCGGCACACACAAACGAGGTCTTGCCGCATCCCGACGGGCCGTAGATCACGCCAATCGGCAGCCCTTGATCGGCCGCCGAAACGTCCAGCCGTTGCTGCCAAAATCCGATCGTTTCGGGAATACCCTGAGCGTCCCGCTGTCCAGGTAGCAGCTCAAAAAAGTAGTCCGCATCGCGCTGGCTAAATGCGCGCAGGCCATGCGTTACGACGTTCGTAACAGTTGATTCATGAAGCGGCGTGCGCTGGTCCGAGCGAGGCTGCGTCCCGGCCTCGTCGAAAATAAGAGGCCAAGCGCCTAGCAGATGGTCATCGACGATCGAACGGGTCAACTGCGCTCGGGCCGCATTCAAATCCTGCAACAAATCGCTTGCGGTCTCGTACCTTTCGGTCATCGACTTGGCCATGCAGCAAAGGCAGATTCGCTCAAGTTCAGCGGGAATTGAACTGTTCAGTTGCCGGAGCGGCGGCGGGTCAACCGAGCAAATTCGATATCCCAAATCCTCAGCACGCCGACCGCTGAACGGTAGCCGTCCGGTCATTAACTGAAACAGCGTTACGCCAAAGCTCCAAATATCGGTGCGACCGTCGAGGTGATGGTTGAGCCCGCGCACTTGTTCAGGGGCCATGTAGGAAGGCGTTCCCTCTTGCGACTGACCCAATTCACGAAGCGGGATCCCGTCGTTGAGTGCCAGGCCAAAATCGATAATGCGGGCGCGACCATCTGAATCTATCGTGATGTTGCTAGGTCTCAAATCGCGATGCACGACTTGGGCTTGGTGCATGGCTCGCAAACCGTCCGCGACTTGGATCAAGAGGTCGAGTGATTCGGACAAGCTGAATCGCTGCAACTTCATTCGTCGCGAAAGCGACTGGCCAGAGACAAACTCCATGACCACATACGGCTGGCCTTGTTGCGAGACTCCGACGTCGAACACGGCGACCACTGCCGGATGCGCCAGCTTGGCGAGCGAGCGACCTTCTTCCATGAAGCGAGAGCGCACGTCCGGCCGCATTTGCTGGAAGTACTTGGGGACTTTGATCGCGACTAACCGGTCGAGCGCGGGATCCGTGGCGAGGAAGACTTGGCCAAAGCCGCCTCGGCCCAACGGTCGAACCACTCGATAGCGGCCAAAGGTGTCGGTGTGGCCGAACCGGTCAGACTCGTTTTTCGCGTCCTTAGCGAATTCGATCTGTTGCGTGCCGCTCGATCGCAGCTTGGCGGAATCGGAACTGGATGTGTCACCCACGTGTTCCTCGTCGTGGCTTAATTGGTTGGCATCAACATAATTCGACTAGCTTCGTCGACGGTTTTGTACTGGTAAACAATGAAGTTGCTTCGAGAGCGAATACGTAACATACTGTAGTGGATATCCCGCAGCGAATGAACTAGTCGTCGTTTCGTAAAATTATCGCGGGGTCTACCTGCAAACCTTACTGTTCGCTGATTCATCCAATATCAAATCGCCTCGCCCATCGATTCCACTTTCAAGTCCTAAAGGAAAACCCGATGTCAGGTGAACTTACGATGCATCGCCTGTTGCTCAAGATGAAAGAAGTTGAGGCATCGGACCTGCACATCAAAGTCGGCTCGCCACCTGTGCTGCGGATCGCGGCCGTGTTGCACCCCACCAGCTTGCCGGCTCTCTCTGCGGAAGACTCGTCTAATCTGTTGATGTCGATCGTTCCCCAGCGCTTAGTGGCGCAACTTGATCAACGCGGTGGAGTTGACTTTTCACATACGGAACATGGCGGGCGATTCCGTTGCAGCGTGTTTCACGCCGGGGGCGGATTGCACGCCGCCATTCGCCGCGTCAGTACGAAGATCCCGAACTTTGAGGATTTACGCTTGCCGCCGATCTACGAGCACATCGCCGAGCACGTCCACGAAGGACTCGTGATCGTCTGCGGCGTGACGGGCAGCGGCAAAAGCTCCACATTGGCCGCGATGCTTGACCACATGAATCGACTGCACGCCTTGAATATTATTACGGTTGAGGATCCGGTCGAATATCTGTTCACTCCCCAAAAAAGCTTTGTCAGCCAACGCGAAGTCGGTATGGACGTGATCGACTTTCCGTCAGCGCTGCGAAGTGCGGTTCGCCAAGACCCCGACGTGATCATGATCGGCGAGATGCGCGATAAGGAAACGCTGATGGCCGGATTGATGGCCGCCGAGACTGGGCACTTGGTATTCGTGACGATGCACACCGCCGATACGATGCAAAGCTTTTCGCGCATTCTGGAATTCTTCACGTTTGAAGAACACGGATTCATCCGCTCGTGTTTGGCGAACGGATTGAAAGCCGTGATGGCGCAGCGACTCCTGCCTAGCCTTAAACCAGGCGTAAAAGTAGTCCCCGCGACCGAAGTCCTTTTGAACTCGCCGACCGTCAGCGACTGTATCCGCGAAGGTCGCGACTCGGACTTGAACTCCGTCATCGCTGGATCCACGCATGAAGGCATGCATACGTTCACCGATAGCCTTGCCCGTCTGATCACCGAGCAATACGTCGATCTCAAAACGGCCGAACGCTATGCCCCCAACCCGGAACAATTGCGAGCCAAATTCCGCGGCATCGAAGTCAAATCCGACGTCCTCATCTCGCGCATCAAGAAATGACATTCCCGGGAGCGCGGGCGTCTCGCCCGCATCCCTTCGTCGCCCCTTTCGACCAATCGGCGAGCGGGGGGTGTCAGCCCCCTGATTCGTATTGCTCGTCTCGTCCGCAACAACCGGCGCTTCCAAACCCAATCGCCCAGCTCATGATCCCAGACGAACGCATCGAGATCACGTACCGACCGTCCACCAAAGCCATGATTCGGCATGTGAAATGGTTCTGCATTTCAGCTCTAGTGGAATCGGTGTTGTTCTACATGATGTTAACTGGAAATTTTCCCCTGCCTCTTTGGCTAGAAGCCATGTTTCTGATCTCTTCGCTTTTCATTTTGGGTTTGACGGGTTTTATGGCGGCGCTCGTGTACAAACATTGCTTGGCGATTGATTCTCAAGGCATTGTCGTATCGGGATTGTTGGGTGAACGGTCGATTCGATTTTCCGAAATCAAATCAGCGGATGTGATTTTGCCGTTCGCGGCTCGGATTGTCCTGCAAGGCGATTCTGGCAAAACGATCCATGTCATTGTGCTCAACTGGTTCGGCAAGCAAGACCAAACGGAATTAGTTGATTTCTTTCAGAATTTGCTCCCCGCGTCGTCGCCCGCCGCGATCTGCGGTGCAAAAATTTTTTTCGCCCGTGACCTAACGTGTCCAAGCGCCGGCGAACAATTCGTGCAGTTCGATCGTTGTTATTGAAGTCGATCGAGTTTGAGAACACGAATTGCGAGAGACATCATGAACAAAATCCGCACGCCGCGCGGCCCACGCAACGCCGACCGCACAGGCCTTTGCCACGTGAGCATCGTCATCCAGCGTTTACTTGCCATGTACGGAATCACCGATGTCGAGTCGTCGATCCCATTGTCCGCCGCCGTTTTGCCCCCCGCGCCGGCCCCACCGAGCCAACAAACATTCCCCTGGTTCAGCACCATCGAAACGCACGCGTGAACAGCTCGATTGACGTTTCGTAATGGTCGACGATCGTTGCCACTGTCCTTGCGGCTGGACGCAGTTTCGGGGAACTTGAAGTGCTGGCGGAACTGCGGCACTTTGGGTGGGACGGATGCTGACTTCGCACGATATTCTCGGCGCTGACAAGATGATCGCGCGGCGGCTGACACGATACGAGCGGCGACCGCAACAGTTGGAGATGGCCGACGCCGTGGCAGAAGCCATCGCGCAGGGCCATCATCTTTTGGTCGAAGCGGGCACGGGCGTTGGAAAAAGTTTCGGCTATCTCGTGCCGGCGATCTTGGCGGCTACGGCGAATCAGCAAGACGAATCGGCCAAGGACCATCCGAAACGGATCGTCGTCTCGACGCACACGATCGGCTTGCAAGAACAACTCATCACGAATGATTTGCCTCTCTTGGCCAGCACGATTCCGCGCGAGTTCACGGCCGTGTTGGGCAAAGGTCGCGGCAATTACGTGAGCTTGCGACGCCTGGGGATCGCGCTCAAGACATCGTCTTCATTGTTCACCGACCCCGATGACTTTGGGCAATTGGACAACTTGCGAAAGTGGTCTTTGGCGACCGCCGACGGCACGCGGTCCGATTTGAATTTCAAGCCTTCGCCCGCCGTCTGGGACGAAGTCGCCAGCGACAGTGGCAATTGTTTGGGCCGCACGTGCCCGACGCACGCCGAATGTTTTTATTTTCGCGCGCGGCGGCGGTTGCAAAACGCACAGATTATCGTCGTCAATCACGCACTGTTGTTTTCCGATTTGTCCCTGCGCCGCGTCGGCGTGAGCTTGCTGCCGGATTACGACGTGTTGATCCTAGACGAAGCCCACACCGTTGAAGCAGTTGCCAGCGACCATCTGGGCTTGAGCGTAAGCGCGGCCCAAGTCCACTACACGTTGCGTCGGCTTTACAACGACCAGGCCAATAAAGGGCTTCTCGTCACGCATTCGTTGGGAGAGGCGCAGCGACAAGTGCTCGCTTGTTACCACGCGGCCGACGAGTTTTTCTTTGACTTGCAAGGATGGTGGCAACAGCAAGGTGGCGACTCGGGCAAATTCAACGGGCGCGTGCGCGAGACTGGCATCGTCAACAACCCGCTGACAGTACCGCTGCAAAAGTTAGCTCAAACGCTGCGAAGCCATGCGCGCACGATTGAAGACGATTCCAAACGACAAGACTTTGTATCTGCCGAAACTCGCTTAACCGCTTTGGCAGGCCAAATCGAAGACTGGCGGCTGCAGACGGCTGCGGACACGGTGTACTGGATCGAATTGCAGCGACGTCGACGCGGCGGGGACAACGTCAAACTGGTTGCCGCACCGATTCACGTCGGAGCGTTGCTGCGCGAGCACTTGTTCGACAAGACGCGGACAGTGATCTTGACGAGCGCGACGCTCAGCACCGGCGGCAAACAGGGCTTTGATTTTTTCAAGCAACAAATCGGCCTCAGCGGTGCCAAGAGCTTGCAACTGGGAAGCCCATTCAATTTTCGCAAACAAGCCCGCTTGGTTGTGGTCGAGGACTTGGCCGATCCGCGGCGCGACGCGGCTTTGCATGAAAGGCAAAGCATCGAAGCGATCAAGCATTACGCGGGCCTGACCGATGGGCACGCGTTTGTTTTGTTTACAAGCTATGACATGCTGCGCCGCGTTTCCGCCGCGCTGTCGAGCTGGATGACACGAAGTGGCTTGACCGTTTACGCCCAAGGGGATGGCGTTTTGCCTGGGCGACTA
>JANNYC010000245.1:0-73936 GCA_031409895.1 Planctomycetota bacterium
GCATTATGCGGGCTTGGTTGCGGCAGGATTGCACGACAATCCGGTGAAGGTGGCCGATTTCGTCAGCACGACGACGCACAAGACTTTGCGCGGGCCGAGGGCCGGGTTGGTGTTGTGCAAAAAAGAATACGCCAAGCAACTTAACAGCAGCGTTTTTCCAGGCCTCCAAGGGGGCCCCCTCATGCACGCGATCGCGGGCAAAGCCGTTTGCTTTGCCGAAGCCGCCCGCCCGGAATTTCGAGTTTATGCACAGGGGATTATCGACAACGCGAAGCAATTGGCGGAAGGTCTTTTGTCGGGAGGCCTGCGGTTGATCAGCGGTGGTACGGAAAATCATTTGGTTTTGGCGGACGTGACGACGCTAGGCATCACGGGCAAGATCGCCGAGGAGACGCTTGACCGTTGCGGAATCACTGTCAACAAAAACATGATACCCTACGACCCGCGCAAACCGCTTGATCCGAGTGGCATTCGAATCGGAACGCCGGCTTTGACGACGCGAGGAATGGGCAAGAGCGAAATGCTGCAGATCGCGACTTGGATGACGGCCGCGATGCGGCAACCAGAAAACGCTGACTTGCATGAGACGATTCGGCGAGATGTCGCGGGACTTTGCGCTCGGTTTCCGGTACCAGCGGCGGGCGTTGCGGTTTAGTCGGTTGTACTGGAACTGAAACGCGATGTTACGTTAACTTTGGGGTCCAGCGCCGAAGCGGCGGTTAAACAAGATTCTTCGGGGATCAAAACGCCCCACACCTCGCCTTTGGCCGGAAGCCAGGGGCGCGGGATTTTTCTTAGACTTTGGAAGTCGCTCGTCGGCGTGGGCCAGCGGCTTGTTTCAATTTGGTGAGTCGTTTTTCTTTCGACCAGGTGCCGAGCGAATCACTGGCAAAGCCGATCAAGATCGTCATGCACGCCAGCAACTGAATCGCACCAAAGACCAGTGGCGAAACATTGTCCAACGGGCCGGTTGGTGTTTGGGTCGGTGGCGTCGCGACGTCAGAAAGTTCTTTCCAGCCTTCGCTGGTGTATCGCCAAACGGAATTGTCCGTTGCAGGCGACTCTGCAGAAATTTCGGAAAAGATCCAAATCATGCCCATCACAAGTGCAGTGATGGTAACGGCCAAGGCGACGCGGGATTCGGTTGAATGGCTCATATCGGTTCGGCTCGAAGGGGTGAGTTGGACAATGTCACCCCTAAAGGCAATCGCCGTTCCGAGCGTGCCAAAACATTCCCGTTTTTTCGCCAAGCGGTTGTCCCATCGGGACTTGCGTCAAGGCGGCCCATTTGCCGGTGGTTGTTGGCCCGTAGCAAAAAGTCAACTTGAAAATAAAATATGTTGCGATCGGTCAACTTGGCGGACGCTCGCAACGTGTTTGGCAAAGGCCGCAACGAAATGTTGAGGTCGAACGGCAGCGCATAACTGGCACAGACGGATTGGATGCCTTTGATCGTGACGGACCACGCGCCGAAGGCAAAAGTGGTTTAAGTTTTTTGTGTTTTTTTGTTACGCCGCGAATCAGCGATTAAACTTCAATTAGAGAACCGAATGTCTCAAATGGCCGCATCCGCAATGAACAATATCGAACGCATTCGCCGCAAGAAATGGCTTCGCCAAGCCGAGGGATACCTCGACTTGATCTTGGCGTTTGACGATCGCTGGCCGCTTGCACAAGTCGAACGCACGAAACTTGCGGACGCCGCGATTGAGCAATTGGATTGCATCGCGAGCTCGATGAAAGTGCAGTCGCAGGATTTATATTTGCGTGGCCAAGCCTTTCGACTTTCCGGGCGATTTGAACAAGCCATCAGTTGCTTGAACCAGTCGCTGGAAAAGAACTCCGACAAAGTCCCGTGTTATCTGGCATTGGCATGGTGTCACAAGCGGACCGGCAATCTCGATTTGGCGATCGACGCGCTGGAGACGGCGCTTGAGATTGACGGCGAGGCGTCGATCATCCATTACAACTTGGCGTGCTATTGGTCGCTGTCCAATCAGCCGACCCTGGCAGTGTTTCACTTGACGGCCGCACTCGATTTGAATCCGGACTATCGCGAAATGATCGCTCGCGAACCGGACTTCGATCCGATTCGCAATCACGCGACCTTCTTGGCCGCAACCAAAGTTGTCGCTTGACACTAGCTCGTGAGTCGTGCGGGTGTTTAATAGGGCTATTAGTTGTCTCTGCGGCCTAACAGTCCTGACCTAATCAAAAAGTACACCAACGTCAGCAGCGTTGAGATAGCCGCTGCGACGTAAGTCAGGGCCGCTGCATTGAGTACGCGGTCAATTCCGGTACGCTCGTCCGCGCCGACAATGCCCGCTTCCACAACAAGCCGCTTGGCCCGCGCGCTAGCGTTAAACTCGACTGGCAAAGTCACAAGTTGAAAGAGCAGCATTCCAGAAAAAATGATTGCGCCGGCTGCGACGACCCACTTACCCAACACTGGTGAAGCGGCAATCAGGAATAGGCCAATCGTCATCGTGAGGTAGCCTAACTTGTTGCCGATATTTGCCAGCGGAACAATCGCCGATCGCAATCCCAACGGGTAATAACCTTGGGCGTGTTGGATCGCGTGACCGGCTTCGTGCGTGGCGACTCCGATGGCCGCGATCGAACGCTCGTTGAAAACCGGTTGAGACAATGCAAGCTGCTTGGTCGACGGGTTATAGTGATCACTAAGGAAACCTTGTGTCGAAACAATTCGCACGTCGTGGATTCCGGCGCGGTCCAGCAACCGCTGGGCGGCTTGAGCACCAGTCATTCCACTGCGGGCGGGAACGCGCGAGTATCGGTTGAAAGCGGAGCGGACCATCCAACTTGCGAGGCCGGAAATGACCATTCCGGGCAACATCACCAGAACTAGATAAAGCGGATCAAACATTTAAAGCCTTTTCAAAACGTGGTCCGGCGCGTGACACCTTGTCAGACTTGCTCGGTCGGCACACATAGTTGCAAATACGATGCCAATGTTCAGCCTCAATAATACACCTCAAATCAAGGCCTGCCCATGACGAGCCCGCTCATTACACTGACAACCGACTTCGGCTGGGGAAGTTATTACGTTAGCCAAATGAAAGGTGCAATCTACTTGCGGAACCCTGTTGCCCAAGTCATCGACTTGAGCCACGACATGGTTCCGCACGACGTGGGCGCGGCGGCTTATTGGATCAATCGGGCGACCCGGCTGTTTCCCGCCGACACGATTCACGTCGTCGTGGTTGATCCCGGCGTCGGAACGCGGCGCGATTTGGTCTACTGCCGAACCAAAGCCCGCACGTTCCTTGCGCCCGACAATGGCGTTTTGGGCAGCGTCGCGGCTCAAGACGGAGTCGAGAGAATCGTCCGTCTGTCCAACACGCAACTATTTCACGCCGACGTGTCGAAGACGTTTCACGGGCGCGACATTCTCGCCCCGGTCGCCGCGAAATTGAGCTTGGGGGCCTCGCCGCTCATACTCGGTGAACCGCTCGATCACTTGCAAGGACTGGAGGTCGTGCAGCCGGTGATTCGAGACAAAGAGATACATGGGGCGATTGTCTTCGTCGATCGATTTGGAAATTTGATCTCGAATATCTCGCGCGAACTTATCGAGCAAAAATCGTCAGCGGCCCTCGGTCAACTCGTCGTGCGTATTGGCAGTCGCCAGATTACGGGACTTTCGGGAACTTACGGCGAGCAAGCCCCGGCCACGTTGGTTGCGATTTTTGATTCGGATGGATTCCTGGAAGTCGCTGTCGTCAACGGCGAAGCGGCGAAATCTCTTGCGGCAAACGTCGGCGATCCGATTTGGGTCGCGTGGGAAACAGGCTAATTTGTCGGCTTGAAGAGGACGAACCAATTCAATTTGTCAGATCTTCGCCCAAATGTTACTATGGGCAGGTCGAGCAAGGACGTGCTCAACCGGCGTCTGTCGGCCAACGGACGCCGCCAACAGTGGCTTCAGCATGTAGTCCGAGGATCACGTGGCGAAACATATCTTTGTGACGGGTGGGGTTGTAAGTTCATTAGGCAAGGGCCTGACCAGCGCTTCCATCGGGATGTTGCTCGAGCGGCGCGGCTTGCGAGTCGCGATGCGAAAGCTCGATCCGTATATCAACGTCGATCCCGGGACGATGAGCCCTTATCAGCACGGCGAAGTCTACGTGCTGGACGACGGGAGCGAGACCGATCTCGATCTGGGCCACTACGAACGGTTTACGCACAGCCGTCTGTCGCGCAGCGCCAACTATACCACCGGGCAGATTTATCAGACGGTGATCGACAAGGAGCGGCGCGGCGAGTTCTTGGGCAAGACCGTGCAAGTCATCCCGCACATCACGAATGAAATCAAAAGTTGCATCAAAAAATTGGCGACCGACGATGTCGACGTGGTCATTACGGAGATCGGAGGCACGGTTGGCGATATCGAAAGCCAGCCTTTTCTGGAAGCCATTCGCCAGTTCTCGCAAGACATTGGCAAGGAAAATTGCCTATATATTCACCTCACGCTGGTTCCCTATTTGAAGGCGGCGGCTGAACTGAAAACTAAACCGACGCAGCATTCAGTCGGCTTGCTCCGCCAAATCGGTATTCAACCCGACATCTTGATTTGTCGCTGCGAGCGCGCGATCAGCACCGAGGATCGCGAAAAGATCGCTTTGTTCTGCAATGTTCCATTGGAAGCGGTTATCGAAGAGCGAGACAAGGACTTTTCCATATACGAGGTCCCGCTCAGCTTGGTCGATCACGGCTTGGACGCGTTGATCGTTCGCCGGTTAAGTCTCAGTGCCCGCGCGCTGGAACTGGACGATTGGCGCGAGCTGCTTCATCGACTGCGTAATCCCAAAGTCGAAATCAGCATCGCCGTCGTGGGAAAGTACGCGGAGCACAAAGACGCTTACAAGTCGATCTACGAAGCGATCGATCATGCGGGCATGAAACACGAAGCGCAAATTCGCGTCGGGCGCATTCAAAGTGAGTTGATCGAAACCGAAGGCCCGGAACGATTGCTGGCCGGGTTCGACGGCATTCTCGTGCCGGGCGGCTTTGGCGAACGGGGCATCGAAGGAAAAATCGAGGCGATTCGCTGGGCTCGCGAGCGCAGGGTTCCCTTCTTTGGAATTTGCTTGGGATTGCAATGCGCTGTGATCGAATTCGCGCGCCATGTTGTTCGGTTGGCGGGGGCCAATTCGACCGAGTTCGACAAGGACTCGTCCTATCCAGTGATTTGTCTACTGGACGAGCAGAAAAATATTACCGACAAAGGCGGCACGATGCGGCTCGGTGCGCAGCCCGCGCGGCTGACTTCAGGAACGCGAGCCCGCGACGCTTATGCTCAAGACACCATATCTGAGCGGCATCGCCATCGTTACGAGTTCAACAACGTATTTCGCCAACAATTTATCGCCAACGGAATGCTGTTCTCTGGAACGAGCCAGAACAATTCCTTGGTGGAAATAATTGAACTTCAGAGCCACCCGTGGTTTGTTGCCGTGCAATACCATCCCGAGTTCAAATCGAAACCGACGCACCCGCACCCGTTGTTTACTGACTTCGTCGCGGCGGCTATCAAGCGTCATGGTGAAAAAGAAAAACCAGACGTACGTCGAACGGACGCCGCTGACTTGTTGCCACCATATACTTCCATCGAATTGGAATAACCTACATGAGCGATCCGCAAGAATCTAAAATCATTGTTGATTCCGACTGGAAGTCGCGCGTCGAAACGGAAAAAGAAAAACTCAAACACCAAGAGCATGAGCAACCCGCGCGCGAAGAATACGGCGAGATGCCTCCGGCGTCGTTTCCGATGCTCGTCTCGACATTGGCTACCCAAGCGCTCGTGGCACTAGGGCAGTTGCCCGATCCGTTTTCCGGTCAACCGGAACTCAACCTTCCCGTCGCAAAACATTTTATCGATACGCTTTCGGTTTTGGAACAAAAGACCAATGGTAATTTGACCGAGGACGAATCCGCAATGCTCACCGACGTGTTGCACCAATTGCGGATGGCGTTTGTCAGCCTTCAAGGAGCGAACATGGCGAAACCGACTTCCGGGACCATTCAAATGCCTTGATGGACAAGCAAGTTGAGCCAGAGGCACGCAAGTTTTGAGTCAGTTCAATAATCGTTTAACGCTTTCCAAGACCTATCGAGGTAATGTCGATGCCCGCAACATCCACGACCAAGCCAACAGTGCAATCTGAATTGCTGACTTTATTGATGATCGCAATTGGTTTGGCAACGATTGCGGGCGTTTTCTATTGGTGGGGCAGCAATGACCGAGGCTTTGGCCAGAGGAAAGCTGCGTTGCTCATAGATCAGTTGACAGAAATCTCGAAGAATCGCCCGAACCAAACCGGCTTGGCGGTGTTCGCTTCACTTACTCAAGAAGCCGAAACGACTCGGCGCTTGTTGGACTGCCCCTTGGATCAAGCGACGTGGTTGAAGTTCGCGCAGCAGCATTGCATCGCTATTTGTACTCTCATTTCGCTGGGAGACGTCGAATGCGCGACAAACTTCGCTGACTTGTGCCAAAAACTTAGTGGCAGCAGCGACCCCCGCGTTCGCGAACTCGCTGAACACTCGCAGTGCGCGTTGGAATTCGAGAAACAGTATTTGATTTGCAAACACAATAGGATGGTTGATGAATTGTTGTCACTCGCCGCTCAAATTGAAAATGGAGAAGCGGGTGGGAAAATAGCCGACCGAATCCGCGACGATCAAACGACCAATTGGCGGATCGCTGATACCTTGTCGGAAATTTATTCCATGGCAATGGACTTGCCGGCCGGAAATACGCTCGCTCCACGCTTGGGTACATTGACGGGTCAAATGGTTGCTATTGAGACGCAAGTCGTGGAAAATTCGACCGGCAAATCGTTTGATCTTTGGTTACAGCAAACCGAACAACTCGTCGCCAGTTATCCGCAAAACTTGGAGGTTTGTCGCAAGATTGCTAAAAATTACGATCGGCTCGCGGACTTGCGCTGCTACGACGAAGCAAATCAATTGCTCGAAGCGACACTGAATCGCTATGAAGCCAAACCGGATCCCGACCTCAAGCCCCACGTGGGCCAATTGGTCGATCGTCGGTCGGCGGCTCAAATCGACCTGCATAAGTGGAGGGACTTGATCCTCGAAAACCCCTCTGAATCAGCTAAAGTCATCGAGCCGCTCGCGCAAGGTGCGCGGCAACTGAAAGAGCAGCAACTCGTATCCGACGGCGTGCTGAATCGATTTCTGGAAATTACGCGAGAGTTGGAACACAAACAACAATACGAATCGCTGTCGAAGGTTCGCGATTCACTAGTTGAAATTCTCGGAATTGATGTCGCGGTTGGCCAGCGAGTTAAAAACTATTGCGCTGCCAGTTCGAAACGCGCCGCGCTCGTCGGCCAGCCTTTCGTGTTGCCCAGTGCCATTGCGGTGACACAACCATTGGATCCGGCAATCCTCAAAGACCACGTCACTGCTGTTGTGTTCTTTTCAGTCAATAATCAAAGCTCGCTCGACTTTTTGCGCAAACTCAACCAAATCGCTGATCGCCATAATGAGGCGGGATTCAAGCTGCTTGCCATCAATGTCGATCGCGAGTTGGCTACCGCGCGAATGTTGCAATCGGATCCGTCGATCACATTTCCGGTCGTGGTCGCTGCCGGGCTTGACGGCACAGGCAGCAATCCGCTGGCCGTCGAATATGGAATCGAGCAAACTCCCTACCTCATTTTGGTAAACCAACAAGGCAACGTCGTCGACATCGCACTAAGCGTAAGCGCCATGTGGTCGCGCGCCACCGAACTACTGCCAGACTTGAAGCCTAAACCCGGCCCCCGCCGCCCTGCATCCGTCCAAGGGGGCTAATTTATTTTTTAGACAGTGCGAAAAGAGCGATATTCGGCAAGACTATCCTTCACTTCGCACGGGACAGACGTTGTTATTGCACGATGACGGAGCTGTTGTCGAATGAGAAGTCGATGCCTTGGAAGCGGAAGACGGAGTAGATGGTGCGAGTGAAATACATTTCGACCAGCTCCGAAAGCCGTTGAATCGACATCTTGGGCACCAGCACTATATCCGAATCGCGCAGCCAAATTTCGTCCGAAGGGATCGGACGCTGACCGGACAAGGCTCCGCGCAAATTCAACTTGGTCGCGACCAACCGCCAGTCTTCATCCCGGCGGAACACGATCACACTTCCCAGGTTCGCGCCCTGCCGCCAACTGCCGGCTTGGCTGATTGCTTGGATTACGGTCGTCGGTCCAGTTAAAGTCACTTGGCCGGGCTGATTGACTTCGCCCAAAACGTAGATGAATCGCGGTGCTCGCGCAGATAGAATCGGAGTGATTTCCATGCCGCGCACATGTAGGCGATATCGTGCATTGACTTCGCGGGCCAACTCGTCGAGCGTAAGCCCTACTGCCGGCACGGACTGAATCAGTGGCAATTGAACCGTACCGTCGGGGGAAATCGTGGCAATCCGCGATTGACCGCCGCTGCCAGCGCGGGCATCGACCGAGTCGCGCAAATCGCGCAGTGGAGTGTCGGATTGAGTGACTTGGACGACGACCTCGGGGATTTTCACCCCTTTTAAGACGTATTTTTCGTTCAGAGACTTTTGAAGCATGTCGATGGTCAAACCGGCGGCTCGAACGCGGCCCACTAGCCGCAACGAAATCGTACCATCCGAAAGAATTGTCAAGCCAGTTTGGTTCAAGTCGGGATCGCTGGCCGAACTGATTTGAATGATGTCGCCCGCGCTTATACGGTACTCTTCCTCCGAAACCGTTCGATCCAGCAGGTATACGAATTCCAGCTGGTCGTTAACGCGCAAGCGATATTCTCCGACATGTGGCGTGCGATGTGGGCCAGTGTATTCGCCGTAAGCAAACGATTCCCAGGGGATCAGCCGTTGCTGTCGCCACGAAGCTTCCTGGCCCGGTTGAGTCATATTGGAATCAACTCCCAAGATCGGCTTCGCTGCGATTCCGCACCCTGGGTCGCCGCAAAAGGCATCACGGGTTGCCGCGCACGGTTGCGCCTGAGACGAACCTATTGCGGCAGGCGTTGAAGGACCAATTGGGGAGGACTGATTGGGAAACCCGAATCCAGGGGACACTTGAACCGAAGCGCAGCCGATTTGGGATTGCCCAAGGCCAACAAATAGGGTCAATAGTGCGGCAAGCAATCGGGCGGAGAGCAGTAAAGAAGTACCTTTTGAAGTCCAACAATTCTTCATGGCTTTAACGAGGATAAATTGTGAGGTGGATGACTTGGTAATTTCGCGACGCCGTTATTTGGTGCCGAGAGATCGTTTAAACTTGGACCAAAGGCTATCGTTTGGAGAGTTGGATTTTGGTTTTGCATCCGGCGCGCTAATTGCCGGAATGTTGCCGGCGACAGCATTGGCATCCTCGAAATTAACTTGCTGCCCGGATGAGAACTCGTTGGGCGACATCCAACGTATTTGGTGTGTAGCGGTGGACTCGGGACTAAAGCCTGCCTCGGCGGCTTGTTTTTCGGAGAGTGCCAATTCGGCCAACTGCGTCTCACCCAACTGGCGATGCACGATCGACAGGTTGAGCCAAGCCTCCGGTGTCGGCTTGGTCGCCACACTGTGAAGTAGCGCTGCGCGGGCCGGTTCGTAATGACCGAGCTTGGCTAAGGCAACGCCCAATTCATTGGCGCTGAGAAAATTGTTCGGATCGACGTTGAGCGCGGACTGGTGCATTAAGATGGCGATTGCCAAATCGATCGGTCCGCCGGAAGCGTCCTGAGTTGCTTTCACGGTGTACAATTTGCCCAGCCCGAATAACAACTCCGATGCGACGGGCGAGTGTCCGCATGCGGCGCTGAAATGGTCTTGGGCAACGGCGAAATAAGCCTGCATTGCAGCCATCGGCGTGAGTGATTGGATTTCGCTCGGCGTGAGTATTTTGGATTGGTGAAGATCGGCCACACGTGCGACCGAAGTCGAAACGTCATCGCCGCCGGCTTGGGTGAAGTCTTCCGCTTCATTGAGCGCCGTGATCGCCAAGTCATAATGCCCTCGATGGGAAACGACGCCGTTGACCAAGTCCAGCGATTCAATAATCAGCCGCAATCCCGAAAAGAATTCTTGGCGAGCGCTGAACATCGAACCGCGCCGAGCCAGCGAATTCCCGTATTCCAAATGGTTGTGTGCGATTTGGTCGACAGATTGAGGGACTGGGCGCATTGGCCCGGTGGCCGGTGCTTCGATTGCTTGGGGCGTCGTTTCGGGGGCGCTGGGCGGTGTTGGGTCAGTAGCGGCCCGCAGCAGCGGCTCGTTGGCAGAAATCGAAATAGGCGAGTTCGAGTGAGCAGCGTCGGATGAATCGTGATCCATTTGGGATACGGCATCGAGGGAAATGTTTTCCAGCGGTTCCAAGCCCGCATTGGGAACCAACACCTGTTCGCTCCCTGATTCATTGAGTTCAACGCTTTCGTCCGCTGTCAAACCAAGCGTTTCGGATGGCTGACTTACATCGCTGGACGCCGGAAGCGGCGATTTCATTGTGGGTTGGATCGGCGTATCCAGTTCCAGCGGCTCGACCATTTCCACTTCCTCAGAATCGATTAGTGGTTGGCGGCCGGAATTATTTTCGTCGACCCCATCGTTTTCAGCACCTGTCGCATAGTTCGCAATTATTAAGTTCGTGGTGGATGGCATCTCGACGCTTCGATTAGTCGGAACGCGGTTGGTCGGATAATCTTGCGGAATGGACTGCTCAATTAAGTTGACTCCACCGTCGCTTCCGTTCGAGTGCTGCTGATTATTGCCCTGCATGAGATACGACAGGCTCACGACGATCAGCGAGACCACAGCAATGACAATGACGCGAAGTTCCATACGAGCACCATCCAGAAACGTCGGTGACGGATTATTCCGGTTATCACGGTTTCTATCGTCGTGCCGTTCGTATGGCCGTTACTGGTTTCGCGGGTTGTATGGGCGATTCGACGTCTGACGGATCGCAAAATCGGCACATTTTACAGCCCGCCGGAAATACCGGCAGACATTCGCTCCCCGGCATAGTTTAACTAGGTTGCCAATCGGGTTCATAAACAAGTGGAAAGGGACGACTACGGGCAGCATCGATACAGCCCAAAGCCCAAAAAACGGTCATTTCGGCGATTGGACGGCTAGTCAATTAATTCCTGTAACACAATTAGCCGCTTCACGCTTGGTCTAACAGAGTCGAGCATTTGCTCGAACAAACAAACAACTAAAAATCAGAAAAGGATCGGTGTGCTATGCAACGTTCAACAGTATTTAGCCTGGTGATAATCAGCGGCTTGGCAATCGTTGCTTCAGCTTCGGCGGACGATAAAAACCGCAAAAATCGAAAACAAAACAGCAACTCCGCAGGACAATCGCAACAACGGCAATTTGGTTCGTCGTCGTCGATCGACCTGGGACGAAGCGATGGCAGCAGAATAAAAAATGTTCTTGAGATCGTTCAGACGTTCAAGAAGAATCACGATCACAAACCAATCAAGCCGGATGATCGCGTTGAAGTTCCAGAACCACAACCACCTCAAGGCCCTCCGGGTTATGTTTGGGTGAATGGACATTGGGAACGAGAAAAAGCTATTCCAGAGCCACCTCAAAGTCGTCCGGGCTATGTCTTTGTGAATGGACATTGGGAACGTGCCTCGGCCACTCAAGCGACTTCTTCTGGCGTCGCCACGATTGTCAATCCGCTGCCCGCCCAAATGCAAGTTCGCGACCAGCGCACAACCCATTCGGCCCAAGGCACCGGTAGTTCAACAAGCGGTTATCAATACGACGCACATCCCATTCCGCCGCCTTTGGCGGGTGGCAACGGCAGTGTGACGGTGACGGTAACCGACCCCAACCAAAAACCGCGCGACAATGCCATTAGGGGCGTGGGATTCCCGTTTATCGAAATCGGTCACTTGTATAGTACGATGAACGACCATCGAGATCCAAGTAAGCACGGAAAATAGAGTCCGCAACATCACCGTCATAACTTTGCGGTTCGAATCCAGACCGAGGTAGCTTCAAGGCGAGCTACCTCGGTTTTTTAAACAGGCCAAAAAGTAGCAGGCACACTCCGTGTGCCGTAGCAATTCACTGGAAAACGCCATGCGGGCGGGAACGGCACACAGAGTGCGCCTGCTACTTTGGGGGAAGTTATTTTGGAGGAAGTTACGCCCCGGTGGCCATTTCCGACAAGCCGGCGATGGTGTGGACGACGTCGTATTTGGTGATAATCTCGTACTTCTTGTCGCCCATTTTCACGAACACGGCAGGCGCATCGCCGCGTAGGAGTTCGGTGATCTGGTCGATGGTTGTGTCTGGGTCAACCACCGGAAACGATGGTTCCATGATGTCGCGCACCGAAGTCGCCTTCAGATCGTGTCCGTGCAATACGAGCGACACGAGCCGGTCCTCGGTGATCGAGCCCAGAGGAATGCCGTTCTCGAAAACGGGAAGCTGTGAAATATCCATCTCTTCCATTTTGCTCATTGCCGTCAGCGCGGAATCTGCCGGCGAAACAACTTGCAGTTCGCGAAACTTTCTCTTGGTCGAGACACATTCTTTGGCGCTTACTTTCACGGCTCCGCCGAGGTAGCGGTTGTCGCGCATCCACTCGTCGTTGAAGACTTTGCTCAAATACTGCCGACCGGTATCGGGGATCAGCACGACGAGAAAGTCCTTTTCGCTGAGCTTCTTGGCGACTTGCAAAGCGCCCCACATGGCGGAACCTGCCGAGCCGCCGGCAAAGATACCTTCTAGCCGCGCAAGCTGCCGGACCGTTACAAAGCTGTCGCGGTCGGTGACTTGAATGCATTCGTCCAGATATTGAAAGTGCATCGTGGTCGGAAAAATGTCTTCGCCGATTCCTTCGACGACGTAGCTGGTCGCTTTGCCGACGGTTCCTTTGTGAAAGAACTCGTGGTACAGCGAACCGATTGGATCGACGCCGATGATCTGGACTTTTGGGTTTTTCTCTTTGAGGAATCGGCCGATGCCGGAGAGCGTTCCACCGGTTCCCATCCCAGCCACGAAATGCGTGATCTTGCCGTCCGAATCGTCCCAGATTTCGGGGCCAGTCGTTTCATAGTGGGCTTTGGGGTTGTCCTGGTTGTCGTATTGGTTCGGGTAATACGAGTTCGGAATTTCCTTGGCCAAGCGTTTGGCGACTGAGTAATAGGAGCGAGGGTCTTCGGGCTCGACGGCAGTTGGGCAGACGATGACTTCAGCACCGAGGGCTTTGAGCAAGTTAACCTTTTCTTGTGACTGTTTGTCGGTGATCGTAAAGATTGTCTTGTAGCCGCGCACTGCCGCAAGCAGCGCCAAGCCCATGCCGGTGTTGCCGCTCGTCCCTTCGATGATCGTACCTCCAGGTTTAAGATCGCCGCGCCGCTCGGCTTCGTCGATCATCGTGATGGCGATTCGGTCCTTGACGCTGCCGCCCGGATTGAGGAACTCGGCTTTGACGTAAATTTGCGGCCGCAGTCCGGCGGTCATCCGACTCAGTCGAATGAGCGGCGTGCGGCCGATGGCTTCGAGAATGTTTTGGTATTTCATAAAGTTCTCTCTCCTGCCTCTAATATAGAGGATGGGCAAACTCGCCGGAAATAGCGCAATTGTCGAACCGTTCCGTTTCCGCCGTTACATCGCAGTTACAAGCGACTAAACGCCGAGAGTTACAATAGTGCAGTATGTTTGTGGAAGTGATCGACGCTGCGGACCGAGATTTTTTCCAGGGGATCGAACTTGAACGGACGCACCATTCTGACCATCGAAGACGACGACGCGATCCGCCAAGGGATCGCCGACGCGCTGACTTTTTTTGGCTATCGAGTCATCGAAGCGGCCGACGGCACTTCCGGTCTCGAACAAGCCATCGGTCGCGAGTACGACTTGTTGCTGCTCGACTTGGCGCTCCCCGGAATCACGGGCCTGGAGATTTTAAAGCAACTCCGCGCGGTTCGTCCAACGCACCCGGTAATTATCTTGACGGCTAAAGGAAACGAAGACGATCGCGTTGCCGGATTGAATCACGGCGCGGACGACTACGTTGTGAAACCGTTCAGCGTGAAAGAACTTGTCGCCCGCGTCGAAGCAGTCCTTCGCCGGACGCCCGAACGGCCAACCGACTTGGCGCAAGTCACCATCCCCGGAGGGACGGTCGATTTTGCGCGGCGCGAACTACGCTTTTCCGAAGCAGACCGAATTGAGCTTTCCGAACGCGAGGCCGATTTACTGCGCTACCTCGTTTGCAATCGGGGTCGCGCCATTTCGCGCGACGAGTTATTGTCAAATGTCTGGCGGATTAGTCCTCAAGGCTTGCCAACCCGAACCATCGATATGCACATCGTTCGGCTGCGCGAAAAATTGCGCGACGATCCGGAAGAACCTCGCGTGCTCATGACGGTCCGCGGCAAAGGCTACATGTTTGCACTCGAATCATGATCAAACGACCTTGGCAAATTTGGACGATCTATACGCTCTGCGTCATGCTAGTTGTGCCGGCGATGGTCTGGCTCACGTACACGACTTGGCGATTGGACGAAGCGCGCGAGAACGACCGCAAAGAAACCGAAATTGCACGCCGCAACGCTGAATTGCAAGAGCGAGTCAGCAGTGCTTTGTGGCGAATGGACTGGCTGATGATTCCTCTGGTCGGTCAAGAAGCCGCGCGGCCTTACTATATGTATCGTTCGTTTTACGCGGATGGTTCGAGCCCTATCGACGGCGACAAAGAAAACGACGCTCCGGTTCGGCCCTCACCTTTGCTCACACAGCCGTCCGAATTTATTTTGTTGCATTTTCAAATCGAGCCCGACGGAACGTATGGCTCCCCTCAGTTGCCAGAAGGCAAATTGCGGGAGATGGCGTATCAATGCAAAGTTTCCGAAGCGTCGATCGGCCTCAACGAAGGGCAATTGAATCTTCTAAAACAAAAACTTTCGTATGACAGCTTGAGTTTGTCCTGTCCGACGGACAAGCTCCCAACGGTTGATCGCTTGGAGTTCCCTTGGCAGGCAAATGAAATTGCTTCCCAAGTTTCGCGCAACATGGCCGCTCCCAAGCAAGAATTATTGGGCAATCGCGCTAGTGAGGCGCAAGCAATACAGCAACAATCTCAATCCGCTACCAATGCAGAATCAGACGAAGTCCAACTCGCCAGCCCAATCGGCGACGCGCAGAAGCGGCGCAGCGACGAGCGCGGGAATCAAGAGTATCTCCAACGCGACAAAGCCACCCAATCGTTTGCCAAAGGCCAGCAGAACATCTTTCGATCCGGTGACATCGAAGAAGTCACGAAACAAACGCTCACTGTTTCCGAAGGAGTGATGCGCCCGTTGTGGGTCGATGACCTGCTGATCTTGGCACGTCGCGTTGAATTAGGCGACAAAGTCGTCATACAAGGCTGCTGGTTGAATTGGGAGAAAATCAAACAGACGCTGTCGGGTGAAATCGCCGAAGTCTTGCCGGGAGCCAATATGCAGCCGGTTCGCGAAAGTGAAGCGAGTTCTCCCAGCCGCCAGATGGCGACGTTGCCCGTGCAACTGGTCGATGTCGAAAAGTGCTTGGCGACAATCGGCATTACCGGAGCCGATTCTCGCGGCACCAGCACCATTTCTGGACTCAAGCTTTCGCTGGTCATTGCTTGGGTCGGTTTGGTCTTGGGTTTGGCGGCGATTGCGGTATTGCTGCGCGGTGTGATTCGGCTATCCGAGCGCCGCGCGGATTTCGCGTCCGCTGTGACTCACGAGTTGCGAACGCCCCTTACCACGTTTCGCATGTACGCCGAAATGCTGGCCGAAGGGATGGTCCCCTCCCTCGAAAAACAACGGCAGTACGCGCGGACGATGAAAATCGAAGCCGATCGCCTGGGGCATCTGGTTGAAAACGTGCTCCGCTTTGCTCAACTGGAGCGTCGAACCGTAGCCACGCGCCGCGTGACGTCCACGATCGATGCTTTGTTTGAACGGTTCCAAAATCGGCTAATCGAGCGCGCGGATCAAGCCGGCATGACGGTGTCGATCGAGATCGATGGCGCCACTCGCGGTTCTTCGATCTCTACGGATCCTGGAACCATCGAGCAGATCGTATTCAACTTAGTCGACAACGCCTGCAAGTATGCCGCCAGCGCCACCGACAAAACGATTCACTTGGTCGTGCGACCTGACCGCGCAGGCAATCGCGAGTCCTCCCAATCAGCAATCAGCATCCCGCAATCCTCATCTCAGTTCGCGATCACGGACCCGGCATCGACGCTCGAATGTCCAAGCGCCTCTTTTCTGCCTTTTCAAAATCCGACCAAGACGCCGCCGACACCGCGCCTGGCGTCGGCTTAGGCCTCGCCCTCTGCCGCCGGATGGCCATCAATCTGGGCGGACGGCTTACCTGGGACAAGTCGTACTCCGACGGCGCCTCGTTCACGTTGAGGCTCCCTGTTAGTACGTCTTAGCGTGCCAGCCGCTTGTAAGGTTATACTTCTCAGTCACATCGAGTGCGTAAAACCTTTCGCTGCCTTACACAAATGTTCAACCCCAACCGCAAACCCGAACTGCTTGCCCCCGCGGGCGATTGGGAGTGTTTGAAGGCGGCGTGGGAAAATGGGGCGGATGCGGTTTATTTCGGGATCGACAGCGGATTCAACGCGCGAGCCCGAGCGAAGAATTTTTCTGTCGAAGATGCGCCGCGCGCAATCGAGGAACTGCATCGGCGCGGACTGGCCGGGTACGTCACGCTGAACACACTGGCCTTTACCAGCGAACTGGCTGAAGTCGAAAAATTGATTCGCGCTTTGGCCCAAGCCAATGTCGACGCGATCTTGGTGCAAGACCTTGGCGTGGCACGACTGGCCCGCGCGGTCTGCCCGGACTTGCCGATCCATGCGTCAACTCAAATGACGCTGACCAGCGCACAATGCATCGCGGTCGCTGCGGAGCTGGGTTTGTCGCGAGTTGTACTGTCGCGAGAATCGTCGATTGATGAAATCCGCAGAATCGCGCGCGAGACGACGGTTCCGCTCGAAGTCTTTGTCCACGGAGCGCTGTGCGTGGCTTATTCGGGACAATGTTTGACGAGCGAATCGCTCGGGGGTCGAAGCGCCAATCGAGGGCAATGTGCCCAAGCATGTAGGATGCCGTATGAATTGGTGTGCGACGGCCGCGAGGTGGACTTGGGGGACCAGAGATACTTGCTCAGCCCGCAGGACTTGGCCGTTTTTTCGTTGATCCCGCAACTGATCGAGGCGGGTGTTTGCTCCTTCAAAATCGAAGGGCGGCTGAAAACGCCTGAGTATGTCGCCAACATCACTCGACATTATCGCGAGGCGATTGATCGAGCTTGTGAAAGCTTGCCGATCGAATTTTCGCCGCGAGCTGTCTACGAGATGGAGATGTCGTTTTCGCGAGGCTTTTCGCCCGGCTGGATGAAAGGCTGCGATCACAAGCAGCTTGTGCCAGGCTTAAGTTCCTCCAAACGCGGCGTGCTGTTGGGCCAAGTCCATTCGATCACGCGCTGTGGAGCGGTCATCGAGCTTCGCTGCCCGATCGCGCGCGGTGACGGCATCGTTTTCGAAGGAGACCGATTCAGCGGCCAAGAACAAGGTGGCCGCGTCTTCGAGGTATTTACCAACGGCATTGATCGAACGGACGAAGTCGCCGGTGGCTTGGCCGAGCTTCGGTTTGATCGCCAAGGCATTGATCTCGAGCGATTGTGGGTTGGCCAATCGATTTGGAAAACCGACGATCCGCGCCTCAACAGTCGCCTGCGAGCGACGTTTGAGAATTCCGATCCACAACGTCGCGTGCCGCTGGACATTTTTGTAGAAGCACGAGCGGGGGCATCCCTTGTGTTGCGAGCACAAACGGAAACCGGAGCAACGGTTGAATTAAGTTCCAATGCGCCGCTGCAAGTCGCTCAAAAACATCCGTTAACGGAACAATCTCTACGCGAACAGTTTGGACGTTTGGGCGGAACGGTTTATCGACTGCGCGAAGTGGTCGCCGATATCCAAGGCAGCCCAATGGTTCCGTTGAGCGTGCTTGGGAAACTGCGGCGCGAACTAATCGCGCAACTGGATTCTTGGAAAATGCCGCAGCGCACCATTGCAGAGACTTCGGTATTACAAGCGCTGCGCCCAACTCTCGTGTTCCCTCTCCCTGTAACCGGGGAGAGAGTTAGGGAGAGGGGTCTTGAAAACGCCGCCACCAAATCCACCAGTTTAATAGCCGAGCAACCTTCGACGGCGCTTACGGTTTTGGTGCGCAACCTGTCACAACTCGACGCATGTATCCAAGCGGGTGTTGAAGACGTTTACGTCGACTTGCAGGATATTCGCGAATTTCGCTCGGCGACGAAATCAGCGCATCACGCCGGAATAAGAATTTGGCTGGCCACTCCACGAATTCAAAAGCCCGCCGAAATGGGAATTTATCGCGCCATGCTCAAACATGGCGCAGACGGGATTCTTGTTCGCAATCTGGCTGGGCTCGCGTTTTTCACAAGCCAAAATGTCCCTGTGGTCGCTGACTTTTCGCTTAACGTGGCCAACGAACTTACGGCGCGATTCTTGATCGAGCGCGGCGCGCGGCGATTGACACCTTCGTACGATTTGAATCGTGATCAATTGTTGGATTTGGTGGGTGCGCTGCCGCCGCAGTGGTTGGAGGTCGTCGTGCATCAGCACATGCCGATGTTTCATATGGAGCATTGCGTATTCTGCGCGGTTCTTTCGCCCGGCACCAACAAAACCAACTGCGGACGGCCGTGTGATCGACACGTCGTTCATTTGCGAGATCAACTGGGCGTCGAGCATCCGCTGACTGCTGATGTCGGCTGCCGTAATACGCTGTTCAATGCGACTTGTCAGAGCGGCGCGGAAATCGTTCCGCTGCTGATCGAGCGGGGCATGCGCTATTTTCGGTTGGAGTTCCTCGAAGAATCACCGGACCAAATCGCCGCGACGATCGGTTTGTATCGACAACTTTTGAGCGGCAAGGTTACCGGCCGTCAAGTTTGGACGGAGCTGAAAGCGACCAATCAAGTCGGCGTGACTCGCGGCACGCTTGAGGCCAAACGCAATCCGCTGGCGATCATCTGACGATGCCTCAACATTGGCGAGCGGGGGGTGTCAGCCCCCTGATTCTTTTTCTTCACCCGAGCGTTGCCGAAAAAGCCACGCGCTGCGCTCGGGTCTCACGACCTCACGCTCTTAGCTTGTTATACTACGACTTAACATTTATCGATGTCGGGAGTTTGAGGAACATTTCATGGCAACGAACGAACCTCTCAATCGCAAATTGCGCATGGCATTGATCGGCGGCGGCCAAGGTGCTTTTATTGGCAGAGTCCACGCAACGGCGGCGGTGCTTGATAATCGAGCCGAACTGATTGCCGGCGCGCTTTCGTCAGATCCAGCGCGGGCAAAAGCTTCGGCACCGGATTACGACATTGCCCCGGCGCGAGCTTATGGAAGTTATCGAGAGTTGATCGAGAAAGAGGCAAAGCTTCCCGCTGACCAGCGAGTTGATTTCATTTCGATCGCCACACCGAATCACACGCATTTCGAAATCGCCAGCGCCGCTGTCGAAGCGGGTTTTAACGTAATATGCGACAAGCCGATGACGTTCGACTTGGCCCAAGCCGAAAAACTCGCCGCCACAGTCGCAAGCAAAAAAGTCGTCTTTGCCGTCACGCACAACTACACCGGATACCCGCTCGTACGACAAGCTCGCGAGATGGTCCGCGCGGGTGAGTTCGGCGAGATTCAAGCCGTTCGCGCGTCTTACATCCAAGGCTGGCTGCGCACGCGATTGGAAGCATCCGACCAGAAACAAGCCGCTTGGAGGACCGACCCGTCACGCAGCGGCGCGGCCGGTTGCTTTGGCGACATCGCTTCGCACGCTTTTAATTTGTCTCGCTATATGACGGGCCTGCTGCCGGAAAAAGTCAGTTGCCATCTGCGGACGTTTGAAAAAGGCCGACAGCTTGATGATTACGGAACGGCCGTGATTCAATTTGAGAATGGTGGGCTGGGGACGCTTACCGCTTCGCAGATTAGCCACGGTCGCGAAAACGATTTATCTATCGAAGTCGACGGCACCAAAGCGTCGCTGCAATGGCGGCAGGAAAACCCGAACGAAATGATCGTGCGCCAAAACGGTCGGCCGCATCAGATTTACACTCGCGACCCGAACGCGCCATTTATGAATGCTGTTGGTGCGGCGGCTTGCCGGCTCCCCAGCGGGCACCCCGAAGCTTTTTTCGAAGCGTTCGCCAACGTTTATCGCTCGGTCTACGACGCGATTTGCAGCCGGTCTAGCGGCAAGGATTTTGAAATGCAAAACACGATTTATCCCAACGTACACGATGGCGTCGAAGGGATGTACTTTATCCAGCAATGCGTCGCCAGCAGTCGGCAAAACGGCCAATGGCTCCCCCTCCGCCACGCCTCGGCGCGACCGTAAACGCCGATCCGCAGGGTACAAAGCGGGTGCCGGGCAGATTAGAATAACGGGAGTTAGGTTTCGACGAGCCCTTCACTCCGACGAAAGGTCGCAGCGATATGCAAACTACTTTGTGGTTGGCCCAAAATACACCGCCCGACATCAAACAGATCCTTCTGATCGCCGGGCTGGTGTTTGGGATATTCTTGTTCTTGGTCATTTTCGCGATTTTCGCGACGTACTTTCGCTGGTGGATTCAATCGGTACTCACCAACGCCGGCATCGGAATGTTCGATTTACTTGGGATGACGTTTCGCAAAGTCAAACCGAGCGTGATCGTCCCGACCAAAATCATGGCCGTGCAAGCTGGCTTGACCGACCCCGACATCACGAGCAAGGCACTCGAAGCCCACTATCTCGCCGGTGGCAATGTACCGATGGTCATTCGGGCACTGATCGCCGCCAAAAAAGCCAAGACGATTCACCTCAGCTTTCGCGAAGCGACCGCGATTGACTTGGCGGGCCGCAATGTTTTGGAAGCCGTGCAGACCAGCGTTTATCCGCGCGTCATTGAATGTCCGCCCAAAGGGAACGCGCGCAAGACGTTGGACGCCGTAGCAAAAGATGGCATTCAACTCAAGGTTCGCGTGCGAGTGACCGTTCGGTCCAACTTGCAGCAGCTCATCGGTGGTGCAACCGAGGAGACGATCATCGCACGCGTCGGCGAAGGGATCGTTAGCGCGATCGGTTCTGCGGAGACGCACAAACATGTGCTTGAACATCCCGATTTGATTTCCAAAACAGTGCTGGCCCGTCGGCTGGATTCGCAAACCGCGTTCGAGATCGTCTCGATTGACATCGCCGATATCGACGTCGGCGAAAACATCGGTGCGCGACTTCAAGCGGACCGTGCCGAAGCCGACACTCGTGTCGCGCGAGCCCGGGCCGAAGGCCGACGCGCCATGGCCGTCGCCAAAGACCAAGAGAATCAAGCCAAGATCGAAGATAGCCGATCCAAACTTGTGGAAGCCGAAGCTGAAGTTCCCAAGGCAATGGCCGAGGGCTTTCAATCGGGCCGATTGGGAATCATGGACTATTACAAGATGCGCAACATCCAAGCCGATACGGAAATGCGCAAAGCAATCGCCAATGCCGGTGCACCCGTCAGCGCGACGATCCAATCACCAGCGGGTTAAATTTATTTAGGCGAGTTTTTCAACAAATACCATGGCCAAAGACATCGAAGAATTTTTGAAAATGGCCGCTCAACGGCGACGCGAGTCGGCAACCGGCCCTCCTCGCGCCCAGCAATCTCCCGCGCAGCAGAAACCGCCTTCCAAACAACAACAAAAACCAGTCAAGCCACCAGTGGTGGTGAGTGAAACCGAAGTCGACATCGTTCCGCCGCGCCGCGAGTCTGTGGCCAGCGGTGTTCAAAAAAACCTCGACAACAGCCGCCTTAAAAGACACGCCGAAAAACTTGGTGAGGAAGTTGGCCTGGCCGACGACAAACTTGACGCCCGCTTGCATCAAAAATTCGATCACCAAGTTGGACATCTCGCGAGCCAAGCCATCGGCGGCGTCGAATCGACCAGCAAAGCCCGCGTCCCCGTCAAATCCAAGACATTGTTGCTGAACATGTTGGCTTCGCCCCAAAGCGTCCAGCAAGCCATCATCATGAGCGAAATTCTCAGTCGCCCCGAGTGGGATTGATAACGGCCCCATCGTTTCGATGCGCCTAACCAATGTGCAGCAAGACGTTGACACGATTGCTCTCTGCTGGAATCGTCGCCCGGAATTCCATCAGACTGTGATACAATAATTCAGTCGCTGTTTTCGTCATTCATTGGATCAAACATTGATGATCGTGGATTCTAAAAAGACGCGCATCGGGTGGATTGGCACCGGCGTCATGGGCCGCAGTATGTGCGAGCACTTGATCAAGGCGGGCTTCTCGGCCACGGTACACAGCCGCACGCGCGAGAAAGCTCAATCGCTGTTGCAGGCCGGCGCGAGCTGGGCTGATTCGCCTCGGCAAGTCGCCGCACGCAGCGACGTCGTATTTTCGATCGTCGGCTTTCCGGCTGAAGTTCGCCAAAGCGTGCTTGGTCCTGAGGGGATTTTGGCCGGATGTCGTTCCGGGCAGATCATCGTCGATATGACGACCAGCAATCCATCATTGGCTGAAGAAATTTACAACTTGTCAACTGCGAAAGGCGTCTATAGTTTGGACGCGCCGGTTTCGGGGGGCGATATCGGTGCGCGAAACGGGACATTGTCCGTGATGATCGGCGGTGATCGGGAAATCGCCGAGCAATTGCAACCCTGTTGGCAAACTTTCGCAAAAACCATCGTCTACCAAGGCCCAGCGGGGTCTGGTCAGCACACCAAAATGGTCAATCAAACGCTGATCGCGTCGAACATGGTCGGCCTGTGCGAGGCCCTGCTATACGCTTATCGCGCCGGACTCAATCTAGAAACCGTCCTAAAATCCGTCAGCAGCGGCGCGGCCGGTAGTTGGTCGCTGAATAACTTGGCTCCGCGCATCATGAACAACGACTTCGAACCCGGCTTTTTCGTTCAACATTTTGTCAAGGACATGGCGATCGCATTGGAAGAAGCCAACCGCATGGGACTGGCGATGCCCGGATTGGCGCTGGCCCATCAACTTTATGTGGCGCTGGAATCGCAAGGCAAAGGTCACATGGGAACACAAGCTTTGCAACTGGCGCTGGCGTCGTTGTCGGGCGTCGATTGGTTTCAACGTTCGACATCGGCGGTCGATCAACTCGTCTCGGCCGCGCTGGATTCGTAAGGAGTGGTTCAGTTTTCAGTAAGAGTTTTCTTTCCGACTGAACACTAAACACTGAAAAGAAGAATCAGGGGGCTGACACCCCCCGCTCGCCAATAGAAAAAATTGATTCGGAGAATTTCATGTCGCGCATTGCTCCATCAACCGCCAAGACTTTGGATGCCGAGCAATTGCGCAATGACTTTCCGATTCTCCAACAAGACATCCACCCAGGTCGGCGGCTGGTGTATTTGGACAACGCGGCCACGACGCAGCATCCGACTAAAGTGATCCAAGTAATGGTCGCTTGCTACGAACGGACCTACGCCAATGTGCATCGTGGCCTGCACGCGCTCAGCGAGCAAAGCACCGCCGACTACGAGCTCGCCCGCGAGCAGGTCGCACAGTTCATTGGCGCCGATTCGCCGCGACAAATTCTTTTCAATTCCGGCACGACACAAGGCATCAATTGCGTCGCGCGGGCTTGGGGCGATGCCAACGTCGGGCCGGGTGACGAGATTTTGCTGACGATTATGGAGCATCACTCGAACATTGTTCCGTGGCAACAATTGGCGCAGCGGCGCGGCGCGACGGTTCGCTTTGCAGATATCCACGACGATGGTCGCTTGAACGTGGGCCATTTTCAATCGCTGCTTTCCTCGCGGACCAAGATGGTAGCATTCACCGCGGTTTCAAACGTGCTGGGGACCGTGAATCCGATAGTTGAACTAACCCGGCTCGCGCATGAGTGCGGAGCAACGGTGTTGATCGACGCGGCTCAACACGTCCCGCACGCGCCGACCGACATGCGAGCGTGGGACGCTGATTTTGTTTGTTTCAGCGGACACAAGATGTTGGGGCCGTCCGGTTTGGGAGTGCTGTACGGTCGGCAATCCATCTTGGAAACAATGCCTCCTTTTCTGGGTGGCGGCAGCATGATCCGCGAAGTGACAACTCAAGGATTTTCTCCCGGTGAATTGCCGGCCAAATTCGAAGCCGGCACGCCGCCAATCGTTGCAGCCATCGCGACCAGTCCCGCAATCGATTATTTGCGCGAAGTCGGCCTGGATGCGATTCACCAACACGAAGTCCGCTTGGCGGGGATGGCGATGGAACAGCTCAGCGAAATCGACGGCGTGCGGATTTTAGGACCGGCGCTTGAGCATCGCGCGGGGATCGTCAGCTTTGCCATCGACGGTTTGAACCCGCAAGACATTTCGATTTTGCTGGATCGGCACGGCGTCGCAATTCGCGCTGGCCACCATTGTGCCATGCCGTTGCACGAGCGACTCGGCATCCCTTCAAGCTGCCGCGCCAGTTTTTATCTTTACAACACGCCTGAGGATGTTGGCGCTCTGGCTGACGCACTGAAAATTGTGGTTGCGAAATTGCGTTAGACCTGAGCGTCATTCAGTCAAAGATTTAGCCGTTTGGCGAGTCGATGAGTTCTTGGAGCCGTGGCCGGAGAGTTTCAGGAAGTAGAGAAAGCCAACTTGCGTCGATGAGTCCGACATCGAGCATGTCTCTTACGTGAACGCGATCTTTGTCGCGATACGACGTCAGCTTCATGCGTACCAGAGCCTCCAAAGTCAATGTTCGCGTATCCTTGATCAGGATCGACTCAGAGACATCGGGAGCAGGAACTGCGTAGTCGGCACGTACTTTTTCGCCAGCGAGAATAATATGCACGGCCTCTCGCGCTGAACCTTTTGGGCCGTCGAGGAACATTGAAATGCCGTGAAGCTTGCGGAAGATAAATCCGTCGCGACTCAATACGTCGATGGCGCGCGGCAAATCGTCATGCCGCATAAGCAAATCGACGTCGCGAGTATTGCGAACCGCCGTTTCGTCGACTTGAGCGACCCACAACTGGACTGCGTTGCCCCCGATGACGGCGTATTCAATGCCGGCGTCGTCGAGCGCTCGCGTCACGCGTCGCAATCGTTCCTTAACTTTTTCCACAGCTCGTTCAATCCTGTCCCAAAGCTCATCGCCCGTGAATCGAATGGTAACCATCGGTTTTTTCTCAATGTGCAAGTCAAGCTTTTCCCCAATTGGGAGTCTAACACAGGTTGCGGAAGCTGCCGATATTTCGCTATTCCGTGGGCCGTTTTCGACCGACGAAGACGTAATAGGGCGTGCGGAGAAGTGGAACGTAGGGGAGCTTGCTCCGATTTTCGCTCAGGTGAACTTGTTCGAAATGATGTTGCAAAAAAGGCAAATGGTCGGCGGAGGGAAAGACGTTATCCGTCGCGAACCAAGGCGGCCAAAGCGTCCGTGTGAACCAGCGGTGTTGGCGAAGTCCCTCGGCGGGATATTTTCGCGAGACGTAAAAATCGACGACGCCGATGTGGCCGCCGGGCCGCAAGATACGTTTTGCGTTCTCGATGGCCGCGAACCAGTTGGGGATCATGGTTAGCGAATAAGAAAACGTAACCACGTCGGCCAAACCTTCTGCAGGCGTGAACAAGGTTGCATCGGCCGCAACCGTTTCGACATTCGCCCAGTTATTTTTTGCGGCGCGGTCTTTGGCTACGGCCAACAACGACGCTGACAAATCGACGACGTAGACTTTCTTGAGTAGCTGAATGTCGGTGCCAAAGTTTTCGAGGTTCGCGCCAGTGCCGCCACCCATGTCGACCCAGACGCCAGCGGAGGGCTTGGGAATTGCTTTCCAAAGTTCTTCGCGACCCTTGAGGAGTCGTTTGCGAAAATCATCGTAGGCCGTGGCTTGGCCGCCGTAGAAATTCTCCATCCGTTCGGCGTGGCTTTTTCCGCGCACCGGTTTGAGCAGCATGTGGTAGATGATCTTGGCGTCGGCGAACAAGCCCATGAGCGATTAGTTCCGCAAGCTGGCGATGTAGAAACTGGCGTAAGTATGCACGCGATCCTTGGCATGAAGCTCTTTCGCCAACTCGGTATCGTAAGTCAACAGTTGATTGAGCGACAAGGATTGGCCATTTTGATTGACGTGGACTTGTTCGACGAAGTCCGTGCGCAAGCCGCCGCTGCGCCATAAGAACCGAGCATCGGGCGTCGCGCGATGTAAGATGGCTTGCCATTCGGCTTCCAACAGCGGAAAAAAGCGGTCGCTGAGCCAGTCCATGTGGTCGAGGAGCACGAATCGAGAAATCGGTCCATTGTGCTTTTCCAAAAAGCCTTGCACCGAATCGGTGTTCGTCGAAACGCGGTCGACCAAGCCTGATTTGAGACGTTCGAAACCCGTCGCAGTCAGATATTCAGGGCAGCACGATCGCGTATATTCGCCGTTGATATACACGCGCCAAAAATAATTGTCCTTCAATGACAGTTCCGCGAACACCGACCTCATGCAGTCTTGCACGTACTGGACGACGCCGCCGCTGTAGTGCATTTCGATTTGCCGCCTCTGGGCTTTTGGGACGCCCAGCAACGATAGCGTCGTGTCGCGACTGACGGCGAACTTGACCAAGCCCGACCAAAATTTTTCGTACAAGCGGTCGTCGTAAATCGCACGCTGTACTTCAATCGACGGCGCGGCGAGCAATTGATTCAAGTATGGGCGGACTTTGATGACTTTGTCGGTGTAGATACCGAACATTCTCGCGACCCAGCCGGACGAGCCGCGAAAGTAAAACGAACGGCGTGGATTGTCGAACCACTGAATCTTGCGATCCCAAAACGAGCGGCTCCAATCGCAAAGCTGCGATCTGAGAAGTTTGTGATAGACATCGCGAACGCCTGGCAAGCGGCCTTGACCAAAGAGTCGAAAAAAATCGTCGTAGTTGAGTCTGCGAATCGCGGCCTGCTTAAGTTCCAAAAGAGCGTTTTGCCGCGGATTCATGTCGACAGCGAACACGTGATTCGGTTCGCATAGCGCGTAGTCGAGAGCGTTGCATCCAGCGCTGGTGATCACGAGCACATTGTCTTGATTGGTCAACTCCAATGCGATGCGATCAAGGCGCGGATCCTCCCAGCAAGTGTTGTACACCAAGTTATTGCGATGCACCGAATTGAAGATTCGGTGGCTGACCCAATCGAACAGAGCCATGACTGCGGCGCGCCGAGTTTGAGGAAAGCCAGAATTTTAGCGGCTACGCGGGGTCGTAGGTAGACGCTGAAACCAGCGGGGCCGTTCGTGTCTACTCTTTGGCTGCGTCTTTCATCCGAAAGATAGCCCAGACTTTCTTGTCCTTGCCGATGAACTCTTTCACATAGAGCGTGCCCACCACGCTGATCGGGCGCACGGTAAAGTCGATGGATTGTTCATCGGCCATTTTCACCATGACGCAATCGTACAGCGCGGCACCCGGCCCAAAGCAGCATTCTTGGTTGTCGCGAACAAACACGAACTGCTTGATTCCATTTTGTTTGAAGCCGGGCCGAACAAAGCCGCGAAGCCGGATCTTTTTTCCGTCAAGCTTTTTTATCTCGTCGGTTAGCATCGACGGTTTATAGGCGGCACCTTTTTCAATTTCGAATTTGAGGTCGTCAAAGCTTATGTCGATTGGTTCGGCAGCAGAGGTCGAAGCAGCGAGATTAGTCTCGACTTCATCCGTTGAAGAGCCGTTCGTCGCGACGACGGACTCTGACGTTTGAATGGCCGATGCGGAGCCGCTAAAAAGCAGAGGGATCATGCAAATCGTCAGCCAGATCGCACGCTTACTGGAAACTCGATCCGGGCTTGGGACAATCCTCAACATGAGCCAATCCCTGACGATTAGTGCATTGAACATTACAAATTATTTGAGGTAGTCGGCTTCGATGGTGTAGAGGACGCGAGGGACATCCTTTTCGGACGTTCGTTTCGTGTTTTTGTTCAGATGGAAGATGCCGCCGATGTGCCGCCGCCGCAAGCTATAGTCGATTCGATCGTCCTTCGTAAACGTCACCGCGATGACTTCGTTGATTTTCGGGCTGCCGCCAAAGCAACATTGTCCGAAGTCGCCGACCAGAATGAAGTCCTTCAAGTTAGTTTTGCGGTCGCTCGGTCTGACGTAACCTTTGATGAACACTCTCTGACCGTCTAACTCTTCCGCCCTTTTCGAGAACGGTACTTTGGAGTCTTTTTCGGGCTTCAAAAATGAGTACAAGATGCGTTCGTAGTTGGGCGGGACTTCAGTGTTGTAACAATACGTGTGCCACGCTGAACCGGCGACGAGCAGCACGACGTTCACCACGCCGCCAATGACCATGAACGGACGCCCGATCAATTCATGCGGAAAGCGGCGAAAGTTCAGCCAAGAAAACACGAACAACGCCAAGCCTATTACCGGCAGAATAATAAGCTCCGGCGTCAACAAAGCGCCCAGCGAAAAAATCGCGAACACAAAACACGTTAGCGCGGTCTTGCTGATCGATTGATACGAGCCATCTGTCTCACTGGCGGTTTGCGAAATCGATTGGGTGGACACCCGCGTTGGTTCTTGAATCGATTGGATCATAGGATTGCCGAAATATTCTTGAATGCCGTTGACAAGTTGTACGTTCCGGACGATAGGCGGCAATTAGAAAATGAGCCGCTCAAACCAGCCGTTAAACACGGACCAAAGCAATAGAAATAATAGCACGAAGCTGGCCAAAGGGACAAAAATCATTGCCAACGACGAGCCAATGTTCGGGGCGCTGGCCACCAAAGCTGCCGGCGCAGCCTTTTCCGTGTTGGTTTCCGAGCTTTGTAAGTCCGGGCTCACATCGGATGTGGTCGAGACAAATTGGGCAGTAGCCACCGAATGTATCGCAGTCACGCTGGTTGGGCGTTCCGAAACAGCGGTCGGTAGACGTCGGACTTCATAGATTGGAACATTGATGGAAACTTCAATTGGCTCCGCCGTCCCATCATCGCCGCCCTTTTTGCTTTCAAAAGGTGCGGGTTGGGTCGCGTCCGGCGTTTCTGTCTTCGTATCGGAATCGCCGTTGTCCTCGTCGAACTCGTCTTCGCCGGATTCCCACTTGAGCAGAGTCTCGGCGCGCCGAACCGATTCAGGATCGATTTTTTTGAGTTCATCGATTGCAAGTTTCGCCTCAGGCTTGGGGCAAACTTGCAGATAACTCACGACGGGGACGCGCACCCATTTGGTGTCTTCGGTCGAGTTCTTAAACAGTGTGACCATCTTTTCGATCACGGACCAGTCTTCCCAGCGCGCCAGATCGGGGATTACCAAATCGGCCAATGCGGGTCGATCGAGAACTTTGTGCAGCGCGCTGAGGATTCGCTCGCGAGGAATATCATTCTTTTCCGTGGCCAGAAATCGAATGGCGGAGATCGCTGCAAAAGTGTCGACGTATTCGGATTTTGGATTTACAAAAAACTCTCGCTCGATCAGGTCCAAGCCAGATTCGCCCTTGAGAGTCAAGTAACACGCGACCATTGCATCCAAGCCGCGCCGCGTTTCGTTGACCTCGGATGTGAGCAGGGATTCCAACAATGGCAAATCCTCCGCCGTGCCGCACACACCAAGTAGCGTGAAATACAGCCGCTTGCGATTGGTGGAGACTTCGGGGTCTTGAATCCACTTGAGGAACTTTTCGCGGTCAAGAAGCGGTTTCATCTCAATGATTTCAGCGTACGACGCGCGCGCGAACTCTTCGTAGGCGTCAAACGCCAGCATCGACTCATCGTGTTCAAAGTAATCTTGGAAGAATTTTAGCCGCTCAACCCCTTTGGCCGGAAGCTTGGGCAGCGCTCGCAAGTATTCGGTCGCCGCCGGGCTCAATCTCAGCGGCGTGGTCCAAGCAATTTCTGGAGGATCGACCCCCATGAGCAAGAACGATTGGCCGACTTCCGGCTGGCCGACGATGATCGACGTGAATTCGCGGCCCGTCGCGATGACATCAGGTTGACCCTTGATCACTTCTGTGACGCGGAACATGGCTTTGGGCAATTGATCGTCCTTGGGTTGTTCAGTCGGCAATTGAATCAACTCCGCCATGATGACAATGTCCGATGTCCCCATTTGCTCTGCGAAAGTCTGTTGCACAGCGGTACAAAATGGACACCAATCGGCGCGAGCCGCTACGGCCATGCCCGACAGGACAAGACCAAAGAGCAACGTGAATCGTTTGAAAGAACTCATATGCGCAAATACGCTTTCCAATGGAGAGTCGTTCGTTGAGGTGAAACAGCGACGATTCGGAAACAACACCGCGCGGCGTGAGTCGGAAAAGGTTGCCCAGCCGCTAAGTGCCCAGCGATTCGGCGACGTCTGTTCGATAAGCTGAGATTGCAGGATAAACGCCGACCAAGATCGCCAGAAGGATCATGCCGGGGATCAACAAAAATTCCGGTGAGACCGTCCAATATTGTACGAAAGAAGGCAAAAAATTGAAATTCCCCAATTGAAAAAACTCGCCAAGCGGTGCGGGCGGCGCAAAGTCGAAAAACCCAACGCGAACCCCCGCTTTTGCTTCGACCAGCGGACTTATTGCGGCGTTTAACGCATGGCCGGCAAACCATCCCAAAAGTCCGCCACCCAGTGATAGCAAAATCGATTCGGCCAACATGATCTGGGTCACTTTGGCGCGGCGAGCCCCCAACGCCCGCATCACGGCGATTTCATGCCGCCGCTGATTCATCGAATTGTAGATGCCCACGATGATGCTGATCCCCGACACAATACAAATCATCACAGTTAGCCCCAACAAGATCGATCTGATCGGATCGACAAAGGTCATAAACAAGTTGGCAATTTCCATAATCGGGTTGGCGGCTTGCGGGACGATTTGAGCCTGAATCGGACGAAACTGTGACGCTCGCAACGTCGGCTCCAACCAACCACCGTTGTTAATATTATCAATCATTATTCCGCCAATCAGTCCAGAGGATTCATCCTCGCGATTGGATCGAATGAGCAAAGCCGTTACCTCGCGCTGCTCTAGCGGCAGCGGTTCGCGCTTTAGGTTTGCGGCCAGAGCGAATTCGTCATGTGATCCAGCGTCGTCGTCCGATTTTTCGTCATCGACATTCTCTGTTTCCTCATCGGTCGACTCCCGCCCTTCTTCGATTGGCTTGGCGTGATCATCCATCAAATAAAAGCCTTCGATATTGATATACACCGCGCGATCATGTGCCGTTCCAGTTGGCTCAAGAATTCCGACGACGGTGAAGCCGGATTCTTCGTGGATGTGCGCTCCAGTGTTGGGACCGGGCTCACCGTGAATTGGGTAGATCACTTCCCCAAACTTGACTTGAGCCGCATTCGCGACTTGGCTACCGACGACGCATTCGAAAAAGCCATGTTCGGGATCAGAATTTCGCAGCGCGCGGCCTTGTGAAAAAGCAAACTTGCGTTCGGTATCCGCGTCCAGTACAAGCTGCGAAAAAAATTCGCTCGTCGTGCCAACCACGCGAAACGAACCCGCTTTGTCCTCGAGATCGCGCGAAAAGTAATCGCCCAAGGTCAGCGGGATAACCATTTCGGCCCAATCGGCCCAATCACCGGGCTTATTTAGTCCGATCTGATCCAATGCCAACTCGCGCTGCGCAACACGGCAAGCGGTTTGCGGCCAATTCTGGCCTGCATCAAATCCCCAGCCTCCCAGCAATTTATCCGCAAGTTGCAACGACGATTGTTGGGCCAAATGGGCCCGGTAGGCAATCGAATTCTTCAAAAAAGGCTCCCGCGTTGCTTGGTCGCGAAACGCCAAATAGTACTCGAACGGAATCGGCTCCAGAGGTCGGCTCAAATAATAAACTGTGTTGAGCGTCAATTGCAGGCTGCCGCCGCGCGAGCCAATGATCACGTCGTAGCCAAAGCTGGAGTTGCTTTTGAAACTTTGAGAGACGACGCCGTGAATCGTCAACACAGCGACAACCGTCATCACGCCCAGCGCCATCGACACCATTGTCAATAGCGACCCAAGGCCGCGATGCTGGATACTGCGCCACGCGATTTTGAAAATGTTCATGCCATCGACCTTGCTTGGCTAACGGCGAGGTTGATTTCCGGCAGCCGATCGACGCGCCCGAACTGATTGGCGACATCCATCGAATGCGTCACGATAACCAATGCGATGTTCTCCTCCTGACACGATTCGCGAATCAGGTCGATGATCTTCTGTTGATTGCGCGAGTCGACGTTGGCGGTCGGTTCGTCGGCCAAAATCAAACTTGGTTTGTTGGCCAACGCCCGCGCCACGGCCACTCGCTGTTGTTCACCGACGGACATTGCACGTGGCTTGTTGTTCAAGCGGTGACCTAGTCCAACGCGTTCCAATAGCCGTCGAGCCCGCGCGTGGTCGACCGACTTGCGAGCGAATGCCATGCCAAGCTTTACATTTTCCAAAGCCGAAAACGCCGGCAGCAGGTTGAATGTTTGAAAGATGTAGCCGATATTGTCGGCACGAATAACATCTCGGAGTGCCTCGGAGAATTTTGACAGTTCCAAGTTATTAATTACGATCCGACCGGAATCCGGGCGAATAATCCCGGCAATAACGTGCAGCAGGGTCGTTTTGCCACAGCCGCTATCGCCAATCAGCGCGACTTGTTCGCCCGATCCGAGCGAAAAGCTTGGCAAATCGAGAATCGGCAGGACTTCGCCGTTGGGTTGGCGGAAACTTTTTTTGATGTTTTCAAGCTGTAACATGGGCGGCGGCCAGAGTTTGAAATTCCTTGCAAACGATAGCCTGAGGCTGATTTGTCGGCTAGTCCGGCACGCCCGGTCGAGTCGGCACGGCGAGAAAAATCCTGATCCGCTACATTCGACTTGCCTTCGTCCCTGATATCTCACCAATCCTGACGAATAACTATCATGAATTGGACACAAAGGAACGCAAATGGAACCTCCTAAAATCGTCAGCGACGCCGACCCAGCCGAAGGCCGCGGCTGTTGGATGGGCTGCTTTGGTATTGGCTGCCTCGTGATTGCCATTGGCTTTGTCGGTCTGCTCGTTGGGGGCTGGTACACCGCCATGCATACGAGTCTTCCTTTGGTCTTAATTGAACAAGCCATGGAACAAGACGGCAAAGTCAAAATCGAAGGGATTAGCGGGAGCATCTCCAAAGGCATTCATATCGACGCGCTCAAATTCCTGACTGTCGACGACGAACATTGGTCCGAGTTGCGGGGCGTCAAGTTCGATTACAACGGGTTCATTGATATGAGCCGCAACGGGCGGTTCATTCTGGAACGCATGTCGGTCGACAGCGGCAAAGTTTACGTTGAAGGTTTTGGCGCAGATAACTTCTCGTTCAACCCGGGTGATTTCGACAAGATCGATGAACTCAAAGATTCTGACATCACCGAAATTCGAATCGACTTGTTAGAAGTGAAAGACTTTAAAATAATTGATTTGGATTCCGACTACACGCTGGAGATCGATGAAGCGTCGCTCAAGGACTTTGTGGCGAATGGAAAGGATGGGATCAAGGACTTGGGCGAACTAACGATCAAATCCAACATGATGGAAGCCTCGACCGAAGCATGTGATCGATGGCCAGGCAGTTCGCAATCAAAGCGAGTTCGCGGTGTCGTGCAAACCAAGATTTCGGACCAATTGAAAAAGGAGATCGACTTCACATTCGATTTCGATTTTCAACCGGGCTCGCCGCAGCAAGGCATGACGTTGTTTCAGAGTGCTTGGGCTCAAGTATTTTCAAAAACAGAGCGATCGATCGAGCTAAGGGACTTCTCGCCAACGGACTATTTCGCGGCACGGCAAATCCTACCCAGCCATATCAGCTTGGTCGCCTCGCGAGCCGTCGAGCAAAAATCAATGGCCGACTCGAATGCCAACGATGAAAAGAATAAAGACACGGACGACATCAAATTAGCGTGGGATATCCAGCCTGGTGCTTCATTCAAGTTGGGGAAAACAACTTTTCAAATTCAATCAGCCGAAGGTAATCGCGCGCCTTTGCGCTCGATTGTTGGAACGGCTACGGTCAACGGCGATGCAATGACGGCCAGTTTGCACCCTCGCGATTATTTTCTCGGGGGGCAAATTGAACTAAAGGTCGGCGAGATCCCGGCCGATTCGAAGGATTGGGCCCAAGTTGTCTTTGGTGCCGACTTTGAAACGCTCAGTCGCGAAGATCAACGACTCCTAGAAGCGACCATCGTCGCGAGCAAGGTTGAGTCAAAGTCCGATAAGAAAAAATCGCCAGGCGAAAATGATGAAAATCCAAAAGCCGAGGCTGAGAACTCATCCGAGCTGAATGACAAGCGGGGCCCCGAAGCGCCACCGGCCATTGAAAAAATTCCGACGATCGCGCCCGTTCCTGTGGCCGACGACCAATGATGCGTGATTGCTCGTTGGCGCGACGTGCTTTCACCGAACTTAGTTCGTCAGCGCGGTTGGCATGTTGTTGGCGATTTCCTTGAAGGCTGCGGCGAGTTCCGCCGTTGTGTCGGCGTGATAGTGCTTGCCGCCTCCAATGTCCGCCACGGTTCGCATCGTCGTTTGATCGGCGTTGGCTGAAAATGTAATCGTGTGGATCGTAATCGGGTGAGTCGTTACAATCGACTGGGCCAAAGTCGCAGGCAAATTCGCGCCGGTCGTGTTGACCCCGTCCGTGAATATGACGATGGTCTTTTCCGCATAAGGGCGAGCCGCCGGATTGGTCATTAGCGGTGGAACTGCCGTCTCCATGCCAGCCGCGATATATGTTGAACCGGTGGGGCGTAGGTTTTTGATGTAGTCCTTCATCTGTGAGTAGCTAGATGTCGGATTGTACCTCAACTGCGCCGCCGAACTGAAAGTTGTCAGCGACACGAGCTCTTTAGGTTCCGTAGCATTGAGGACGGTGAAAAAAGCTTCCGATGCGGTGCGCAGCGAAAGCCAGCGCGAGTGACGCGGTACGGAGTCGGTCGGCGGGCTATTGCTTCGGTACTGGTCGTAATCTGATTTCCACTCCTCGTAATTTTTTTTCTTGTCATTGTTCGACCAGACCCAATCACCGTCGATCACGGTGTAATACTGGGTGTAATCTTCGACTTCCCAAGCCATCGAACCGGAAATGTCGACGACCAGGGCGATATCGCGATCGACTTGAGTGGCGATCGACGAGGCCGACGGTTCGAAATTGCTGAACGGGCCGTAACCGCAGAACAACAATCGAACTGAACCGGAAAGCGAGCCGTCGGACATCGTTGTGCGAACGCGAAAAGAATTGGCCGCCGTCAGTTTGTCTTTAACGGACTGCCGAGGCTTTTCTGTGAACACATATCGGCCGCGACCGTTATTGGACCGCTTTGCCATTCCGAACTCGATTTCGTTGGCCAATTCGATGTCGCTCAACTGCAAAGGTCGGCCAGCGACGTTATTCATTGCCGCAGTCGCGACTGCCATATCGATGGCATTATCGACGTTTTGATTCTCGCTAAACGCCCGTCCACCCGCCCGCGCTGCGGCATCGGTCGCGATTCGCAGTTCGGTTCGAACCAAGTGCATGTAGGCGACGTTTACCGCCAGCCCGCAAACGAGAATTATGACTGGGGTCAGAATCGCAAATAGCGGAATCACCGCGCCACGTCGTTGGCTAGTGGATTTGTGCATCGAAAGTCGCTCCTCTAGTGATATGTTCGCAATGCGAAAAGCAATGGTTTGTCCTGGAACGCGTGGCTAGGCCGGGACGCGGCCACCAAATCAACGAACCAATCAAGTGCCGTCGTCATAGTATTCCGAAGTCAGTTTCGTTTGGGAGACGATTCGATGGTTCTTCGCAAACCGGGCCGCCGCAAATATGTTACTGGCCACCGGCAGTTCGACCCGCACAATTACAGAAATCGTCGCGTCAGTGATCTCGAGTTGTTCGCCATCGGAATCGAACGCTCGAACTAGCACGACGGCGTTCTTGGCTCCGCAAAGCGCTAACTTGCTCGTGGCCATGTCGATGGCTTCTTGTTTCACAGCCCCTGGGACCATTACATGACGCGCTGCGTCATACGAGGCGACTTGTGTCATCCCTTTCAAGAATTCCACACGCATGAACTCAAACGACGCAAACGTCAACATAAACAGGAACGGGGCGATGCAAGCCATCTCAACAACGACGGCGCCTTTCCGCGTTCGAAGTCGGTTCGATCCCCTCGAATTCATTTTCGGTTTCATCGTGCTTACTCGACTACAGTAACGGATTCTTTGCGCAAAACAACGCGATATTCCAACTCGTTCGACGACAACAGGCGCAACCATGAAAATGGAATTACCGTGTTGTTGCTAATCGGCGCTCGAACGCGAACCGTAATCGGGTCCAGCTCTTGCGCAGTGCTTGGGTCGGGGGAGACGAGAACTGCAGAGGAAACGCCGACCAGCGAAACGCCGCGCTGCGCGAGAACGTCGCGGACTCTCGCCTCTGTATTTTCAGCGGTGCCCGTGCGACGAACTGCGACGCGAGCCCCTTCATATGCGGAGATCGCCATCGCTTGTTTCAAAAAAGCTGCCGAGCAAAGCTCGACCGTCGCGCCGATAATGAGCAGAAAAAACGGAAGCACAATCACAAATTCCAAGACCGCTGCGCCCCGCCTTGGCGAGATGCGAAAGCAATTGCGGCGCTGGAAAAAGCTCGGTCGGATCGTGTCAATCGTCATAGCGAAAGCCGCGTTGAAGTGGAAAATGCGTGTGAGGCAAATTTATGTCAGGTTTGCGACTTCGGACGGCTTAATATCCAACCGGTAGTTAGCCCATTTGACTGCCAACGGCCTTGCGCGGAATAACCGGCACAAGCGGAATTGACCATTGCTTTCGCAGCTCAATTTGCGATTTTTCCGCCCGCACAAAACGGGCCGCCGTGTCCCCAAGGGTGAGATTCTCGTTTGCACTGAAGTAAGGCTAATTCAGATTTCGCCGGTCGGGTACAATTGAAGGCCGATCAAAACGATGATTGGGTGACATTCAATTTCGACATGGCGGGATGAACGTTCAAACGGGATTATCGCTTGAAAGTCGACGTCGTCTTGGCGAGATTGAACCCCCTGAAACGACCTGCGCACATTGCCTTTTCTTAAGAACTGGACCCGTCCCTGTTTTCGCTCGCCGTCTAATGGAAAGTAGAAAAGGCGTTTGGCACATGCAAGAACATTCATCGCCAGTGCAAAAGTGTTTGTCGAGTCGGCGCGGTATTTGCGGAGGGTTACTCTGCGCGATAGCTGGCACAATTGTCTTTTGGGCGATCGTGTTCTTGCTTTTTTGGTGTTCCTGGCTTGTCAAAGGGTCAAGTGAATGGGATCAAGACTACGATTTCAGAAGGGTTCTAGGCGATGCTCCGAAAACAACTATTCTTATTGTTTCGCTGTTAGGTGCAGCCGGGTTTATTTCATTTTGGAGGCGGCCTTTTAGGCGACTTCTGCGCGTAATCGCGTTACTAGGCGCGGGCCACGCAATTGTTTTGCTAGTTGCACATGCAATGCACGGGCGTCGCCTTAAGTTGGAACCGGATTTTGGCGAATCGATTTGGGATCGCGGACTCATCGTTATTCCACCGATTGCGATTGCCGTCGCCGTTGCTATTTTCGACGTAAGGGCGAGATCGAACGCCTTAGAAGAACTCAATTTGGGCGCGGAAAAGGGAAACGGAGATACAGGTGTCATTAAACCTGAAGATTCACGAAGTTAGTGAACTGGAAAAGGCGTGTGGTCAAAAAAGTGCGTCGGACGTTTGGAGTGAAACTTTTCGATGAAAAACAGGCGGTGCGGATCGATATTTGCATTGGGAGCGTAAAGGCTTGGTGTTCGAGGGGCAAGAGCGGCGGTTACGCGCCCGAAGTTTTGAGCGTGGCACTAAACGATAGGGTGAATTTCTTGTCCCGGTCCATCAAGACGTATTTGCAATCCTTGCGAGAATTGTTCGCAGATACGCAGATAGAGGGACAGGCACATTTTGCGTCGACGACTGCGCAAAATCAGCCAGTCCCCTACAGTTTCCCGGCATAGGTTAAGTTCCGCTCATTCTATTCCGTCCAAGCAGTTCGATTTTGTCCAATGCAGGATGATGGCACAAGTTGCGACAGCATTTGCCTTGAGCCGATTGAAACGCAGGATTTGTGGGGAGCGCAGGGACAAAGCCAATCAGTTTTGCGCTGTATACCGGCCGTGCCAGCCGTGTCTCCGTGCCTTGCCAGCATCAAACGGGGTTGCCTCGAATGGCATTTTTCTGTAATTCACCAGCCCCGCAAAGCTCGCATCGCGGCACAACGGTCGCGATCAGCCCCGCCATTGCTTCTCGATCAAACTTTCATTCCAAATTCAGGTATCGCTATGACCGAATCGGAATCACCCAGTCGCAGTCGGTTCAATAAATCGATGCTCGGACGCTTTGCAGCGGTCAGCCTATTCCTCGGTTTGGGAACCTTGGCCGTGATGCACACGGTCACCAATCGTAAACCGACCGATCCGACAGCGCCGCCGGTCGCGACCGATCAATCCACCGACGCAAACAACGTGGCCGACACTTCAGCCAAGCCGTCTGCGACAAATGCACAAACAAAAACGGAACTTAGCGCCAGCCCCAAAACGTCATTGCCGTCAAGCCAGTTTGCTGTGAATCCCTCGACAAATCCACCTGGCTTGAACCCAATTCCAAAATCAAACTCTCAAACCAATCCGCTTTCCGCGCCTCCCATCACTGACTCCGCAAGTCGATTCGCCACGGCGAGTCGGTTACCCGCGGCGAACGTCGGGACCCAAAACGGTCTGCCGCCGCCGACAATGTCGTTCTCCGATACGAAAACCAATCCACCGGCCACCAATGACTTGCGCTCGACGGAAGTTCCGCCAATCGTTTCCGCACAAATCCAAGTCGACCCTATGAAGGATTCTGCAAATGGCGCTGATCTCGGAATCAAACCGCTTACGGCTCCTCCGACATCGAACCTGCCATCACTGACCGGTCCAACCAAGTCGTTTGGTCCAAGTTCCGCGCAGTCCTCGCCGCCAACTATTCCTCCAAAGATAACGCCGACGCCTTATGATTCGCCAAGTCAATCCGCTTCGTCGCGAACATTTTCCGACGCTGTCGATTCCGCCAGCAAGCTCGTAGTGCAAACCACGAGTCCAAACTTGAACAACCCGCCGCAAAGCCCAGCCCAAAACACACTCGCCCCGCTTTCACCGTCGAAACCGGCGCAAGATTTTCCTCCGATCCGCTCCGCCGTAGGCAATACACCGAATCCGTCCACCAATTTTGGAACAAGTTCGATCCAACCGCCCAGCTCGCTTGCTTCGTCAAGTCGACCATTTGACATTACCGCCAACGGCACGCCCGCTGCGGAAGCACTTCGCGTGCAGGCTACGCCCGGTGCAACGAATCTAGATGGCCCACAAGTCCCTTCGCTCAAGCTTCAAAAAATCGCTCCGCGCGAAGTCCAAATCAACAAACCCGCCGAACTAAAACTCATCGTGCAAAATAACGGGCAAATCCCGGCCAACCAAGTCTTCGTCTACGATCGCGTTCCCGATGGGACGGAATTGATCGACAGCACACCCAAAGCCAATCAGTCCGCTGATGGCACCTTGAGTTGGAATTTGGGAACGATTGCTCCCGGCGAAACTTCCGAGATCACGATCAATCTGCTGCCAGTGCGTCCCGGCGAATTCGGCAGCGTTGCGCAGATTTCGTTTGCCGCACAAGCTTCAGCGCGCACGCTTTGCACGCAACCGATTCTCGCCATCAAACATTCGACCAAACCCAAAGTACTTATCGGCGACGAAGTCGTTCTCGACATCACGATTGAGAACAATGGCGACGGGCCTGCGACGAATGTCATGTTGCAAGAAAACATTCCCGACTTGTTGACGTTTGATGACGGCAGCCGCGAACTCGAATTCGAAATCGGCACGCTTGCTCCCAGCCAAAAACGAAACGTACAGTTGCGTTTGAAGGCTGCCAAAGTCGGCACAACGCAAAATCGAATCGTGGTCCAAGGTGACGCCGAGCTGCAAGCCTTTGATGTCGTCGATCTCGAAATTATTGCACCGGATTTACACGCGACTGGCGAAGGACCGGATCGAAAATATCTTAACCGGCAATCCACTCACGAATTCGCGCTGGCCAACTCCGGTACCGCCGCCGCGACCAACGTCGACCTCGTGGCGCGACTGCCTCGCGGCCTGAAGTTCGTCTCGGCCAACAACCACGGTCAATACGACGCCACTTCGAACGCGGTCTATTGGAGTTTGCAGCAGCTTGCTGCGGGGCAAACGGGGCGAGTTGATCTCGTCACGATGCCCATCGAACCGGGCGAACAAAAAATCGACTTCGAAGCAACGGCGGACTTGAATCAGAAGACTTCTGTCAGCAAATCGCTCACCGTCGATTATTTGGTCGAACTTTTTTGCGAGATCGACGACCTTACGGACCCAATCGAAATTGGCGGGGAAACGGCCTACCGCGTGAAAGTCGTCAACCAAGGATTGCAATCCGCCGCAAACATTCGGCTCAACGTCGAATTCCCGGCTGGCATCCAACCGACGTCAGTCAATGGAAACATTCCCAACCAAATTCAGGGCCAGCGAGTTGTGTTCTCGGCCATCGAGCGACTGGATGCACAGCAGGAAACCGTCGTGACGATAACTGCCAAGGGGACCGTCGAAGGCGACCACCGTGTCGTCGTCAACATGTCCAGCGACGCCCGCGAAACCCAAATCGCCAAAGAAGAATCGACGCAAGTCTATTCCGACCGCCGTTAGGAATCGTGCAGCTCGTTTTCGACGTGCCTGATACCCGCAGCGATTTCTTCAAAAGCGATTCGTTTCTTTTCTCAATCGACCTTCAGTGTCGCAACAGCGAATAGCCATGCTGACGCGTTTGATTTGCCACCGATTGTGCCCATAGGCACGTGAGGTGTGCGGATAGGCATACAACGTTTGGTCAACATGGTCCGAAACCTACGTTCTATGTGCGATTAGTTGGCAATCGGATGACGGCATGAGACTTGCGGTTATGACGACCCATTCGGATCGCTGGGGCTGCTCGCTAGTTATCGATTTCCGAACCTGAATCCGAAATGGGCTTTCACCTTAAAAGACTTCGCAAATAACGAACCAAGGAAGAATCCAAATGAACACCGCCGAGTTACAAAATGAACTTGTGGGGAAAATTGTGTCACGTCTGCCACAACTGGCCAAAGTCTTTGAAAAATATCAACTCGACTATTGCTGCCGAGGCAATGCTCGGCTTGCGGATGCTTGTCGTGAGAAAAACGTCGACGTGAGCCAAGTCCTGTCGGAAATTGACACAGCAATGCAAACCCAACGAATGTCACGCGAAACCGATTGGAACAGCAAATCGCTGACTGAGCTTGCCGATCATATCGTGAATACCCATCACAGGTTCATGCGGGAAGAGTTGCCGCGCATCGATGACCTGATCCAAAAAGTTGTCAATGCACACGGTGCCAAACATCCGGACCTGCAACAAATCGGCCAGGTGTATCGAGCGATGCGAGCCGAACTCGAATCGCACATGGCCAAAGAAGAAAATGTTTTATTCCCAGCGGTTCGGAAGCTCGAGGCCGCTCCTGAAACTTGTCATTTTGCCTTCGGTAGCGTCGATAATCCGATTCGGATGATGCGGCACGAACACGAAGATGTGGGAAACTCGCTACAATCGTTGCGAGAACTTACGGGCGACTTCACGCCGCCCAAAGATGCTTGTCCGACTTTTCGCGTGATGTTCGAATCTCTAACACGATTAGAGCAAGACCTACACATCCACATCCACAAAGAAAACAATATCCTATTCCCGCGTGCACAGGAATTGGAACAAACGGTGGCTGCGGGATAAATTTTTGGACACAAAAGCATCTCGGCTATACTTTCTCTAACGGACATTTATTCAGAATGCAGAACCATGAAATTTGTTACCCTCATTCGATTTACGAGTCAAGGCGTCGCCAACTTTACGCAGACGACCAAGCGAGCCAAGGAATTCATGAAACATGCTAAAGCCGCTGGTGTTGACATTACTGAGTTGTTGTGGACTCAAGGGCGTTACGACGGGATCATTACATTCGACGCGCCCGATCGTGAAACCGCCGCCGCTGTGATCTTGGGTTTGTCCGCACATGGCAACGTCCAAACGGAGACAATGAACGCGTTCGATGCCAAGGGCATGGAAAAAGTTTTGAGCAGAGTTAAATAGCCGCGGGCTGAGCGGACGATTACGATTGACAACATTCCCACGACGGGGGGAATAAGGGGACTTTCTGGCTCTGTAGAAAAGTATCACGCGCTGGAGAATTATGAGGCTGTGGGTGGTGGTCATCAGGCGAAGTTCGCGATAGCGATTGTGATAGTTTCGGCCGCGAAGAAACGAGTCCAGACCAGCACGATCATCGACATGACCGTTTCGATTTGGCTTCGTCGGCGATATGTCTTGTAATCGAATCGTTTCTGCATCAGTCGGCGATACCGACCGCTGGCGGAATGTCCCCTGGTTCTAGGCGGCGGACGTTGTTGGTCGGTTCGTTTCGACTAGAATTGCCGACATCGACTGCACGGAATGGGCAGTGAATGTCTTTCCTTTGAATTCCTTCTGCGTTGTGCCCGTTAAGTTATGAATATGTTCCGTTCAGGATTGTTTTTCCTAGTGGCGTTTTGGCTCTTGGCCGTGCCGGGGTTAGCACAGCAACCGCTGACGCGATTGGAGAATTGCTCCTTTGTGCCGACACCATGGGCGGATGGTGACAGCTTCCTGATTCGAACCGCCGATGGGAAGGAGTTTACGCTTCGGCTCTACGGGGCCGACTGTATTGAGTGGCATGTGACCGATGAATCAGATGCCAGCCGGCTGCGCGAGCAACGCCGATATTTCGGAATTACAAAAATCGGCGGGGGCTTCGCGGCTTCCATTGATACAGCAAAACGATATGGGAAGTCGGCGGCCGAGCGAGTGGCGGTCCTAATGCAGAAGCCTTTCACGGTCTACACCGCGTATGCGGATGCCCGCGGAGACGGCAAGCACCAGCGTGTCTACGGGTTCGTGACGCTAGAGGATGGCCGTGATCTGGCTTCGGTTTTGGTGGAAGAAGGACTCGCCAGGGCTTTCGGGGTGTATCGCAAGACACCCGCCGGTGAATCGAAAGCCGAGTACGAGGAGGCGATTCGCGACCTAGAACTGCAGGCTGCCAAACGCGGCCGTGGGATTTGGGGCGATACAGATTGGGAAACTCTGCCAGTGGAGCGGCGACAACAACGGCAGGAAGAAGCCGATTTGGGTCTTGCTGCCGACAAGACAGAGGCTTCAAAAGGCCTCGTGCTGGATCCCAACACTGCGGCCCGCGATGAGTTGCTCAAACTGCCGGGAGTGGGGGAAATCACGGTTAATCGCATTATCGAAGCCCGACCCTACAAGAAAGTCGATGACTTGCTGGAAGTCCCCGGGATTGGAAGCATTACCCTGGAGAAACTTAGACCGCACTTTGAGATCCGCGAGCCTCCCAAATAACGGGTCCACAAAAACCGAGCCTTCTCCGCCATGGTTTTATTTCGCTCCGGCGGCAAGTATTCTAAGAGCCGTCGAATCAGAGTGACGCAAACCCTGATGGGCTGCGTCTGCTGCTTTACTTTTCAATCGGTCCTCTGTGAAGGTGATGCTCGATGACTAAAAGTATTCAACCAACCCGTCGCGAATTTGTCCAAGCGGCCGGTGTTTCGCTCGCCGTGCCCTACATTCTGACCTCTGCGGCTTTGGGAAATACCCATCGCGCGCCAGCAAGCGATCGCATCGTGATGGGGGGCATCGGGATCGGAAATATGGGCTCGGGAGATCAAGGGGCCTTCATGGGGCGCGGCGATGTGCAATACGTCGCCGTCAGCGATGTGCGAACGGGAGTGCGTGACGGGGCGAAGGGCCGAGTCGACGAGCATTACCAGAACAAGGATTGCAAAGCCTACAATGACTTCCGCGAGTTGTTGGCGCGAACGGACATCGACGCGGTGCATGTCGCGACCCCCGATCACTGGCATGCGATCATGGTGATCGAAGCTTGCCGTCACGGCAAAGACGTTTACTGCCAAAAGCCCGAGACTCGCACCTTGCGCGAAGGCCCGTTAATGATCGACGCTGCTCGTCGCTACGCTCGCGTCGTTTCCGGCGGCAGCCAGCGCGTTCTGGAAGATTACCGGGGCATCGTCGATGCTTGTTGGAGCGGCTCGCTCGGCCCGATCAAGTCAATTAATGTTGCGGTCGGTCCACTGTCGCAACCTTGTTATCTCCCGGCCGAGCCGTTACCCGCCGATATCGATTGGGAAATGTGGCTCGGCCCAGCGATTTGGGCGCCGTACAACAAAGCTCGCTGCGATGGGAATTTTTCAACGGGTGGCGGCAGTTGGAGATCGTACATCGATTACTCCGGCGGCGGCATGACCGACTGGGGTGCTCACCACTTCGGCGGAGCGACTTTCGCTGTGGACTGCCGCGACCAGCAACCGGTCGAAGTCACCTTTCACAAGGAACCGGAAGGGACGTACCTTTCCTACAAATACGCCAGCGGCTTGATCATCTATCACAATCGGCCGAACATCGAAAACCTCAAAGTCGAAGGAACGCCGGGCGAGCAGCGCGAGGCCAAACCGGTGCCGACTTACAATGGCGAAGGGGGCATTTACGGCGACTTTATTCACTGCGTGAAGACTCGCGAGAAACCATTTCGCGATATCGAATACGCGGTCAACACGGTTACGCTCAGCCACCTTGGCATCATCGCTTATCAATTGCAGCGGTCGCTCAAATGGGATTTGGCCAAGCAAGAGTTTACCGGCGACGAAGAAGCCAATCGATTGCGCGATCGGGCTCGCCGCGAGCCTTGGCAACTGTAATCGTCATCGTTTCGCAAGCCCGCTGCGCGTGTGTGATCCAACTCAAGTTTTACCATTGAAATAGAAGTGAAAATTACCATGATTGATCAAGCATTTGAAGCCTTGAAGACGTTTGATTGGGGCGCTGAACGCGCCGTGTTGAATCCGATCGATGAAGCCGTGGTGTCCACATTCAACGACGCGGCCGCCCGCGCCGAACTTGAGAAGAAGTTGATTGCCGCTTTGGACGGGAGCTTGACCCGAGCCGGCAAGGATTTTGTCTGCCGTATCTTGATGGCGATTGGAACCGCAGCCTCGGTTCCGGTCCTCAGTAAACTGTTGGCGCAGCCCGAAGACGCCCACTTGGCTCGCTTTGCGCTGGAGCGGATTCCCGGAGCAGAAGCCCGACAAGCACTGCTGGAATCGCTTGCCAAATCGAAGGGGGCTCAACTTTTGGGGGTCATCGGTTCGCTGGGGTCGCGCTTCGAACCCGAATCCATCGTCGCCTTGGCCGGATTGTTAGGGAACGCGGATGAAAAGGTCAGCGTCGCGGCCGCCAGCGCGCTGGGAGCAATTCGCAACTCAGTTGCTGCCAGAGCACTTGGCAGTGCCAAACCCACGAGCGATTCCGCCAAAATGGCGGTGACCGATGCGCGGCTCGCTTGTGCCGAAGGGTTGCTGGCCACCGGCAAAGCGGCGGAAGCGCTGCCGATCTACAAATCGTTGGTCGGCGATGATGTGCCGAAGCACGTAAAGCTCGGGGCGACTCGTGGCATCTTGGCTTGTGCGGGTAAAAAATAAGCCTTTCGTGTTCCAGGAGTCGACGGTCGTGAAGTGCTTTCGCGTAGTGTGCTTGGTTGTAGCGTTGACACTAGGCTCGTTCGCTGTTTCGGCCGCGCAACTGCACGCCCAAGAGAACGCGGAGTTAATGGACCTCGTTGTGGGATTGCTCGACGACGACGACAAGGACATGCGTGCCGTGGCGTTAGAGCAAGTCCGCACCGAGCTGAAAGGCGAAGCCGCGACGCGGCAACTGCTGGCGTTGGTGCCGAAATTGAAACCCACCGCACAGGCGGCGCTGATCAATGCCTTGGGCGATCGAGGTGACGTATCGGCCCGGCACGCGCTTGTTGAAATCATCACAGATAATTCACGCGACGTCGCGGTCAAAGCTGCAGCCGTGCAAGCGATTGGCGCATTGGGTAGCGAAGCCGATTTACCCATGCTCGTGGGGCTGCTTTCTAGCTCAACCCCCGAACTGAAGGCCGCCGCCCGAGTCAGCCTCGTTCAACTGCGCGGTCGCGAAACGCTGCGAGCAATGTCGGCCGCGATGGCGTCGGCTAAACCCTCCGTCCGCATCACGCTTATTGAAATCCTCGTTGAGCGCCGCTCGGTCGAAGCCATTCCGAATTTTTTGGCTGCGGCGATTGGCAGCGATGCTGCCGTGCGGGGTGCGGCGATGAAGGCGCTTGGACAAATCGGCACACCCGAACAGTTGCCCGGCATGGTCGCCGGAGTCTTAAAAGCCGAGCATGGCAAAGAACGAGAGGCCGCCGAAAAAGCCATCATGTTCGTTTGCCAACGAATTGAAAAAGTCGACGACCGGGCCGTGCCGCTGCTTGCCGCCATCGAGCGAGTTTCACCGACCGATCAATTGAGCCTCCTCTCAACGCTTGGTCGTGTTGGTGGAGCTGAATCGCTCGCGGTCATTGAGAGCAAAATTTCCAGCGCCAATTCGAAGGAGCACGATTTGGGTGTACGGGCTATTTGCAATTGGCCGGACGCCGGTATTGCCAATCGATTGCTGGCGTTAATCAAGTCGGAAACGCGTCCCGAACTGGGTTCGATGCTCTTAAGCGCTTTGATCCGCGTGGCGCCTCTGCCGGATGATCGAACTCCTGCAGCCCGCTTGGAACTGCTGCAAACCGCGATGAAACTGTGCCAGAAAGACAGCGAGCGAAATCTCGTGTTGAAGCGAGCCCCCGCGATCCGTTCGGTCGAAACATTGCGTTACGTGTTGACTTTTTTTGATCAGCCCACGTTGGCAGTCCAAGCCCACGAAGCCGTCGTCGAGTTGGCCCATCATCGTAACTTGCGCGAGCCGAACAAAGCCGAATTCGCCGCCGCCTTGGATCAAGTCTTAGCCGCCAGCAAGGACGACATCGTCCGCGATCGAGCCCATCGCTATAAGAACGGCCAAACCTGGGACCGCAAAACCGTCAGTGATTGACGCGTGTTCCAAATTGATACAGCCGTTACATGTCCTTCGACGAAGTTTCGTTTGATGGCGGTCGAACTTTCGCATCTTTGAATCTCCGCATCTTCCATTTCGTGGTCACTCGTATGCGTCTGAGCAATCGGCGAGCCCACACAAATTCGATAGCGAGAATCGCCAGGCCAAGCGGGATAACGACGAAAGCAGGTCCGGGCAAAAAAATCATTGCTAGCCCGATCGAAACGACCGTACCTCCGAGCAGTCCTATGACGATTCGCCAGGCTTGCCGAAGGGTCAGATTCACAAATTGCTTTATCGATATTCTGATCATCGGGTCAATGCTTCCCCAAAGGAACCGACTTCCGAAAAATCCCGAACTAAAGAATTCGCCAAGTCAAGAATCTACTCTACCACGGCCCCAGAAAACGCCACGGCTACAAAACGCCACACGAACTGATCGGACGACAGCCTGTCCAACATGCATGTAGGTTCGGGATGTCCCCAGCCAAACAAAAGCTGCCCCGTCATGCTGAACCCGATCAGCCTGGGGACATGCTGATCTAAGAGCATCAGTCCCGGAGTATTCCTGGAATTAACGCCGGATCAAAAAATGGGTACAATGTGCTACTGCACAAAACGAAGGGACATCGGTAACACATTGGAGTCTTGGATTCAATGTTTATCTTCTGAACGGGAGCTGAAATTGATGACTCATAAACTCGTATCTCTATTTTTGGCCTTCGCCCTGTTGCCGCAATCAGCTTTTTGCCAGATTGAAAATTCATCAGCCAATACGATTTCGGCCACGCAATCCAACAATGGCCAGAGTTCGCCGTATGTTAGCTTTGAAGTTGAGCTTTCACCCGCCGATGCCAAGCCGGGTGAAGTCGTTGCGCTCACTATCAAAACTAATGTCGTCCAGGGTTGGCATATTTATTCGATCGCGAATGACACCGATGAGCCCGTCGGTTATCCAACGGAAATTTCTTTTGAACCGACCGGCCTTACCGCAACTGATGACAAATTCAAGTCCTCAATCGAGCCCATTGAGTTTGCCGGCAACAATGGAGAGGTCCAGAAAATTCATGAAGGCCAGTTCCAATGGACGCGGCGATACAAAGTCAACAAGGACGTGAATGGATATTCAGGCACGCTGAAAATTTCTTTTCAGGCATGCGATGAAACCAAATGCGTTCCACCCAAAACGCTTGAATTTCAATTGGGGCACGTGCAAGCGACCGCTACTGGAAAATATAACCAAACCGGTCATGCCGCAGACCCACCGGCCGATCAAATCGTCGTCACAATGGAAAAGTGCCAAACCAGTCGGCCGTCGGTTGTGAAGAGTATGTCGTCGATCATGGGTAGTGTTTTATTTGGCACGGGCGAGCGCAAAGACAAATTGGTTTTGAAGGGAACGATCCCCGTCGACGGACAGGATGTCGAAATCTATTTGCCCAGATCAAAAGCGTACACCATCGAGAACCCTGAACCAGACAACACCCAGTTTACAAACAGAACCACCTACATATCGGTTGATCAAAACGGTGACGCGACACTTGACCAACATGAGTCGTTTGCCTGCAACTTGCCGGTTCGAATTCTTGATTCGATGTTCGAAGTCAGCGAGATTCATCCCGAGGGAAACTCGATAACATTTCGGAAAGTCGATATCCCGCTTTACGGAGTTGTGCTGGGCAGGCGTTGTCCCGATTTCTGGTACGAAACAGTCGATGGTGAGGTAGTGTCCAACAGCAGCATTCGGGGCAAGGTGACGATCCTGGATGTCTGGGCGGTAACGTGACACAACTGCTATGAAGAATTTCCGCTGGTACAGCGGATCCAAGACAAATACACTTCCGAAAAACTGGCCGTGATCCTCTTCAGCACCGACGCTTCAAAAGAGTTCTATGACGACCGAGCCGGAAAATTATTCTCGAAATACGGTGGCGGCAACTGGCCGAGCGTCATTTTGCCGAATGGCTTCAATAGCGCGATTCGATTCGGTGATTTCGGATACGGCAAATTGATCGTCGACGAAAAGGGAATGGTTCGAAGTATCGGCGAACACGATATTGAAAAGGCGGTTAACACGATTTTCGCAAATACTGCAGGAAAATAATCAACCGCCGCGGGTTGGCAAAGCCGCCAATCGCGTTGCCAATCCCCAAGTCACCCGACGCAAATGGAAAAACGGACAGGTAGTTCACGAACGTTTTTATCACGCGTAGCCTCTCGATTGGCCCATCCGCGGCGTGAAATTAAGCGAAATCGAAAGGTCCATAATGGCTATTCGTTGGCTGAGTTGGCAAACCGGAACGGAGGCAAAAAGGGTGGCACGCACATCGGTTCCCGCCACCTTTGTTTCCTTCCTTTGTTTCACCAATCCCGAAAGACACTGGCATACCAGGGCCACCCAGCCGAAGTCATCATTTCGTCAAAACTAGTTTGCCTAGTTTGGTTCGGCGGAGTCGATAGATTTGCCCTTCGTTCTCGATCCAAACTTCGTCGCCGCATCGAACGAGTGAATTGAAGCTGATAATCTTTGGAAGATTGAGTTCGGAAACGGTTCGATTGCCTGGGGCGTTATTGACCAAAGTCTCGTCGCCACGTTGTTCGTTATTTGCCATTGCCAACACCTTCGACTATCGCCTTGAACAATGCGGCTCTGGGTCCCATTGCGGCATTTGCAAAAAAGAATACAATTTCGCTCTTGAGATTGAATCTCAATAACGATCAGCCTAATTTTAGGCCATTCCGGAGACGTAGCAAGCCATCGAAGGCTTTCGGCCCTTTCTCCTGCCAAGCCTTCTAGCCAGCAAAGTTCGGATCTTCCGCAGGTGTTTTCGTATCGACATCCGGAACGATCTACTTCCCAAGCTAAACCAGGAGGCAATGAAAATGTCGCTTCGACGACTGTCCGCACCAAACCACTCTACAAGTATCAGCCGATCCGTTTTTGAAGGTGAACGATCGGCATTCACGTTGATTGAACTCCTGGTTGTCATCGCAATCATCGGAATTCTTATCGGCTTGCTATTGCCGGCCGTTCAAATGGTGCGAGAAGCGGCCCGCAGAACCGCTTGCGCCAATAACTTGCGACAAATCGGACTCGCTGCTCTCAACTACGAGTCGACTTTTGGGAAGCTCCCTGCGGCGTCATTATTTCCCACAGTTTCCGCGACAGGTGTTCCATTGACCGATGAGATCACCCGAAACGGCTGGTCCGCCCAGGCCCAACTTCTGCCGTATCTAGAGCAAGTGAATTTGTCATCGAACATCAACTTCAAAATTGGTTACCCGGAACATCCACCGATTTCGATTGACGGCGACACCGAGCAAATATCTTCAATTCGAATCCCAACCTATTTATGCCCAAGCGAAATTAACGATCGCCGTCGTGGCGAAGGTACCTCCGACGAAAATTATCCACTCAACTACGCGATCAATGCGGGGACTTGGTTTGTATACGACCCCATCGAGAAAACCGCCGGCCCAGGTGCAATGTGCACGAATCGGCGAATCGGCGTTCATGAGCTAACTGACGGCATGAGCAACACACTGATGTTTTCGGAAGTGAAGGCATACACCCCATACTTTCGAAACGCGAATCTCCCGGCACCGCTTGCGCTGCCAAACTCTCCAGCCGAGATCATTGCGCTGGGCGGCGATTTCAAAAAGGACTCCGGTCATACGGAATGGGTTGACGGCCGCGCGCACCAATCCGGATTCACAGCAACGCTGACTCCCAATAGCAAAATGATTTACGCCCACTCCGACGGCCAGAATTACGATGTCGATTGGACGAATCGGCAGGAAGGCAAGGGCGGGTTCAATGATATTTTCGTCACCTACGCTGCCGTAACGTCTCGCAGTTATCATCCGACGGGTGTCAACACCTGCCGAGCTGATGGTTCCGTCAGTTTTGTCTCCAGCAGTATTGACCTAGACGTCTGGCGTTCGCTGTCCACTCGCGATGGTGGCGAACTGGTTTCTGATTCAGGGAATTAATCGTCGGGATTCCACTGGGTCGAGACAAGAGATTCGACGAATGTGCGTAACCACGCGGTTCAAACACCCTCTAAATCGACGGGTTCGTGGCACAAGTGGTCGAGACAATTCAAGTCTGTGCTCGGACGTCAAGCTGATGGGCTTTGCGGCCGCCGCGGACGGTTTTGGGTTGGGTGGCTTCGCTGGCGAGAAGCACCTTGGCGACGTTGATGGACCGGGCGACTAGGTCGGCGGCTCCCTCGCGAAGTGCTTTGCTATTGGCCACGTATTCAACATTGCGCTCCATGTCTTCGGCCGACCAGCCGCGCGAATGCGCGATGTAGGGAAATGGCGGCAAGTGGCAGCCCAATTCCGCGAAGAAGCCAAGCATCTGGCCGGCGACGGCCTGCACGTTGTCCTGACCGCCGGTGATGATGAAAGCCGCGACCTTGTTGTGCATCAGGACTTTGTTGGAGATCGTGATCTGGTTCTGAATGCAATTCATTCGCTCGACCATTTTGTAATACAGCGAACTCGCGCTCCCCCAGCGAATCGGCGTGGCGACGAGGATGACGTCGGCCCAATGTACGAGCGCTTCATAAACTCGGTCCAGTTGGTCGTTCGGATCCATCTGGGTGATGGAGCACGGCCAAGTGCAGGCGTGCGAACTCTTGGAGTAGTATCCCTCGCATGCGCGGAATTTCAAATCGTTGAGCTTAACGGTCCGCGTTTGGGCCCCGAGCTGCGACCGCGCGTGTTCCATGGCATGGTCGAGAATCGCGTCCGAAGTCGAGTAACGCGGATTGGCGGCGTCCATCACGGTCGTGGAAATGCCGACGACGCGAATCGTGCCGGCGTCCCGGGTGACGGGGCGTGCCAATGGATGCCGTTCATGTTTCTTTCGCGTGCGCGGCGTGATCGGCGCGAGGTTCACCAGCAGTCGATCATTTTCGATCTTCAACTCGTACGTCGGAACGGCGTCTTCCTCGAAGCCCGGTTCGCCTTGTCCGGTCTTGCAATGAAACTTCCAATTGTGCCAAGGGCAAACGACATAGTCGCCGTCAAGTCGCCCGTTGCCGAGCGGCCCACCCACGTGGTTGCACGCGCCCGAGATCGCACTAAATTCCCCATCGCGATAGATAAGTGCGATCTTGGTCGTGCCTGCGCTGACTTGCTGAAGAGGCTTTTTCTGCAGTTCCGAAACCGAACCCAGGTCATGCCATTTTGCTTCCGTCATGTGCCGCTCTCCTTGCCAATGGGAAACCGGATCGGCCGATTTGTAACGAATCAGATTTGAAACGAATCGGGACTACGATCCACTTCGGTGTTTTATAATGGAATCTATGGCCGGGCGGCACTGGCTATGCAAGTCTCTTTCGGGGCGGAACGGTAAAGGTTTGGGCAATAGATTACGGTTGCCTTTTAAGCATCTATTGGCAGTTGCAGAACCAGTGGCACCTTGCACTCGTAGAAAAGTTTACGGTGCAATCGTTGTATTTGGATTGCCTCTCAGGCAAAATGACAAGGCTTTCTGCCGGCGATTGCCCATCACACAATTGAACTTTAAGGCACACAAAAAATGAAACAAGCTCTGAACCCAACTGTCTTGATTGCCCTGTTGTTAATTAGCGGACCGTCAACGTTGGCGGCCACAGCCGCATTTGCCAAACAAGAAACCACGGATGAAGATTTTGCTTTTCAAGGTGAATATGTTGGCGAGTTGACGGGCGCCGACGACGTCGGGAAGTTGGGCGTACAAGTCATTGCTCTAGGCAAAGGCAAGTTCAAAGCGGTCGGCTATCACGGCGGATTACCTGGCGAAGGTTGGAATGGCGAAGAACCAATGCGTCCCGAAAGCATGGGTGAGCGGTCGGGCGATTCCATGACGCTTTCCGACCAATTCGGTACGGCCACCATCTCAAACGGTGTGATGACGGTCGTTAGTCCGGACGGAAATCCGCTCGGTACTTTGAAGAAAATCGCGCGCGAGAGCCGCACGCTCAATAAAGTGCCAGGGGAAGGCGCGATCGTTTTGTTCGACGGCAAGAGCGCGGATCAGTGGGAAAACGGAAAGCTGTCCGACGATGGGCTCCTGTTACCAGGGACCACCAGCAAACAGAAATTTGGCAGCCATCAGTTGCACATCGAATTCCGAATCCCGTTTCAGCCGGAACAAAGTGGGCAATACCGCGGCAATAGCGGTGTCTATTTGCAGGGGCGATACGAAGTTCAAATGTTGGATTCGTTTGGTTTGCAAGGCAAAGACAACGAGTGCGGCGGTTTGTATTCGGTCAAAGCTTGCGATTTGAATATGTGCTTTCCGCCGTTGACTTGGCAGACGTACGATATCGAATACACGGCGGCCCAATACGAGAGCGAAACGCTGATTGCCAAACCGCGCGTCACTGTTTACCACAACGGCGTCAAGATTCACGACAATGTGGAATTGCCGGGCGATCGGAATTCAACAGCGGCACCTGTCCAACCAGGTCCTGAACCCGGTCCGATTTACTTGCAGGATCATGGTAACCCAGTCCGCTATCGCAATATCTGGGTTTTGGAAACTGCCAAGTAACCTAGTGCCGGAAACGTATTCTGAGGTGGTCTAGGTTCCACGGTCACGGCAACCCCTAAGGAAGGCGGTTGTTCTCAAACTTGAAAACCACCCATGCGGTTAGCCCTCTGTCGGACAGTGTCCATGGTTCAAGGAGCGCTCCTCCGCGCAACAAAAATGCCCCTCCAGATTTTGAAGGGGCATGTGAAATCAGCGACGGAAGGTTCGAGCGAGACTAAACCGCGTAGGCGCTCCAAACGTCAAATGAAGAATCCCGTTTAGCGTCATCGTTCTTTTTCTGAGCAGACGACGAGATTGGTGCCGAGGTACTTACGTCATTGCCATTGGCCAAAACAAAGGGCAGTTGCTTCTGCTCAAGCTCGCTGGCCGATCGCGTCGCTGTGATCGGCGCGCTCTTATCGGTGTTGACGATGACAGGAGTGCGCATGCCAGTGGTCACGGTTTGTACGCTAGACAAGGATTCGCCGCCAGATAAATAGGCAGTGGAGGCGATCTCGCCAGCGGAATGAGCGGACAACTCGGCTGCGTGATCGTGTTCTTCACCGAAAGTGCAGACGAAAAAATCACCGTCAGGCCTGTGTACAAGCCGAGCGAATCGCCCCACCGGAGCGCCGCCGACGGTAAGGGGATCGCCGTTGATCCAAGACTCTTCGCTGGCGAAGTGAGCGTCGCCCGCGTAGCTTCCGCCATTGGGGGGCGGATAGTAAGCGTGGGCAAGCACGCCGCCCGCGCCATCGAAGCGGTGTCCGCCGATGCGGATGTCGCCGAAGTTCGGGTCGCTTTGCGCAGCCCCGGTGCCACTATTGGCACCGTTATCGGACCGCACAGAAAAGCTCAGATTGTTTTGACTCACGCCAGCCCAACGATTCAGTTCCTCGGTTAACAACGCTTGCAAGGCCGCTGCCCCTCCCACGTCTGGCGCAATTGCCGAGAACAGGTTGCTTCGCTTGTTGCTGTCCAGCCTCGTGCCATCGGGGACATAGCTGTAGGTGACGTTTACGGTGCCGTTCGTATTTCCATCAAGGCTATCCTTCCAACTTGTGGTGTTGGCGGCGATGTTCGCGTCAGAGAAGAGCTCCATGAGGTTGGCATAGCCGTCCGCCCCATTGACCGCGACAGCCACATCGGTCGCCAAGCTGCCTTTGTTGTAGCTGGCGTTGTAAAACGCCTCCATGATCGAGTTAGCAGCCGTGTCCGCATAATGGGCTAGGCCTAGTGAGTGGCCGAATTCGTGCAAGGCTACAATGTCAAGCTCAATCGCGAACATCAATCGAGTCTCCAACGGTTCAACCAACAACGGAATTGGACGATGTTGCGACATGCGGGATCTCCTTCGATGGAAAGAAAGTTAGGGAAAATAGAATCGCACTAAGCCACATTTAGCGGCAACCAGAGGATAAACGGACTTTTCTCGCAAGTCAATATGCGAAATTGCAAAATCTGGGTCTAACCGGGATCGCGCAAAAATCGGTTGTGGAAACTCAATGGCGTTAGGGCCAGGAAATGGAAATGATGCGATGACTGGATCGAATAGAAAAAGTCCGACGAGTCGTCCGCGATCGAATATTGCGTGATCTAACAGCAATTCGTGGATTTTCAATTTAGCCACGGCGTCGTCCGCAGCTTGACGTTTGATGCCCGCGTGTGTGAACAAAGTGAGATAAGGTCCCACCCCCGCGACGGAGCGAGCCCAACCGTAGCGTTCCAAGATTTGTTCGGCGGTCAATTCGGAACGAACTTGATCCAGCCCCTGCCGGAACGACAACCAAGCTCGAACTTGTTCTGGGGAAATCGATTGAGACTTTACAGTCGTGTTCGTTAACTTTGCCCCATCTTCTTTTGGGAGCGATGGTTTTGTGGCTTTCGTCGGGTCTGACTTAGACTTGGCGACACGTTTGGCGACGACTGTTTTTGACGCGGCTTTCTTGGCCATAGTTGTGACCTTTACGCGGACAGAAAAAGCATCGTTTTAGAACATTTTTTCCATCGGATACGCATTCGCAAAGTTCATCTCACCCGGTGCGGTGCATCAAAAGGGCGGGGCGAATTGTTGGCTTGCGAAGGATGCCGTTATACTTGCTCGATGCCAATAACCGTGCGACCAACAAAAGGCAATGTGGCTTTTGCCGAGTAACGAAAGTTAGCAATGCATTTCTGGAAAAATCATTTGGTTGGCGCAGCGATGTGCTTTGGATTTTCGCTTTGCCAACCGTGGCCATGCGCTGCCCAAAATCCGGAAACCAAAGTACCTGAAAATTCAACGGTCAGTAACGAATCACCTATTGTCTTGGGCACCGCGCTGCAACTTGAGTCCAAAATTCTAGGCGAATCGCGGACGTTGAATATCTATTTGCCGCCAAGCTATGCATCGGAGCCCGAGCGAAAATATCCGATAATTTACTTGTTGGACGGTGCGATCGACGAAGACTATCATCACCAAACCGGCATCGTCCAATTCATGTCGACCTATCAGCTCATGCCCGAATCGATCGTGGTCGGCATCGCAAATACAGATCGCAAGCGGGATATGACGCATCCGACATCCGACGCAGCCGAGAAGACAGACTATCCAACGTCTGGCGGCTCGGCCAAGTTCATTCAGTTCCTGGGCGAAGAACTCCAACCGCTAATCAACCAAAAGTATCGCGTCGCTAACGAACGAACCCTGATCGGCCAATCGCTTGGCGGATTGCTGGCATCCGAAGTGTTGTTGAACAAGCCCGAACTGTTCGAGAACTACGTTATCGTCAGCCCAAGCTTGTATTGGTCGAAACAATCGCTGCTTGCAAAAGTCGCTAAGTTTTTGCAGGACAATCCGAATCTGGATAAGAAAGTCTTTCTCGCGCTCGGTAAAGAGCATCCGCTAATGCAGGAAACCATGGATCGCTTTGTAACCGACCTTTCGGACTACGCACCAACCAATCTGAAATGGGACTACGTTCCGTTTCCCGACGAAACCCACGCGACCATCATGCATCGGGCGACTTATCGAGCGTATGAGTTCTTGTACCGCGACAAATTCAAAGGGATGTAACCGGATGTAATTACGATGCATGTTCCCTCTCCCCGTTTCGGGGAGAGGGTTAGGGGTTTTACGCGCTGCCATTTTTCACCCCTCATTCAGCCGTCGGCGGACCACCTTCTCCCCGCAAAGCCGAGGAGTCGGAACAGCGCCTACGCGACCAATAAGGTGGCAAGAAGTAGGAACAGTCCCATGCTGGCGACGTCGGTGGCCGTCGTTAGAAAAATGCTTGACGCCGTCGCCGGATCGGCACCTAGCCGCCGCAAGACCAGCGGAATTAGAGCGCCGGCTATCCCGCTGATAACGCAGCTTCCGATCATGGCTAGAAAAACCACGAGACCCAGCAACAGCGCGCGATCATTTCCTTGCAGCGTTGCGACGACAAACATCCCAGCGCCGGCCGTCACGCCGACGAGCGCGCCATTGAGCAAGCCGAGCAATCCTTCCTTGAACACCAGAGCTCGCTCGCGCCCTTTTCGCAACTCGCCAAGCGTAAGTCCGCGCAGCGTCACGGCAAGTGACTGGCAGCCTGTGTTTCCCGATTGGCCAGCAAGTACCGGCAAAAATATCGCCAAGATCACCATCCGGTCCAACGTCGATTGAAACAGTCCGACCACGCCAGCCGCGACAAATGCCGTCAGCAAATTCAACTGCAGCCAAGGGTGGCGATAGCGAAAGCTGGTACTCCAGGGCGTAGAAAGCCGTTCCTCTTTTTCGACACCGACCATCGTGCCGGCTTGGGCGCTGATCTCGAACGCTTGTTGTTCAAACAGCGTGCGGCCGCGCACGATGCCTACCAGCCGTCCAGACTTTTCGCACACGGGGTAGACCGGAAAGTGATGATTGACGACAAGCTTCATTGCGTCGAGGACAGGCATTTCCGGCGCGAGTGTAAACGGTCTTAATAACATGACGTCGGCCAAACGACTTTCGTGGCTGGCCAACAGCAGATCGCGCATCGCGACAATCCCGACCAACGCGCCGTTGGTGTCCACGACAAAGCCGTAGGTAACAAACACGTTCTTGACCAACTCGCGAATTCGTTCGATGGTCTCCGCCACCGTAAGTTCAGGGCGAAAAACGGCCCGCGGCGGCTCCATCAATCTCCCTACGGAGTCCTCAGGATAAGTAAAATTCGCCGTCCACTGTTTGCTGTCCGCCGTCGGTGCCGCCGCTATGACTTTGCCGCGACGCTCTTCGCCCAAGGCCAGCATGACGTCCTCTGCCACCGCAGGACTCAGCACCGCCAGCACCGCCGCTGCTTCGGAATCAGTCAAAGGTTCCAGCAACTCAGCCGCTTGGTCCGGTGCCAACGCAACCATTTCCACCGCGATCTGTTCGAATCGCGAGTGTGTCCGGTCGAGAGGAATTTCTGATTCCGTCGTGTTCATTTGAAACTTGCGGCAATTTTATTTCTGCGATCCGGCAGAACGTAGCTCTTCAAATTTTCGATCGCCGCCGGAGCGGACGTAGGCCATTAGGTCGAGGATGTCGTCGCGGGTTAATGTGTTGAGCAAGCCTTCGGGCATCAAGGACACTTTCGAAGTGGATCGCTCTTCGATCTGATCGACGTTGACCGGCGTCAATTTGCCGGGGTTGAGCATGTCGGTTTGCACCAAGAAATCATCGCCGCTTAAATTCACGACGCGACCGATCACGGTACGGCCGTCGTTCATTAGAAACCGAGTCGACTGATATTGATCTGAGATTACCTTGTTCGGATCGACGAGCGATTCGAGCAAATCTTGTCGGCTGTATCGTCGGCCAACACCTGCCATGTCCGGTCCGACATAACCCCCCTGCCCTTCCATCCGATGGCATTTGAAACATTGGGCGAGCGTGAATACTTTTTTGCCGTTATCGAAATCGCGATTGATCAAATCGGTTTCTAAAGTTTTCGCGAAGTCCGCAGCGGTCCATTCTTTGACGACAGGCCGGGCTTTCAGTTCCGCGTAAGGATCGCTAGGACCTGCTTGTTGGGCCAAGACGTCTTCGAGCGATACTTTGTCCGCGTTCGGCAACGCCGCAATCGCGTCTTCGCGAATGACCTTGATGAAGCCATTGAACGAATTGCCGCCGGCCAAATTCGCCGAACGAACGAACCATTCGAAATAAGCGCGCCGCAATTCGGGCGTCCAACCTTGTTTGCAAACGCGCAGCATGGCGGCGTAATGAATCTGCTCTTCTTGTGTGTGGGCTGCTTCGAAAAGCCGCATCGCGCGCGGAACTAAATCTGCCGAACCCGCCGCAGCGAGCAATCGACACAACTCGCGGTCGGTCACGGGTTCACCGCAGGGAAACTTGTCGTTGAGCTTGGCCAAAATTTCGGGAACGACGATCGCGCCAGGGTTCTCCGCACGCAACAGGAGCAATGCGTAATCGCGAATCAAGTGAAGCCGCTGCGGCTCGCTAAGCTTGTTCCAATCAAGCCGTGCAAGTGCGGCCAAAGCGACTCCCTGCAAGGACTGATGATTGGTTCGGGCCAGCGCCATCGCGGACTCCAGGATGGGCCAAGTCGCTTTCTCTTGGCCGACGTTCTTGCTCCAGCCAAGTTCATATTGATGCTCGATCGCCGTTCGAGCGGCAAAACGAATCCAGCGGTCTTCGCTGGTCAAATGTGGCCAAGCTTGCGCGACGACGGCGGCTTGATCCGCGCCGGCGGTTTGCAACGATTCCAATTTGCGTCGGAGCAAAGCGGCTTCGTTCGGTGCAACCGGGGCAGCCGGTGCGGTCGATTCGGTGCCTCGATACGAAACCCGATACAAGGCGGACGCCGTCTTGCGCCCGCCAGTAACAAAGTACAGCGCACCGTCGCTGCCAATCACGATATCGGCTGCTTGCAATGCGGCAGCGGAGCAAAACATTTCTGCGGTGCCTCGAAATGTTGCGCCTTCAGGCTGCAAATGCACCGCATAAACAATGCCGTAACTCCAGTCGCAGATGAACAACGCGCGCTGGTACTTTTCGGGAAATTTTGCCCCGGTGCCGAACACGATTCCCGTCGGTGAGCCCGGGCCGATATCGACCGCTGCGGGCAAGCTGTCTGGGTAATAATCCGGCCAACGATAATTGCCGCTGCGCCAGCCAAATTCGCTGCCCGACGTTGCGTGGCATACCATGGTTGGCCGATACCAGGGTGACCCGACATCCCACTCCATGTCCGAGTCGTACGTAAACAGTTCACCGTTGGGATCGAGCGCGATATCGTATTGGTTTCGATATCCGGCAGAGATCAGCTCGAACGATCGACCGTCCGGATCGGTGCGGCAAATCCAACCGCCGGGTGCCATTCGCCCTACCGCGTGTCCTCCCGGATCCCAAATCCTTGGAAGCAGTTGGTCTTCTTGCCAAAGCTTCGGCAAGCGCGAGCTGTCGATCGGCGTTAAGTCCGTGTGGTTGCCACAGCAAACGTAAATCGATTTCTTGTCGGGCGCAAGAATGATCGCGTGAGGGCCGTGTTCACCGGAACCTTTTAGCGGCCGCAATAACGAGACGGCGTCATACATATCGTCGCCGTCGGTGTCGCGCGCACGATACAAGCCCGATGCTCGGCCTTCCGCTTCGTGGGCCATGACGTACAAGCTGTCGAAGGCGCACAGCAGTCCTTGGGCAAATCCAAGTTGAATCGGAATCGGTTCGACTTTTGTTTCTTGGCCGTCGCGTGAAGGAGTGATCCGATAAAGTTTGCCGTCCTGATCTGACGTGATGAGCCGGCCTTTCGGATCGGTCGTCAAGCAGACCCAAGAGCCTTGTTCGTCGGGGACTTGATAGACTTGCTCGATCTGAAAGCCGTCGAGGACGCGGATGTCTTTGGTTTCTTGGGCCGGCAGGTCGACAGAGAACGAAAGGAGCGACAAAAACCCGAGGGCATAACGGCAGATGTGGTTCATGTGGTACTCAATTAATTAAAAAAACGCGTCGATCCGCACGGACCGCTTGCGCCTTGGACTATTTTCGTTGACTTTTGCCCCGCTGCCAAGCATTGAACAGGGACACGATATTCGTCTAAACTCGCGGTTTCGTCGGCGCGATACAATCTCGCGCGAGATATTGACCGCAAACCGGCGGTTCGGCAAGCTCCACTTGAGATTCCTATGCCCGACTCCCAGATTCGCGCTTTGCAAGGTTACGTCGAGTTGCTCAACAACAACGCGCTGTCGCACGTGGTCCGCACGGCAAGTTCGCTGGGCGTTTTGAACGCTTTGGTCGATGGTCAAAAGCAGATCGACGAACTTGCCGATCGCTGTCGCCTTTCGCGACGGGGCCTCGAACCGTTCATGGCGGCACTTGTGCAAAGTCCATTGGTCGAGCAATACGGCGAGTACTACGCATTGTCACAAGCCGCTCGAATGATCCCGTCTCAGCTTTCGGATTTGGGCGACACTCATTGGCAGCACCTAGCGAAATTTTTGCGCACCGGACAATCGCTTCCCGACCAACCTAACCTGGCCGCGACCGAGGAAGACTATTTGGGTGCGTCGCTGCTGCACGAATGGATGCAGACGCCCGCAGCGATGAGCGCGGTTACGGCGTTGGATGTCGGTCGGCATCGACGAGGAATGCGAGTCTTGGAATTGGGTTGCGCATCGGGCGTATTCAGTTTAACTTTTGCCCACAACGATCCGACCAGTCGTTTCGTATTGGTCGACACGGCCGATCGAATGCAACTTGCGCAAAGCGGCGCGGAGAGTCTAGAAGTCAGCGACCGACTTGAGTTCGTGGAGCAAGACTATGCTAACTACCAGCCTGAACCAGGCACGTTCGATATGGTCATCATGGCCAGCGTCATTCATCGTCACGACGAAGCCCAAGTCCAGCAACTGATCCAAACCACGGCGCGGGCTCTTACTCGCGGCGGCGAATTATGCTTCGTTGATGTTTTTCCGGGCCAAGATCGCGGCAATTGCTTTCGCGCGGTGTTCGAATTGGAGTTGGCCATGCGCACCACTCGCGGACAACTGCACTCAGCGTTCTTGTTGCAAGATTGGCTGCGTACTGCGGGCTTTGGCGACATCCAATTCACGCACCTTCCCGCCCCGCCCTACCTCTGGGGCCTCATCGTCGCGCCGTTATTGTGAAAGACTGGCGAGCGGGGGGTGTGAGCTATTTGATTCTTGGGAGTAGTGATTCAGTTTTCAGTGTTCAGTTTTCAGCAAGAGTTTTTCTTCTGACTGAACACTGAAAACTGAATCACTGAAAACCGAAAAAAGAATCAGTGGACTAACACCCGCCGCTCGCCGGAATACAACTCTACCGATTCGATCAGGCTTGCGCAACAAACGTCAAAATCGCGAAGAAATGCCAAGCGCTGCCGGCAATGACCAGCAGGTGCCAGATAGCATGAAAATGGGCCGCTTTGTGATCAATGACCAAGAACACCGTGCCGATGGTGTAGCAAATTCCGCCGTACAACATCCACCACAAAGCCACGGACGGAACCAAGCTAGACAGCGGAAATGCCGCAGCGACGTTCAGCCAGCCCAACAGGATATAGATCCAGATCGCCACTCCGTCGATTCGATGCGCAAACATTAGCTTGGAAAAAAAGCCAATCAGCGCGATGGCCCACAACAAAAGCGAGAAATACCACCATCCACTATTGGCTAGGTAGGCGACGCCAAATGGCGTGTAGGTCCCAACGATCAGCAAATAGATAAACGCTTGGTCGAGAATTCGGAAACGGCGTTTCCAGTGCGGCGAGGAAACGCTATGCGACAAAGTGGAGCAACCAAATACGGCGACCAGCGCCACACCGTAAATGCCACAAGCGGCAATTCGCCAAACCTCGCCTTTCGAAATCACACAAACGGCTAAGACCAAAGCGGCAACTAAGCTCAGTACAAAGCCCAGCGCGTGCGTGATCGAGTTGGAGATTTCGTCAGGTTCGGGACGGAACACGCGGCAAACCCTTTTGGGAACAGTCGGGTACGCTTTTAGCATGCCAGTTTACTTAGGAAAAAGCACGTTGAAAACGTGCTCCACGTCCATCAATGCGGCTTACTTCGCCAAGTCGACGCAGATGCATTCTTTGTCGTTGCGGATGTAGGCGTGGCGATTGGCAAGCGCCGGCATGCTCCAGACGACATCGCGTCCAAAAGCCGTATTGGTTGGCTCGATCACTTTGGCCCGATCGATTTCTTCGTAACCGCTGGTGCCGATCCGGGCGATGATCAGCTCACCTCGCTCGTTGAAAAGCCAATAGCGATCGGATTGGCGGACGAGAAAAGCGGTTTCGGAGCCTTGCGTACGATCACCGGAATACGGCCCATTCGATTCCCACAATCGCTTGCCGCTGGGAATTTCCAGAGCGACAAGCGGACCTTTTTGGTCGCAGCCGTAGATCACGTTCCCGTCGACGATAGGCTGTACGTTGACCGGCGAAATTGCGCTGCGGGCTTGGTCGCGCCAGACTTCTTCCGCGCCTGGTTTGTCGCTAGAAAGCTTGAGAAGCAAGCTTTTCGACGAATAGCCTGCCGCGTACAAATGCTCGCCGACAACTACCGGCGACATGATGATTGAGCCGCTGGTCGCCTCGTAGGGAACCGACCAGTATTCCTTGGCCGTTTCCGGATCGATCGAGGTCACCGCGTCGGGACGCAACAAGATGAGCTGCCGAACTCCACCAGCCGTGATAATCGTCGGCGGCGAATAGCCTTGTTCTTTGGAAGTTCCGAACCGCCAGATTTCCTTCCCCGTCATTTTATTGAGTGCGACGACATGAGTCCCTTCGCCACCGGCGAGCGTGATAATTTTTTCGCCATCGATCAGAGGGTGCCCGGCATAGCCCCATAGTGCGGCTTTGGTGTTGTATTCCTTTTTCAGTTCCTTCGACCAAAGGACTTTGCCGTTGTCGCTGGTGTCGAAACAAAACAAGTCCCCTTCGGCACCCAAAGTGTAAACGCGATTGCCATCGACGGTCGGCGTACAGCGCGGGCCCGCAGGATACGAAATCGTGTACTGGACGGGGTACTCGTGCTTCCACAAAACTTTGCCCGTCGACTCATCCAAGCACAGCACTCGTTCACTGCCGCTAAATTCCTTGCGCGAGAAGTTATCGACTTTTACGTTGTCCGTTGTCAAATAGTCCGCGATATAGACTTTGCCATCGGCGACCGCCGGACCCGCGTATCCGCCAGCGACCTCGGCCCGCCACAGAATTTTCGGACCGCCTTCGGGGAATTTTTCAATCAGTCCATCCTCGCGCCAGACATTGTCGCGGTTTTTTCCCATCCATTGTGGCCAATCGTCGGCCCGGATGCTTGAGATCGCGACCATCAAAGAGACGCAGAAGAAGCTCATAAAGCGAATCGCCATGTACGATTTCCTTTGTAAAGTCATGTCACCAAAAGCTGGCCGCGATCTGCAAAGCAGTCGACCGACGTTCTCAATATAACGAACATCTCGACATTTTCTCAGTCCCACACCCTCTGTGCGATGGGCACCGCTTTTGCGAAAGTAATCGAAACAACAGTTCGCATCAACCGAGGCTACAGTCATGCAGCATTTGCCCGCCGAGAAGAATTTTTTGCGCATCGAAGAAGAATCGCTATGTAGCTACGACAGCAGCCGGTTTGTGATCTTTGAAGCCCCCTACGAACACACTTCGTCCTATCGATCCGGCTCACGGCAAGGCCCTGGCGCAATTATTCGCGCATCGCACTTTGTCGAAATGTACGACGAGACGTTGGAACAAGAATCTGTGCGGCTCGGCGGAATTTGCACGGTCGAGCCGTTGGATTTTGCGGGTAAAGTCGACCGATTCGCCGTGGCTCTGATTGAACAACAAACCGAGAAACTTCTAAAGGATGGCAAGTTCCCGATTATGTTGGGAGCGGAACACACCGTGACGCTCGGCGCGGTTCAGGCATTCAAGAAACGATTTTCCAAGCTCAGCGTGTTACAAATCGACGCGCATTCGGACTTGCGTGAGTCGTATGAAGGAAATCGTTATTCGCACGCTTCGGTGATGGCGCGAGTCGTGGAGCTTGGCGTTCCGCTGGTCCAAGTCGGCATTCGCGCATTGTGCATCGAGGAGGCAGAGTTCATCCGCACGGGCGGTACCGCCCACACACTTTTCGCCCATCAACTTCGGGACATGCCAACTCAAAAGTGGGTTGACCAAGTAATTTCGCATTTGGGCGAGCAGGTCTACATCACCATCGACGCCGACGGATTCGACCCCAGCGTTATCCCCGCCGTCGGCACAGCGGAGCCGAACGGCCTGACTTGGAATGATAGTCTCGCGCTACTGACTGAAGTTTGCGCACGGCGACAAGTCGTTGGCTTTGACGTAGTGGAAGTCGCCCCCGATCCCAACGCGATCATTTCGGAATACACCCTCGCCAAACTGATCTATCGGCTGATCGGCTTGATCACGATCAACCGCTGAAACTAAAGGTGGCGCGCTAATGAGCTTGGGAAGCAACTGTTGATTTGGGACAAGAGGGTTTATCAAGCTCCGTGTAAATGTACTTCTCCAAGCATTCGTCGCCGATTTGGATGGTCTCGTTGACGTTGAGGTTGCCTTTGACGATCTGTGCAGAGTTGATCGCGAAGAGGCCGGGGATGGAGGTGCGAACGGGGGGAAGATGGTCCGAGTAACCGATGGTCGGCAGGGCCATGACGGAACGGGCGCGGGCGACTTTGAATTCGACGACGTCCTCCCGTCGGAATGTGGGATACATTTTTTCGAGAGTAGAAAGCAAACGCTCGCGAATCGATGAATCGCTTTCCGCAAACGCTGCGTCATCCGTCGAAGCGACGTATTTCGGCAAGTAGACCAACGAGTGGCCGCCAAGTTCGCTTGGGTTGACGATGGCCGTCATTTCAATCACGCCGGTCAGCGGAATGTCGCTGTCCGTGATGTTGGTCACGTAGTAGCCAGCCAAAGGTTTGCGCAAAAGTAAAGAGGCGCAAACCACGCCCATGTAGCGGACGTTTTGAAAGCGGGTGTGTTCATCTTCCGTCAAATCGGGACAGACGCGACTGATCAACGAACTTGGCATTGTGAGAATGAGCCGATCGAACCAGCGTTCTCGGTCGCCAGCGAATTGAACGCGAAGTTGTCGGCGGGCTGGGTCAAAGCGGATTTCTTGCACGGCGTGATCGGGGCAAAGCTCCACGTCCTCATCCTCAAGTCGATTGCAGAACCGTTCGAGTACGCTCGCGTAACCGCCGGGGACGTAACCGAACATTTCGCGCTTCATTCCGGTGCGACGTGCTTTGTACATGCGGGCGATGTACGACCAAATAAACGCCGCCGAAGTATCGCGATACGTTTCGCCCAATTTGGCTCGCAGCAGTGGGAGCCAGATCTTTTCAAAAGTTTTGTTGCCGGAAAGTTTGCGCAGCCATCGCTCGACCGGAATTTGTTCGAGCTTGCGCCAGTTGGTTACTTTTGATCCGTAGAAGATCGTTCCGCCGAGGCGAAATTTTTGCCACAAATTCAAAGGCGGAAAGCGGAGGAACTCGATTGAGCTGGACAACGAGTGAAGTTTTCCGTCGCTAAAAAAACCCGTGCGAGTTTCGACCCACTTCATTTGCGATTCGAGGTCGATCTCGGTTAGCAAGTCGCGCAAATCGGTATCGGACTTTAGTACGACGTGATAAAAACGATCCCACGTCACGTCACCCAACCGCCAAGCACTTGCAAGACCGCCGAATTCGCGGGCCGCTTCCAGTAAAGAAACGCGCTGGCCTCGGCGCGCAAGCCGCCACGCAAGGGTCATGCCAAGCATGCCCCCGCCGATAATACCCCACGAGTTGGATGGCGAATTTTTCATGTCGGCCGCTTGGATGACAAATTAGCCTTGGAACCGACGTCGGGCGAGCAGCCAGAGAGTGGCCCAAACGGTTTTCAGGACTTTCATTTTGCTGGCACCCACTTTTTGATCGTAACGCAGCACGAGGGGAATTTCACCAGCGATCGGCTTTTGTCGACGCAACTTGAGCAAGATATCGGACATACTTGCAAAGCCGGGTTCTGAAATGAATTGATCCCCGTAATGGTCCATTGCCCGCTGTAAAATGCCAGCGCGATATGCGCGAAATCCACAAGTGAAATCGCGAACGCCTTTAATCGGAAGGATCGCAGCAAAGACCCAGCGAGCGCCGTCGCTCATCAAACGACGATGCCACGGCACGCCGACGACTTGGGCACCGGCCTGAAACCGGCTGGCCACGACCAGATCGTATCCGTTGCGAATCATGTCGACCATTTCCGGAATGGATTCGGGCGGCTGCGTGTTGTCGGCGTCCATCGTGATGATCACGTCATCCGGCTCGGCGTGTTTCAGACCAGCAATAAAGCCAGTCCGCATCGTTCCGCCTAGTCCTTGGTTTTGGGTGTGATTGACCAATTGAATTGGCATCGACTCGGACATAGTTCGGGCGATCTCTGCGGATTGATCTTGGCTGCCATCGTTGACGACGACGACTTCGTACAAGCAATCGAGCGGATCCAAGGCGACTTGCATGCGCTGCAAAAGTGCTTGGAGGTTTTTCTCTTCGTTATACGTGGGTAGGATGATCCAGACGCGGCATTGCGAACGCGACGCAATTGTGGCTGCCGACTTGGCTGCGACAGTGTCGTGGCTGGACGGATTTCGACGAAGAGACTTCGCCAACGGTTCGTTGGTGGTCAGACGATTCATAGGAGCGGCGTCGCGATGTGGGTCTAGAGAAAAGGGCGAATGTCCAGAATGATTCAAACTGCCAAAATTGCCAGTCGAAAATCCCAGCGGCTAGGGTCGATTATTGGAATACGATCATTTCAAATACGCAATGGGCAATCAAATGGTTGACGGCCTAAGCCAAAAAAAGACTGTTTTTCAGCAAGAGTCCGAAGTCCGATGGGCCGAGACTTGTGGGCTAAATGACATTCATTTTTCGCAATGGCTGCGATTCATGGAGGAGGCGGAATACGCGTTTTTGCGGTCACGTGGCCTCGGCGTCGTGCTGGCGGACGAGCGGGGCCAAATTGGCTTTCCGCGAATCGAATGTGGACTCAACATTCACGGGTCCGTAGCGGCCGGGGAAAATCTCACGACGGAGTTGACCCTGGATAGCAACGACGGCAAGCAACTCGCGTATACGTTTCGCGTTCTTCATGGCGATCGTCTGCTCGCGGATGGGCGATTCCTGGTCGCCTGCTGTCGCTTCCCGCCAGATGATTTGCCCTACGCGATCTTGATTCCCGACTGGGTGATGGCCAAGCTCGCCTCAAGTTGAGCAAGCGACTTAAGGCGAGCGGCATTTGAAACTTTACACGCCGACAAAGTAGCAGGCACACTCCGTGTGCCGTCCGCAGTAGGCTACGGCCCACGGAGAGTGCCTGCTACTTTGGTACATTTGTTTCCGCCGCTCGCCTAATAACACGGTTCAACCATCCACCGGCGCTTGCGGCGTTTCCAACAGCAGTTGAAAGAACTTCAGGTCGAGCCACCGATCGAATTTGAAACCGACTTGGCGAAAATGTGCGACTTCCTGAAAACCAAGTCGCACATGCAGCCGAACGCTGGCTTCGTTAGTCGAGTCGATCCCGGCAATGATCGTGTGCAATTGCTTTGCCTTGGCCGCGTCGATCAGCGGCGTTAGCAAATGATGTCCGATGCCAGTTCCGCGGCAATCGCTGGCAACGTACACGGAGTCTTCTGCCGAGTACTTGTAAGCGCCCCATTTCCGAAACGGACTGAGCGAGCTGAATCCGACGATGCGATCGGCTTCTAGAGCGACGAACACCGGCAAGTCGAGTTCGCGCAGCGAGCGAAACCAACTTTGGCGCATGGTGAGCGTGTGCGGAAAATAATCGTACACGGCCGTCGTGTTGGCGATGATGTCGTTGTAAATTTCGAGCATCGCCGCAAGGTCGGCTTCAGTGGCAAGTCGAATCAAAGCCATAGCGGCTTGGCAACGATTATCGAGGGGGCGGCAAGACGGAGACGTCCAAAGTTTGATTGTCGATTTGGCGCGATTGTGATTCGACGGCGAAATCCAGCCGAATTTCGCTCGTTTCTGTGGGCACGATTCGCAGCCGGATCGTTTCGGTGGTTTGCGGATTCAATCGCGACAAGTGAATCAGGACACTTCCGTCGCGCGAGTCGGGCACGGCTTCGTGTTCAAAGACTTGGATTTGAGCGGACGCAGGAGATTTGCAACGAACCCAGACGTCGTTCCATTCCGTTGTCAAGGGATTATGAATCGCGATCGAATAGTCGCCGCCATCGCCTGTTTGCATGGCCGTCGGACCATCGACCTTGATTGTGAGATTCGATTCGCTGACTTGCACCAAGTTATCGACGTCGGCTTGGATTTCAGAATTCTCCGCGATGTAGCGAACGAAAAACGGACCGGCTTGCAAGGCGCGTGCAGAAAATCGCACGGTCTTGGTTTCACCCGGTGCCAAGCAATCGATCGTAACGACTTGATGGCGCTCGGCACCCAACACAGTCAAATCGCAAACTTGGGTCACCCGAAGATCGACTTGGGGCACGGTGCTGGAGTTGCTGACTTGAACAAGTTGTTGGAAGACTTGATTGACGGAGACCGAGTCAGGGCCAGCCAAGTTCAGCGTAACTTCGGGAGTAAACTCTCCGAGCGCCGGCATGACGTTGGTCGTGGTTACTTTGTCGATGGTGTCGAACGAAAAGATTTTGGAATTTTTGGGCATCCGAGAAACATTTGACGGTGCGGGTCGCACCGAACGAACATTCTCCGCGACGGGAACTTCCGCGGATGGTTGAGTCGCCGAAGCGAACATCTGCGAATCGGTTGGGCTCAGCGGAGAGGGTTGACCGCTCTCGGCGACGCGCGGCGCGGGGGACGAAGGACTTGGTAAGTTAGGCGGCAACTTGCCCAAGACATCCGACGCACTCGTGCCAAGACTCATGGCCCGAACGCCCAAAGCCGGAACGCCCAAATGCGGCGGGCACGCAGCCGGTTTTGCGGCGTCGGCTTTCGCAGTTTGCAATGGCGAGCGGGGGATGTCAGTCCCCGGATTCGAAGCAGCCGGTTTTGTCGCGTCGGCTTTCAGGGTTGGCTTGGGAACAAGAATGGATTGAAGGATGCCATTTTTGAGCTGCAAATCATCACTTTCGACCGAGGGAACGTCCGGCGTTCGAGCCGTAAGGCTGGCAACTGGCATCGGCGAATTCATCAGATCGATGGTTGTTTTGTCGCTCGAACCAAGTGGCGTCGCGCTGATGACTTCCGAATCAACGATCGGTGGATTGTCTTGAGCTGATGCTCTCGACCATCCAACTCCAATCGCAGTCAGTGCGATGCAAACAAGACTAATGCGTTTAGCAGTCATGAGTTCTTTTTCCGCACGAATCGGAAAAGCAAGGTCCACGCCCAGATATTGGGAAACTGGCGCAACTTCGGCACAGCTCGAATATCAGGTACAAAAAAAACAATCGGATTTTCTTCGCGCGGTGCGGACCATCGAACGGCACAATTCGCACAATTTGCGATTCGCCGGCTAGCTTTACCGGAACAACCGACAGAGTTTTGCAGCTTGCTGGCGGCAGACTGCTAGCTCGCGGTTGAACCCAAACGATTGCAAGCTCGTAGAACTGGGCGGCAACAATGTTTGGTGCAACAAAATCTAGAAATTTCCTAAAGAATCGATCCGCAGTGACCAGTTGAGTCACTCCATCATCGAACAATAGGTACAGAACGAAATCGCCAAGGTGGCGAGCCGAACAACAATCAAGGAGCGAGTCATGCTAGTCCTATCGCGCAAAGTAAACGAAGAAATCATCATCGATGGTCGGATCCGCGTTCAGATCGTGCAAATCAGAGGCAAGACGATTCGCATCGGGATTAGCGCTCCCAGCGACGTGAAAATTCTGCGCGGCGAATTGCAGCCATTTGAGATCGAGGAACCGGCTGGAACCACGACGTACTCGAGCGTGGAAGAACGACGCAAAGTCCTGCTGGCCCAAGCGAGTTAGGCAGTGGGGACTTTCGAAACGTCGCGAAGAATCGAGTCGATATCTCCCGTTTTTTTTGCGACGCGGTAGTGCCACGCACCGTATCTTCCATCGGCATTGACGGCCGCGACCCAACGTTCAGCAGCTCCGGACTTAATTTCCTCCAGCGGGTCATATCCCTTGGTTTCGAGGATCAAGTGACATTCCGGAGCTGTCTTGAGCCGAATGATGAAATCGGGCACGTAGTCGTGCATCTGCCCATTGTGCAGGTATGGAATGGCGAATCCCAAGCCGGCGTTCTTCACAAATGCGTCTACAGCAGCGTGCCGGTCAATGTAGTAAACCGCTGACTGTTCCCATCGTTTCGTGTCGGCCACGGCGTAATTCAAATGGCATTTCACGACCTCTCGTACATCCCGGCTGGTGCTGAAGTCGACGTCCGCAGTCGAACCTGGCCCGCGGTTGGACTCATAGCGCGGAACTTCGGGCGCTTCGCCTTGCGACGTATCTGGGCGGATCGCTTCGCTCAGTCGCTCAATTACCCAGCCGTAATACGGTGACAAAAAGACATCGATTTTCTGCGCGGGACTGACCGGGCGGACCTTTTCATCGATGAAGGACTGCACGATCTTGGAGACCTGCGGAAATAGAGCATGGGCCGGAGCCGTACACGATGGCTGCCGCGAGTAATCGCGCGTCAGTGCGGCCGCAAGGTCGAAGACCAACTCCTGCACCCGCCGACCCGCGCGATAGGGATTGAGTGTTACGTTTTCCAGTCGACCGGGGCCGGTCAGAGACGGTCGTCCCTTATTGTTGGGCAATGTCGCCTTGACGTCGACTTCTGGTGGAATCTTCATTGGATCAAGCACCAGTGTTGGCGCCTTGGACCAATCAACCGCAATGCGGTTGCGGATCGCCTGCGTATAACCGTCGACTCGCGGAAACCGAATTTCAAAATGCTCCTTGCCGGGAATGGCACGCACATGATGCCGCTTGGGTTGTTCGACCGGCGCTCCAACGCTGTTTGCTTTGAACGGAATGATTTCAAACGGAACGCCGAAGACTTTGGCGACTTCTTCGGTAAATTTGCCGGTGTCGTCAACTTCATAACTGACGCGGCGTAATCCTCGACCGACGACCTGTTCGCACAAAAGCTGCGACATGAACGGTCTGAGTCCAATGATGTGCGTCACGGTATTGCAATCCCAGCCCTCGGTGAGCATCCCGACGCTAACGATGCACCGAACATCGCGGCCCGGCGGGTGCAAAGGCCGTTCGAGCTTTTTCGCAAGCTCCTCGAATCGCTCGGGATAAATCGGTCGGCCTTGGGCGTCGGTCGGCCACGCAGGCTTTCCCACCGTGTCCAGCGTCAGGCGCATCCACCGCGATTCATCACTTTTGGCCTCACCGGTATCGGTCTCGCGAACGACTTTGGAATCGACGCGGATGGTATTTGCTAGGCCGTCGCGGTTGCGGAATCCGTCCAGCTTTGCGGGCGGAATACCAGTTGGCGTTACCCCTTCCGCCAGCCACTGATAAATTAATTTCGCTAACTGCGTAGTCTTACAAACTAGGATGAACACCGGCGTTTTGTCCGTCGCTCCCTGACGCTTCCATTCCTCAGCGACCTGATCCCATAGGCCGCCCAACATGGCGATGGGATGATAAGCGTACTTCAAGATCGCTTCCGGTTTGGGATTCGTTTTTTTGCCGCCTCGTTCGGATGAAGTGAGTTGAGGCAGAATCCAATGCCAGATGTTGAAATAACCGGGAATTGGCGCGCCGGTCGTGTCGCGCACCGCGAGCTGCGGAATCTTTACGAGTCCTGATTCGATCGCATCAATCAGTCCGAAGTCACTTACGACCCAGGGAAACGGTCGGTTGGCCTCTTGGTTGACTCGGCCGAGAAAGTACGGCGTCGCGGAAAGATCCACGCAAAAATTGATCGCGCGCAGTTTGTGAATCCGGTCCAAGCCGTCAATCCAAACGGTCGCTTCCTTGAAAAATTCCTCCGCCTCTTCGTCTTCACCAAAGACGTCATCTTCGTCGGCGTCGGCCTCATCGCGGCGGATGCGATAAGCGTGATGAGCCTCGTCATTGAGCACGAGAATGTTTTGCTTGCCACCCACTTCCTTTCCGAGCACGCGGTGGACGAGCGACGTGTCGCTCTCAACGTATCGTATCGATTCGACGCGGACCTTTGAAAGGTTTCCTTGCTTATCGCGCTCTTCTGACAGAACGGTAAGCATCCCGGCAGCGACTTGACGCTGGTACGCATCGAGCGTGAGGTATCGCCCGCCTCGTGCAGTTGTCGACTTAGCCGCGATCGTGATTGATTCTTGCGTTCGAACGGCGACGCCAGATCGGTTGACGCGTGCCGTCTGACCACCGGCTTGTGGCGTTTGCGGTTCGAACACGTGCCAGTTGTTCACCAGGACTCGGCCCTGCGAAAGTTGTGTCATCAAGTGTGCGGGAACGAGGTCGCGCGTTCGGTAGACGCTGGCGTCTCCGTGTTCTGGCTTCAATTCCTCTAGTCGATTGCGAATGGTCACGTTGGGACAAACTACTAAGACCACATCCGAAAACCGCGCGTCGCCGCGATCGTTCACTTTATTGAGAATACTCCACGCGGCGAGCATGGCCATCACGGTTGTCTTGCCGGAGCCAGTTGCCATTTTTCCCGCGTAACGAGTAAAGCCGTTGAAACCCTGCGATTTTTGTTCGTCGCTTGGTTCATCGCGCGGAATGTTGATTCCTTGGCGAAAATCGTGTCGGGCTTCGACCAGGAATATGATCGTCTCGGCGGCTTCCAATTGAGCGAAGAACAGGCGCTTTTCCCGTCCTTCGCGCTGCCACCAGTGCAGCAACTCCACGGTCGTTCGCGTGGCACCGGGATAACCATCAATGCGCCACGCTTTGACTCGTTCACGGATTCGGTTCACCAGCTTCAGTTCAATAGCGACTCCCACATCACCCGACGGAGTGCTGTTCGCCTTGTTTTTCGGATCGCGATAGAAGTACATGGCTGGTCGCCTCCCAGGCCGGCGCTCAGGCTGCTCTCCTTCGGCGATGTACCAATACTCGCGCGGTTCGTCAAACGGCGAGTTCAAGATCGGGCTGGGGACTTCGAAGTTACTCATAACCTTAGCGCTTGTTGGATCGCATTGAGCTTCTCGATGACTTCCGGATGGATTTCGTCCGGCTGCATCAACGCGGCGATTTCGTGGTAGCGCGTGTGCGGCAGGGCCAA
>JANNYC010000246.1:0-12434 GCA_031409895.1 Planctomycetota bacterium
ACTTCCAGTTGCTCTCCACCTCCTCTTGCAAGGACGCAGTTACTTTCCGTTAATGGACTCAGATCAGTCCATGAAGGGACTTGCACCCTTCCAGTCAGACGCCTTCACAGGCGCACTAGCAGGCACATTCCATGTGCCGTCAGCAATTTTCCACAGAACGCTTCGCCTCAAGTGCTTTGGCCCTGCTAAGAATTCGGGTGGCACGTCCCTTAGTCGTCGAAGGGCGTAGCGGAAAGCGCACCGCAAACCACGCCCTTCGCAAAGCCTCAGAGCGTGCCACCCAGACGATTCCAAACCTAAAATTTGGATGGATCATAGCACTAGCCACGCAGCCAACGCCCGGCCACGGCACACGGAGTGTGTCTGCTACTTGGGCCGTTTGACAGATTCGCCTGTGGCCTCTGCAGCCGACGGCATGATCGGAACGCGCGGAGCTTTGGTGAGCGAGAAGCTCAGTTCTTCGTACCAATTTCCGGTCGAACTTGCCATATCGCGAATTCGTTTCCACATTTCTACCGGCGGACCGAACTCGCGCCAGTCAACCGTCAATACGCGCACGCCGCGGCGCCGCATTTCGCCAAGTAGCTTTTGGTAATTCGCATAAAGCTGCTGCAGATAATCAAGCGGAACGCCGACTTCTTGCTCGCGGCCGCGCGAAGCCATTCGCGCAAAGCATTCTTCAGGCGACACGTCCAAGAAAACAAAAATGTCGGGCGGCATGACGTCGCGACTCATGTTTCGGTAAACGTCGACGTACAAATGGTATTCTTCCGGCGTCATAAACCCGCGTTCCATCGCCGTCGTTGCAAAAACCGTGTCGCCGTAGATTGGGCGATCCTGAATGACGACGATCCCTTGTTCGCCCCAAGCTTGTTCGACTGCGAGCCGATGCTGTTCAAAGCGCTGGCAAAGCATGAACATCTGCATCGCAAAGCCGCCACCCGTATTGTGGCCGCTTCGCAGATCCTCGTAATAGCGCGCCAGAAAGTGTTCGAATTTGGGATGGTGAGTCGGCTCTTCCAATACTCGCGCCGTTCGTCCGGATGCCATCGCCGCCGATGCAATCGCGTGGCAAGCGTTCGTCTTGCCTGCACCAATGTTGGCGTCGATCGTGATGAACAAACCCTTTTTCTTATTTCCAAACGGCACGAGCGCCTCCTTGATTTTCGATCGGGCGAGATTCACTTGCGAGTCGGAGTTGCGATCCGAAACAAAGTGGCCCCGAACGACCGCTCTCGAATCGTCGAGACCAATGCATTTAAGCTAATGGCCACGGCCAAATTTCTCAAGTGTCGCACGCCTTAGATTACCGAAGTTTTCAATTGGGGCCCGATTTACATGCCGCAATCGTTAGGAATTGACTAGCAGGGTCTTACGCCAATTTGCATAGCCTTCGGCGCAAATTGGGGACTGACCCTCTCGCTTTGTGACCCAATTATGAAAGGTTGGAGAGCTTATTCTCGCACGACATTCAGGAAGGACCAACCGGAGAAATGCCAATGTCCGCCAAACGAGTCCGACCAACGACATTCCGCCAAGACCACCGCCGGTGGCCGACTGAAACGGTGAATTTCAACCGTCGCGAGATCGCCCATCTTGAATGTCTCCTTGGAAACCGCACCGATTCCTAGCGTCGAGATGTTGCGCGAAAAGGCCTCAATGCGTTCGGATTTTTCCGACCGTAGATTGATGACTAGTGGTCGCACAAACGGCAATCGGACAGACGCTCGACGATCATCAATCGCACGCTGCTGTTCTTCAGCCAAAAGACTTTTGAAAACTCGCTCGAGGTCCGCAGAACGGGCCTTGGGTAGATCCTCTAACATCGCTTTTCCTTGAGGAACAATAAATAGCTACACTCACGCGTGGAAGCAGAACGAGCAGTTAAAGCATATGACCAGCCGATCCGTTGGCGACATAAAAACCCTTCACTGCCAGCCAATTTTTCGCGCCAGTTCTGATTGTGCAAGTTGTAGCGAAAAGCGGTTCAGCAGCGGAATTTGTGCGAATTATTTTGCTTGATCGAGATGCCGAGCAGTGTCGAGCCATTTGCCATAATCGATTGAAGACTCAGTCGCGATTTGTCCAGCTGGGAGCGGGCGGATCGGCGAATGCGGCCCCTTCCGGCAACAGTTCCTTCAATTTCGCGTCGGCGTTTGCGTCGTTCGCTGGGTTCTTTTAGAATTGACCGAACAAAACAATTTCGCTCCATTGTATCCTCTCGCGCCCATCTGAGAAATTCACATGTTTGGTGAAGAAGCCATTGCATCGCTGAGGGCCGCGCTTGACGTATCGCCCGACAATGTTCCGTTACGATTGCACCTCGCCGAGACTTTATTGGCCATGAGCCGCGGTTCGGACGCGGAATTTGAATTCAAAACTTGTTTGAACCATGCTCCGAGGAATTCAGCGGCGCTGCTTGGATTGGCTCGAAGCTGCTGGCAACAAAAAAAAATGAGCCAAGCACTGGTCGTGGTCGAAAACTTAATTCAAAAATCCGACGCGCCGGGTGCTGCGTACGTTCTTTACTCGCGATTGTTGCTGGCAGAAGGACGCGTTTTGGACGCTGTCGCGGAGTACAAACGCGCGATCGAAATTGATCCGGCGGCCGCCGACGCTGAACTCGCGGCGCAGCTTGGAGTTCAAAAGGACGGCGAGCAACCTTGCGACGTTTTCGAGGGTCGACAACGGGCCGGAACAGACGTCGGCGACGACGCAATCAACATTGAACTTCAGCGGCCCGACATGAAATTTTCGGATGTCGGCGGAATGGACGCGGTCAAGGAAGAAATTTCGCTGAAGATCATCTATCCACTGAAGCATCCGGAGCTATACAAAGCTTACGGCAAGAAAGCCGGTGGTGGAATCTTGCTTTATGGTCCGCCGGGCTGCGGAAAGACTTTTCTCGCTCGTGCGACCGCTGGCGAAATCTCGGCTTCATTTATTCCGATCGGCATTCACGATGTCCTTGATATGTGGATCGGCAGCAGTGAACGGAATATCCACGCCATTTTCGAACAGGCTCGACTCAATCGTCCGTGCGTCCTGTTTTTTGACGAGGTCGACGCGCTGGGCGGCAAGCGAAGCGACTTTCGGCAAGGCTCGGGCCGGTCGATGGTCAACCAGTTTTTGGTCGAATTGGATGGAATGAACACCGACAATTCTGGGCTCTTGATCTTGGCGGCAACGAACGCGCCGTGGCATGTCGACTCGGCGTTTCGCCGCCCAGGACGATTTGATCGGGTGGTCTTTGTACCTCCGCCGGACGAACCGGCTCGTGCGGAAATATTGCGTATCCAATGTCAGAACAAACCAACGAAAGATTTGGATTTCGCCAAGATCGCGTCCAAGACCGACGGGATGTCCGGAGCTGATCTTAAGTCCCTTGTGGATCGCGCCGTCGAGGACAAGTTGCGTGTTGCGATGAAGTCAGGCGGGCTTCAGCCGCTTACGACAACCGATTTGCTCGCCGCCGCAAAGCTTTTCAAACCGAGTGTGCGAGAATGGTTTTCGACGGCCAAGAATTATGCAATGTATTCGAACCAAGATGGTTCCTACGATGACGTCATGAAGTATCTGAAACTAAAGTGACCGCAGGCGACCAAAATGAACCTTGTGCCAGAACACGGATATCTTTCGCGAGCCTCGTTGCTAATTCAGTCGCGCCGATATGAAGAAGCAACGCAGGTTCTAATGGAGTGCGTGGTTCAAAATCCGCAATGCGCCCATGCACATGCTTTGATGTCCATGTGCTTTCGGGAAACGGACAAGCTCAAGGAGGCAACGGAGCAGGCTACATTGGCGATTGCGGCTGAGCCTGAGCTTGCGATTGGGCATTACGCAATGGCTAACGCGATGTGGGCGCGAAATCGTTTCGAAACCGCGAACATTTCCATCGACGAAGCAATCCGGCTTGAGTCCGACGATCCCGAAAATTTTGCTTTGAAGTCGCAAATACTTTTTTCGCTACGAGATTGGCGCGGCTCGCTCGCCGCTGCGGAAAAGGGACTTGAACTAAGCCCAACCGACGAAACTTGCGCCAATTTACACGCGATGGCGCTACGGCAACTCAGGCAAGGTTCAGTTGCCGAGGATTCGATTCGCGCGACCCTCGCCCGCGATCCCGACAACGCAATCACGCACGCCAACCTCGGTTGGTCGCTGCTGGACGACGGCAAGCCGAATGAAGCACTGGTCCATTTCCAAGAAGCTCTCCGGCTCGAACCCGACTCGGCATTCGCGCGACAAGGACTAATTCATGCTTTGCGGGCGCGGTACTTTTTTTATCGCTGGATGTTCGCGTACTTTTCGTGGATTTCGAAATTCAGCGCCAAGTACATGTGGGGTATATTGATTGGCGGGTACGTCGGCTACCAACTTCTAGCGGGATTTGCCAAGCGTACTCCATCACTTGCTCCGTTCATTTATCCATTAATGGCCGCCTATGTCGTCTTCGCGCTCTCGACTTGGCTGATAACTCCGCTGACGAATTTTCTACTCTTGAGCAGTCGCTACGGACGGTTTGCACTTCAGCGGTTGGAGACAATGACCGCCGTGGCAGTTGTTACGTCGCTTGTTCTCGGAATATTAACGGTGATTGCGTTTTTCGCGGCCGGCAATAATGTTTCAATCCACATATTGGTCTTGGGAATTGCGGTCGGATTATTGTCGATTCCGATCGCCGGAGCCGCACACTGTGATCGAGGCTGGCCTCGGAATACGGCGTATACAATCGTCGGCGTTTTAACCGTGATGGTTGTTCTCATGGCGACGTCCGTTATTTCGGGACTACGTGATGGCTCCGGATTGAACCCGGAACGAACGGTGTCGATAGACGATTTTTCGATCAGCGGTATCGAATATGCGAAGTTAGACGCGGCTCAGCGAGAAGCCGCCAAGCAGGAGCTTAAGGCCCGATATGCTGAACATCGACAACGATTTCGCGAATGGGACAAATCCATGACAAAGCACTGGGTGATGAAACTGTTTGGCACTTATTCGACATGCCTGCTCATCTCCCAATTCGTGATAATGGGCCTGCAGAGCACTCGCGTCCGCTTGTAGGCTGAGAATCAGTTTCTAAACATCCCCGTAGCCGATTATTTTGGTTCCTCATTGTGCGACTTCAAAACGATACGTGAACGAAACTTTCGATGACAACCGAATTATTGCGTGGCACGCCAAATCGCAATCGCATTCGCGTGCCAGTGTTGAACCCCAGGAGCGAAACTGAATCCAGCCTCAAGCAGTAATCGAGTTGACCCACGATCCATGGACAATCGTGTAGATGAACGACGAACAAACGATGAGGTTTCGAAACCAAAAACCTGCTAATGTTTTAGCTGAATGTTAGCGCAACATTGTTTTTCAGCTTTCGAATTCCGTGAGTTGTTGCACAATTTCGCGAAGTCTTTTGGTCAAGCGAGTCTTGGCTTGGTGGACGCTATTCACACTTGTCTGCAATTCGTGCGCGACTATTTCTGGTTTCACGTCTAACAAGACGTACTTTTCAAAGGCTCGAAACGTCACGCTCTCGCGGCATTCTTTGCGAAGGATTACCAGTGCACGGGAGACAAGTTGTTTTTCCCAAAGCTCATTCCAGTCGGCGTCCGCCGCCAACTCTATTTGAGGCACATCCTCCAAGGGCAGATTGCGGAAACGTAAATTCTTTCCGGCTCGCCGAATCGCTGTTCGCACAGTACAGGTCTTAAGCCACCCGCGGAATCGTCCCCTTGAAGGATCGTACGCAAACTCGCCACTCGCCGCCAAAAACCAGGTGATGACATCTTGAATGATGTCGTCGATATCTTGATCGCTCGCTCCACATCTTCGAGCAAAACCAGCGATCACCGGAGCGTATCTGGCGCGAAACTCCCTCCAGGCCAACTCGCGCTGCTCGGAATGGGGCACATTCAGGCCGGCAAACATGCTGGCCCGCGTCAACTGTTCGTCAGCTAAGTTCCAGCTCTGCGGCAATTGCTCGTTAACGAGTTCGGGTTCCATAGTTGTCGCGTTTAAAAAGCACACTCTTCAGTTCCCAGTCCACGCTTTTCCGAAGGGAAAGGGCAGGGTGCGGAGTTTCTTTTCGGCAAAGTTCTTTCCTCGTTCCCAGCCACCTGAAGTCCACGATGACCGATTATCGAGAACGTCTCGAAACATCTTTTCCATTCATACACCAGGCCTCCATTCATCTTATTACAGCAACTCACCAATTTCTGACATTAATTCTTCGAAATAGTTTTGTCGTAACCGCGCGTTTCACATTCGAGGCGAAAACTACGCCTCAAATGTTCGCGTTCGGCTTGTTTTGCTGTAGTCAGCTCAAATAGGCAGCCCCTCACGCCGCCCTCTCCCCGCGAAGATGCGGGCGAGACGGAACGGATCGAAAGTCGGCTCCTTGCGGAGTCGAGCACGAGCGAGCGAATAGAAAGCTTGTTCTGCCCGCAAGCCCGGCACGAAAACTTCAAATTCGCCTTCTCCATACACAATAATCCGTCCAAAAATTGCCGGTTTTATGTCAGACGCGAACGCGTTGTGGTAATTTGAATGTGCGACGATTCGTTTTTCCATTTGAGACCATTATGCCTCAAGAACCAAATGATCGCGGGCAACCTACGAGCCTCCCGTCGACTCGAGATCACGTGGCTCCTTACGGCGAAGCCGCTGTTGACCGGGCCTGCGAGCTTCTCAGCGAAGTCCCGCAGCAGATCGGTCCGTACCGAATCCTCGAAAAACTCGGATTCGGCGGCATGGGAGAAGTCTACCGAGCTGAACAGCGAACGCCGATCCGTCGCGAAGTTGCCCTCAAGCTGATCAAGCTGGGGATGGACACCAAACTTGTCATCGCCCGTTTCGAAGCCGAACGGCAAGCCCTCGCGCTCATGGACCACCCGCACATTGCCAAAGTCTACGAAGCCAACTCCGACGAGACCGGCCGACCGTATTTCGTAATGGAATACGTCAAAGGCAAACCGATCACCCAATACGCCGATCTAAACCATCTCACGGTCCACGAACGATTGGAGCTGTTTCAACAAGTCTGCCACGCGATCCAGCACGCGCATTGTAAAGGGATCATTCACCGCGACATCAAACCCAGCAATGTTCTCACCAGCACTCAAGACGGCAAACCGCACGCAAAGGTCATCGACTTTGGAGTCGCCAAAGCCATCTCGCAGCAACTCACCGAACTGACGCTCTACACTCTGCACGATCAATTCATCGGCACGCCGCAATACATGAGCCCCGAGCAAGCCGAGGGGAGCCTTGACATCGACACCCGCACCGACGTCTACAGCTTGGGTGTTCTGTTGTACGAGCTACTCACCGGGAGTACGCCGTTTTCTACCAAAGACCTTAAAGCAGTCGCAATTGAACAGATCAAAAAGCTCATTTTGGAAGTTGAACCCCCCAAGCCGAGCACTCGGCTGAGCCCCACCGAGCCAACGCTTGCTACCTTGGCCGCGCAGCGCCGCGTCGACCCCAAGAAATTGGGAACTTTGATTCGCGGCGAACTCGATTGGATTGTCATGATGTCTTTAGAAAAGGACCGCCGCAGGCGATACGAATCGCCCAACAGCCTTGCCGACGACATTGCACGATACCTCGGTGGCAATTCCGTTGTTGCGGCTCCACCAAGCACGATCTATCGTTTTCGGAAGTTCGTCCGCAAGAACAGAGTTCCGGTGATCGCCGGTTCCGCGCTGGCGACGACGATGGCAATTGGTCTTGCTGGGACGACTTGGCAATGGAATCGCGCCAACCAAAACGCGAATGAAGCCCTAAAATTCGCAGACTTCAGTGAAACGCAAAAAACCGAAGTCGAACATCAACGCGATTTGGCTGAGCTGGAAGCCTACATCGCCAATCTCGCCCTCGCTCAATCCGCATTAAACAGCGACAACTACCCCGAGGCCCGTCGTTACGTTGCCAATTGCCCAATTTCAAGACGAGGATGGGAATGGAAATTCCTCAGCGAAAAAGCTAACAGCATCGTGACAATACTGCCCGTGGAAGACGGAGCCGCAGCAATCAGTCCAAATGGGCAGCAAATCTTTACTTCGCACGAAAATTCGCACAATTCCTACATTTCACGTTTCTGGAATCATGAAGGAGCCCCGATCGGCGTCGTGGATCAGCTATTGGACCATGTTAGGTCGAGCGACTTCAGCCCAGACGGACAATTTGTATTAACGCAGCATAGCGACAATCACGTTAGTCTCTGGAATCTAGGTGGCAATCCTGACTTTGCTCCAATAACCCTTGATTATTCAGGTATTACTTCCGCAAAATTTAGCCCGAATGGGCGATTAGTTATGACCGTCGCCTATTACGAGAGAACCATTCAGCTCTGGGATCTTGGTGGAAAACGTATTGGTCGCCCGATGCGGCAGGAAGGTGAACAGTTAAATGCCGTTTTTAGCACAGAAGGACACCTACTTTTAACTTCGAGCAACGATCAAAACGCGCAGCTTTGGGATCTTGTCGGCAATCCTGTTGGCAATCCAATGAGGCATGATGATAACGTAAATTCTGCAGTCTTTAGCCCCGACGGACAGCTCGTGCTTACCGCCAGCGAAGATCAAACCGCGCGGCTCTGGGATACTGTCGGCAATCCTGTCGGCGATTCATTGAGGCATGATGATATTGTAAATTCCGCAATCTTTAGCCCCAACGGACGGCTCGTGCTTACCGCCAGTGAAGATCAAACCGCCCGGCTCTGGGATCTTGGCGGAACGCAGGTAGGAGTTTCAATGAAGCACGACGGAAATGTTTTGTCGGCAGAATTTAGTCACGATGGCCGACTAGTCTTGACATTCAGTTCTAACGATGGGTATAGGTTTTGGGATTTGAATGGAAACCTCATTGGGGAGTCGAAAACGAGTTGGGGTAGTTTTTTGCCTAACAGAAATTTGTTAGTCATAAACAATCGTGAATCGTTGCAACTCTTTGAAATTTGTTCCAGGCAAATTGAAAGTTCGAGGAAACCTGGTGCCCACGCAGACATCGATCGGTCAACGACGGAATCATTGCATGATCAAATTTCAAATAACGGGCCACAACTCTTCGAAACTGGCCTAAAACGGAAAGGCGAGTTGTTCGGCGTTGGGTCTGAAATCTCATTTAGTGCTAACGGCGACTTCATGCTTTGTAATGATAACACTTACGAAAATGCCAAGACGGCCATCGTCAAGGTCGAGAAGTTTGGATTTCCAAGCGAAAAAATCGATTCTGACCAAGTCGGAATTTTAGAAATTTGTTCGGTATTTGCGAGTGAACGCCAGGCAGACGCAAGTGCCAAAGTCTGGACCGTCGCTGGCGACGATTCTCAGTTTGAAAATTCCGATAGTGGGACGCAACTTCCTGTTGGCTGGAATAGTGATATAAAGGCCGCGAGCCATTTGATCATCAATGACTTAGCTGAAATAAACGCAGCCGCATATTCTCCGGATCGGACACGAATTGTAACGGCAGGCTCCCAGTCTCTTCGCGTTTGGGACGCTGCAACCAAGCGCGTTCTAGTTAGTTTTCCTGTTCCTTTTCCCGTTCGCGACATGTCGTTCACGCCGACTGGTTCGCGGCTGGTGCTTCAGCTTGACGACGGAAGTTATCAAGTCTGGGACCCGCGCTCTTACGACGAACGACAAAAGGATAGAGATGCTGAATTCCTGGAACAGGCACCAGCCGATAAGTACCTGGACGAACTTCTGGCTTCCGACATTCCGTTCGAACAATTGGTCAGTTCCATTATCAGCGATCAATCAATTTCGATTCTACGCAAATCGGTTGCGGCCAAGCGATTGAAATGGGACTTGGATCGGCTTACCTCCAAAGCGCAATCAAAGTTCGACGGGTTGGTCAAGGGATGCATCACCAAAGAGGAACTAATTGCGGCGGTCGAGCGCACCGAACCCAAGGATCGGACGATCTTGTACGGCGGGCCACTCGTCAAAATGGCCAACGAATGGAAAGGGCACGATGCCGATGGGTTGTTATCGTTTGCAGTGGAAATTGCGAGCAACGCAGATCGCTCGGCCGAAGACTACCGGCGCGCCGTAAAAGCCGCCGAAATGGCCGTCGCGCTCGATCCAGAGCCCAATTGGCATTATGTCGGTGCCCTCGGAATGGCCCTGTATCGAGCGGGGCAATTTGATCGAGCGTTGACCGAGTTGCAGCGGCGCGAAGAAATATCGAAAGCGGCAAATGAGGAAATTCGGTTTTCCATCATCGTCTTCAAAGCCATGGCACTATATCGCCTCAACCGCATTGACGAAGCAAACACTGCGCTGGACCTGGCGATTTCGCGGAAGACCAACGAAAGCGCACTCATCTCATGGGAAAAGGAGGCGATTGGTTTGATTCGACCCGAAAAGGTGGACGACAAATGACACATGCCGAAATCCGACTGCCGCAAGCCGCTTCCGTTTTCCTCATCCCCGGTGGCCAACGTGCAGGCGTAGTGTGACGGGACTTTATTTGAAACGGCTCACGATCGAATGAGAAAGGAACCGGAACTTGCTAGGAACGGCGATTGAATGCCAAGTCGACGACGGATTTGCAAGCGTGATCGAGCAACTGAAAGGCTCACTTGCCGTTTCGACGTATCAAGCCGGCAAAGTCGCCCTGATCGGCTGGAATGGTCACGGCGTCAGCGTCTTCATGCGCGAGTTTGACAAACCGATGGGGCTGGCCATTCGAACACCGTGCATGGCCATCGGTCTGCGCCACGAAATCATGTTACTGGCGAATGCGCCCCAATTGGCTCCAAGTTTTCCTAGCGAGCAGCCCGGCCAATACGACAGTCTGTTCATTCCGCGAGTCAGCCTGCATACGGGCGATATTGCCGTTCATGAACTCGCGTTTGACTCCAAAGGAGAATTGTGGATTTGCAACACGCTCTTTTCCTGTTTATCGGCGCCGAGCAGTCTGAACAGTTTTGAACCCAAATGGAAACCTACATTCATTACCGAAATCGCCCCTGAGGATCGTTGCCATCTGAATGGCATCGCAATGCTCGATGGCAAACCTGGATTTGTAACATGCCTCGCAGCAACCGATTCGGCACGAGGTTGGCGAAATCACAAGTCAAACGGTGGCTGCGTGGTCGACGTAGTGAACAACAACGTGGTGCTGGATAAACTTTGTCTACCGCACTCGCCGCGCTGGCATGACGGCCGATTGTGGTTGCTCAACAGCGGCGCCGGCGAAATTCTTTCCTGCGATACTTCTACTGGCGCAAAAGACGTTGTCGCTGTTTTGCCGGGATACCTTCGGGGAATGGCGTTGGTTGGGAACCACGCCTTTGTCGGCATGAGCATGTTGCGCAATGAAAGCGATTTCGTAGGATTGCCGCTACACGCTCGCCATTCCGAACTTTATTGCGGGATTTGTGCGATCGACGTATCTTCGGGACGCGTGGTGGGCTCGATTCGATTCGTGGCGGGATGTACGGAAGTTTTCGATGTTCAATTCGTTCCGGGTTTTCGCAAAATGATGGTGCTCAACTCGGAGAATGACGAATCGCGGCAGGCGTACACGACGAAGAAAGTAAGTTTTTGGGTGCGACCTAAGGACGGCATTCGCGAATAGATGGAGCGCGAAAAAAGATCGGAGGTGTTCGCTTTGGGCGAGCAAAATACTCCGTGCGCAAACTCTCAACACTGACTCCGAACCAAAGAATCAGGGGGCTGACACCCCCCGCTCGCCAACACTGAACACTGAACACTGAACACTGAACACTGAACTCTGAACTCTGAACTCTGAACTCCATCAAGAAACAAAAAACCCGCTGTAGTCTGGCTGACCCACAGCGGGTTTTTGTTTTAGATTTGGTAGTTTGTCCCGACGAATCGGAACTGAACGCTTGCCATGTTGCACAAGGATGCCCCACTAACTTAGTGCACAACGAACGAGTCGTTGGCACTGTTAAAAATCCTTAGAAAGGAGGTGATCCAGCCGCAGGTTCCCCTAGGGCTAGCTTGTTGCGACTTATCTACAGTCTGAGGATTAGGAAACCTATTCGAGCCCGATTTTTTGGATGACGCTCAGGTGTTTGAGATCTTGCTCATAAACGTTGCAAGCTCGATCATAACTAGCGTTCGTTTTCTTGCACACAAGCAGTTGCGGGCTACCGACCCGAAGTGTTTCGTGCGTACAATCGCATTGATGCTGATCGATCTTACCGTGCAAGTGGGCGCAAAAAAAACCCGACTTAGTTTGCACTAAGCCGGGCTTCTCTATTTTGAAATCTGGTGGTTGTCACCGTGGCCGTTTGACACAGCCAAAGCTAGATGAGTTTTTCCTGAAACAAGATTTATGCTCACTTATGTGCGAGGAACGACAAGCGTTCCAAGCTGTAATTATCCTTAGAAAGGAGGTGATCCAGCCGCAGGTTCCCCTACGGCTACCTTGTTACGACTTAGTCCCAATTATCA
>JANNYC010000247.1:0-4358 GCA_031409895.1 Planctomycetota bacterium
CCTTAAGCACGTTGGTCCCTCAGCCTCATTACGAAAACTCATTGCAAAAGGCCCAAAAAATCTCCGCTGCCACGCGTTGTTCGCAACAAGTTTGGCCCAAGCCAGCTAGCCCACGAAACGAAGATGTGCGTTACGATGAGGGTACTAACCCCAGGTTCAAAGGCAACACGAGAGCCGAGGGCTGAAGGCCCGCCCCATCGCCTCAATCCCAAACGAATCGTTCATCAACCGCCACGCCGTATTTCGTGAGAAACGCACGATACTCGTCCTGAAATGTGCAAGGCGGTGGTGTTCTTCCTTTCGGTCGGTGCGTCGCCATTGATCGGCATGATATTTGGCTTAGGGCGGAAAACAAGACGATTTTTGTCTGGCCCACGGTGAATTGTTCATCACGGATGTGGCACCCTGACCCAGCTAGTAGATCAATGATCACCAAAATTCTTTGATCACCGACCAGATCGACCGGATCTAGCAGTTTCAAAATTGATCTCTTCGCTGCCATTAGAACACGATGGACATTGAATAGTCCCCTGACCACCGCATCGGCTGCATCGAACGCCGCTTTTTTTTGGGACACGCTTCCCACCAAAAGGATCCGCAATTTCATCGAAACTATCTACGGAAACAACACCTTTATTGCATTCGTTATCGCAGGTAATCTTTTCTCGACCGTCGCACATTAGGCAAGCTCGGTCGTAGATGACGGGCGAGAAAATGGTGCCTAGTTCCGCCTCCGGACGGCGGATTGTTGGTGCCGCCGGCAAATTGATAGAGCCTTCAGCGTAGGTCCCAATTGTCTGACCTGTCGAAAATCCTAAATAAGCCCAGCCGCTGTCGAGGCCTTTTATTTCGTTAATACTTCCCAAATCGTTAACCAATTGCCGAAATTTCTTTAGCGAACCGTCCGTGACTTTAAGCACCGGTCCGCCCTTGGCAAATTCCATATACCGCAGGGTTCGCACAATATTGTGCGCAATTTCATGCGGTGGCTTCGGACGAAGTTTCAGCGCTTCGGACCACAATTTGCACGACTCCTCAAGCTTGTCGTCTCGAATCTTGGTCAGCGCCATATTGTTCAACGCGGAAAGATAATTCGTTTCGCCGTTCGGTCCCCAGACCGCTTGTAGTGCTCGCCCTCTTTCGACGCATTCTTCAAAGTACTGCCGAGCCAATTGAAAATCTTTCGTAACGGAAGCCGCATGTAGCCCCATTAAAAAGTCAGCATGAAATGACGCACGGTTCAGCTTGGAGGCATCAGCCATCTTTTTCTGAGCTTCAGGACCGGACTTGAGCTCGGCCAATTTGATTGCCTCAACGATTAGTGCTTCTGACTGGGTGAAAATTGCCTCGATGTCCTTGGGGAATAACTTTTTACCACCGATGAACCAAACACCCTGTTCGGCCAAAATCGCCAAATCGCGAATGCGTGCCTCGGCGGTTTCTCTGTCCGCCTGCGAAACGTTGGACTGAGTTAGGAACGATCGGTAGGCATCGAGCCCATTTTTTGCTGAAACAAGTTGATGTTCCAAAGACCTAAGCTTTTTTATCGACAGCTTGTCATCGGCAATCGACGACGCACAGAACATCCAAAAACAAACTCCTACCAACGACGCTCGCAATAAATAGCCGGTAGACATGACATTCTCCGCGCAAAGTGATGAACGAACCTTGGATAATAGCCTCGAAGATTTTAGCAGAGAATATCCTCCCCAGTTCAATCAAAGAGTTCCGCGTTTTGGCACAGATTACGCGCAAACTGCGGAACGCTAATTAGGATATAGCACAAATAGGTCATTGATTTTCCGACGCATGCCGAGTTATTTTCCGATTTCACTCGCGAACCGTTCTGAATCGATGGAACTACCGGTGTCGGTGCCTTATATTAGGGCTTCCTTGCTGTCCGTCACTGCCGGTCCTGTGCCATGAACGAAATTCGTACCGAATTGCGGAGTCGCACCGTTTGCCCTAATTGTTGGGCGGAGTTCATGGTCGACCAAGTTAAATGGATCGCCGCCCATGACAGCTTGGTCGGCGATTATCGTCTAGGTAACGAATCGCAATTGCGGTTTCTCCCCACGCGATTCGGCATTAATGGAACGGCCATCGATCGACTTGGGATGGAGTGCCGCGAATTGGCTTGCCCGTCATGCCATGTCCGGCTTCCTCGTTCGGTGCTCGTGCATCGGCCGTTCTTTGTTTCGATTGCGGGATCGCCTTCCTGCGGCAAATCGTTTTTTCTCGCTTCGATGATCTGGCAATTGCGTCGCAGTTTGCCCAGTGAATTCGGCGTACTGTTCAAAGACTCCGATGGCGAATGCAATCGGATCGTCAATCACTATGAAGAACAGTTGTTCTTCGGCAAGAACAAACAAGCACTCGCTAAGCTGGCCAAGACCGACGTCAGCGGTGATTGGTACACGACCGTCCAATTCGACGACCAAGTAGTCACGTTGCCCAAGCCGTTTTATTTTGATCTGATCGCGGAAAATTTTGACGCTTGCGCGGCCGAGGACAAACGGTTGTCACGGTTATTGTGCATTTATGATAACGCCGGCGAATCGTTTCTCCCCGGCGGAGACACGGTTGCGAATCCGGTCACCAAACATTTGGGCTTGGCCGAGTCCTGGCTGTTTTGTTTTGACCCGACGCAAGATCCCCGTTTCCGCGAGGCGCTCCAAGGCAGCACGACCGATTTCCAGGTGGTGAATAGCCCGGTTACGACTCGCCAAGACGTGGTACTCAACGAGATGATCAATCGCGTGCGTCGCACCGCGAATTTGAAATCAAATGAAAAATCAAAAAAGCCGCTGATCATCGCCTGCACCAAGTTCGATGCATGGGCGTCTCTCGTGAAATGGGGCAAGCTGCCAAAATGGAAACGCCCGCCAGCTAATTCCCATCGGGCACAAATTGATTTTCCAGCGATTCAAACAGTCTCCAATGAATTGCGCCGCGTTTTGGAACAATATTGCCCAGAAGTCGTTTCGCTTGGGCGGGCTCTAACGGACAAGGTGCTGTTTGTTCCGGTAAGTGCCACCGGCCAACCGCCGGAAAAGGATCCATCCACCGGCGATTATATGGTCCGCACCGCCACAATTAAGCCTATCTGGTGTGAAGTCCCGATGATGCTGAGTTTATATCTTTCCGGAACCGGGCTCGTCGCCGGCCCGACGGGTGAATCAACGGCCAGCCAGATCGCCGAGCCTGTGAGTGGGGGAAGCACGCCATGATTCAAGAGTTGGTGTTCACATCAGCTCGGGCGGGTTTGCAAATTGGCAAGAGTGGATTCTGTACAGTCGCATCGACTCCGGGCATGGCGGAAAACCTCGTCCGATTGTTGGAGAGTCTGAGCGGGTATCGGCACGTGTTTCCAGCCGGCTCGACTTCGGCCGCGCAAAATCCGGTGGTCTATTCGCATTTCACGTCGCGCGTTGGCGGCCAGCCAATGCACATTCTGTCCCGGATCGCCGACGCCGGATTGGATTACTCAAATCGTTCGAACAAGCTCGCCCATCACGTGGTGATCCCCAACGCCGAGTTGAGCGATGGTGACCCGATCGGGATTCTGACCGAGCCGGATCAATTTGTCACCCGCTGGGATCGCGAGCCGGAAAAGCTTCGGCCGCGCACGATCGAAGGGCGTTATTTGATGCCCGCTCCCTGCGCTACTTGGCAGCGCGTCACCGGCGATGCGGGTTGGGCCGGTTCGCTAGTCGACGCATTCTTAAGTCGGCAAATTGCCTATGTAATCGTCGACTCCGCGACCCCCGTTTTGGCCTTAATCGGCGAAGCCTTGGCGCTCTTGCCGGCCGAAGACCGCTGGCGCGTCACCTTCAGTAGTTACTTCACCAATCTTCCGCCTCAGACCGAATGTCTCTGGCGCTTCGTAATGGCCGACTCCCCCGAAGCCGCGACCGCCCTGCGCAGCCCGACCAATCGCGTGATCAACACGACACTGCCGCTTCCTTCGCCCTCCAATCGTTTCGCCGATGCCGCACGCGCGGGTGAAACGATTCAAACAAACGTTTCCGTCGCATCGGCTGGGTTGCTGGCGATCGACGATTCTGAATCCGACTTGCCGCTCGCAAAGTCGCTTTTGTCCGCCGCGCCGGCAAACGGCGATCTTCGAATTCGGCCTCCGGAAAACATGGCGTCGGGCCAGAAACAAATAAATTACGCACGCCTCCATCGTCCTCCCCAAATGGACAATCAGTCTGAAAGGTCATCAATAAAAATAACGGTTAGGCTGTCTATCGTCGCTGCTGTATGCCTACTACTTGCCGTAGTTTCAGCAACTATCCTTTTCACGGATTCCAAGTTGAGTCGTCTCTTGGCCGAATTTAGATCATCACGATTGG
>JANNYC010000248.1:0-7929 GCA_031409895.1 Planctomycetota bacterium
GCTTGTTGGCGGACGGTGCGGATCGGCAGACGATCCAGCGGCCCCGCCCGTAACCGTAACCGAATGTTGCGTCGACTACATCAAGAAGGCCGACGGGTACTATCGGAAGCACGGGACGCATACGAACGAATTCGGGACCGCCAAATGCGTCTTGAAGGAACTTCGAACGCTCTATGGTTCGACGGCAGCGGATGAATTCGGACCCATCGCATTCAAGGCATTCCGCGAAAAGCTAATGCAGCGCGGATTGCGCCGGCAGACGGTCAATCGCTACCTGATTCACGTCTTGGCGGCCTTCCGATTCGCCGTGGAAAACGAAAAGCTCCCCGTCGCTGTCTGGCAATCATTGAAAGCGGTCGAACGGCTGCGAAAGGGTAGAACGGACGCGGCGGAATGCCGACGCATACCGGCTGCGGATACACTCATTGTCGACGCCACGTTGCCCCACTTGCCCCCAATCATCGCCGATATGGTCCGGCTGCAACGGGCAACAGCAATGCGTCCGATGGAAGTTACGGCGATTCGTCCGATGGACGTTGACCGCTCGCGGGATATCTGGATTTACATACCGTCGACCCACAAGACGGAACATCATGGCCGGGCGCGGATCATTCCGATCGGCCCGGAAGGGCAACGCATTTTGGCCCCGTACTTGTTGCGGTCGGCTGAATCGTTTTGTTTTTCGCCGATAGAATCGGTGGAACAGCGCCGACGGCAAAAAAGTTTGTCTCGCACGACGCCGATGTCCTGCGGCAACCGTCCGGGTTCGAATCGAAAGCGACGGCCCAAGCGGACGCCGCGAAGCCGTTACGACAGTGTGAGCTATAGCCGTCGAATCCGCGAAGTCTGCTTACGGGAATCAATCGCCCCTTGGGCCCCAAACCAGCTTCGCAAGCTCGCGGCCACGAATATCCGCCGTATTTGCGACTTGGAAGCGGCCCAGGTAATCTTGGGCCATTCGTCCAAAGCCGTGACCGAAGCCTATTACGCCGATCCGAACATCCAAGCAGCTATCGATGTCGCGCGGAAGATCGGATAATACCGCAAGCCATCCGTATTTCTTCAGACGGCGTACGCGTTTCAATTTCGAGGAAACGAATCGTGAGCAATCGTCAGATTTTGTCAGTGTTTTTTGGCCTATTAGCGGTTACTACAATCGCAATATTCATTGTATTAATTCAATCCAGCGAGGCCCGCAAGGCAACGCGAGTTGCTGAGTCTGTCCGCAAGGAACAAATTGGAGAGCAACCGGGATACGATTCCTTTCCAAAAAATAGCCGAGTGAATCAGTATGACCACAACGAAAATTCTGAAAGTCTAACTGCCGGTAAAGAGACGGCAAGACTTTTGGACCTGACCAAGTCGAGTGAAAATTCGCCGCGAGAAAGCAACGTACGATCGTGGTTGATAGCGGGGAAGAAAATCGATGCCACATTTAAAGAAAAGGCAGGAGAGAAGCTGATTTTTCGCGATGCTGTTGGCAATGAAATTACTGCAACATTTGATGATCTTCCGGAACCGCACCAACTCGACGTGATGGAAATTTCTGGATGGGGCCATTTGTGGCACGATTCGGCGTGGAAGCACACGACTATCGCGCACCTTGTTCAAATCGTTGATGAACAAATTGTTCTGGAAAGGCCAAATGGAAGTCGATTAACCGTTCCATTTGACCGCCTTAGCGCCGTCGATCGGAAATACGTCGATCAACAGCGTGATCGTTTCGCGAAGTTCGAACAACTGGCAGAAGCAAAACGGATCGAAGATCAAGCCAAAGCCGATGCAGCCGCAAAAGAAGCCGCAGAAAAAGCTACTGCGGATGCGAAGAAGGCGATCAAAATCGCCAAAGCCGATGCAGCCGCAAAAGAAGCCGCAGAAAAAAAAGCGAAAATAAAAAGGCAACTTTCACGAGTCGAGAATCGTTACATCAGGCTGCGCGGAAAAAAGCCGACTGAAGTTGGCCTCAATGACGAAGGCGTTTTGGTTGGCGACGTATATTGGTCAGTTCATGAGGCAACTGTCCTTGGAGACACGATTTATAATAGAAGTCCGTTCACGGGAAGTCTTAAAACATCCGGGACGTTTCTTTGGGTTGAAGTATGGGTCGTAAACACAGGAAACGCACCGATTACGCTTCTTGCGCCAAATGTGTTCGACGATGATGCGAGACTATTTTCCAGCTCGACCGACGCAATTCTCTGTATCCCGGAAGACAAATCAAAGGGATTCCTTCATAACCTTAATCCTGGCGTCCGAGCACGAGCAATATTTGTTTACGATGTGCCGAAAGATGCGACCGGGTTGACCTTGCTTGTCGGCGACCTTGAACTATTCAAAGGAAAAGAAGGGGCGATCGATCTGGGACTTTAGCGGCTGGGAGCTCGATTATCTGAACTTTTACGAATAGCTTCAGTCCGAATCAATCTGGAGAAGGCAATGCAACCACGAATTACATGTGCGAATTTCGGACCGACGATTCTAAATCTAGCGTTCATTGCATTGCTGTCCCTACATCCAGCACTCTTTGGTCAAGAACAATCGCAACCCGCAAACAGTGTTGACGACCAAATCGCCAAGCTGAAATTTGATGTTTGCGTACAACTTGAGCGTCTACTCGAATTCAAGGATGCAACTAACTTTAAGACGGTCGGGTTCGGCCTAGGTGGACCGTACAATCAATGGCTAAAAGATATTGAACGATTGTGGGATGCGCAACCAACGGGCGCAAATCATCCAATCCCGTTACTATTGCGCGCAGCGCCGGGTGACTTGTTAACCCTCGGTTTGGCCTATATGAACACCAATACTGAAACCGATTACACCCGGTTTATTGTCCCCGAACTCAAAGACACTATTGGTTACGCGGATTATCTCAAGAATAAAGCAGCCGCAGCACAGGGCGTCCTTCGAGAAATGCGGCAATGGAAGGACGACACCGGCAAACACACAACTCGCGCCAAATTTGTTGAGCTGGTCGACGGCAAGGTGGTTTTGGAAAAGGAAGACGGCACGATTCGAAAAGTCCCGTTGCAACGGCTAAGTGAAGACGACCGCACTTTCCTTGAAGGGACGATTGTCAAGAATCCGAAGCCCAAGTGAAGATGACCAATAATCCGATGGTTCAATCAATCGGAAATAGCACGTCGAAACGAGAATAGATTTCACAACCAAGTCGGTTCGCGGTTAGCTACCGCATTCAGCAACCAGTCGGCCTTGAAGCGGTTCCGGGCTGGCTGGCTTGCTGGCCGACGATTAAGGATCCGCAGAAATGACACTTATTCACGCTTCGCTGTTCCCATTGCGCGACAGCTTTGTCGAGATAATCGAACTCACCGAGTCAATTGGCTTGATCTTTGAATTTGGGGACGCTGCTAACAGGTACGTCAAAAAGAGTAAGGAACTCTATTGCGCCGATGTCATTCTCACCGGCGTTCCTGACCGGTACATCGTCGTCGCCGATAAGTTAAAGCGTCTGGCACTTAATGTTGAAATTGCGGAAACTGAATACGGAAAGTTGACGGAATATTTTTCGAGTATTCGCGCGCCGGTGTCAGTAGACGACCGCAACTTTTTTCGATGTTGGCACGAACTACTTGTTTCAACGGTTTCCACATTCCTGCAAATCATCGAACTTGCGCTCGCGGACCCTGAAGGATACTTTGGCGAAACGGAAAAGGACGCCGCTGAGATTAATAAATCATTGTGTGACTCGTGGATTTCTCTGCCCGACGATTCGTTTGCAATTCCTAGATCCAGTACTTCCACATTCGCAACGTATTTGTTTGAAGTCGATAAGCTCTTTCCAAACTTTTTGACTCCGAGAATTGAACTTATTAACGTCGGCTTTCCCTTCCGCAGTCGCCTTGAGTTGACTCACGAACTTTGCGCATTATCTAGTTGTTTTCGAAACGGAATTAGTTTGACCAAGTCAGACTCAAAACCCAATTTGACTTACAACAAGTTGACGAAATCCGGGCAGATAGGCGACCGACATTTTGCTTTATCCGACGAGCCGGACGCCGCGATTTGGTTCGAGCATCTCGTTGAGCAACCAGACTATTGTCCAATTTCAACAGCGACACAAAAATTTGTCGAATCGAATGGTGTGGACGCAAGTGTTCCAAACGTATGTCGTTTGAACATGAAGCTAAGAACGATTGTCGCGCGGGATATCATTGAACCTGGGGGGCCACGAGGCCAACGGATCAACCCGAAGTATCGGCCCGTCGAAGTGAAATAGTCATTTCACATTTTGCGAATGAGCGTTACAGCCATTCCGCTTAACCTTTGCACGTGAATCAGTTTCACGCATCTACTTGCAAAGGCATTCAAAATGGCAATCGACGCAACGGTCGACGACTTGGTCGAACTTAAGGCCGTACCAAAACTTCTACAACGACAGCTTGGAAAACGATTGAATTTGGCCACTTTGTATCGGTGGCAATCGCGCGGCATCGCCGGCATTCGGCTCGAAACGGTTTCAATCGGCTCGAAGCGGTTCACAACGCGGCAAGCTTTGAATGCGTTCTTCGCTCAATCGACTTTAGCCAAGTCGGGAAAGCTTTCGACGGCCACGGCGGAAGGCATCAAACGGGCCAAAATTATTCGCGATAAGCAACTTGAAAGGGAAGCACAGGAACTCGGCATCTAATCGTTCGCGATTATGGGCCGAGCAGGTTTGCCAAGTCAGGTTACTCACCCAGACTTCGCGGGGTTCGACTCCCCGTCGGTCCAATGAAAAAGGCCCGGCATCGTGCCGAGCCAAGTCAGGTTACTCATTGGAAAGTGTATCACGATGAATGCCCCACGGCAAACGGCAATCAAGACGGTGGAACCGGTCTTGGTTGAACTTTACTCGGACGGATTCATCCGAGTCTACGCCTCAAAAATCGTCAATGTTGTCATCATCAATCGTCCCCACGCGGCAACGCTCGAAGGCGGTCGGCTCGCGGAACAATTGATTGACGATATCTTGCCTATCAATTTCAAGGCCGTCTATTTTCCCGGCATGATTCGAGCAACCGGCCAGCTCAAAAAGATCACGCCGACTTCGATCAAGCAACGACTCGAACGAATTGACTTATTACATTCGTTGAACTTTTCCGGCGATGGGAAACGCTCGCGTTCCATCAAGCAAACGATTCTCTCCATCCTTGGGGGTGGACGATGACCGCAATTCAATTCGATGGAAAGCCAATTCCACTTCCGGATATCGCACACGCGGTCGACCCGTTTGAAGTCGACTTACTCCCCGATCCGTTCCAAGGATGGATAACGGATATCAGCGAACGGATTCAATGCCCGATGGACTATCCGGCTATCGCTGCAATGGTCACGCTTGCTGCGGTGGTTGGTCGGCGGATCGGTATTCGACCCCAACAGAAAACCGACTGGCTGGTCGTTCCCAATTTGTGGGGCTGCATTATCGGTCGACCTGGCGTGATGAAAACGCCTGCCATCTTGGAACCGATCAAGCCTCTCAAGAGATTGGAAATCCAAGCCCAGGGCGAACACAAAGACGCGATGGATCGGCACGCGGCTGGCTCAATGGTTCGCGAACAGCAAAAGAAACTTGCGCAGCAAAGCATTAAGGCCGCACTTGAGGAAGATTTGTCGCAAGCTCACTCCATCGCTCGCGGGGTCATCGCCGACGAAGTAGACCCGCCGACGCGGACACGGTATTTGGTCAACGATTGTACCGTCGAACAACTTGGCGTGATTCTCAATCAGAATCGGCTTGGCCATGTTCTTTGCTACCGTGACGAGCTAGTTGGATTTCTCATTGGCTTGGACAAAGACGGCCAAGAACAAGCCCGTTCTTTCTATTTGGAATCGTGGAACGGAAACGGACGATTTACGTACGACCGGATCGGACGCGGCACGGTTGACATCGAAGCGGCAATAACCAACATCTTGGGGAGTATTCAGCCCGGACCTTTGCAAAGCTATTTGACTGGCTCAAGCAAACGGTCCGCCGACGATGGTCTCATTCAACGCTTTCAGCTCATGGTATGGCCGGACGTGTCAACCAATTGGCGAAACGTCGATGAATGGCCGGACGTTGAAGCCAAGAACATTGCGCACCAAGTCTATTTTGATTTGGCTAAGCTCGACCCGCGTACCATCGACGCCCAAGTCGACGACGACGGAATACCTTACCTGCGATTCACGCCGTCGGCACAAGGCGTCTTTAATGATTGGCGTGAACAGCTTGAACGCCGTCTCCGATCCGGCGACGAACATCCTGCGATGGAAAGCCACTTGGCCAAATATCGATCGTTGGTCCCTACGCTTGCGTTGCTGATTCATCTTGCCGGACCACGTTTTGGACCCGTAGCTACGCATTCAATCGAACGGGCGATTCGATGGGCCAATTATCTGGAAACGCACGCACGCCGCGTTTATGGTGCCACAGTCGACGACCGATTCGCTCCCGCTCGCGAACTGGCCAAGCGGATTAACAAGGGCTTAGTCCAAACACCATTTGCCGCACGCGACATCTACCGGAACAATTGGAGCGGACTACCGGACGCCCAGGCCGTGGACCAAGCTTGCGACATCTTGGCCGATCATCATTGGCTTGCCATTGAACGACGGGCAACCACGGGCCGAACGGCAACCGTTTACCATATTCACCCGGCGTTGCTGGCTCCGAGCAAAGCAGACTTGGCGAAATGAAATCGACGCACTCCCAACAAGTCAACCGACAAAGCCGACAGAAGCCCCCTTTTGTCAGTTCTGCCAGTTCATTGCCATAGGGGCATCAAGAATTCAGCGTCCGCATCGTCAAAAGACCACTCGTTCCGCGCGTACGTGCTTCCCCAAAATGGAGACAAAAGTGCCGGGGCTGGGGACTCCCTTCAAAGGTACTTCCGACGATAGGTAAAGTCCGCGCGGTTGGAAGCAGCCCAAGGATTCAAGACACAGTCCGTCGTCCGTCGCGTAAAATATCGCGGTGTGGGGGCCGTTGCGCCGGTCTAGGTAGGTTCTTCGCTGCGAAGTCGCCAAGCAGCCCGCGACGCGAGTACCCTAGGTATGCAAATGAATTAGACATTGACGCTGCGGACGTTTTCGAGGGGGGAAGGCGGGCGGTGCGCCGACGATACCGCAACCGGCTAATGGCAGGCGTCGGATTTCTTAGGGCGATGCACGGCGGAGACCGCACTTGGGGCTTTCGCGTTTTTCCGCAGGTTTCCAGAGCCCAACTTGGGGCCGCTGCGCCGGTTCAAGTAGGTTCTTTGCGGCGAAGTCGCCAAGCAGTCCCCGCTGCGAGTACCCTACGTATGCAAATGGTTGAACCACGTGAATGCCGTAGGTTCTCCCCGTCGCTCGCTCGCCGTCGCCCGCGTCGCGAGTACCCTAGGTATGCAAATGCTTGAGACACGTTGCCTCGATGGACAGCGTCAACCGGCGCGAGATTTAGCATTGCGACATTCGAACGCCTGAAATTTTCTGGTGGGTATGTTCATGCAGGGACTTATCGTTGATCAAAACCGTATTTACGGAATCAAGGGCATCGACTACGGCGAATCGCCGAGAATCCGTTCGACGAATTGCAATGATTTGCAAACGAACCGCGTGCCGATATAATCACGGAATCACCGAGAAAATCGGCCAAAATCGCCTGTTTCTGGATACGACTGTTAATCCGTGTGTCCCAGGTTCGAGCCCTGGCGGGGGAGCTTTCGACAAAACCACTTTTCACACGCGGATTACACTTTAGAAAGAAAATCGCCGGTGTTCTACGTTTACGTTCTGCAAAATTCGACTGGGCAGTTTTACGTGGGTCAGACAAATGACTTGGCTCGGCGAATAAGTCAACATAATTCAACCGATACAGGTCGCAAACATTTTGCGGCAAGGCATGGTCCTTGGGCTCTCGTCTGGAGTGAGTTGCATGAAACTCGTCAATCGGCGTTTCAGCGAGAA
>JANNYC010000249.1:0-1554 GCA_031409895.1 Planctomycetota bacterium
GTAAACTATTGAACTACGAAATGTCGCCTCCGGAAAACCAATGGTCAAACTAGATCTGTCCGAAATGATCGCGGTTGTCATTGCCGTCATGGCTTGGCTGGTTCTGCCAGCGGTGGGATTTTCACAGGAACACGGCGCTGAAGAAACATCGCGAAAAATCGAATCGGCGATTCGCCGTTCGCTAAGCTTGTTGGAAAAGACATCCGCTCAAACGGCCGATGCCCGAACGTGCTTTACGTGCCACGGCCAAGCACTTCCCGTCATGGCGTTGGCCCAAGCTCGTGACCAAGGATTTGAAATCGATTTGGAAAACTTGCAACGGCAAATAAGCCATACGCACGAGTATCTGGAGGAGGGAGTGGCCGATTATCGTGAGGGGAAAGGGCAAGGGGGCCAAGTCGATACAGCCGGATACGCAGCGTTGACCTTGAAAGCAGGAGATTGGCCAGCCGATGCGGTCACGGCGGCAGTCGCCGAATACTTGTTGCAATATCAGGCGAACCAAGATCACTGGTCAAGTTCCAGCAATCGGCCTCCCTCGGAAGCAAGTGATTTTTCCGCAACCTATGTCGCGTTGATGAGCTTGAATCAATTTGGCACTCCCGAACAACAAACGCGCATCGACAAGCGGAAAAACCAAGTCAAACAATGGTTGTTGTCGGCTGCGGCCCGCGACACGGAGGATGAGGTATTTCGGTTGCTTTCGATGCAGTACGCCGATATCGCACCGAACTTGATTAGCGACAAGGCCACTGAGTTGATTGCGAAACAACGCGATGACGGTGGCTGGTCCCAGAGTTCGGAAATGGCCAGTGACGCGTATGCCACTGGGACCGTCTTGGTCGCGTTGAATCGAACCTCTAATCTGGCGGTCGACGACCCAATTTATCAGCGCGGGATTCGTTTCCTGATCAATACGCAGAACGAGGACGGTTCCTGGCACGTGGTCAGTCACAGCAAACCGTTTCAAGAGTATTTTGAAAGCGGATTTCCCCATGGCGTCGATCAATTCATTTCGGCAACAGCCACGGGCTGGGCGGTGCTTGCTTTGCTTCCGGCGATGTCAACAGCCAAGCAGATCAGTCCAGATCAGTTGTCTCCCAAATAGTTTTTGAGGCTAACGAATTCCGCTCGACCGGCAAGCTAATTACCCGGGATCAAAAGGACTTTACCAATGTTCTTCCGGTCCTGAAGGTAGTGATGAGCCTGTGCTGCATTTTCAAAAGAAAATTTCGCGTCAACCACGGGCTGAACGATTCCTTCTTGGTAAAGTTTCAGCAGCGTCTCCAGCCAACGTCTTACGCGTGGCATCTCGTTCCAAAGGTGACCAAGATTTACACCGAATACACCTTTGTTCTGATTGATCAGTGCTGGCGGTGTGAATTGGAACCAAGGCAGCGAAGCCGCCATTTTGAGGAGCGACCAGCGGTTCCTCGTTTTGCCAGTGGCCGCCGAAGATATTCCAAACATGCCCAAGCGACCCGTCGCAGACAGAACCCGAAAACTTTTTTTGAACGAATTGCCGCCGACCGCGTCGAGGACAAGTTCGACGCC
>JANNYC010000250.1:0-15202 GCA_031409895.1 Planctomycetota bacterium
TTGCCGGGCCCGCTCGGTTCGATGGCACTAACCGTGCCGCAATCTTCGACTAAACCGGTGAACACTTGGAAACTCCGCAACGCGAAAACTGGGCAAACTGTGCTTTACAAGTTGACATAAATCGTTTTACGTATCAACCGTTGGCCCCTTTTCCAAGGAAAGATTGTGCTTCTAGAATGTTGCCCGGTTAGAAAAATAATCCGCAGCGAACAAGGAACCTAATCCATGGTAGGGCAATCGGACACGATTACGGACGTACGCGGCCGCGAGATCTTGGACAGTCGCGGCAATCCGACAGTCGAAGTCGAAGTCACTCTCGCCGACGGCACAATGGGTAGGGCTGCCGTTCCCAGCGGAGCCAGCACCGGCGCTCACGAGGCTTGGGAGCTGCGCGACGGCGAACCGACGCGGTACATGGGGCGCGGCGTCCTTACCGCAGTCGATCATGTCAACAATGCGATTTCTGACGCGCTCGTCGGTCTGCAAGCCACCAACCAATTCGTCGTCGATCAAGCGATGCTTGACGCCGATGGCACCGAGAACAAACGGCGGTTGGGTGCCAACGCAATGCTGGGTGCTTCGCTGGCCACGGCCAAAGCCGCTGCGGCACAACTGGGGTTACCACTTTTTCAATACCTCGGCGGCGCCGGTGCGCGAGTCTTGCCCGTACCGATGATGAACATCGTCAACGGCGGCAGTCACGCGGACAATTCCGTCGATGTGCAAGAGTTCATGGTCGTGCCGCTTGGGTTTGATCGGTTTAGCGAAGCACTTCGTTGCGGCGTCGAAATTTTCCATCACTTGAAAAAAGTTCTCTCGTCGCGCAAGTTCAGCACGTCGGTTGGTGACGAAGGCGGATTCGCGCCAAACCTCGGTTGCAATCGTGAAGCACTCGACTTGATCATGGAAGCGATCTCAAAAAGCGGTTACGTTGCCGGCGAACAAGTCTTCATTGCACTCGACGTGGCGGCGACCGAGTTCTACGACGAGCCATCGAAAACGTATACGATCGACAAGCGTAAACTTTCGTCAAGCGAAATGGTCGACTTTCTCGCCGATTGGGCCGCCAACTATCCCATTTGCAGTATTGAAGACGGCCTCAGCGAAGACGATTGGGACGGTTGGAAATTGCTTTCGAATAAGCTTGGCAACAAAATTCAATTGGTCGGCGACGATTTGTTCGTGACCAATACGCGACGGCTGCGAAAAGGGATCGAACTCGGAATCGCCAACAGCATTTTGATCAAAGTCAATCAAATCGGCACGCTGACCGAAACGATCGACGCGATTCAACTTGCCCATCGCCACGGCTACACCAGTATCGCAAGCCACCGCAGCGGCGAAACGGAAGACTCCTTCATTGCTGATTTAGCGGTCGCCATGAACACCGGCCAAATCAAAACCGGCAGCGCCTCGCGCAGCGATCGAATGGCCAAATACAACCAACTTCTTCGGATCGAACAGCAACTCGGCGACGCCGCCCTCTACGGCGGCCCCTTATTCCCCAAACGCTCCTCCAAGTAGCCAACGTCGTCCTTCCTCGTACCTCGTTCCCAGGCTCCCGCCTGGGAACGCACTGCAACCGAGGCTCCGCCTCATTCCCCCCGCTCAGACTTCTAACCATACCCGTCCAACATGACCCGCACCCGCTACCGTTTTGGCGACGACCACTACGCATACTTCATGACCAACACGGTCGTCGCTTGGCTGCCGGTATTCTCCAAATCGGATTTCGCGGACGTCGTCCTTGAAAGCTGGCGGTTCCTTCAGCGCGAGCGTGAAATCGTCATCCTCGCTTTTGTGATCTTGGAAAACCACCTACATTGGATCGGCGTCGGCCCGCTTCTTCCCAAGCGTGTCGGCGAGTTCAAATCGTTCACGGCGACCTCGATCATCAAACGAATGCAGGAGGAAGGACACGAAACGCTTTTGCAAGAGCTGCGATTTTACAAACTGCGGCACAAAGTCGATCAAACGTATCAACTTTGGCAAGAAGGTAGTCACCCGCAAATTATTGAGTCAGACGACGTGATGTGGCAGAAGGTTGAATACATTCACAACAATCCGGTGCGGCGTGGATATGTAGACGACCCAACCCATTGGCGCTACTCTAGCGCTAAGTCGTATGCGGGGCAAAAAGGTTTGATCGACGTGTGCGTGGATTGGCGTTAAGGATGTCGGATGACGGAGGAAGAAAGAAGAAGGAGGCGGAGCCTCCAATTCAGTGGGTTCCCAGGCGGGAGCCTGGGAACGAGGGTGTCGAAATTTCATGTCGGGACGTGACGCCGCGGGAAATCACATGAACACAGTTCGTTGGCGTATCGTAGTTGTCCTTATTTTGGTGCATTTGTTCGTCGATCTTGTTTGTCCTGTGTTCCTTTTTCGAAACTCAAGGCCAAATTTCTTTGAAATGATTCTTCTTGGAATTTGTGCGGCCCAGGTCGATCTCATTGCGGTTTGGGCCGTGCTTGGCGCGGGCCGGTGGATTATTCGGCTCCCCACGGCTTTCTGTCTAGCCACGTCGATGTGGCTTGGCTTGGTATGGGGCAACCGCATTGCGGTTCCAGGATCTTTCGATGCCGAAGAAGCATTGCAACTTGGCGAGGTTTTGCTTGGCAGTTTGTTCGCCGTTCAGGTTCCGTTGTGGATTGCGCGGATTGCATTCCATTGGCGCTTAAAAACGCCGCGTAATCAGGCTGCAGCGGGCATTAGTGACAACCAGTTTCAAATCTTCCACGTGATGTTGGGCACATCGTTAATCGCCGTGGCGCTAGCCTTTGGTCGGGCCGCGCTGCCACCGGGTGAGCTTCGGTTAATTCCGCTGGACCGCCAGCTTGTCGTCTTATTGCCGGCGATCATCATTTGCAATTTCGTCATCACAATGCCCTGCATTCGCGTTGCGTTTGCTCGCTGGTCCGTCGTATTCGTTTCCCTGATTTTGGGGATCATCTACGTGCTGGTCGTGTCCGCGCTGGAAATTACGACATTGCTCGCCATCTTGGGACCGGCTTCAAACGACGTGTGGTGGGGGATCACGTCGTTCAATTTAGGACAATGGTTAACTGTGTTCGGAACGCTCTTGCTGCTGCGCAAGATTGGATTCGACCTACATCGCCGCAGCCGCCACGATCATTCAACGATCCCAGATTCCGCCTCGGAACGAGGCTAATGCATTCGCAAAGCATCGGACGCGATCCGGGCTTGTTTGGAACCGGTAAACAAAACGGAACGACTCGGTGCGCTTTGCCATACCAAACGATTCATTTTGATTTTACGGCCGTTTCCGAATCGTACCTACGACTTCGACTTTTACGGGAACGCCGTCAACGTGCGTCGGCAATTTGGCCGGCGGCTTTGGCAAAGCCTTCAGATTGACTTTTAAACCATAACCGGAACCGACCGACGTAATCTCAACTCCGACGACGTCAGCTAATTTAGAGAAAACGGCAAGCGCTCGCGGCTTGTCCGCACGAACATCGTCCAAAGATACCGAATTTGCCATTGGATTCCTAGTTATAAGGCCTGAAAACGAGCGTTGTACGGCGAATTTTCGCCCATTGAATGAACCTCGATTCACCACCGCATTTTAGCACGTTGGCCCTCTGAGTCTTTTCGAATCTTGGGTTTCGGCGGAGCAATTGAAAGGTGAGAAGACTGGTTCGGCAAATCAACCTTCAGAGCATTCAAAACGTCACGAATGGGATTGGCGTAAGTTAATCCCATGCCATTGCTGCCAACGGCGCACAGCCGATTCCCACGCGGGCGCGATCGTTGGAGCCGAACGAAATTACTCCCGTTTGCGTAATCGCCATTTCGTTGGGGTGGCAATAAGCGGTTTGGTGAGTTGCTGATAGAGTTCGGGCAGATATTCGATTTTTAGGAATCGTTCCAGCAATTTTAGGTCGACGTTCTCGTAGTCGTAATCGTGTTGGCCCAATCGTAACCGGAAGTTGCCGGTGGCAAAGGTTTGTTCTCAGATTTGTACAGTTGAATGGTCGTTTCGACAATTTGACAGAGTTCAGCGAAGACCGCTTGTTCGTTGTCACCATGACAACCGCCGTAGAACAATCCTGGACAACTTCCGACGAAGCACTGATCTTCGTCCGACCATTCCACAATCTTGACGTACTTTGTTGCGTTGCTCATGACATTGTAATCTTTAGGCCAAGACCTTGATCGATTTTTCGTTCGGTATTCAAACGGCATTGTAACATGCGAATGTCGCATGAAAAATGGTCGCCCTTGGTCAGGATTGACCAGTTTGAGTTCGAGCAAACGGCGTGGTTCTTCAATGGGTCATTAGGTAAGTCATTAGGTAATTTGAGGGAAGAAGGAGGCGGAGCCTCGGTTGCAGTGCGTTCCCAGGCGGGAGCCTGGGAACGAGAAAAGAAACAGGACAGGGTCTAGTCGAAATCAGATAACGTCTTACTCGGGATGGAGACTCGGAGGGCGTTGAGGACGGCGAGGACGTCGATTAGTTCTTGGCAAATGGCACCGGCGACAGGAGGGAGATAGCCGGCGGCGGCAGCGATCATGCCCAATACGCTCAGCGACATTCCGCCAATCGCACTCTGCAAAGCGATGCTTCTCATGCGGCGACTGATGTGCAGAAATTCGTCGACACGCTGTAGCGAACTGTCGAGGACGACGACGTCACCGGCTTCGGTTGTGACGTCGTTGTTTTGGCCAAAGGCAATGCCGACGGTCGCGGCAAGCAAGGCCGGTGCGTCGTTGATACCGTCCCCGACGAAGATCGTTTTGGCTTTTGCCGTTTCTTCGTTAACGATGGCCAGTTTCTGCTCGGGGCTTTGGTTAAAGTAAACATTCGTGATGCCAACTTTTTCCGCCAAATATTTGACTTCGGATTCGCGGTCGCCGGAAACTAGCATCGTGCGATTGATCAAATGTTTGGGGGCCAAATGATTGACGAACGAAGCGCCGTCGCCACGAGGCTGATCTCGAAACCGGCAGAGTGCGGCGAACTGATCGTCAATCACCGCGACACATTCCATTCCACCGGCTTGATGGGGTAACTGCGCGAGCAAATCGGGGTGCGATTGAGCCAACTTGCCGCGACTCGTGATGAGCACGCTTCGCCCGGCGACTTTGCCGCGCAACCCTTCGCCGGGACGCTCGCTCATTTCGCTGACGTCATGAACGGCGGATCGCGCTTTTTTGGCCGCGGCAAGAAATGGTGCCGACAGCGGATGCTTGGAAAAACGCTCCAGGCTACTGATTTGGGCCAACACTTCATCAGAATTAAAGCCTGGCCCGGGCACGATCTCCTCCAACCGTGGCTGACCATACGTCAACGTGCCGGTCTTGTCGAAAATGATCGTGCGACAAGTATCAGCGGTTTCGAGCGCGGTCGGATCGCGCACGATGATCGAGCGTTTGGCAGCAAGCGAAATTGAACCGATGATCGCAACCGGAATTGCGATGAGCAGCGGACATGGAGTCGCGACGACCAAGACCGACAAAAAACGAAGCGGATCGCCGAACCACCAAAATGCCAACAAAGCGATGGCCAATGCGATGGGTGTATAAATTGCGCCCAGCCAATCACCTATCCTGCGAATCTGCGGCCGTTTTTCTTCGGACGCCAGCATGACTTTCATGATTTTGGAATATCGCGAATCGCGAGCCAGCGAGTCAGCCCGAATGACGAGCGCCATTTGGCCGTTGATCGCACCGGAGAGTACGCTTGAACCGGGCGTCTTGCTCATGACGTAGGGTTCGCCGGTCAAGTAGCTTTCGTCCATCGTTCCGTTGCCTTCGATCACGGTACCGTCGATCGGGCATGTCTCATGCGGAAACACCACGACCGTGTCGCCAATCGCGATCTGCGACAAAGGAACGTCATCAATCTGTGCACCAGTCTTGCGATGCCCGACCGCCGGCATGCGCTTACTGAGTGCGCGCAGCACTGACGAAGCACTGCGAACGGCAAACAATTCAAGCGCTTCGCCGCCGGAGAGCATTAGCACGACCAGAGCGCCGGCCAAATATTCGCCAAGGATAATCGAGACGATGATTGAAATTCCAGCCAACAAGTCCGAGCCGAACTCGCGCCGCGTTAACTTGACCCCCAGTTTCCAAACCAGCGGCATTCCACTGGCCAACGCCGCAAAAAGGGGCCAATTCTCCGCAGTTTCCCAGCCTGCGAATCTGAGCACCAAGTGCAGCGCGATCATGGCAATCGTCCAAGCGGCGATGACCAAATCGTGCGTCGAGACGATGAAGGCGTACAATCGGTTTATCATTACGCGTTATTGTACATGCGATGTGGGTGATTCTGTTGCGGGCGAGTTCAACATGATTTCGGAAAACCCATTATTGGTGTTGCTGGTCGGCAGCGGATTTTGCGTTGCTTGCTTGGGGCTTTGGTATATGTCTCGGCATTGGCTGCCTTTGGCGATCGGAGGAATAGCGTTTTTGATCACGGTCGTTTTACTTGGCTTGTCGATATTTATCGAGACGCCACGGGAGCAAATTACGCGCACCGTGAATCAATTGGCGATGGCGGTTCAATACAACGACGTGAATGCTTTGCTGGAGCACATGTCACCCAGTCTCGGTGAAATTCGCCAAGCCGCCGAGCGAGAAATGCAAGACACGAAGTTCATCCAGTGTTGGATCGCCAAGATTCACGATATCCAAATCGACGAAGACAAATCACCGCCGCACGCTCGCGTAAATTTAGCCTTGATCGTGGGCGTGCAAGAGTCTGTACATTCGGATGGTCCGGCGCGCGGCCGCGTGCAACTTTGGCTAGACCTGCAAAAAGAATCCGACGGCAAGTGGCGAGTTACGCACTATAGCTACACCATCGAGTAGCTGAAGGGTAACGAAACTTTCATTCCTACGAGACTCGCTCGTTGGCGACGGGATTGAAGTATCGCGAGCTTTATTTCCGAATCCCCGGAGCGCCGAAGACGGGTCGGCTGCGAGGTTTCGGATTGACTGGCAGATCGATTGTGTTGGCTGTTGAAGAACTTGCGGCCGGAATCAACGAGTCGATTGGACCGCTGGCGGTTGATGAAGTGCGCTCGCCGTAACTTATGTTGGCTTCCATTCCAGAGGATACACTCTCTACGGAATTGGTGAGGAGGTCTTGATTCAAGCGGCGCGACATTTCACGCGGAACGCTAATCGTTGTTGTACGATCTTCCAAAGAGTTTGCGCGGCGATCGAGAGTCTCGGTTGCCGACGCGAGTTGCACGCCGTAGTTGTTGTTCTTGGGAGTCGCCCCGACATGATCAAGGCGACCAACTGCGGGACTTGAACCGAGAACGCGGTAGACTTCGTCGGCTTTGGCGACTTGAACGGGAGTTTTTCCTGGCAAGACGTTGATCGATTGCTCCGATTTGACGACTTGGTTTTCCGTCGTCTTAAACACGGGCATCAGCGCGATGGATTTGCGGTCTCCGCCGACTTTGTCCCAAGGAACCCAGACGCTGTACGATGGTCCGAGCGCGGTTTCGCTAAAGTGGCTTTGCAATTCTTCTTGGCGGAATTTGTAAACGCGGTCGGCTTGGGTCTTGCGATCGTCGTTGCTGTCGTCGAAGGCGTAGACGGTTAACTCGCCGTTGGCCCGGATCGGCTTACTGTCTTTGTCATAAAAGTAAATTCGCCCGCCGAATCCGCGCACGTTGGCGACGTTATTTGCTGACGCGACTGAATCGGACCAAATGACGGCAATTCGTTCCGGCTGACCATATTCGATTTTCTCGTCCGGAGATTTTTTGTAGCTGGACATCCAACTGCGATCGAGCAGCGGAGACTTACGCGAATCCAATGCCGATTTGCAGCCCGTTAAGACCGTGGCGGCCAATATGGCAACGATGATAAAACTTCGTTCGCGAATCATATCGGTTCTCGTCTTCATTTGATGTCTGTCGCTTGTTCGTCCCAAGACGTTTTGATTACGGACGAAGTCGCTGTGCCGGAAGAGGCTGTGGGAATTCGGACGAATGAGTTCTTCTGTGCGAAGTTCGCCGGTTGACTCTGCGTCGAAGGCCGAGCGCCGGTTAAAGGAACTCGCTGCGTCGCATCCAAGAACTCTGGCCGATCAGCTTCGCCCGTCGTTGGATCGGTGGGCGGAACGATCACCGGATATCGGGGCGGTGGATTGCTTGTGTTGATCGTCGGCTCGGTTTGCAAGACCGGCAGATTGAATTGCGACGAGTCTGGTGCGTTGGTTGGCGGTACTGGGTTGGCTTCGGCCGGTTGATTTTGTGGGACGTAATACGGCTGCTGCCCCATCGGATCGCTGTCCGGATAGTAGATCGGGGGTTGTTCGACGTTTTGGACTTCGACCTGGCCGCCGTCGTAATCGAGGCTTCCGTATAAGTCGTTCACGTCGCCAAGGCACCAGTGCATCCGGTCATACTCAAGTTGGTTTTGCAAGTCGATTGTTTCATCGCCGTTCACCAAATAGGGCGTCATGATAATGAGCAGTTCCGAGCGATTAACTTGCTCGGAGTCAAATCGAAAAAGCGGTCCCAGGACGGGAATGTCCGAAAGAATTGGAACGCCGCGGCGGCTATCCGATTTTGTTTCTTGCATCAAGCCTGAAAGAACCACCGTTTGACCGGACATGGCCATGATCGTCGTTTCGGCCGTCGTTTCGTTGATGATCGGCGAACGGATCACGTTGTTGTTCGCGTCCGAGAAAATTGGAATGCCGTCGTCGACGTCGCCCAGTGACGAGTTGGTTGCGTTGACAGTCATCACAATGGTGCCGTCTGGGCTTACTCGTGGCGTTATTTCCAAAATAATTCCAACCGGAGTATAAGTGATCGAGTTAGAAAACCCGCCGTTAGTGTTTTGATTGACTTGGGTAATGGTCGGGACATTTTGTCCGACTTGGACGCGAGCGAGCAAGTTATCAACCGTCGTAATGTGTGGTTTGGCCAAAACGCGAATTGCGTTTCGACTTTGAAGTGCTCTGATCAGGACGTTGATCGACTCGTTTCCGGCCGACAAAACCAAACCGCCGAAACCAGCGGCAGAATTTGTGCGACCGACGGACAGATTTGAAAGGCCTTGGCCAGCCAGCTTTTCGCGACCGGCAAGAGCCAACGCAGTGTTGTCATTGCCTATGCCGGCTTGATTGAAAGGAAAACCGATTCGGTTAAGACCGGCGGCGGTACCCGATAATCCGCGATCGAAAAGCAACGAGTCTTGCACACCGACTTCGACGCCGAATTCATCCAGGGCGCTCAGAGTGACCTGTGCGATAAGCACTTTAACTTTGACCATAGTCGGTCGGCGGTCTAGAGCTTGTATGACCGGCTCGAGTTCGGCAAAGTATTGTGGAGTGGCGCTGATGAGCAGCGAGTTGCTAACGATTTCGGGAATGACGATCAACTCGCGGCGAACTTGCTCAAAGGCACTTACCGCGCCGGGATCCGCAGCGATGATGTCACGGCGGCTGTCGAGGTAACTATTGATGGCTGTTGCGACATCCTCCGCCGGAGCGTTGCTCAAGCGGTAAACTCGTACCAAACGCGTGTCGATGTCGGATTCGTCGAGACGATAAATCAAGTCCTCGATGACTTGCAAGTCACCTTTAGGCCCAGACACGATCAACGTATTGGTGCGAGTGTCGAGGCTAAATCGCAGACCGGCAAGCGTCGCGCCGGCTTGGGAACTACTGGATTGCAAAGGCAATTGCGATTGCAACTGATTGGTTTGACCAAACGCCGCCCCGCCTCCTGCCTGCGTCGTTCCGCTGAACAATTGTTGTAACGTCGTCAGCAAGGTCGGCGCGTCGCCATGAATTAAGCGGAAGACTTTGATATCGATTTCGATATCGGGAACGACATCGAGGCGCTCGACAAGTGCCTTGATCAAGTCCATCGAGCGACCCGGACCGGTGACGATGATCGAATTTGAATTCGCATCGGCACCGATACGCACATCGAACAAAATTCCACCATCGACCACTTTGCCGTCTTTGTCGACGGTCATCAGTTCGAGCATTGCCGAACGAATTCGCGACTCGGTGGCAGCATCGCCTGGCGCTTGGGCCTGGACTTGATTTTGGGTTCCGCCGCCTGCGCCACCCTGGCCACCGGCTTGATCTTGCGGAACGAAACCTTGGCCGCTGTTTAGAAGTTGCCCGTTGATCGCGTCCTGTAAGACACTTGCAAGTTCGCTGGCGACCGCATTGTGGATCGGAATGACTGTGACTTCATTTTTGGACTCGGATGTGTCCACGTCTAGTTCGACGAGAAGTTTGTCGATGAGCGCCAAGTTAGCCGCGCCACCTTTTACGATGAGCGAGTTCGAACGATAATCGGCGACGATCGTTATGGGACTGGTTGACGTGTTGGCTTGGCCGGGTTGTTGCTGTTGTTGAATTGCAAAGTAGGCATTGATGCGCTCGCGAGCGTCGATCGCCGACATGAATTTGAGACGGTAAGTCTTGAACGCTTCAGGCTGTTCGGTTGGCGCGACGTCGAGGGTTGCGATTAGTTTTTCGGCCGATTCGATATTCTCTTTGCGACCAATCAATAGGAGTCCATTTGGTTGGTCGACGGCTGTGATCGAAACCGGGCCTTGTTGCGCGGCGAAATTCGTGTCGTACAACGATTGCAATGTGGCGGCGATTGCCTGTCCGGACACGTTTTTCAATGGATAGACTTTGACGTCGGGCTGCGCGGCGTCGGCGGATTTGATAAGGTTGCCCAAGACCTTTTGCACGTAGGCGACGTCTTCCGGCTTGCCGTACAAGATCAACAAATTCAATTCGGGAATGACTTCGACGCGAACTGGACCAGTAAGCCCTTGTTGAATGTTGGGCAGATCCTGGCCACCCCGACTTGGGTTGGCGGCCGGTTGCTGGTTCGGAAGAGCCACGATCCCAGATTTGGCATTAGCTCGGTTAAGGGGAATTGCGCGGCGTATTTCGCCGCTGGATTCTTGGCCAGCGATCTGGATCGTCTCCATGATGGCGACGGCCTTTTGAATCGTTTCGGGTTCCGCATTTTGAGCGTCGATAACTTGAGCGGTCCCAATTCCGTCGACCAGATTCGTGTCGAGGGCAAGCATCGCTCGACGCCATTTCGCCAAAACTTCGTCTGGCCCGCTAAATTTCACCATGCCATTGACTCGGTCGATGACCATCTCGCCGGCGCCTATTTCACGCGTGGGCAAAGTGACCTTTACGAGTTGGCCGTTATTTTCAGCGATTACCTGGAGGCGATTGCCCCACACGTCGAGCATGCGCCGTTCGAATTGTTCAACAGTCAAATTTTGCAACGGATACTCGCGGTGCAACGACATCGCATCGATCAGTTTCGGCGTCTCTTGATACGCGATTCGAATGACAGGGTATTTGTTCGCTGTGCCGTTCGTCTCGGTCGGAATCGACTGTGCAATGTGCTGCAGCGAATCTGATTGGTCCGCAAGCGACTTGAAGTCCACCAAGTTCAAATCGCTTTGGTGCGGAGCGGGCAATAACGAGCCCGACGGTTCCTGATTGTTGAGCGAATCGCGGGCCGCCGCCCGCTCGCGCATGTCGCCACTTCGTTTTCGCAACGGCAACACGACAGCGGCAATAAAGCAGACTGCAACGACGGCAATGGCAATTGTTTTTCTGGTCATCTGATTTGTCCGGACGACGTAGGCGCGCAGTAAGAGAAATTGCGATGTGCTCGGCTTCGAATCGGCACAATCGCTACTATCGGTACAGACTTTCTCATCGGAAAAGTCAATTTGGCTTGCCGTGTTGGCCTGGGAAAGTGCAATCGCAGTACCAGCACGACGGGCCTGCTAGTGGTCGCCTCGAAGGGGACGCGCCGTTCCTTACCCTGGGGTTGCACGTTGATCCAAACCACTTGCTGGCGCGTCGTGCTGGTATCGGTGGTGCGTTTGAATTGCGCGTCGAGGCGGTATCGAATGGCTAGCGGCAAAGTCTACGGAATCGGAATATTTTGCCTGTTCGTCAAATTTTGCTGAATGCGAAAAGTCGATTGTCCCGATAACTAGAAGAACACACCGTTTAGTCAGGAAGGTTGCGTCCATGAAAACGAAAATTGCTTTGATCTTGTTCGTTTCGCTTTTGGCCCAGACTGGGTTTGGACAACAAGCACAGACCGAACCGGCTCCGGCAAACGTTAGCACGCCGCCGCGACGTTATTCTTCGGACGAAATGTCGCGATTTCGCGCACTGCGATCAACTCCGCAAGTTCGAAATGTTGCCGCTCCTCCGGTTGCACTGCAAAACGGCTCTCTGATTTCCCTCGGAGATATTGAAGCTTCCTCAGCGCCCGTTAGTGACGACAGCGTTCCTGTTGAACAAGTGTCATTCGAGGCCCAAGACTCGCCAAGCGTGCCTCCAGCAACGAGTGCAAACCAATCGAAGCCTCAAAGCAGCATTCAAGTCCCAGAAATATTGAGTGGCAAACCAAACTCGGTAGGCCAATTGCCGATCACGTCGAATCAAATGCCGGAAGAAATCTCGATGAATCAGCCGATGGTCCGGCCCACGACACCAATTCGAAGCACACTCTTGTCGAGTCCGCCGGCTGCCAAGCCTGCCACCCAGTCGACAACGAAAATCCAGACCAGACCGAAATCAGAAGTTTTCTCGATGGCACCAACGATGCCCAATCCGGGGCAGCCTCCCGTCGATTTGCGAAATGCGTCGTTGCCGGTTCATCAAGCTTCTCGTCTGATCGCGCAGCCTGGTCGCGTAATGCCTGTGTCCGCGAAACAAGAATTAGTTGAATCGCTTACACCCGACGCAGCTCCGGCGACAAACAGCTCGCCGAACCTAGCAACTGCTTCTCCACCTAAGCAGAGCGCGACGGCTTCAAAGTCCCCAATTTTCCAAACGCAAAGCGCTGCAGCTTCGACAACGGCTGGCCCGAATTTGATGCGGCCGGCAACGACCGCGACGACTCCCGAGTTGGCTTCAAGTCGAGCCACAAAAGGATTCGACAGCGCACAAACAACGATCAATAGTCCCGGCGCATCGATTGAAGTCTCCACGACTGGTCCCAAATCAATTTCCGTCGGCAAGAGCGCGGCTTACGCGATCGACGTCGTAAACAACGGCCGGACTGCAGCACAGCAGTTGGTTGTGACGTTCACGGTTCCGACTTGGATTGAACTTGCGAATACAAATCTCACGGCGGGTGCGAAAGAACTTGCACGTGAGACCGATGCGACTCGTATTATGTGGCGAATCGATCGATTGGAACCTGGAAAGTCACAGCGTCTGACCCTCGATGTCATTCCGCGCAAAGCACAAGTGTTTGACCTAAACGTCGAATGGTCGGTCGCTCCGTTGGCGGGCGCGGTCCAAGTCCAAGTCACAGAGCCGCTTTTGAAGATGGCGATCACTGGTCCCGACGAAGTCCAATTCGGACAATCAGCGATGTACAGCGTCACGATTCGCAATCCAGGCACCGGCGTCGCGGAAAACGTGAACGTAATGTTGTCGGAAGTTTTGGGTGGCGAGCGTGCCACGCTTGGAAACATCGGGCCGGGCGAAGAAAAGAACATCCAGGTTGAACTGATCGCGCGAAGTGCTGGAGCTTTGGAGCTTGCGGCTGGCGTGACGGGCGACGGGAGCTTGCAAGACAATGTGTCGAAAAACATAACGGTTCGCCGCGCCCAATTGGGAATTTCGCTTGCGGGGCCAAGTCTCAAATACGCGGGGAGCACCGGGAATTTTCAAATCACGGTCGAAAATTCGGGCGACGCGATCGCACAGGATGTGTTCGCGGCGATTGGATTGCCGGGCGGAGTTCAATACTTGTCCGGAATCGAAGCGGCCGAACGAATCGACGGTGGAATGCGTTGGGCGGTCGGGGCATTACCACCTGGCGACAAGCGAACGTATACGATCGCTTGCCAGTTGGTTGCAGCCGGTCCTGTCCAGATTGAAGCTGGCGTACGCGGCTTGGGCGATTTGGCCGCTGCCGATTCGATTCAAACCATAGTTGAAACCGTCGCGGACTTGGTCCTCAGCGTGGAAGACCCACAAGGTCCGTTACCCGTCGGCCAAGATACCGTCTACAAGATCGTGGCGAAGAATCGTGGAACACGGACCGCGAACAACGTCGACATCGTGATGCACTTCTCGAACGGCGTCGAGCCAACCGCAGCCGAAGGTCGTAACCACAAACTCAATCCGGGCGAAGTCATCTTTGAAACGATCGGGCAACTGGATCCGACCGAAGAGATGGTGTTTAATGTCACCGCCCGCGCCACCGCAGCCGGAACCCACATGTTCCGCGCCCAGTTGACCTGTGCCGAAGCCGACGCGCGCGAAGTCGCTCAAGGCACGACCAAATTCTTCGGCGACGAAGCATTCGAAGTCAACACGCTCGATCCGTCGTTAAAGATGGGCGAGCAGCCGCCATCGAACTCGATCCGATAGACGCATTCCTTAGGACCATTGCCGGCAATGCGGACGGCAATGAGTTGATTGTTCGTCGTTGGCGGAGTCGCCGGACGAGTCGGATTCCTGATTGCGTTCTATTTCCTGTTTCAACAGCTCGCGGGTTTCTTCTAGCATTTTGAGCTGCGATTTAAGCGCTTCAATTCGGTTTTTGAAATCGTCGCCAACGGGTTTTTCGTCATCCAGCTTGAGTTGTTCTAAGTCGGCTTTGCGTTTTTCAATTTGCTCTTCGATGACTCCGGTCAGCTTAACCAAGCATCCGCTAACGATCTTGTTTTCTCCCAAGTCCGCCTCGCTCAGAAGCAAGGTATCCGACTCAAATTCCTTGAAACTAAAGTGCAGTTCGCAACGCGATTTACCGGCCGTTTCGCTGGAGATGTCATCAGATGTGCGTGAATCATCTTTCAGGACAACGCCCGGCCGCACCAAAATGACTTGAACATTTGTGCCGGCGGGTTGAGATCTAATTAGAGCGCGAATTTTCGCCAACTCGCTTTCATCCGGATCCTCGCCGGAGTCCCCAGTGATGACCAATGCGATTGCTTTGTCGCATGCGGGCCGTTTCTCGGGCGTCACATTCAAATTCGCCTTTTGGCCGTCGCGCAGAATTTCAAAATCGATCGCGGCCCCCTGCGATGTCTGAATTAGCTCATTTAATTGGTTGACTGATGTCACGAGCTGATCATTCATTCGGACAATGATGTCGTCGACCATTAGCCCCGTGATTTGGGCGGGTGCCTTGTCGGCTAAGTATTCGATTGCCAGGCCGCCGTCGATCTTCAG